>JBILNB010000040.1:0-42256 GCA_044375195.1 Rubrivivax sp. | reverse complement strand
GGCGTCGACATCGCCATTCGCACCGGCAATCCGACGGCGCTGTCGTTGGTCGCGCGGAAGCTGGGCGAGATCGAGACCGGTCTGTACGCCAGCGCAGCGTACCTCCAGGGCCGCGACACACCTTGCTGCGCAGATGACCTGATGGCGCACACACTGCTGGCCAATTGTGAGCACCCGGTGCTCAACCGGCTGCGCTTCGCAGACGGACGACATCTGATGGCCAACAGTCGCATGCGCGCGAGCAGCACCGCCACCCTCGCGCAAATGACCGCCGAAGGGCTTGGCATCGCGCACCTGCCGGTGAAGATGGCACAGGCTCCGGGAGGCTCCACTCTGCAGCGCCTGCTCACGCAGGAGTTCCAATCCACGCCTGTGCCGGTGTGGGCACTGATGCTCCCGGAGCGTCAACGCCTGCCACGTATTCGCGCGTGCTTGGAGCACCTTGTGCAGCTGTTCAAGTGATTCTTGGCGTGATCGAGGTCTGCCGAAGATGAAGGGCGTGTCGGCGCGGTGCGGAGGATGGTTGAGCCCGGATGGGTTCCGGATCGCCTAGATGTCCGTTACCAGATAACCAACTTGGTTGCCTGCATGCCCGCAACGGGGCGGTACCGCCAGTTCGCGCGGCAGGGAAGAAGTCGTCAGAGCAGGGAGACCGCCCATCCGCAACCCGCGGTCAGCTGTACCTTGTATACCTGCCGTTCGGGCCGTCGTTGGTGGTCGAACCGAAAGTCGGCTTGATGGCCCTCACCGTGAGTCCGCCGCCCGAAGGTCGCTGACTCCTCACGCTGCAGAAGGCCCTTTGGCCGTGACAGTGGCAACGTCTGTCACAGGTTGAGGCCCGTTACCCGTGTCAGCAATCCCGTCACCCGCGCCCGTCATGCAGATTGATGATGCAGATCGTTGTGCTCGGGCGGGTTCTCAGGCTTGCCAGACCCCATAGCCAGCCTCGCGCAGCGCAATGGCCAATTCGACCTCCATCTCGCGCGCAGCCTCGTAGGGCATCGGGTTGTACACCTCGTACAGCGCCGGCAGCAGACGCAGGCCGTACAGCTGCACGAAGCGGCTGGCCTTGAAGCCGGCCTTGTGCTTGTCGAAGCGCAGGTCCGGATCGGTGCCTGTCATGCCGACATAGACCAGCGGCTTTGAGAGTTGGTGGTCGGGGTTGGCCTTGCGAAATCGCGGCTCGTTCCACACCCGGGCGTCCAGTTCGACCACATACACATGGTGATGGTGCCGGCGTGTGCTGGGCATCAACCCCCCGCGCGCTTGACCCGGTGCCCGGCCTGGGTCAGAAAGGCCATCACGCGTTCGACGTGGTCTCCCTGCACCTCGATCACCCCGTCCTTCGCGGTGCCGCCGGCGCCACAGGCGGCACGCAGCTGCTTGCCCATGGTGGTCAGCGCAATGGCGTCCAGCACCAGGCCTCGCACCACGGTCACGGTCTTGCCGCCGCGGCCTTGCTTCTCGCGGCTCACGCGCACGATGCCGTCGCCCGCAGGAATGGGCCTGGCGGCCTTGCAGATGCAGGCCGCCAGCGGCTGGCGGCAGCCAGGGCAGGTGCGTCCATGATCAGTGCTGTAGACCAGGGCCATGGCGATGCATCGTACAAGCGCGGCCGGGCTGCCTCTCTTTGGGCGGGGGACAGCGATAGCCCCAGACTGCCAGCCGCCCTTCGGAGTTTGCCGGCAAGTGTCTGCGTTCGCCGATTCCTGACCTTGGCTGGCCTATGGGACGGCTGTCTGGTCTGCCTCTGAACCTGACCTTTGCAGGCGGCAGGGCCTGCAGCGGCGTCAGCCACGCGGCGCCAAAGTCCGGCCCAATGACTGCTCCCGCTCGTCGCGAACGGGTCCTCTCGCTGCAAGGCTGACATCTCACGACGCGGTGCGGGGAGCCTTCGACGATTGACCGTCATGTCTGGGGCACAGCAGGGTGGCCCTTGCGCGCCTGATACTTGCGGGCCGTGCAGAATGCCGCAACGCCGACATCATGGAGTTGCTAATGACCGAAGACGCGCGCTGCTGCGGCAGTGGCACCTGCATCATTGACGCGACAGGCCGGTGCTGGTGTGGCCAGCAGTGGGACGGCGAAAAGATGTGCCATGCTCCTCTGACGCCGATCGAAGGCCACGCGGCAGTCGCCGCAGCAGCGCCCGAACCTCCCCGCGAGAGCCTTCCATGAGCTGCAGCTTGGCCAGCTTCGGCTATCCCCGGGCCGGAGCCACGACGCGGCGCCGGCTCTGTCTCTTCGCCGTGGTCTGCGCGATCTTTCCGCCCGCAGTGAGGAACGAGTACTGAGCGAGGCTGGCAGCCGTTCGAGCGTCAACGAATTGCTGTACAGCTGACCCCGGCGTCGCTTCCGGTAGGGCAGCGCCTCGAACTGCGGCTTCTGCACGCCGCGATGGGCCCGAATCGACCCAGAGCAGTCACTCGGCTGGGACCCTACAGAGGACTCTTCTGCGACAGATTGAGCATCGCATCAGGAACCGTCTCAGGGGGCAATCACATCAAGCGTCGGAAAGTAGGTCTTGAAGCGGTTGGCGTCCCTGGTCAGCAAGGGCCATCCCTCGACGGCGGCATGGGCTCCGATGAAGAAGTCGGGAAGCACCTGCCCCTTGCTGCCGCTGCGCCGGCGGTATTGCGCGTAGGCCCTGGCTGCCAGGAACAGGGCGGGTCGAGGGATCTCGCGCAGTTCCAGTTCCATGGTGCTCACCACGTCGTCGAGAGCTTCAAGCGTCGAGAACGACAACGACATCTCGGCGTAGATGACCGGATTGATGACCAAAGCATGCAGTTTGGCCCGGGCTCGCAACTGTGCGATGGACCAGTCGGCCCATTGCGGATCGTTCTGCAGGACGTCCACCAGGACGTTGGTGTCGACCAGCAACATCAATCGTCGGCGCGCAGCAGCTTCATCAATTCATCGGTCCGCCAGGGCACATCAGCACGACCCCGAACCGAATCGAAGCGGTCGCGGGTCGGTTTGCGCGCGCGTCCGGCGGGCCGTGCTGGGTGAAGAACCACTTCGCCGGCCGCGTTGATCGAGAACTCGACGGGTGCCCCTGGCAGCAAGTGCATCTCATCGCGGATGCGCTTGGGGATCGTGACCTGCCCCTTACTGGTCAGCGTCGTCGTCATGCACGCTCTCCATGAGTGTTACCAAGTGATCATATGGTAATACATCCGAGATTGAGCGGAGTACCCACCGACTTGCCGCACAGTTGCTGTCGCTCTGACCGACTGTCTCCTGATGGCCGGCAGCGTGAGTAGCAGCCGGATCCAGCAAGCGGTCCATCGGCCCGGCCCACGATGGGGGTAGGGTTGACCAATGGCAAGGACTCCGATGGGGAGTAGGTGCAGCTTGTATGGACCTCAACTCGATGAGAGACCATCATGGGCAAAACAGGCATCAACGCTCTTCGCGAGCCGTGGAACAAGGGCAAGATCGTCGGGCAGAAGGCCCCGTTCAAGCTCAAGGATATCTGGGCGCTCCGCGTCCATTTCCAGATGGAGCACCGGGTGCGCGAGCTCGCACTTTTGAACCTGGGCATCGACAGCAAGCTGCGTGGGTGCGATCTCGTCGCCTTGAAGGTCCGAGATGTTTGTCATGGGGACCAGGTTGCCACGCGCGCCATCGTCCTGCAGCACAAGACCCAGCGCCCGGTCCAGTTCGAGATCACGCCGGCCACCCGGGAAGCCTTGCAGGCGTGGATCAAGCAGGCTGGCCTCAAGTCGGATGACTTCATCTTCCCCAGCCGGCTCCATGACTCGCCTCACCTCGGCAGCCGCCAGTACGCCCGGATTCTCGGGCACTGGGTCGACGAGCTGGGTCTGGACCGCGCCGACTACGGGACGCACTCGATGCGCAGGACGAAGGCGACTTTGATCTACCGACGCACCAAGAACCTGCGCGCCGTGCAGCTGCTGCTGGGGCATTCCAAGCTGGAGTCTACAGTCCGATACCTCGGCATCGAGGTCGATGACGCACTCGAGATCTCTGAGCAAACAGAGATCTGATCCAGCAGGCCACTGGCCACCCGCGCAAGGCGGACGTGGCCAGCTGCGAACGGCTGCTGTCTGACGTGCTGCCGGACTCATGCAGTCGGCCAATGGCAGTCGGCCAATGGCAGTCGATGTCATCTCCTTGGCGTAGCCGTCACTCCAGCGTGATCTCGGCCTTCTTTGCCAGCTTGGCGTACCGTTCCTGCTCGTTCTTGAAGTATTGCGCCGATGCCTCGGTCGTCATCGGATTGATGACGACCTGCTGCTTGTCCATCGCCGCCTTGGTCTCGGGGTCGGCGAAGGCGGTCAGCACCGCGGCGTGCAGACGCTTCACCTCGGCAGCCGGCAGCTTGGCCGGACCGATGAGCGCGAACCAGCCGCCGAGGTCCACGTCGGGGAAGCCCTGTTCGGCCATCGTCGGCAGGGTCGGCAGAGAGGGAATACGTTGCTTGCCCATTACGCCGATGGCCCGCAGGGCGCCGGAGGCGATGTGCTGCTGCGCGACGTTGATCGCCACCACGCCCATCTCGACCTGACCGCTGATGATGTCGTTGACCATCGGCGCCATACCCTTGTACGGGATGTGCTTCACGTCAACGCCGAACGCCTCGACCACCATGGCGCCGCCGAGGTGGATGATCGTGCCGTTGCCCGACGAAGCATAGTTGTAGCCCCCAGGCTTGGCCTTGAGAATCGCCTGGAGTTCCTTGGCGGTCCTGGCGGGCACGCGGGCCGGGTTGACCACCAGCAGGAAGGGCGTCTCGCCGATCACGGCAATCGGCGTGATGTCGGCCAACGAGTCGTACGGCATCTTCCTGTAGACGCTTGCATTGACGGCGTGGTTGTTCGACACCATCGCCAGCGTGTTGCCGTCGGGCGCTGCCTTGACCAGCGCACTGGTGCCGGTCAGGCCGCCCGCGCCAGTGATGTTCTCGATCACCAGCGGGCGGTTGTTCAGGGCGCGGCTGAGCGCCGGAGCCGCCGCGCGGGTCTGTATGTCCAGGCCGGACCCGGCACTGGCCGGAATGATGATCTTGACGGGCTGGGCATGGGCGGCATGCGCCATGAAGGCGGTCAGGGCAGCCGCGAGCAGTCTGCGGCAGATCTGGTGGAACGTCATCGTTGTCTCCGTGGGTCAGTGGTGGTCAGTGGGCGATCGCCGGGTGGCCGGCTTGAAGGCGGCTCAGCACTTCTTCGGTGTGCTCGCCGATGCGCGGCAGAGGGCGCTGCACCCCGAGCCGGCGGCCTCCCATCAGCAGCGGCAGCAGCACCACCTTGCAGGAGCCGCCATCGTCGGTCGGCATGTCCGCGAGCGCACCGCTCTGCGTCAGGTGCGGGTCGGTGACTAACTGGTCCGGGCGGACGATCGGCGCGTAGGGCATGCCGGCGGCTTCGAGCTTCGGGCACAACTCGGCCAGCTTGTGGTGCCGGATCGTTTCGCCAAGCCACTGCAGCAACTGGGGACGCAGTGCGACGCGCTGCGCATTGGTGGCAAGCGCTTCGTGGCCGGCCAGGTCCATGCGGTCCAGCACGCGGCACAGCGTCTGGAACTGCTTGTCGCTGGTGGCGCCGATGAAGAGCTGCTCGTCGTCGGCGAGCGTGAAGACGTCGTAGACGCTCCACGCCGAGACGCGGCTCGGCATCGGCGGCGCAGGCTCGCCGCTCATCTGGAACTGCTGCATGTGCTGGGCGGACAGCAGGCAGCAGTTCTCGAACAGCGCGCTCTGCACTTCCTGCCCGCGTCCGGTTCGATCGCGCTCGCGCAATGCGGCCAGCACACCGATCGCCGCGAACATGCCGCCCATGATGTCGTTGACTGATGACCCGGCGCGCAGCGGCTGGCCTTTGGGACCTGTCATGTAGGTGAGGCCGGCCATGTTCTGCACGACTTCGTCGAGCGCCAGGCGGTTCTCGTACGGACCGGGCAGGAACCCCTTGTGCGAGGCATAGATCAGTCGCGGATGGGACTCGGCGAGGGCCGCGTAGCCTAGGCCGAGACGGTTCATCAGGCCGGGGCGGAAGTTCTCCAGCAGCACGTCTGACTGGGCGATGAGCTCCTTGGCGGCGGCCAGTCCCTTGGGCGTGTTCACATCGAGCACGGCGCTCTTCTTGTTGCGGTTGAAGCTCCTGAAGAAGCCCATGCCCAACCCAGGCAGGTTTCGCGTCTTGTCGCCGCCGGGCGGCTCGATCTTGATGACTTCGGCGCCCAGGTCGGCGAGGATCATTCCGCAGGTCGGCCCCATCACCATGTGGGTGAACTCGATGACCCGCACGCCTTCCAAAGGCAGTCCGGTCGATGTGTCGCTTGTCATGTCTTCCCTCCTGGCCCGGCCTGCTCATGGGCGGCGCGCAGTTGTTCGAAGCTCACGATGCGGCCGGCGACCGCGCTCGCCGCAACGGTGGACGGGCTTGCGAGCCACACTTGGCCCGGGCCGGATCGGCCGGGGAAGTTGCGATTGATCGCGCTGATCGTCACCTGGTCGGCGCGCTCCGAGACACCGGGGCCCGCGTTGACGCAGGCACCGCAGCCGGGTTCGATCAGCTCGACGCCTGCCTGCTCGAAGGTGGCCAGCATGCCGTTGCGTAACGCGTGCTCGCGAACGTCCTGGCTGCCGACCTGCAACACAAAGCGAGTGCCCGGCGCCACGCGCAGCCCCCTCTCAACAGCCCACTGCAGCACGGCGTGGGCGTGCTCCAGGTCTGCACGCTTGCCACCGGTGCACGAACCGCCGTAGGCGATGTCGATGCGCACCGGCGCGGCCAGGGCGGAGATGTCGATGCCGCGGCCCGGGTCGCCCGGCTGCGCGAGCATCGGTTGCAGCGCACTGCAGTCGACCTCGATCGTGTGCGCCACCTCCGCGCCCGGGTCGCTGCACATCCAGTCTTCGATCCGGACGTCGACGCCTCGCCGCTCGCGGATGAAGCGCCGCGTCTCCTCGTCGGGCACGACGATGCCGGTGAAGCCACCCATCTCGGCGACCATGTTGGTCAGCGTCGCGCGTTCGTCAGTGGGTAGCGCCGCGATGACCGGGCCGCAGAACTCGAAGACCTGGCCGATGGCGTGGCCGTCGCGGACGTAGGGCAGCCGAAGCAGGTGCAGCGCCACGTCCTTCGCCTCGACCCCGGCGGGCAGGTGGCCCTCCAGCCGGATTCGGCAGGTCCTGGGCACCTGCAAGCGCACCGCGCCGGTCATCCAGGCGACGGCCATCTCAGTGGACCCGACGCCGAACGCAAACGCCCCCAGGGCGCCGCAGTGAGGGGTGTGCGAGTCCGTGCCGATCACGAGCTGGCCGGGCAGCACATAGCGCTCGGCCATGATGCTGTGGCTGATGCCTTCGGATCCTTCACGGTCCTTCAGGAAGCCGTGCAGTTGCAGACCGTGCTTTTCGCAGAAGCGCTGCTGCAACTTGGCCATCAGCTGCGCCAGGTCCAGCAGGCCGAGCTTCACCCGTTCGGGCGGCATGGCCTTGTCGATGAAGGTCAGGTGGTCGGCGAAGACCACGACGCCTTCCGGCTTCTCGATCTTCACCTGGCCGTGCATCTCGCGCTCGATCGCGTTGATGGCCAGCGGCGAGCTGTACTCGTGCGCATAGCGCCAGTCGGTGCGGGCGAACACGGGGTCGCCGGGGCGCACAGGCCGGCTGGGCCACGCGTCGCAAGCGCGCGAGACGACCTTCTCGGCATACGTCATCGGCCGTGGCGCGGCAGGTCGCTCGGGCGGCGTCCAGCCGACGCTGCGTGCGCGCATCAGGTTGAACAGCCCACCACGACGGATCAGCTCGCCGGTCACCTCGTCCTCGCCGCGTGTGAACTCCTCGATGGGAATCGACTCGCCTCGGCGGATGCGCTCGATGAGACCGAAGTCGGTCGAGGTGTGGATGCCGAGGTTGCGGCAGTTCTGGCGGTAGATGCGCTCGAAGCTTTCGGCGATGACGAGCCGGATGCCGGCGCACCACTCGGCGAACGGCGACGCCTCGCGCGACGATCCCTTGCCGTAGCGCCGGCCCGCGACGGTGATGCCGAAGCCGCCGGCCTTGACGCTGCCCGCCTTCACCGGCGTGCGGTCGCCGCACTTCAGACCCAGGTACGGATACTCTCCCAGCTTCTCGTCGCAGTGGTAGCAGATCCAGACCGGGGTGATCTCGTCGGTGGAAACGTCGGTGCGCAGCGCACCGGCGTCGGCGCGTGAGAGATTCTCGCCGCCAAGCTGGCGCTCGAGGATGACGGGGTCCTCCGAAAGGAAGAGGATGCGTCCCTTGAATCGCAGCTCTTGCGTCATGGCGGCGCTCGAAGTGGTCACGCGGCCAGCACAAATGCAGCGAAGCCCTTGGGCAAGCCGGCACGCCACAGTGCCCCGTGTGTCGGCTCGCCCTCGAGCCAGCTCGCCACCTTGGCCCGGAGACCGAGTAGCACGTCAAGGTCGATGCCGGTCTCGCAGCCCATGGCCTGCAGCATGAAGGCCAGGTCCTCCGTGGCCACGTTCCCGCTGGAGCCGGGCGCATGCGGGCAGCCGCCGATGCCAGCCAGCGAGGCATCGAAGCGGCGCACACCCACCTGCAACGCGGCCAGGACGTTGGCCAGGGCCAGGCCGCGGGTGTCGTGGAAGTGGCCGCACCAGAAACAATCGCCGGCGAGCTTCATCGCCTGCTCGAACAGGCGACTCACCGCTGCAGGGTCCGCATAGCCCGCCGTGTCGGCGAGGCTCACGCGGTCCGCACCGGCATCGAGCAGGGCTTGCATCAGCCGCAGCACCTCGGCCGGCTCCACCCGTCCTTGCAGCGTGCAGCCGAATGCCGTGCCGACACCGCCTTCGATGAGCGTCTTACGGCCCGAGGCGTCGCGTGCCGCACGGATCCGCCCGAGTTCGGCCACGACGTCATCCGGGGTTTTGCGCAGGTTGGCCAGACTGTGCGCGTGACTGGCCGACAGCGGCAGGATCATCAGGTCGGCACTACTCGCCAGCGCCGCTTCTGCTCCGCGAAGGTTCGGCACGAGGACTGAGGCAAACAGGCCTGGCAGCGTCTTTGCGAAGGCCAATACGTCACCAGTGTCGGCCATCTGAGGGAGCAGCTTCGCGGGTACGAACGAGCCGACCTCGATCTCGCGCACGCCGGCACCAACTGCTTCGCGAATCCATGTGCGCTTACGGTCGGTTGTAACGGCGGTGGAAAGGCTTTGCAGGCCGTCCCGCAGGCCGACCTCGCGGATGACGACATCCATGGCCATCATTTGTCTCCTGTGGCTGCGAGCTTTGTTTAGCTCAACCAATGATTTCAACTTTAGGATTTCCACAGCCGCTGGCATAGTGGCGATTTAGACACCCAACGTTTCCATTTGGGACACTTACATGTTCGACGTCGACTCCAAGTCCCTTCGGCTATTGGTCGCCGCCTGCGAGCTGCGCAACATGAAGGCGGCGGCTGCACAGGAGCACCTGGAACCGTCGGCCATCAGCAAGCGGATCGCGCAGCTCGAAGACCGCCTCGGAACGCCGTTGCTGCTGCGCGGGCGTCGGGGCGTCGAGCCGACTCCGGCCGGACTGGCGATGCTCGAGCACGCTCGCAACGTGCTGTTCACTTTGGACCGCATGCGCTCTGATGCCGAGGCATTCGCTGGCGGAATTCGCGGCCAGGTGACAGTAGCGGCCAGCGCCTCGGCGATTGCCGAGGCGCTGCCGGACGACGTGGCTGCGTTCATGCGTATCCCGGAGCACCGGGAGATCCGTGTCGTCGTGGAGGAGCGCTTCTCGCAGGACGTGGTCCGCCTCGTCCGCGACGGCGTCGCCGCGCTGGGAGTCTGCTGGGACACGGCTCAGCTTGACGGGCTGGAACAGCACCCCTACCGGACTGACGAGCTGGCGTTGGCCATGGCGACCGACCATCCGCTGGCGACGAAGAACCGCGTGCGCTACGTCGAGGCGTTGCGCTATGAGCATGTCGGTCTGCCGCCCGCGACAGCGGCGCACGCCATGCTGGCCCGTGCAGCTGCACAAGCGGGCGGGCAGATCAACTACAGGGCCATCGTCTCGACGTTCGACGCCTCGCTACGGGTCGTGGCAGCAGGTCTGGCGATCAGTGTGATTCCACGCGCCGTCGTCGAGAAGGCGCGCGCCTTGGGCGTCGTGACGGTCGGGCTCGCCGAGCCGTGGGCAAAGCGCCAGTTCGTCATCTGCTCGCGGCATGAAGCGACGCTGCCACCTTCCGCGTTGCGGCTTCGCGACTTTCTGAGGGAGCGCGCCAAAGCGGCAGTAGAACCAGAGGCACCGATACACATGCGGAACTCAAAGGCCCGGCGCCGTTCCAGGCGCGGTAAATCAGCGGTGGACTTTCCAGATGACGGGCCACCTCCCGGAAACCTGGCCGGTTAGTGGGAGCTCAATGGCGCAACCAAGGTGCGGTGAGGGTCGGTACGCCCACTTCGCGGCGCAAGACAGCGGTCACTGAGACTTTGACCGGGTGCGCGAGGTTGTACGACCGCTCGACCTCAGACAGCCGCCTTTCAGGTCTGCGCTGGGCCACTGGGTCCAAGGCAGCTTAGTGGCGGTCAGCCCGAGTAGAGCCTCCGGCGACGACGGACCGCAATCGCTGCGCAGCCGACATTCACGCCACTGTGCCGAACTTCCGCTCAGTGACGCAAGTCGATGCTCAGCCGAAGCTGTACGCCCCCGCATCAAACCCGCTCGTCTGCGCCCAGTAATCCTCCAGACCCCAGGGCCAGGTCTGGGAGGCGCGGCCGTGGCGGTTCTTGTACCAGCTGCTGGTGTGGGCCACGCCCCAGGCCTTGGTCTGGTTGCCGCGGTCGATGTAGGCGTTGTACTCCGCATAAGGGCCGGGCCGGCAGTCGATGCTGCGCAGGCCGTGTTCGAAAATGTGGCGCAGCGCGCGCAGCACGTACTCCACCTGGCACTCCGAGAAGAACACCGCGCTGCCGTTGACCACGACGCCGGTGTTGGGGCCGCTGGTCATGAACAGGTTCGGGAAGCCGGGCACGGTGATGCCCTTGTAGGCGCGGCAGTCGCCGGCCCACAGGGCGTGCAGGTCCTGGCCGCCCGCGCCGGTCACCTGGATCGGGTACAGGAAGTCGGCGGCGCGGAACCCGGTGGCGAAGACGATCACGTCCACGGGGTGGACGGCCCCGGCGGTGGTGTGGATGGCGCCTTCGCTGATGCGCGCGATGCCGTCGGTGACCAGGTCCACGTGCGGGCTCTTGAGCATGCGGGCCCACATGCCGTTGTCGCGCAGCAGGCGCTTGGCGCCCGGTGGGTAGTTCGGGGTTACCTGGCGCAGCAGGTCCGGGCGGTCGGCGAACTGCTGCTCCAGCACCTTCAGGCACTCCTGGCGCAGCAGCTCGTTGGCCGCGCTGACGGAGACGGGGTGCGTCCAGGCCGGCTCCACCTCCATCAGGTGCAGGCGGCCCTCGACGCCGATCCACACCTGCCAGAACCGGAACCAGCGCCCGTAGCAGGGCACGTGCTTCAGCAGCCACTTCAGGCCGGGCTTGAGGTCGTCGTGGTAGGTGGGCGTGGGCAGCAGCCAGGGCGGGTTGCGCTGGAAGACGGCGAGCCGGCTGACGCGCTCTGCGATCTCGGGCCCGATCTGGAAGGCGCTGGCGCCGGTGCCGACCAGGGCCACGCGCCGGCCGTCCAGCGGGATGCGGTCGTTCCAGGCCGCCGAGTGGATCACGTCGCCGCGGAAGGACGCGAGGCCCTCGATGTCGGGCACGCTGGGCTGGTTCAGCAGGCCGAGCGCGGTGATGACGAAGGCGAATTCCTCCTGCCGTTCGGCGCCATCGGGGCCGCGGACCGTCAGCGTCCACCGGGCCGCGGCCTCGTCGTAGCGCATGGCCGTGACTTCGTGGCCGAGCCGGATGTGCCCGCGGATGCCGGTGCGGCTGACCACCTCGCGCAGGTACTTCAGGATCTCGGGCTGCTGCGAGAACTGCTGCGGCCAGTCCTGCTTCTGCGCGAACGACAGGCTGTAGGCGAAGTTCGGCGTGTCCAGGCGGCAGCCGGGGTAGGTGTTCTCCCACCACACGCCGCCGATCTCGGCGTTCTTCTCGAAGACGGTGAAGTCCAGGCCCGCCTGCTTGAGCCTGTGGGCGGCCGTGATGCCGGCAAAGCCGCAGCCGATGACGGCCACGCGCCGGCCGCGCGCGGCGGGGAAGTCGGCCGCGCGCCACCCCGGCGCGCCCCAGTCGCGGTGCAGGTTGAGCTCGTGGCGCAGCAGGTCCAGGCAGTGCTCGCTGCCGGGCTTGATCAGGAAGGACACGATCTCGTCCAGCCAGGCCGGCGACGGCGCGGCGGCAGGCGGGCAGCCGGCGTCGCGGTAGGCCCGCAGGGCCTGCGTGGCCAGCGCCCTGGCCCGGGCCTGCTGCTCGGCGGACAGGCCGCCCTGGGGCGCGATGCGGGCCGTCATCGACGGCGACGGCGGCTTGAGCTCGGCGCCGATCAAGGCGCGGTCGCCGGTCAGCATGGCCAGCGCGGCCAGCAGCGCCGGCAGCTCGGCGTCCTTCACGGCGGCCTCGATCTCGGCGTCGCCGGCGGCGATGGGCTCCACGCGGTCGAAGGCCTCGAGCCCTTCGCCGGGGGGGTGTGCTGCGGGATCTGAGGTGCGAGGGGGCATGGGCCTTTGCGTGCAAGCGTTCAGCCCGGATTAGAGACAAGGCCGGGCCGTTCGTAAAGCCGGCAAGGCGGGTGGCCCCTCGCGGCCCGCAGGCCCCGCCGGCGCGCCCGGGTTCGCACCGGTGCGCCCGGCCGGCGCGGGGCGGCAGAATCGGCCGATTCCACTCGCCCGAGCCCCGCATGAACGCCCCACTGCTGCCCCCCGCCCTCGACGAGATCCGCGCCCACGAAGCCGAGATGGTGGAGATCCGGCGCCGCATCCACAGCCACCCGGAGCTGGCCTACGAGGAGAACGCCACGGCCGACCTGGTGGCCGAGCGGCTGGAGCGCTGGGGCTACGAGGTGCACCGCGGCCTGGGGGTGACCGGGGTCGTGGGCACGCTGCGCGCCGGCAGCGGCACGCGCCGCATCGGCCTGCGCGCCGACATGGACGCGCTGCCCATCCAGGAGACCAGCGGCAAGCCCTGGGCCAGCAAGGTGTTCGGCAAGATGCACGCCTGCGGCCATGACGGCCACACGGCGATGCTGCTGGCCGCGGCGCGCCACCTCGCGGCCACGCGGCGCTTCGACGGCATCGTGCACCTGGTCTTCCAGCCGGCGGAGGAGGGCCTGGGCGGCGCGCGGCGCATGCTCGAGGACGGCTTCCTCGAGCTCTTCCCCTGCGAAGCCATGTTCGGCATGCACAACATGCCGGGCAAGCCGGCGGGCCGCTTCGTGGCCGTGGCCGGCGCGGCCATGGCCAGCTCGGACACCTGCATCGTCAAGGTGCGCGGCAAGGGCGGGCACGGCGCGATGCCGCACCACGCCACCGACTCCATCGTCGCGGCCAGCGCCATCGTCATGGCGCTGCAGACCATCGTCTCGCGCAACGTGCCGCCGCTGGACACCGGCATCGTCACCGTGGGCGCCTTCCGCGCCGGGGACGCGCCCAACGTGATCCCGGGCGAGGTCGAGCTGCGCCTGACGGTGCGCGCCTTCCGCCCCGCCATCCGCGACCTGCTCGAGCGCCGCATCACCGAGATCGCGCAGGCGCAGGCGGCGGTGTTCGGCGCGCAGGCCGAGGTACAGTACCAGCGCCGCTACCCCGTGCTCTACAACCACCCGCAGGAGACCGCCTTCTGCGAGCAGGTGGTGCGCCAGACCTTCGGCGACGACGCGCTGATCACCGGCCAGGAGCCCGTGACCGGCAGCGAGGACTTCTCTTTCTTCCTCGAGAAGGTGCCCGGCTGCTACGTCTTCATCGGCAACGGCGAGGGCTCCGAGGGCGGCTGCATGGTCCACCACCCGGGCTACGACTTCAACGACGCCTGCCTGTCCACCGGCGCCACGTACTGGGTGCGGCTGGTGGAGAGCTGGCTGCCTGGGCTCAAAACCTGACGGGCAGTTCGAGGTGCTCGCGGTAGATGAAATCGCGATGCTGCAGGTGCAGCGGCTCGAGGGCCTGCGCCACTTGTGGGTGCGTGTCGGCATAGACCGCCCGGATCGGCGTTGCCATCGGGCACAGGGCCTCGTCCAGAGGCTTCAGGATACCCAGGAAGGTGGCCCAGTAGAGGTCTAGGGCCGACAGGGAGGCGCCGATGAAGTACCTGCGCCCGGCCTGGTACTGCCGCTCGAGGTGGCCCCCGAGCGTGCGCACGATGCGCGCCATCCGCGCGGGTGCCGCTACCGCTTCCGCGGGCGTGTAGCCGTACTTGCGGGCCATGTGGTTCCAGTAGGGGCGCGCGGGGTGGTCCGGTGCCAGCGCCGTGAGATTGGCGTGGATCATGCCCAGGCGCTTGCACCAACCCAGACCGCCGCGTCCGCACAACTCGTGGGCCATGCCGAACATCAGCACGCGCTCCTCGACGTCGGCCGGGATCAGGGGCGGTGACGGAGCGATGCGCTCGGCCAGCTGCAGCTGTTCGACCCAGCCCGAGCAGGGCTGCTCGTCGTTCCAGACGGCCACCGGCGCGCTCTCCTGGCCGGTCCACGCCAGCAGTTCGCTGGCGCTGCCGTTCATGCCGAAGTCGGCGTCCGAGCACCCTTCGTTCGCGGTCGCCACGGGCTGGTAGGGCACGCCCTTGACATGAAAGATGGCCTTGCAGGCTTCGCGCCAGGGGCCGGGTACGGCGTAGGCGCCCAGCACCAGGCGCAGCCCGCCCTGCCTGCGCGCCTCGGCGATGCTCAGGTAGCGCGACTGGATGTCGGTCATGCGGATCTTCATGCCAGGCCTCCGCGCCGGATGGGTCGTCCCGCGCCGTGCGGTCAGGTCAGCGTGGACATGCCACCGTCCACCTTGAGCGTCTGTCCCGTGATGTAGCTTGCCTCCTCGGACAGCAGGAAGACGGTGGCGTAGGCGATCTCCCAGCCCGTGCCCTGGCGCCCCAGCGGCACCGGGGACGATGCCCGGTCCGGGCGCCCTTGGCTGGCCAGGCGTCCGAGCGGGGTGTCGATCAAGCCCGGGGCGACAATGTTCGCGCGCACGCGGCGGGGCGCCCCTTCGCGCGCGGCGTGCCTGGACAGCCCCTCGAGCGCGGCCTTCGACGCCTCGTAGGCCGGAAAGCCCGTGACGGGCTTGTACCCGGCCAGCGAGGAGATCAGCACGATGGCGCCGCCGTCCGCGAGCACGGGCATCGCGAACTTGCAACCCAGGAAGTGCGAGCGTGTGTTGACGGCGAAGATGCGGTCCCACAGCTTGGCCGGCGTGCCGGCAAAGCCCGTTCCCGCGCCACCGCCCAGGTTCATGACCAGGCCGTCGAGGCCGCCCAGCGCCGCGACCGCCCCGTTCACCATGCGTTCGACCGACTCCTCGTCCGTGGCGTCCGCGACCAGGCGCACGGCGCGCGCGCCGGCGGCCTCGACGAGCTCGATCGTGCCGTCGAGGCTCGCGGGGTCGCGGTCGGCGCAGGCCACCGCCGCGCCCTCGCGCGCGGCCAGGGCGCAGATGGCGCGGCCGTTGCCCACGGGGGCATCGGCCTGCCCCGAGATGCCGTCGACGTGTCTCTGTCCCGCGCCCACCACCAGGATCCTGCGCCCGGAAAGGCGCCCGCGCCCGGGAGCGAGCCCGCGTGCCTCGGCTCCGAGCGAGCCGCTATCCGAAGATGTCGTCATGTGCTTCTCCACGCCAGAGGGAGAACGGTCCCCCAGCCGGCGTACGTCAATGGGTGGGCCGGGCTCCCGAGAAACGGTCCGCACGGATCATGTGGTTCTCGTGCCGCCCGGCGCTGACCTTGCGGCCACCTGCCTGCGCCTCGACCGCGAACGTGAACCGACGCCCTTCGACGCCGATGAGGGAGGCCGTCGCCACGAGCTCCTCGCCCTCGAAGGCCGGCCCGAGGTGGGTGACGTCGACCCGGGCACCGACGGTGGTGTACCCCTCGGGCAGGAAGGGCTGGACCACGCGCGCGGCGGCCAGCTCGAGCGTGGCGATCAGGTATGGCGTGGCCAGCACGGGCTGTGGCACGCCCATGCCGGCGGCGGTGATCTCGTGCGTGACCAGGCGGCGCATCTCGCCGGCGGCTCCGATGTGCAGCCCGGCGCGCAAGCCGGGATCGATGCGCCCACCGGCAATGCCCGCGTCGCCAGGCTCCCCGGCATTGCGGCGGCGGATGAGCAGGGTCATCTTTCCCTGCTGCACCATCTCGTCCTTCTGGTTCAGGACGGCGATGTCACGGACCACCACGCCCTTGTCGCCGCGGCTGGTCAGCCAGCGCTCGATCACGGTTGCCCGCACCCGGATCGTGTCGCCCGGGAAGATGGGCCCGGTGAACTTCCATTCGAGCCCGAGCAGCGCGAGTGCCGAGCCGTCGAGACGGCCTTCACGGTTGATCAGGCCGATGCTCATGGCCACTCCGAGGGGACCATGCGCGATCCGCCGTCCGTACGGCGTCTTCTTTGCATACTCCTCGTCCGTGTGCAGGGGGTGGTAATCGGCGGAGAGCCCGGCGAAGAGCACGAGGTCCGCCTCGGTGACGGTGCGGGCGCCCGTCTCCTGGACATGGCCGATGGGCAGGTCGTCGAAGTAGAAGTGGTCCACCATGGGGAGGGGCTCCCTTGGGTCTGTCAGAGGGATCGGAGGCGCAACACGAAAGGCTCAACGCGCGCCGGTCGCGGCAGGCGCCGCCGGCGCGCAGATGCGGTCACGCAGCAGGTTCTTCTGCACCTTGCCGGTGGGCGTCATGGGCAGCTCGCTCACGATCTCGAGCCGCTCCGGCCACTTCTGGCGCGTGACGCGCTTGGACTCGAGGAAGGCCGAAAGCGTCGCCATCGACAGCTCGGCGCCCGGCTTCAGCACCACGAAGGCACAGATCTTCTCCACCATGACGGGATCGGCCATCGCGACGGCCGAGGCGCGCGAGATCGAAGGGTGCTCCATCAGCACGTTCTCGACTTCCAGGGCGCTGATCTTGACGCCGCCCCGGTTGATGATGTCCTTGATCCGGTCCACATAGAGGATGAAGTCCTGATCGTCCATGGTGCAGAGGTCGCTGCTGTAGTACCAGCCCGCCTCGTCCTTGGCCTCGCGCGTCAGCTCCGGCTCCTCGAAGTAGCCGAGGAAGACATGCGGCCCCCAGGTCGCGTACTCGCCCACCTCGCCGCGGGGCAGTTCGCGCTGCCGCTCGAGATCGACGACGCGAACCTTGCATCCGTCCAGCGGCCGACCGTCGCGCGAGATGATCTTCTCCCAAGGGTCCGAGGGGTGGTTCAGCGTGTGCAGCGGCGCCTCCGACTGGCCGAACACACGCAGCAGAAGGCAGCCCATCTCTTCCTTGGCGCGCGTGACGAGCGCGCTGGGTATGGGGGCGCCGCCGGAGAGGAAGTACTTGAAGGAACTCGTGTCGTGGCGGTGCAGCGTCGGCACGTCGAGCATGCCGGCGATGAACGGCGTCGCGCTGACGGTGAAGACTGCGCGCTCACGACTGATCAGGGCCAGCGCCTCCTCGGGGTCCCAGATGTCCTGCAGCACCAGCTTGCCGCCGCAGAGGACAGCGTCGTAGACGCCGAACAGCAATCCCGTCGCGTGCGCGATCGGGCTGGGCATCCAGAAGACCGTGTCCTGGTTCAGGCCGAGCGCGCGTGCCGTCAGCAGGGGGGGGGCCATGTCCGTGTTGCTCGTGTGGACGACGCCCTTGGGCAGGCCTGTGGTGCCCGAGGTGAAGCCCACCTTGAACACGGCGTCGGGATCCATGCGCAGGCTGCTGAACGCCTGGTCGCCGGCATCCGGATGCGCCATCAGCTCGGCCAGGGACTTCATGCCCGGGCCGGGGGCGCCGACCACGACGACGTGCTCGAGGGTGGGGATTTCGCCGCGGATCTGCTCGACCATCGCCACATGATCGAAGCGGCGAAATTCATCCGGGATGACGATCGCGCGCGCCTTGCACTTGTTCAGCATGTACGAGACATCGCGTCCGCGGTAGATGGTCTGCATCGTCACGGCGCGCAACCCGGCCTTCTGCAGTGCCAGGTAGACATCGAGGAACTCGATCCAGTTCGGCAGCTGTACCCCTACGAAGTCGCCCGGCTTCAGCCCCAGCCTTATCAGTGACGCGGCGACGCGGTTGGCGCGCGCGTTGAGTTCCGCCCAGGTCACCCGCCTTCCGCGGTCGACGACCGCAGTCTTGTCGGGCAGCTCGCGGGCGTTGCGCTCGAGATAGTCGACCAGCATCCTGTCGAGCCAGTGGCCCGCTTCCTTGAAGGCACGGATCTCGGACGGCGAGTAGACATCCCGCGCGTGGGTCACCCGCTCGTACTTCTTGCTAGTCGGTTCCATGGTCATCGGGCATTGCCGAGAATCGTGATGTGACGCTGTCTTGGCGTCCCGGTTTGCCCTTCTCCAGGCGGATGTCTCATGCCGTGGTGGCGCCCGTCCCGAGGTAGGCCGCACGGACAGCGTCATCCTCCATCAGCGTCTTGGGGCTGCCCTGGGTCACCAGCCTGCCCGCCTCGATGAGGTAGGCATGGTCGGCGATGCGCAAAGCCTGGCGGGCGTTCTGCTCCGCCACCAGCACGCTGACCTTGCGCTCACGGCTGATGCGCGCGACGATGTCGAAGACGGCCTGGATGACCATCGGGCCCAGCCCGACCGAAGGCTCGTCGAGGACCAGCATGCGGGGGTTCGACATCAGAGCGCGCCCGATCGCCAGCATCTGCTGTTCGCCGCCCGACAGGCTGCCCGCTGCCTGCCGTGACCGCTCCTTGAGCCGCGGGAAGTAGTCGTAGACCTGGTCCATCGACTGGCGGATCTGGGTCTCGTCCTTGATCGTGTAGGCGCCCAGCCTGAGGTTGTCGAACACCGACAGGCCGGCGAACAGCTCGCGCCCCTGGGGAACCAGGCCCATGCCCTTGCGGATGATGCGGTCCGGTGTCAAGCCGTCGATGCGGTTTCCGTCGAAGCGGATGGCCCCGCTGATCACCGGGAGGAGGCCGAAGATGGCGCGGACCGAGGTGGTCTTGCCTGCACCGTTCGGACCCAGCACCGCCACGATGCTGCCCGGGCGCACGCTGACCGTCAGCCCGTGGACGGCCACGATCTTGCCGTAGCCCACATGGAGGTCCTCGATCTCAAGCATGGCTGGCGTTCTCCTTGCCGAGGTAGGCCTCGATGACCCGCGGGTTGGCGCGCGCCTCGTCCGGGGTCCCGATGCAGATCACCTCGCCGCGATCGAGCACGGTGATGGAGTCGCACAAGCCCATCACGAAGCGCATGTCGTGCTCGATCAGCAGCACCGTGATGCCCGAGTCCCGGATCGCCCGTACATCGGCCATGAGCCGGTCGGCCTCTGAATGCGTCAGGCCTGAGGCCGGCTCATCCAGCAGCAGCAGAGTGGGGCCGGCCGCCAGTGCCCGCGCCAGCTCGACGCGCCGCTGTGTGCCCAGGGGCAGTTGGTTGGCCATGGCATCCTTCAAGCCCTCCAGGTCCAGGAACTTCAGGATCGCGGTGGCCTTTTCCACGGCCTCGCGCTCCTCGCGCTGCTGGGACCCGAGCGCCAGACCGCTGGACAGCAGGCTCGCCTGCAGGGAGTGGTGCATGCCGACGAGGACGTTCTCGAGCACCGTCATGCTGCCGAACATCTCGACGTTCTGGAAGGTGCGCGACAGGCCCAGCTTGACGATCTCGTGCGCCTTCACCTGGAGCAGTTCCTGGCCGTTGAAGACCACGCTGCCCGAGGTGGGCTGGTAGACCCGCGTCAGGACGTTGAACATGCTCGTCTTGCCCGCCCCGTTGGGGCCGATCAGGCCCTTGATCTCACCAGGCGACACGGTGAACGAGACATTGCTCAGCGCGGCCAGGCCGCCAAAGGTCACGCCGACGCCGGAGACCTCGAGCAAGGGCTTGCCATCGCTCCGCGCCACGGGGGCAAGCGCGGACAGCACCGCCTTCGCGCCGGGCGCGGAGCCGGTGCCCAAGGGTTCGGGGGCCGTGGCGATGGACGCATGGCGCCGAGTGACGATGGCACGCAGCAGGCGTTCGAGCCCGGAGGCCACACCGCCCGGCATGAACAGCAGCAGCATCAACAGCAGGGCATAGTAGATGAGCAGCGAATGCTCGCGGAACCCGCGCAGCAGCTCAGGCGCTGCGGCGATCAAGGTGGCGCCGATCACCGGGCCGACCAGGGTGCCCAGGCCGCCGAGGATCACCATGATCAGGTGCTTCACGGACTCCCAGACGGTGAAGGCCAGCGGATCCAGGAAGGCCACGGTGATCGCGAACAGGCCCCCGGCGAGGCCGGCATAGGCGGAGCTCAGCGCGAACGCAAAGGTCTTGTGCCAGGTCACGTCGACGCCCATCACCGTCGCGGCCACCTCGTGGTCACGGATGCCGATCAAGGCCCGGCCGAAGCGCGAGCGCAGAAGGTTGCGCGCGAACAGGAAGGCGAGCAGCGCGACGAGGAGGACGAAGTAGTAGAGCGGCAGGTCCTTCAAGGTCCAGGGCCCGAGCGTGGCGTCGGGCACCTTCTGGCCGTTGGGCCCGCCCGTCAGCGACGTCCAGTTCATGATCACCGTTTCCACGATGAGCTGGAACGCCAGGGTCGCCAATGCGAGGTAGTGTCCCCGTATGCGCAGCGCAGGGATGCCGACCAGGAAGCCCAGCGCGGCCGTCAGGACCATCGCGCCGACCAGCGCGGGCAGCACGTTCAAGCCCAGCAGCGACATCAACAACGCCGTCGTGTAGGCCCCCAGCCCCATGAAGGCGCCGTTCGCCACGGAGATCTGCCCCGTGTATCCCATGAGGATGTTCAGGCCGATCGCCACGATGGTGTAGACCAGGATGATCGTGACGAAGTAGAGCTGGAACGACGCCAGCGCCGCCGGCAACAGGATCAGTGCCGCAAGGACCGCCGCGCCGGCGAGCCTGCGGGAGCTTGTGCTTGTCGTCATCGCACCCACCCCTTGCAAGCTGTCAGACGCGCCTGGTGGCCGCATGGCCGAACAGCCCCGTGGGCCGGACCCACATCACCGCCAGCAGGAGGCCGAAGACGACGACGTCCTTGAATGCCGTGGACACGAAGGTGTTCGTGAGGCTTTCGACGACCGCCACGAGCAGCCCGCCGACCAGCGCGCCGCCCAGGCTCTCGAAGCCGCCCACTGCGGCGGCGACGAAGCCCTTGATGACGAGCAGCCCCATCGCTGGCGAAATGCCGACCTGCGGAGCCACCAGCATGGCGGCGACCGTACTGACGCCGGCGCTCAGTGCCCAGGTCAGAGCCAGGATGGCTTGCAGATTGATGCCGACGATCTGTGCCCCGATGCGGTTCTGCGCCACCGCCTGCATGGCCTTGCCGACCCGTGTGTACTCGAAGAAGAGGTAGAGGGCGCCGAACACGGCCAGGGCCGCCCCCGGCACCCACAGGTTCTGCGCGGTGAAGAAGATCCCGAACACCTGCTGCGGCTCGGTGCTGAGCATGGGCGGGAAGGCGTAGACGTTCTCCTCGAAGATCGCGCTGGCGATCTGGTGCAGCAGGCCTCCGACGCCCAGGGTCGCCACGACAAAGATCCACGCCGATGCCTTCGACAGGCGCCGGAAGACCAGGATGTCGAGGAGGTAGCCGAGCACGCCCCCCGCGATGGGGCTCAGGATGAGGACAGCCCACATCGGCAGCCCCGCCAGAAGCAGGGTGAGCGCGATGTAGGCCCCGGCCATGACCCAGCTTCCCTGACCGAAGTTGATGAGGTGGGAAGCCTTGAAGATCAGGACCAACCCGAGCGCCACCAGGGCATAGATGGCGCCCAGCGTCAGCGAATTCACCAGCAGTTGAATGACGGTCGACACCTCGAGACCTCCCTCCATCGATGCACAGCGTGATCCCCGGCCGGCCGCGAAGGGCACGGCCGGGGCCTCAGGCGCCTCAGAGGCCTGAGGCGATCTTGGAAAGATCGGCGACCTGGCTCGTACCCATCACCGCCGTCCTGCCGTCCTTGACGACCACCCAGACCGATTCGACGAATCCCTCGTTGCTCGGGTTGTCGAAACTGGCTACCGCGTTGATCGGCGAAGGCTGGAAGTTCTTGATCCGCTTCATGGCCGCAGTGAAGCCTTCCACGCTCAGGTCGGGACCGGCGTCCCGCAGGGCCTTGGCGATGATGTAGGCGTCGCCGTAGGAGAAGGTATCGGCATGGTTGGGCCGCCCGGCCGGCGCGCTGGGGTAGCGTGCGCGGTACTTGGCGCGGAAGTCCACCATCGGCCCGGTCTCGTCGGACAGGAAGGCGGGCGAGAACCAGTTGAAGATCCAGTTGTCCGTGGCCTTGCCGGCCCGGCCCCAGACGGAGGGGTTGGCCTGCGCGGCGTCACCGACGAACAGCGACTTCACCCCCAGCTCCCTGGCCTGCCGCAGGATCACGCTGGCCTCGGGGAAGTGCCCGCAATTGACGACCAGTTGCGCGTTGGCGTTGCGGAGGGCGACCAGCTGACCGCTGAAGTCGGTGTCCCCGACCTTGTAGTTCTGCACCGTCAGGGCGGGGATGCCGCGCTTCTTGAGCAGCTCGATGGTCGGCACGCACAACGAGCGGCCCCATTCGCCGACGTCGTGCATGACCGCCACCCGCTTGATCTTGAGGTCGTCCAGCAGCTTGCCCAGGTCCTCGATGAAGGCGGTCGAGGAGACGGCCTGGCCGTGGAAGAGCGTGGGTACCTCGGGCGACTTGCGCGCCGCGGCGCTGCCCGAGAAGCCGTTGTAGACGGGGATCCTGGAGGCGCGCAGCGTGTCCGCCACGGAGATGAAGACCGTGCTGCCCGTGCCGGTATAGACCATGAAGGGCTTGGTGTCCGACAGCACGCGCCTCACGACGGTCTGCGCTTGCGCCACCTGGAAGGCGTCGTCCTCGTAGACGAGCTTGAGCTGGCGGCCGTGGATGCCGCCGGCCTTGTTGATCTCCTCGAGGGCCATCGTGAACCCGTCGCGGGTTCCCAGGCCCATCCAGCTGGCGGGCCCCGTCAACGGCCCGAAGGCGGCGATGACGATTTCCTTGTCGGTCACGCCCTGAACGGGCCTCTTCGTCTGGGCGGGCGCCGCCGTTGCCATCGCCATGACCCCGAGGGCCACCATGGCCCTGCGCATCAGACTCATCTTGGTTCCCATGTTTCTCCTCCGGACGTTTGAACTGCGATCAACCCTGTGAGCCCCGACCCCTGGGACAGGGATCGAGATCGATGCGGCATATGCCGCGGCACGGACGGACGCACGTCTTGTGCTCGCGCGCGTTCCGCTTTGAACAAGCTCTGGCCGGCAGCGCATTCAGCGCATGGCCCAATGGCGGGCCGGCCCCGTGAACTCCCTTGATGAAGCAAACTGGTCGTTGTTTCCGGCGCGCTCAGGCGCGCATCCTCTTGAGCAAGCGCTTCGCCATGACGAAGCGGTTGATCTGGTTGGTGCCGTCGTAGATCTGGGTGATCTTCGCGTCGCGCATGAAGCGCTCGACGTCGTAGTCGCGGATGTAGCCGTAGCCGCCGAGCAGCTGCACGGCATCCGTGGTCACCTTCATGACCATGTCAGAGCAGTGAACCTTGGCCATGGCCGATTCCAGCGAGAACTCGCTGCGCGCCTTCTGGTCGATCATGCGCGCCAACTGGTAGGTCATCAGGCGTGCCGACACGATGCTCATGTACATGTCCATGAGGGTGAGCTGCACGGCCTGGTAGCTGTAGATGGGCTTGCCGAATTGCTTGCGGTTCTGGGCGTACTCGAAGGCGATGTCGTAGGCCCCCTGGGCCAGCCCCAGCGCCTGCGCGGCGGTGCTGATCCGGGCGTCGCCGAGCGCCCCCATGGCGATGCCGAAGCCTATGCCCTCGGCGCCCAGGCGGTTCGCGGCCGGGACCCGCATGTCGGAGAAGAAGAGCTCGGCCGTGTTCGACCCGCGGATGCCCATCTTGCGCAGGGGCTTGCCGCAGGAAAACCCGGGCGTGCCGCGCTCGACGAGGAACATGCTGATGCCGTCGTGCCGTGCCGCCGGGTCCGTCTTCGCGAACACGCAGACCCAGTCGGCGACGCCGCCGTTGGTGATGAAGATCTTGCTGCCGTTGATCACGTAGTCGTCGCCGTCGCGCACGGCCACGGTCTGCATCGAGGCGACGTCCGAGCCGGCGTTCGGCTCCGTGATCGCGATGGCGGTCACCTTGTCGCCAGCCACGGCAGGGGGCAGCCATTTCTGCTTCTGTTCCTCGCTTCCGGCCAGCAGCACGGGCAGCATGCCGTGGATCTGCGTCATGAAGGTCGCCGATGTCGCGCCACACGCCTTGGCGATCTCCTCCATGGCGATCACGTACTGCAGCATCGAGGTCCCGGCGCCGCCGTACTGCTCTGGCACGAGGATACCCAGCAGGCCCTGGCGGCCGAAGGTGTGCAGGGCCTCGCGGGGGAAGCGCTCCTCTTCGTCCACCAGGCGCGCCCGCGGCGCGACCTCGCGCGCGACGACCTGCCGCACCATGTCGCGCAGGGCGACATCCTCCGGGCTGAGGTCAAGATCGGTCAAGTCCATGTTCGTAAGTGGCCTAGGTTCGGGGATCAGCCGTGATCGACAGGCCGCCGTCGGCGATGATGGTCTGGCCGTTGATCCAACTGGATGCCGGGGAGGCGAGGAAGGCGATGACCTCTGCGATCTCGGAGGCCTTGCCGAAGCGGCCGGACGGGACATAGGGGAGCCAGACGCGGTCGTAGTACTCCCGCTGGGCGTCGGTCTGGGTCCGGTTTGCGTAGATCGTGAAGGAGTCGGTCTCGATCGGGCCGGGACAGACGCCGGTGACATTGATGCCGCGGCCACCAAGCTCCACGGCCAGGTAGCGCACCATCGACTCCATCGCCGCCTTGGCCGCGCCGAGCACACCGTGGCCATTGAGGAAGCGGAACGAGTCCCACCCGGACACGGCGACGATCCGCCCGCCCGAGGGCATCATCGGCAAGGCCTGCTGTGTCAGGAACAGGAAGCCGTGGATGGTGAGCTTGAAGGTCTTGTCGATGTGATACCCGCGGATCTGCTCAAGCGGCTTGAAGGCCGACGCCGCCGCGTTGGCCACCACGATGTCCACCCGGCCGTAGGTTTCGCGCACGCGCTCGTACATGGCGACGATCTGGGCCTCGTCCTCGATGTCGGCCTGGACGACCAGTGCCTGCCCGCCGGAGGCCTGGATCTCCGCGGCGACGGCGTCGGCCGCCTCGCGGTTCTTCTTGTAGTTGACGACGACGCTTGCGCCCTCGCGCCCGAGCTGCAGCGCGGTGGCCCGGCCGATGCCGCGCGACGCGCCGGAGATGACGGCAATCTTTCCCTTGAAGCGCATGAGGTTTTCCTCCAAGCCGCCCCGATTGCGGCACCTGAGGCCGGCCTATGGGATGCCATGGCCGCCGGACCCACCTGATACGACGATCAGTATGCTGCGTCCAGCCGCCGATCGTATTGCTGAAGACCCTTAGTCCGTGATGCTTGACTCCAGCAACCAAGCGCATCACACTCCTGAGGCGGGAGTTTCTTCCGGCGACGAGGCGTTGTATTGGACAGCGGTTTCGGGGGGTAGGCGTTGCGGGTGCCCGGTCGGCAGGTCGATGCGAAGAGCGGCCGGTATGAGACAGGGCGGACGGTCAACGCTCGACGGGATGGAGGCAGATCAGTTGTCACAGGACAAGGTGTTGCTCGAGAAGAGCGGGGCGGTCGCCGAGCTGGTTCTGAACCGGCCGGACAAGCTGAACGCCGTCGATGGCGACTGCCTGGCGTTGTTCCGCCAGCACATCGCTGCGGTGGAGGCCGACGACGAGGTGCGTGCCGTGGTCGTTCGGGGTGTGGGGCGCGTGTTCTGCGCGGGAGCGGACCTGGAATTCGTCGGGGACCGGCTGGTCGACCCGGCGGCCTTCGCGCCGTTTCTGGAGGAGTGGCATCGCACCTACGACCTGATCGCCGCCTGCAGGAAGCCGACCGTGGCCGCGGTGCACGGGTTGGCGCTGGCGGGCGGCTTCGAGTTGACGCTCGTGTGCGACTTCGTCGTCTTGGAGGAGGACGCGAAGATGGGTGACCAGCACGCGAACTTCGGCCTGTTCCCGGGCGGCGGGAGCTCGCAGCGCCTTCCCCGGCTCATCGGGGAGCGGCGGGCCAAGTGGCTGATGCTCAGCGGCTCCTGGGTCTCTCCGGCCGAGGCGCTGCAGTTCGGGATGGTGAATGCGGTGGTTCCTCCGGGACAGGCGGCCACCAAGGCGCGGGAGATGGCAGGCCTGCTGGCGCGTCGCAGTCCCCTGGCCAACCGGAACATCAAGCAGTCCGTCGAGGTGGGCATGCAGATGGACCTGAACACCGCGCTGGCCGTTGAGCGGCGCATCGCCCTGGATCACATGCGTTCGCAGGATGTCAAGATCGGACTCGAGGCGTTCCGCCGCCGGGAGCAGCCCGTCTTCGTCGGCCGCTAGCGACGATCCGGTCCGTTCTTCCCGAAAAACACCACAGACGAGGAGCCCAGCAAGTGGAATACCAGGACATCCTTTATGCCGTCGACCGTAACGTGGCGACGATCACCATCAATCGCCCGCGCGTCCACAACGCGTTCCGGCTCGAGACCCTGGACGAGCTGGCCGACGCGTTCAGGCGCGCCGAGGTCGATCGCGAGGTCGGCGTGATCGTGCTCACCGGCACCGGCGGCAAGGCCTTCTCCAGTGGGGGCGACATCAACATGGAGGAAGAGTCCGATCCTGCCGGGGCACGCCGGCTGTCGCGCAAGTCCGTCGAGCTGGCCATGGTGATGCGGGGTTGCGGCAAGCCGACGATCGCGGCCGTGCGCGGCTGGTGTGTCGGCGGCGGCAACGAGCTCAACCTGCTGTGTGACCTGACCATCGCCACCGAGGAGTCGAGATTCGGCCAGACCGGACCGACCATGGGCAGTGTGCCGATCTGGTGGGGAACCCAGCTGCTGCCCAGCCTGGTGGGCGACAAGCGAGCCAAGGAGATCGTGATGCTCTGCCGGCGCTACTCGGCGCGCGATGCCGAGTCGATGGGGTGGGTGAACAAGGTGGTCGCCGACGGCGAACTCGAGACCGAGGTCAGGGCGTGGTGCGACCGGCTGCTCGAGATGAGCCCGCAGGCACTGCGGGTGGCCAAGCTGTCGCTGAACCACGACACTGACCAGAAGTGGCCTTCGGTGCTGCACGGCTTCCAGATGATCTCGTTCATCCATGGCACGGAGGAGTTCCACGAGGGCACGCGCGCCTTCCTGGAGAAGCGCAAGCCCAATTTCGGCCAGTACCGCTGACGCGACGCCCGGATGGCCGCGCAGCCGATGGCCCTGGAGGGGATTCGCGTACTCGACCTCTCCTTCTATCTTCCGGGCCCCTTCTGCACGATGATGCTTGCCGATCTTGGCGCTGACGTACTGCACGTCGAGCGGCCGGGGGTTGGAGACCCTGCCAGGGATCTGCCGGTGCGGATGGGAGACACCTCCGCACTGGACTGGTGGGTGAACCGCAACAAGCGCAGTGTCGCCCTCGATCTGAAGTCGCCGGCGGGCCGCGAGGCGTTCCTGGACCTGGTTCGCCGCGCGGACATCGTCGTCGAAGGGTTCCGGCCGGGCGTGGCGGATCGTCTCGGCGTGGGGTACGAGGCTTGCGCCAAGACCAACAAGGCCATCATCTACTGTGCCTTGAGCGGTTACGGCCAGACGGGGCCGTACCGGGATCGCCCGGGGCACGACATCAACTACGCCGCCGAGTCCGGGATGTTCGATGTGACCGGCCACAAGGACGGACCGCCCGTGGTCATCGGCTTTCCGGTGACCGATGTGGGCGCTGGCGGCCTGGTTGCGTCCACGGCCATCCTCGCCGCCTATGTGCATCGCCTGCGCACCGGCGAGGGTCAGATGATCGACGTCTCCATCCTGGATGGTTCAGTGGCCATTGCGGGCATGCAGATCATGCACGCGCTGGCCGGCACGCCCCCGGTGCGGGGCGTTGACATGAATTCTGGCGGCGTGCCCTACTACCGCCTGTACGAGACCGCGGATCGGGGACACATCGCCGTTGGCTCCATGGAGCCTCATTTCTGGGAACTGCTGTGCCGCGGCCTCGGTCGGCCCGATCTGGCGGCGGCGCAGCACGACCCTTCGGTGGGCGTCACGCTCGAGGCTCTCTTTCGCGAGCATCCGCTGCCCCATTGGGCTGCCGTGCTCGGCGAGGTGCACGCCTGCGTGTCGCCTGTCGTTCCGGTGGGGCAGGTCAAGGACCACCCGCAGGTCCGAGATCGCGAGATGATCACGCTCATGGCCGATCGCCAGGGCACGCTGCGGCCGCAGGTCGCCAACCCCATCCGCATGAGCCGCACGCCGCCGAGCCTGCGCTCGCCCGCGCCGCAGCTCGGCCAGTGCGGCGATGCCTGAGCGACGGCAGGGCACCGACATGAATCGACCGAGAAAGTGATGTCCTTCTTCACTCCGGAACACGAGGCGCTGAGGGCGCAGGTGAGGGATTTCTTGGCGCGGCATGTCGAGCCGTACGCCGCGGCTTGGGAGCAGCAAGGCGCGCCGCCGCCGCAGACCTTCGAGCTCTTCGGGGAGCACGGCTACCTCGCGCTGACCTACCCGCGCGAGCTGGGCGGCGGCGGTCGCGACTTCCTGTCCGGGGTGGTGCTGGTCGAGGAACTCTACTATTCCGGATGGGGTGGCCTTGCCCTGGCCATACTGGGGCATTGCGGTGTCGCCCTGCATCCGCTGGCGGCCCTTGGCACGCCCGAGCAGCAGGCGAAGTACCTTGCGCCGGCGCTGCGGGGGCGCATGATCTCGTCGATCGCCGTCTCGGAGCCGGAGGCAGGCTCCGATGTCGCCAGCCTGGCCACCCGCGCCGAGCTCACGCCCCAGGGGTGGAGGATCTCCGGCCGGAAGATGTTCGTGAGCCAGGGCACGCAGGCCAGTTTCTACATAGTCGCTGCGCGAACGTCCGAGGGACAAGGCAGCAAGGGCATCAGCCTGCTCCTGGTGGAGCGCGACGCACCCGGGCTCAGGGTCGTGCGCAAGCTCGACAAGCTGGGCATGCGCGGGGGAGACACGGCGGAGATCGCGCTCGACCACTGCCTGGTCCCGGCATCGGCGTTGCTTGGGGAGGAGGGCAAGGGATTCCACGCCATCATGCGCCAGTTCCAGGCGGAACGCCTGATGCTGGCCGTCGGCGCCCTCGCGCTGGCGCGGCGTGCCCTGGACACGGGCATCGAATACGCGCGCAGGCGCAGGCAGTTCGGCCAGCCGATCGCCCGGTTCCAGGCCTTGCGGCACCGGATTGCAGACGCCGCGGCCGAGCTGGAGGCCTTGCGGACCTTTGTCCTGACCACCGCGCGTCGCTACCAGGACGGCGAGTACCCGGTGACCGAGATCGCGATGTGCAAGCTTCTGGCCGCGCAGCGCGCCTTCTGGGTGGCCGACGAGATGCTGCAGGTGCTCGCGGGCTGGGGATACATCTCCGACTATCCGCTGGAGCGCATCTGGCGGGACGTGAGGCTCATGCGCATCGGCGGCGGCACCGACGAGATCCAGCGCGAGATCATCGCTCGCAGGATAGGCCTCGACGAGGCTGAGCATTGATGCCGCTCGTGCTGCGTTGTGGTGGCGCGATGCGGCTCGACCCTGGTGAGGACACATGACGAAGCCCGAATCGATCCCATCGATCCCGTCGCTGCTGCAGCACTTCGAGGTTCCCGTGCGCGAGGGCGAGGACAAGGTGATGGAACTGGGCGAGGCGGTCAGGCGCTTCGTCAGGCCCGGCATGACCCTCCACGTGGGCTATTCCGGTGCGCGGCCGAACGCGGCGATGATCGAGCTCGTGCGGCAGTTCGGGCGCACGGATCCGGGGTTCACGATCGTGACTGCCGGGCTGGTGAGCGTGCAGCATGCGGTCGTGGCGTCGGGCATCGTCAAGAGAGTCATCGCGTCGTTCGCGGGCGAAAACTACCCGGCGGCCAGTCCGAGCCCGATCATCCAGGCAGCGGTGCGCTCGGGCGCCATCGAGATGGAGAACTGGTCGCTGTGGTCGCTCATCGCGCGGCTGATCGCCGGTGCCCTGGGCACGCCGTTCTTCCCGGTGCATTCCCTGCGCGGCAGCGACATGGAGAGGGAGCACCTGGGCAAGCGCTTCGCCCTGTTGCCCGACCCCTTCGGCAGTGGCGAGAGCACTGGCGCGGTGGCCGCGCTTCGCCCTGATGTGGTGCTGTTGCAGGGGGTCGCGGCCGACCCCTATGGCAACCTGGTGATGTCCGGACCTTACGGTGAGAGCTTCTGGGGTGCCCTTGCGGCGAAAGAGGGTGTGATCGCCTGTGTCGAGCGCATCGTGGACACGCAGTTCCTGCGCAACCACAGCGCGCTCGTCAAGGTGCCGGGCCATGTGGTCAAGGCCGTCTGCCACGTACCCATGGGCTCGCACCCGTATGGCCTTTACAACCCCGGCCTGCCGGGCGTCTCGGGCTATGTGGAGGACCATCGCTTCATCGTCGAACTGCAGGAGATCTGCCGCAGCCCGGAGCGGTTTCGCGGCTGGATCGATGAATGGATCCACGGTACGGCGGACCACCGCGCCTACCTGGCCAAGGTCGGTCAGGACCAGGTCTTTGCCTTGATGGGAAGGGGCCAGGAGACGGCCTGGGAGCTGGAGGCCACGCCGGCGTGGCTCGAGATGGGCGATCCGAAGTTCAACGAGGACGAGATGATGGTCGTCGCCTCGGCCCGCAAGATGATGGAGCGCATCCGCGAGGAGGGACACCGAACCGTCCTGGCCGGCGTCGGGTATTCCAACCTGGCTGCCTGGCTGGCCTGCACCCGCCTGAAGGAGCAGGGTTACGACGTGAGCCTGATGGCGGAGATCGGGATGTTCGGCTACGCCCCCAAGCCGGGGGAGCCGTTCCTGTTTGCCAATCGCAACCTCCCCACCTGCACGATGATGACGGACGTCATGGGCGTCCTCGGAACCCTGGTCAGCGGCTCTTCCAACCGGGCGCTTGGCGCCGTGGGGGCCGGGCAGGTCGACAAGGAAGGCAACGTGAACTCGACCTACACGGACGAGGGTACCTTTCTGACGGGATCAGGCGGCGCCAACGACATCGCATCCGCCTCGCGAGAGGTCCTGGTGACCGTCAAGCATTCGAAGCGGCGCCTCGTGGATCGCGTTCCCTACGTCACCAGCCCGGGCGGGCGCGTCAGGACGATCGTCACCTCGCTGGCGATTTTCGAGCGCGATGCCGCGGGGCTCGTGCTGACCGGCTACCTGCCCGCGGCGGGATCGACACCTGCTCAGGCGGTGGCGAAGATCCAGGCGGGTTGCGGCTGGGAGCTGCGGGTGTCGCCGCAACTCGAGGCAGTTCCTGCGCCGACGCCGCAGGAACTGCAGCTGATCCGCCTGTTCGACCCGCGGCGGACTTTCCTCGGCGCCGACCCGCGGGGCTGAGCGCAGGCGCCCGCCGGCCCGGGCGGCAAGGCCTCAGCCAGCCGCCGGGCCTTTGCGGCCCTCAGGAGTTCATGGTCAGGCCGCCGCTCACGCTGAGCGTCTGGCCCGTGATGTAGCTGGCCGCATCGGAAGCGAGGAAGACGATGGCCGAGGCCTGCTCCTCGGGCTTGCCGACCCGCTTCATCGGGATGGACTTGATCATCCGGTCGATGATGTCCTGGTGCGCCTGCGCCCACAGCAGCGGGGTGTCCGTCGGCCCTGGCGAGATGGCGTTGATGCGCAGCTTGTACTTCGTGATTTCGCGCGCGAGCGACTTGACGAAGCCGATCACCCCCGACTTCGCGCCCGCGTAGACGGTCTCGCCCTTGGTGCCCACCTTGCCTGCGTCGGAGGAGACGAGCACGATGGACCCGCTGCCCTGCTTGATCATCGGGTCCAGCGCAGCCCGGCACAGGTAGATCGGACCCATGAGGTTGATGCCGATGATCTTCTGCCAGTATTCGTCGGTTTCGTCCACGAAGTAGGTGGTGTCCGACCAGCCGACGACGTTGGCGAGGATGTCCAGGCGACCGAAGTGGGCCACGGTGTCCGCCACCACCTTGAAGGCCTGGTCCTTGACGCTGATGTCGCACTTCATGGCGATCGCTTCGCCACCGGCCTTGCGCACGAGCTCGGCCGTCTCCTCGGCGCCTGCGAGGTTGAGGTCGGCCACCGCCACCTTGGCCCCGTTCTGCGCGAAGAGGATCGAAGTCGCCCTTCCGATTCCACGGCCTCCGCCCGCGACGAGGACGATCTTGTTGTCGCAACGCATGTCTACCACCTCCAGTGTGATGTTGGAAAAATCTCTCGAAACCGGGGCAAGGCTCAGCGCCGCCCGCGCCAGTCCTTCTCGGACAGCAGGCCGACGCAGGCGACGGATCCGGGCCCGCCCAGGGTGTGGCACAAGCCGAGAACAGGGTCTCTGACCTGCCGCCGGCCCGCCTGGCCCCGGATCTGCTCGACGACGTCGACCATGACCCTGGCGCCGGTGGCGCCGATGGGATGCCCACAAGACTGCAGGCCGCCACTCGTGTTGAAGGGGTTGGTGCCGTCGATGTTGGCGCGCCCGTCCAGCACGAAGCGATGGCCCTCGCCTTTCTCGCAGAAGCCGAGGTCTTCGTAGTTGATGACCTCGGTGACCGTGAAGCAGTCATGCACCTCGGCCACGCGGACTTCCGCTGCCGCGCTGCGGACGCCCGCCACCTCGTAGGCCTTACGCGCCGCCGCGCGCGTGGCCGAGAACCCGAGGAAGTCGTTGTTCAGGTCGTACTGGGCGCTGAAGTATCCGGTGGTGCTGGCGAGCTCCAGGGCCTGGATCACGACGTAGTCGTGCGGCCGCAGCGCCTTGGCGCGGTCGATGCTGCAAAGGATCATCGCCGCAGCGCCGTCGGTGGTCGGGCAGCAGTCGTAGAGCCGCAGGGCCCCCGACACCAGTGGCGCCTTGAGAACCTCCTGCTCGGTCAAGGGCTTCTGGAAATGCGCGAACGGGTTGAGCGATCCGTTGTAGTGGTTCTTGAGCGCCACAGCCGTCATCGCAGGCCGCGGGTCCACGAACAGGTGCTTGTAGCGATTGGCGATCAGGCCGAACATCCCGGGCGCGGTGCGCCCTTTGGCATAGACGGGATGGCCGCGCTCGACGTGCTGCGCCAGCAGGCTTTGCCGCGGCCCCACGTCGCGCATCTTCTCGGCCCCCACGACGAGCGCGATCTCGCACTCGCCCGCGGCCACGGCCATGGCGGCGTGCCGGGCGGCGTCCATGCCCGTGGCGCAGTAATTCGCCACGCGCGAGACCGGCTTGGGGTAGAGCCCCAGCGGTTCGGCCAGGGAGGCGCCCGCATTGCCTTCGTCGGAGAAGGTGTAGGCGAAGGCGGTGCCCAGCCACCCGGCGTCGACCTCGTCCGGGGAGATGCCCGCATCTGCATACGCCTGGAATGCGGCGTCGACCACCATGTCGGAAAAGCGCTGATCGAAGTTCTCCCCGAACTTGGTCTTGCCGACGCCGATGATCGCGACCTGGCCACCGATGGGCATCTCGCTTCCCCTTGTCTAGGCTCCCGCTGGAGCCGCTTTCCAGAAATAGTGGTGGAAGCCCCCGCCTCGATGCAGCGCCCGGAACGTGAGTCGCAGGCCCATGCCGATCTGCACCTCCTCGGCGGAGCAATCCGTCATCTGCGTGAACAGGCGCGCTCCATCGGAGAGGTCGACCACGCCGGTGACGAGCTTGGTGTCGGGGATCGGGAACAGGTGCTCGACGGTGAAGGTGAACAGCGTGCCAAGCTTGGACAGCGCGACGTCGGTGAACTGGTCCTTGGCGTGGCACTTGGAACAGATGCGCCGGGGAGGGAACTGGATCGTGCCGCAGTGCTTGCAGCGCGGCGCATGCAGCCGCACCAGATGCGCGGCGTCGCGCCAGATCGAGATCTCTGAGGTGTAGGGTTCGATCTTCTCGTTCTCGACCAGGCCCTTGAAGCGCAGGAATTGCGCATAGGCCAGCGGTTTGCCGCCGGCCAAAGCGTTCGAAACAGGCGTCCCGAAAGGCTGCGCGGCATGGGCGGTCGCCAGCAGCACATCGGTGCCGTCACCATAGTTGGCCAGTACGACCTGATCGCCCTGGCGTGCATCCTCCAGGCCGACCACCAGGTTGAGCAGGCCGGCGGCAGCGCCGCAGTGACCCGCCCGCTCGTAGACCGCCTCCCCGGCCACCGCGGTGGCATCGAAGCCGGCGGCTGCCGCGGTGGCCACCGATGCGCGCCTGTCCACGCCAGCCACGGCAATCCGGTGGATCTGCGACGGCTGCAGGCCGGCCTCGGACAGGGCGGCCCTGATCGCGCCGGACACACCATCCTGGAACAGCACCTTGCTGGTGAAGCGCTCGTCCCCCTGACGAACGAAGTCGTCGCCCGGCAGCCGCCAGCGGTCCATGGCGGTGTTGAACTCGATCCGCAGCGTGCGCAGGGCGACAACGGCGTCCGGGCCGAGCAGGAAGGCCACCGCGCCGTCACCCATCTCGGCTTCCGCCTTGCTGCCGGCCTGGCCCTTGCGAAGGTCCGACACTGCCACCAGCACGCGACGTGCGCCCCCAGCCAGCGCATTGAGCCCGACGCGCAGCGCCTGGGTGCCACAGCGCAGCGACGAGGAGATGTCGAGGGTGTCGATCCCGGGGCGAAGATCCAGGGCTTCCGCCACGACCGCGGCGCCCTGTTTCTCAAGGTAGGGCTGCGTGGTGGAGGCGAGCACGACCATGTCGATGGTGTCGCGGTCGATGCCGTCCAGGCAGGGCGCCGCGGCCTCGACGGCCATCGTGATCGCGTCCTCGTCGTAGTTCGCGACCGAGCGTTCGCCGCTGCCTGCCCGGCCGCCCCACATGCCGGCGATGTCCTTGCGCCCGAGCCGGTAGCGCGGGATGTGCACGCCCGTCTTCTCGATACCGTCCACTGCTGGTCTGCCCCGGAAAGCCTGGTGAAGCGTTGCAAGATGCGCCTGACTCCATGGGGGCTTGCGCAGTCTCGAGCGGACCGTGCATCACCCAGGCATCAGCGCCCAGATGCTTGAGTCTATCAAGCAATTTGGATGAGTGGTAGCCCCCGTGGCGCAGGTGCTCGGCGACGCAAGACCATTGGAGGAACTCTCATTCATTGCGGCCCGCCCGGGACGCCTTGAGCCGCGCATGCGCGGCCTTGGTCTGAAGCCGCCGCTGCACCGAGGCGCGCGTGGGCCGGGAGGCCTTGCGCGGCGTGGGCGGCAGGGCGACGGCGTCCACCATCGCCTGCAGGCGCGCCAGCGCGGCGGCGCGGTTCTGGGTGAGGCTGCGGTGCTCCTGCGCCTTGATGACGATCACGCCCTCTGCCGTGAGGCGCGTGTCTGCGCTGGCCAGCAGGCGGGCCTTGACGTCCTCGGGCAACGAGGATGCGCGCACGTCGAAGCGCAGGTGCGCCGCGTTCGAGACCTTGTTGACGTTCTGCCCGCCCGCGCCCTGCGCGCGCACGGCGGCGAACTCGACCTCGGCGGGGTCGACGCGGGGGTGGTGGCGGCGTGGTTCCATGAATCAGGCTCTCAGTCCACCACCTGCACCGGCACCCGCCGCGCCAGCGCGCACATCAGCTCGTAGCCGATGGTGCCGGCCGCGTGCGCCACCTCGTCCACGGGCAGGCGGCTGCCGCGCGGGCCCTCGCCCCAGAGCGTGACCTCGGCGCCCGGGCCGGCGCCGGGGGCGGCGCCGAGGTCGATGGCCAGCATGTCCATCGACACCCGCCCCACGGTCGCGCAGCGCGCGCCCTCCACCAGCACCGGCGTGCCGGTGCCGGCGTGGCGCGGGTAGCCGTCGGCATAGCCGCAGGCGGCGATGCCGATGCGCATGGGCCGCTCGGCGCGGTAGGTGCTGGCATAGCCCACGGTGTCGCCGGGCTCGAGCTCCTGCGTGGCGATCAGGCGCGTGCGCAGCGTCATCGTCGGCGCCAGGCCCCAGCCGGCGATGTCGCGCTCGGGGTGGTCCGGCGCGCTGCCGTAGAGCAGGATGCCGGCGCGCACCCAGTCGCTGCGCACGCCGTGGCGCAGCGCGGCGGCCGAGTTCGACAGGCTGCGCTCGCCCGGCAGGTCCTGCGTCGCGGCCTCGAAGGCGGCGACCTGGTGCGCGATGCCGCGCGGGCCGTCGGCGTCGGAGAAGTGCGTCATCAGCGTGATCTCGTCGACCTGGGGCAGCGCCGACAGCCGCGCCCAGGCGCTGCGGAAGGCCGCCGGCCGCAAGCCCAGGCGGTTCATGCCGCTGTTCATCTTCAGGAACACGCGGTGCGGCGCCTGCGTCTTGTGCGCGGCCAGCCAGTCGATCTGCTCGGCGCGGTGCACGACGTGCCACAGGTCCAGGCGCGAGCACAGCTCGAGGTCGCGCGGCTCGAACACGCCCTCCAGCAGCAGCACCGGGCCGCGCCAGCCCAGCGCGCGCACGCGCTCGGCCTCGGCCAGGTCCAGCAGCGCGAAGCCGTCGGCGCCGCGCAGGCCGGCGTAGGCGCGCTCGATGCCGTGCCCGTAGGCGTCTGCCTTGACGACGGCGAAGACGCGCGCGTCGGGCGTGGCGGCGCGGGCGCGCGCCAGGTTGGCGGCGAGCGCGCCGGTGTGGACGAGGGCTTCGATCGGGCGGGGCATCGGGAGTGCGGGCTGTCGGATTCGGGCGGCAGGCGGGCGCCGCGGCGCGCCCAGGCCCCCATGCTATAACCCGCGCGCCCCTACAGGAGACAAGGGCAACGACGCTGTGCCCGGGCCCTGCGCCGCTGCAGACATGCGATGAAAAAAGGCTTCTCGACCATCATGTCGGCGCAGTTCTTCAGCTCGCTGGCTGACAACGCGCTGTTCGTCGCCGCCGTGGAGCTGCTGCGCACCGGCGGCGCGCCTGAGTGGCAGCGCGCGGCGCTGGTGCCGATGTTCGCCTTCTTCTACGTCGTGCTCGCGCCCTTCGTCGGCGCCTTCGCCGACTCCATCCCCAAGGGCCGGGTGATGTTCGTCTCGAACACCATCAAGGTCGTGGGCTGCCTGATGATGCTGTTCGGCACGCACCCGCTGCTGGCCTACGCCATCGTCGGCCTCGGCGCCGCGGCCTACTCGCCGGCCAAGTACGGCATCCTGACCGAGCTGCTGCCGCCGTCGCAGCTGGTCAAGGCCAACGGCTGGATCGAGGGCCTGACCATCGCCTCCATCATCCTGGGCGTGCTGCTGGGCGGGCAGCTCGTGGGCGCGCACATCGCGCCGACGCTGCTGGCCCTGGACTTCCCCGCGCTCGACACCGGCGTGGACACCGCGCCCGAGGCCGCGATCGCCGCCATCGTCACGCTCTATGTCGTGGCGGCGGGCTTCAACCTCTACATCCCGCGCACGAGCGCGCCGCTGCAGCCCATGGGCCGCGACGTCCTGTACCTGGTGCGCGACTTCAGGGGCTGCAACTCGCGCCTGTGGCGCGACAAGCTGGGCCAGATCTCGCTGTCGACGACGACGCTGTTCTGGGGCGTGTCGGGCAACCTGCGCTACATCGTGCTGGCCTGGGCCGCGGCGGCGCTGGGCTACTCGACGACGCAGGCTTCCTCGCTCGTGGGGGTGGTGGCCATCGGCACGGCGGTCGGCGCGGTCGTGGCGTCGGTCACGATGCGGCTGGACCGCGCCACCAGCGTCATCCCGATGGGCGTGGCCATGGGCCTGCTCGTGATCCTGATGAACTTCATCTCCAACGTCTGGGTGGCGGCGCCCTTCCTGCTGGCGCTCGGGGCGCTGGGCGGCTTCCTCGTCGTGCCGATGAACGCGCTGCTGCAGCACCGCGGCCACAACCTGATGGGCGCCGGGCGCTCGATCGCGGTGCAGAACTTCAACGAGCAGGCCTGCATCCTCGGGCTCGGCGCCTTCTACACCGCCATGACGAAGTTCGGGATGTCGGCCTTCGGCGCGATCACGATCTTCGGCGTCGTCGTGGCCGGCACGATGTGGCTCATCGGCCGCTGGCACCGCGACAACTGCAGCCGCCACCGCGAGGAGGTCGAGCGCCTGCTCGCGATCGCGCGCGCCGACCCGCATTGAGCCCCGGTTGAACCCCGCGCTCGACCGCGGCGCCGTGCTGGCGGTGCTCGCCCTCACCGCCAACGCCTTCACCTGGGGCGTGCTGTGGCTGCCCTTCCGCTGGTTCGCGGCCCAGGGCCTGCACCCGCTGTGGGCCACGGTGGCGGTCTACGGCATCGTCGTCGGGCTGATCAGCGCCTGGCGCCCGCGCGCCTGGGGGCAGTTGCTGCGGGCGCCGGCGCTGTGGTGGCTGGTGCTGGCCGCGGGGGTCACCAACGCCGCCTACAACACGGCCGCGACCCTGGGCGACGTGGTGCGCGCCGTGCTGCTGTTCTACCTGATGCCGCTGTGGGCGGTGCTGCTGGCGCGCGTGCTGCTGGGCGAGCGCCTGACGCCGCTGGCGGCGCTGCGCGTGGCCCTGGCGCTGGCCGGGGCGATGATCGTGCTGTGGCCGGCCGACGGCGGTCTGCCGCTGCCGCGCACCGGCACCGACGCGCTGGCGGTGCTGGGCGGCTTCGGCTTCGCGCTGAACAACGTGGTGCTGCGGCGCGAGGCGCAGCGCAGCAGCCGCGAGTCGCGCGCGCTGGCGATGTTCCTCGGCGGCCTGCTGGTGCCGGCGGTGGCCGCGCTGGGGCTGGGCGCAGCGGGCCTGGTGCCGGGCCCTCCGCCGCCGGCCCTGGCCTGGCTGGCCGGGGCCTTCGCGCTGGCGGTGGTCTTCCTCGTGGGCAACTACGCGCTGCAGTACGGCGCGGCGCGGCTGCCGGCCAACGTGACGGCGGTGGTGATGGTCAGCGAGGTGCTGTTCGCCGCCGCCTCGGCGGTGGCGCTGGGCGCGGGGCAGGTGACGCTGGCGATGGGGTCGGGCGGCGCGCTCATCCTCGCGGCGGCCCTGCTGTCCGCGTGGCGGCGCTGACGCCGCGGTACACCTTGCGCCCCGCAGCCGCTGCCGGCGTCTGCAATTCCCCCCGCTGCCGCCGGGCACCCGGGGCCCGCCCCACGGTGCCGGGTGGCCGGGCCTAGCATCAAGCGATTCCATCCTCGAGGGTTCGCGTCATGTCCACGCTCCACGACCTGCAAGCCCAGGCGATCGACGGCTCGCCTGTGCTCTTCTCGGCCTGGCAGGGCCACGTCCTGCTGATCGTCAACACCGCCAGCGCCTGCGGCTACACGCCGCAGTTCGGCGGCCTGCAGGCCCTGTGGGAGCGCTATCGCGAGCGCGGCCTCGTCGTCGTGGGTTTCCCGAGCAACGAGTTCGGCCGCCAGGACCCGGGCAGCAACGACGAGATCGCCGGCTTCTGCCAGCGCAACTACGGCGTGAGCTTCCCGATGATGGCCAAGACCGAGGTCAACGGCGCGGGCGCCCATCCCGTGTGGCAGTGGCTCAAGGCGAACGCGCCGGGGGCCGACGGCGCGGCGCCGATCTCCTGGAACTTCGCCAAGTTCCTGGTGGGCCGCGACGGCCAGGTGCGGGCGCGCTACGCGCCCGGCGCCAAGCCCGACAGCCTGGCCGCCGACATCGAGGCCGCGCTGGCGGCCTGAGCGCCGGCGCCCGAGGGCGGCGCCCCTGCGCCCGATAATCCCGCGCAGCAGGAGCCCCCCGATGTTCGAACACATCCAGCCCTACGCGGGCGACCCGATCTTCGCCCTCGTCGACGCCTTCCACGCCGACCCGCGGCCGCACAAGGTCAACCTCTCGATCGGCATCTACTTCGACGAGCAGGGCCGCCTGCCGGTGCTGGGCAGCGTGCAGCAGGCCGAGGCGCGCATCCTGGCCGAGGGCGGCGCCAAGCCCTACCTGCCGATGGAGGGCGACCCGAAGGCGCGCTCTGAGGTGCAGGCGCTGCTGCTGGGCCGCGGCCACCCCGCGCTGGCGGCCGGCCGCGTGGCGACGATACAGACCGTGGGCTCCTCCGGGGGCCTGCGCGTGGGCGCCGACTTCCTGAAGACCTGGCTGCCCGACAGCGGCGTGTGGGTCAGCGACCCGACCTGGGACAACCACCGCTCGATGTTCGAGTCCAGCGGCTTCCAGGTCGGCACCTATCCCTACTACGACGCCGCCACCGGCGGCCTGCGCTTCGACGCCATGCTCCAGGCGCTGCGCGGCCTGCCCCGGCGCAGCATCGTGCTGCTGCACGCGGGCTGCCACAACCCCACTGGCGTGGACCTGAGCCCGGCGCAGTGGCAGGCCCTGGTGCCGGTGCTGCGCGAGCGCGAGCTGCTGCCCTACCTCGACCTGGCCTACCAGGGCTTCGGCGACGGCATGGACGCCGACGCGCACGCCATTCGCACCCTGGCCGACGCCGGGCTCGTGTTCTTCGTCGCGAACTCCTTCTCCAAGAGCATGAGCGTCTACGGCGAGCGCTGCGGGGCGCTGTCGGTGGTGTGTGCCGACCGCGCAGAGGCCGAGCTCGTGCTCGGGCAGCTGAAGTTCACGGTGCGCCGCAACTACTCCAGCCCGGGCCTGCACGCGGCGAAGATCGTCGCCCACGTGCTTGGCGACGCCGACCTGCGCGCGCTCTGGGAGTCCGAGGTGGCGCAGATGCGCGATCGCATCCTGCAGATGCGGCGTGCGCTGCACGGCGTGTTGAGCGCGCGCCTGCCGGGGCGCGACTTCGGCTACTTCCTCACCCAACGCGGCATGTTCAGCTACACCGGGCTGAGCGCGGCGCAGGTGGACCGCCTGCGCGAGGAGCACGCGGTCTACCTGATCCGCTCGGGCCGCATGTGCGTGGCCGGGCTGAGGACCGGCAACGTCGAGCGCACCGCGCAGGCGATGGCGGCGGTGCTGCAGCAGGGCTGAACGAGCCCCGGCGGGGCTCTGCCGGACCCGCGCCTCAAGGCGGGGTCAGGCCCGCCTCCTTCACCACCTTGGCCCACTTCGGGATCTCGGCCTCGATGAAGGCGCGGAATTCCGCCGGCGTGCTGCCGGCGACCTCGAAGCCCTGGCGCGAGAAGAAGTCGCGGATGTCGGGGCTGGCCAGCGCCTTCTGGGTCTCGGCGTTCAGGCGCTCAATCACCTCCCGCGGCGTGCCGGCGGGCGCGAACAGGCCTTGCCAGGACAGTGCCTCGAAGCCGGGGTAGCCCGACTCCGCCACCGTCGGGACGTTGGGCATCAGCGGGTGACGCCGCGCCGAGGTCACTGCCAGCGCGCGGATGCGTCCGGACTCCACCTGCGGCAGCGCCACCAGGAAGTCCGAGAACATCGACTGCACCTGGCCGCCCATCAGGTCGTTGATCGCGCCGGCACTGCCCTTGTAGGGAATGTGCACGAGCTGGGTGCCGGCGGCGGCATTGAACATCTCGCCCGTCAGGTGCATCGACGTGCCGACACCAGGCGAGGAGTGCGTGATCTCGCCGGGCCTGGCCCGGGCCGCGGCCACGTACTCGGCCAGCGTGCGCGCCGGCACCGCCGAGCCGACGACGATGACCAGTGGCGCGCTGACGACGCGCGAGATCGGCTCGAAGCTCCGCAGCGGGTGGTAGGGCAGCCGCGGGTTCAGGCTGATGCTGACGCCGTGGCTGCCCGTCACGCCCATCACCAGCGTATGGCCGTCAGGGGCGGCGCGGGCGACGAAGTCCGAGCCTGTGACGCCGCCGGCGCCGGGGCGGTTCTCGACGACGACCGGCTGCCCCAGGGACTGCTGCCACTTCTCGGCGATCCGCCGCGCCAGCAGGTCGGTGCTGCCCCCGGGCGGGAAGGGCACGACGATGCGTACGGGCTTGGACGGGAAGCCCTGCGCGGCCGCGCCCCCGGCCCAGCCCAGCAGGGCCATCGCAAGCGTGAGGTGGCCCAGCAGGGAGAACCAGGGGCGGCGGTCGGTCATGGCGGTACATCCTTGCCCGGGATGGGCTGGCGATGATCGTACCCTCGGGCCGGCACGCCTGCCCATCCGGCATGACCCGGAAATGTCGTGAGGTCCGGCGCGCGTCAGCGCCGAGACGCCGAAGCGGCGCGGGCAACCGCTTCGGCCCGCCGCCGGACGGGGGGCGGATTGGGCTAAGCTGGCCGCCTTGACGTGGAACGGGAGCCCCGGGATGCGTGTTGCCGCACGGCTTGTTGCCACCCTGATCGCCACGGTCCTCGCGGGGGCGCCGCCGGCCCGTGCCGACGCGCCCTTTGCGGAGCTGCCCGCGCCTGCCGCCGGCGCCGAGACCTGGTCGCTGTCGAGCGAGGGGCGCTTCGCCGGCCAGTCCTGGGC
>JBILNB010000008.1:0-126691 GCA_044375195.1 Rubrivivax sp. | reverse complement strand
CTGGTTCCTCGGCCGGGCGGTGCGCGCGCTGCTGGACGCGAGCGGGCTGCGCAAGGACGACATCGACGGCCTGACGGTCAGCAGCTTCTCGCTCGCCCCCGACACCGCCGTGGGGGTGACGCAGCACCTGGGCCTGAGCCCGCGCTGGCTCGACCACCTGCCCAACGGCGGCGCCAGCGGCGTGATGGCGCTGCGACGGGCCGCGCGCGCGGTGCAGGCCGGCGACGCGAGCGTGGTCGCCTGCGTGGCGGCGGACACCAACCACGTCGACTCCTTCCGCCTGATGCTGGGCTCGTTCAGCCACTTCGCGCGCGACGCCACCTACCCCTATGGCTCGGGTGGCCCGAACGCGCTGTTCGCCTTCATCACCGCGAACTACATGGCGCGCAGCGGCGCCCGGCGCGAGGACTTCGGCCGCCTGTGCGTGGACCAGCGCGCCAATGCGCTGGCCTATGGTTCGCGCTTCTTCCGCAAGCCGCTGACGCTGGAGGAGTATCTGGCCGCCCGGCCCATCGCCGAGCCCATCCACCTCTTCGACTGCGTGATGCCCTGCGCCGGCGCCGAGGCCTTCCTCGTGATGAGCGAGCAGCGCGCGCGCGACCTCGGCCTGGCCTACGCCACCGTGCGCGGCACGATCGAGCGCCACAACGCCTTCCAGGACGATCCCGTCATGGTGCGCGGCGGCTGGCGCGTCGACCTGCCCGAGCTCTACGCGATGGCGGGCGCGCAGCCCGGGGACGTCGACTTCCTGCAGGCCTACGACGACTACCCGGTGATCGTGATGATGCAGCTCGAGGGCCTGGGCTTCTGCGAGCCTGGCGAGGGTCCGGCGTTCGTCCGCGCGCACCGCTTCACGCACGACGGCAGCTTCCCGCTCAACACCTCGGGCGGGCAGCTCTCGTCCGGGCAGGCGGGGGCAGCAGGCGGCTTCATGAACGTGAACGAGGCGCTGCGCCAGCTCACCGGCCAGGCCGCAGGCCGCCAGGTGGCCGGCGCGCGCCTGGGCCTGGTGGGGGGCTATGGCATGGTCACCTACGACCGCTGCCTGTGCACCGGCGCCGCCCTGCTGGGGACCCCCGGATGACGATGCCGCTGATGCGCCCGCGGCGCAAGAACCCGGTCCTGCGCACGCCGCAGATGAACCTCCCGCCGTGGGCGCGCGGCCGCGTGGCCCTGGGGCTGACGGCCGCCGCGGCCGAGGGCCGGCTCGAGCTGCAGGTGTGCCAGGACTGCGGCGCCGTGCAGTACCCGCCGCGCGAGGCCTGCCAAGCCTGCATCTCGTCCCGGCTGCGCTGGCGCGCGCAGTCGGGGGCCGGGAAGTTGCTCGCGGCCACCACGCTGCACCACAGCAACGACCTGTTCTTCCGCGAGCGGCTGCCCTGGCGCCTGGGCCTGGTGCGGCTGGACGCCGGGGCCACCCTCGTGGTCCACCTGCACGGCGATGTCACCGCGCCCGGCCAGCCGGTGCGCGTGACGGCGCGGCTGGACCGCGCCGGGCGCGCCGTCGTCATCGCCCTTCCCGACCCGGAGACCCCCCACATGGCCGACGACAAGATGCTGCGCGAGATGGGCTGCGACCCCAGGTTTCGCAAGGTGCTGGTGAGCGACGGCAAGACGCCGCTGGGGCAGGCGCTGGTGCGCGCCTTCGTCGCCGCCGGCGCCGACATCGTCTGGGTCGGTCACGCCGAGCCCTGGAAGAAGCTGCCCGGCTTCGACGCGCTGCGCGCGCTGCCGCAGGTCACGCCGGTGCCGCTGGACGTGACCGACGGCCGCTCGGTGGCCGAGCTGGCGGGCGAGATCGCCGGCAAGGTCGACATCGTCGTCAACAACGCCGAGGTGCACCGCGCGCACGGCATCGCCGCGCGCCGCGGCACCGACGCCGCGCGCGCCGAGATGGACGTCAACTACTTCGGCCTGTTGCGCCTGGCGCAGGAGTTCGGCCCGGCGCTCAAGGGCCGCTCGGCCGACGGCGTGGCCCACGCCGCGGCCTGGGTCAACCTGCTGTCGATCTACGCGCTGGCGAACTTCCCGCCCCACGGCACCTACGCGGCGAGCAAGGCCGCGGCGCATTCGCTGGCGCAGTGCCTGCGCGCCGAGATGCGGCCGGCGGGCATCCGCGTCGTCAACGTCTTCCCGGGTCCGGTGGACGACGAGTGGAACCAGAACCTGCCGCCGCCCAAGCTGGCCCCCGACGCGCTGGCGCGCGCCGTGGTGCAGGCGCTGAAGGACGGGCTGGAGGACGTCTACCCCGGCGACGTGGCGCAGGAGTGGCTGGAGCGCTGGCGCGAGGACCCGCGCGTGCTCGAGCGTGAACTCGCCGCAGGAGGCTGACGCCATGGCCGACACCCTGCACGCCGCCCCGCCGCAGCTCACCCCCGCCCAGCTGCTCGGCGCCCTGAGCGCCGCGCTGCGCGGCGGCGGCATCCGCGTCGTCGACCTGACGCAGACCCTGAGCCCGGAATTCCCGCAGATCGCGCTGCCGCCCGAGATGGGCCAGTGCTGGCCCTTCCGCATCGAGGAGGTGTCGCGCTACGACGAGCGCGGCCCGGGCTGGTACTGGAACAACTTCTCCTGCGGCGAGCACACGGGCACGCACTTCGACGCCCCGATTCACTGGATCTCGGGCCGGCACCTGCCGAACAACGCCGTCGACACCATCCCGGTGCAGCACTTCGTCGCGCCGGCCTGCGTGATCGACTGCCACGAGCAGGCCGCGGCCGACCCCGACTACCTGCTGACCGTGGCCGACATCGAGGCCTTCGAGCGCGCGCACGGCCGCATCCCGGCCGGCGCCTGGGTGCTGATGCGCACCGACTGGAGCCGCCGCCGCGACCCCGAGGCTTACCAGAACTTCGACGAGACCGGCCAGCACACGCCCGGGCCCTCGAGCGAGGCGGTGCAGTTCCTGGTGGAGCGCCGCGACGTGCTCGGCTTCGGCTCCGAGGCCATCGGCACCGACGCCGGCCAGGGCTACCACCTGCGCCCGCCTTACCCGTGCCACTACTTCATGCACGGGGCCGGACGCTACGGCCTGCAGTGCTTGTGCAACCTGGACCAGCTGCCGCCCACGGGCAGCGTGCTGATCTGCCCGCCGCTGAAGATCGAGCAGGGCAGCGGCAGCCCGCTGCGCGTGCTGGCGCTGGTGCCGGGGGCGTGATGCTCATCTCCCACCCAGGAACCAGACCCGAGACGCCCGGAATTCAGCCCCTCTCCCCTCGCGGGAGAGGGGTTGGGGAGAGGGGGGACCACAGAGGCTTCGGCGCTCCTCCCCCTCTCCCCCAGCCCCTCCCCCGCCAGGGGGGAGGGGAGCAAGGCCCCCGCGCCGCGCCACCAGGTTGCCGGGCGCCGGTCGGTGGTGCCCACGGCGCCGCGTCGGTACGTCAGTGTTCCATGGCCTGCCTTGACCCTGGTGCAGGGAGCCCCAGCGCATGACTTCCCCCCCCTTGCCGGCAGACCCGACTCCTCCCGCGGCTGGCGCCTGCGCGCTCGTCACCGGCACCAGCACCGGCATCGGGCTGAAGATCTGCGAGCATCTGCTCGCGCGCGGCCTGACGGTGCTGGCGCTGGCGCGGCGGCCCACGCCCATTGCGAACCCGCGGCTGATCAGCGTCGAGGTCGACCTGGCCGACCGCGCGGCCACGCAGGCCGTCGCCGCTGACCTCGCGCAGCGCCATGCCATCGGCACCTTCGTCCACAACGCGGGCGTGATCCGCCCGGCGCTGCTGGCCGACGTGAAGCTCGAGGACCTGGACGCGCTGACCGAGCTGCACCTGGGCAGCGCGATCGCCATCGCCCAGGCCGTGCGCCCCGGCATGCGCGCGCGCGGCTTCGGGCGCATCGTGATGATCTCCTCGCGCGGCGCGCTGGGCCTGGCCACGCGCAGCGCCTACGCCGCCACCAAGGCCGGCATGATCGGCCTGGCCCGCACCTGGGCGCTGGAGCTGGCCGCCGAGGGCATCACCGTCAACGTCGTTGCGCCTGGCCCAATCCGGGGCACCGAGATGTTCCACGCCGTCGTGCCCGCCGACAGCGAGCGCGAGCAGCGCCTGGCCGCGGCCATCCCGGTGCAGCGCCTGGGCACGCCCGAGGACGTGGCGCGCGCCGTGGATTTCTTCGCCGACCCTGCCGCCGGTTTCGTCACCGGCCAGGTGCTCTATGTCTGCGGCGGCGCGAGCGTGGGCACGCTCACGATCTGAGATTCTGATGCCGATGCAGGTGGACGACACCGGATCCGACCCGAAGCCGGAGCCCGCGGCCCCGCGCGGGGCGAGCGGCGGCGCGTGCCTCGCGGCCGCCGAACTGCCCTTCGTCGACAACTACCTGCCGGCGCTGCTGGCCCAGGCCAGCGAGCTGATCTCGGGTGAGTTCCATCTCGTGGTGCGCGCGCACGGGCTGTCAGTGCCCGAGTGGCGGGTGCTTGCCACGCTGTCCGGGGGGCATGCGCTGACCACCGGCAAGCTGGCGCAGGTCTCGCTGACCAAGGGGCCGACGGCCACCCGCATGCTCGACCGCATGGAGGCCCGCGGCCAGGTCGAGCGCCTGCCCCATGCGGCCGACCGGCGCGTCACGCGCGTGCGCATCACGCCCGAGGGGCAGCGCACGGTGTCGGCGCTGATCGACCTGGCGCGGGCGCACGAGCAGCGCGTGCTCGAACCCTTCGGCCTGCAGCAGGCCGAGGCGCTGAAGGCGACCCTGCGCGGCATGATCGACGCTCGGCGGCCCAAAGGTTGAGCGGCCGGGCGGCGGCTTCAGACGCGCCGGTGGCGGGCCAGCGGCGGGTTCCTGACGAAGTAGCGCCGGATGCCCTCGGCCAAGGCATCGACCAGGCGCGCCTGCCACGCAGGGTCGCGCAGCAGGTTTTCCTCGTCGGGATTGGAGATGAACGCGGTCTCGACCAGGATGCTCGGGATCGTCGGCGCCTTCAGCACCGCGAAGCCGGCCTGCTCGACGCGCGGCTTGTGCAGGCGCCCCACGCGCGCCAGCCGGCCCAGGACCTCCTCGCCTACGCGCAGGCTGTCGCGGATCTGCGCCGTCGTGCCCATGTCGAGCATGGCGCGCATCAGGTCGGCGTCGCGCACGGCGATGTTGACGCCGCCCACCACGTCGGCCGCGTTCTCGCGGTCGGCCATCCAGCGCGCGGCCGTGCTGGTTGCGCCGGTCGTCGATAGCGCGAACACGCTCGCACCGCGTGCCTCGCGCCGCAGGAAGGCATCGGCGTGGATCGACACGAACAGGTCGGCCTGCACGCGCAGAGCCTTGCGCACGCGCTCTCCCAGCGGCACGAAGTAGTCGCCGTCGCGCGTCATCATCACGCGCACGCCGCGCAGCGCGTGCAGGTGCTCGCGCAGTTGCAGCGCGATGCCCAGGACCACGTCCTTCTCGCGCAGGCCGGTCGGCCCGATCGCGCCCGGATCCTCGCCGCCGTGGCCGGGATCGAGGGCCACGATGACGAGGCGATCCAGGCCGGCCAGTGTGGCCGCCGACGGGGCGCGACCGGACTGCGGCGCCGGGGTCTGGCTGGGCGTCGGCGGCGCGGCAGGGGGCGCCGCAGGCGCGTTGCCAGGCAGCGGTGCCGGCAGCGCGCCGGGCCCAGCGGGAGCCGGACCTGTGGCCGCAGGTGCGGCCGGCGCCTGGGGCGTGGCGCCCGCGCTCGCAGCAGGTGACACGGGCCGCTCCAGGCGCTGGATGAAGTCGCCCAGCGCATCGTCCACCGCTCGCGCCGCCTTGCGCTCGGCGGCCTCCTTCTCGCGGATCAATTCCAGCAGCGGGTCCCGTTCGACCACAGGCAGCAGGTCGAGCACGAGCCGGTGGCGGTAGGGCTCGACCGGCGGCACGGCGAACTGCTGGGGGACGATGCGCTGCTTCAGGTCCAGCACCAGGCGCACGACCCGCGGCTGGTGCTGGGCCACGCGCACCGCGGCGATGTAGGGGTCGTCGGGCCGCACCTGGCTGACGAGCTCGCGCAGCGCGGCGTCGAGCTCCAGGCCGTCGATGTCGACGACCAGGCGCTGCGGTCCCTCCTCGGCCAGGAAGTGGCGCGCCGCGAGCGCGACGTCCGACTCGATCGTCACGCGCGTGTAGTCGGCCGCCGGCCAGACGCGCACGGCGATGATGCGCGCGCCCCAGGCGATCTGCGCCGCCCCGAGCCCGAGCACGAGCGCCCCCATGCGCGCGAGCGCCTGGCGCCGGTTGCGCGCCGCCGGGCGGGTGTCGGGCAGGTCGATGCAGTCCGCAGGCCGGGCCGCCGGGGCCGACGCCGAGCGGGCCAAGGGCGCACGCGCCCGGTGGCGCCGGGTCATGGCAGCAGCTCCAGGCCGCGCGCGCTGCGGGCCTCCAGGCGCACCGCGCGCGTGCCTTCGTCGTCGACCTCGATGCTCAGGTCCAGGTCGGGCTCGGGCAGGACGCCGGCGGCGTGCTCGGGCCATTCGGCCAGCTTCAGCCCCGGGCGGGCGAAGACCTCGCGGAAGCCCGCGTCCTCCCACTCGCGCGGGTCGGCGAAGCGGTAGAAGTCGAAGTGCGAGATCTCGAGCGCCCCGGCATTGTGGGGCTCCAGCACGGCGTAGGTGGGGCTCTTGATGCGCCCGCCCACGCCCAGCGCGCGCAGCAGGTGGCGCACGAAGGTGGTCTTGCCCGCGCCCAGGCCGCCGTGCAGCGCGACATAGGCCTCGCGCAATGCCGGGCGTGCCGCCAGCGCCTGCGCGCTGGCGGCGCAGGCCGCCTCGTCGGGCCAGCGGAGTTGTCGACTTCCTAGAATCACCGCATGCAGGCCGGGGATGGACAGACAGGGCCCGCCGGCGCCGGAGGCGCCGCGCAGGGCAGGGGCATCGACCCGGCCACGCTGCTGGAGCAGGTGCGCGGCTGGTCACGCGCGCTCGGATTCTCCCAAATCGGGGTTGCCGGCATCGACCTGTCGGCGGCAGAGCCCGGGCTGCTGGCATGGCTGGAGGCAGGCTTCCACGGCAGCATGCATTACATGGCCCGCCACGGGCTCAAGCGCGCCCGGCCAGCCGAGCTGGTGCCCGGCACGCTGAGCGTGATCACCGCGCGCATGGACTACCTGCCGCGCGATGCCCCGCCGGAATGGGCCCAGGCGGAGCGCGCGCGACTGGGCGATCCCGGGCAGGCCGTGGTGTCGGTGTACGCCCGCGGGCGGGACTATCACAAGGTGCTGCGCCGGCGCCTGCAGGCCCTTGCCGACCGGATTGCCGCGCAGGCCGGGCCCTTCGGCCATCGCGTCTTCACCGATTCCGCTCCGGTGCTTGAGGTGGAGCTGGCCGTGCGCGGCGGCCTGGGCTGGCGCGGCAAGCACACGCTGGCGCTGGAGCGTGACGCCGGGTCGATGTTCTTCCTGGGCGAGATCTACACCGACCTCCCGCTGCCCCCCACCGGGGTGGTGTCGGCGCATTGCGGCAGCTGCAGCGCCTGCATGGACGCCTGCCCCACCGGCGCCATCGTCGCGCCCTACCGGCTGGATGCCCGGCGCTGCATCTCCTACCTGACGATCGAGCACCAGGGCGCCATCCCGCCGGAATGGCGCGAGGCCATCGGCAACCGCGTCTACGGCTGTGACGACTGCCAGCTCGCCTGCCCCTGGAACAAGTATGCGCGGCGCTCCCCGCTGCCCGACTTCGACGTGCGCGAGGGCCTGGGCGGCACGGCCACGCTGCTCGAACTTTGGTCCTGGGACGAGCCGCAGTGGCTGCGCAGTACCGAGGGCAGCGCCATCCGCCGCATCGGCTGGGACCGCTGGCGGCGCAATCTGGCCGTGGCGCTGGGCAACGCGCGCCGCGCCGCCGCGCCGGGGTCGGCAAGACAGCTGCTCGAGGCTGTGCTGCAGCAGGCCCGCGCGGGCGCCTGTGAACTGGTGCGCGAGCACATCGACTGGGCGTTGGATCCCGAAGCGTGATCAGCTGAGCCAGCGCCACACGCCCAGCGCCAGCGGCAGGCCGGCCATCGCCAGCAGCGTGGACACCGTCACCAGGCCGGCGACGAAGGGGCCGTGGCCGCCCATGCGCACGGCCAGCACGTAGGCGCTGGAGGCCGTGGGCATGGCGGCGAAGGCGACGACGATGGCCTGCTGCCCGGTGGGCAGGGCCGCCAGCGTGACCAGGGCGATGGCCACGGCAGGCATCACGGCGTGCTTGATGGCCAGGAAGGCCGCCGCCAGGCGCGGCGACTCGCGCAGCGCCCCCATCTGCAGCCCAGCGCCCACGGCCATCAGGCCCAGCGGCAGCGCGGCCTGGCCGATGCGAGACAGCGTGGTCATCGCCAGGTCCGGCAGGTGCAGGCCGGCCAGGTTGAAGGCCAGACCCGAGACGGTGCCGATGATCAGCGGGTTGCGCACCAGCTCGCGCAGGTAGCCCTGGCCGCCGTGGCGCGCCAGCGGCCACACGGCGGCGACGTTGCAGGCCGGCACGACGAGCGAGACGATCAGCGCCATCGACGCCACGCCTGGGGCCCCGCCCAGCCGGTCGGCCAGCGCGAGCGCGACGTAGGAGTTGAACCGGAAGGCCGTCTGCGCGCCCGAGGCGTGCAGTCGCGCATCCACGCCGGGCCAGCGCCCGAGGGCGAGCGACAGCGCGACCCCCACGGCAACCGCCCCGAGCGCGCAGGCGGCCAGTGGCAGCGCCGTGGAGGCGTCCAGCGGGTTGCGCACGATGGCCGTGAACAGCAGGCAGGGGAAGAGCAGGTAGTACACCAGGCGCTCGGCGCCGTCCCACATCGTCCGGTTCAGCCCGGAGTGGCGGCACACGAGGTAGCCGATGACGATCAGCGCAAAGTCCGGCAGCAGGAGGAGAGCGTCTTGCATTCAGGCAGACCAGTCGCGGGGGCCGCATTCTGTCCGACATGCGGACGGCCCGCGCCCCGGCCAGCCCCGCCGGACCGCGCGTGACCCGGCCGCCCACGGACATTGCGCCACCTCAGCCCGGGCGGCCCGTTTGCTCAGTGCCGTTTCGCCCGGCGGGGCTAGCCTGCCGAGAGGCGGTGGCGGCGGCGTTGCATCGGGCGCGTTGCCTGTGCTGCCGCCGGTCCCGGGCTGCTTCCAGACAATGATTCCCTTTGCAATTCCCGTCTTCCACGCCAGAGGGCTGCGCGCTGCCTGGTCCCTGGCTGCCGCGGCGCTCCTTGCCGCCTGCGGCGGCGGCGAGCCGGCTGCGCCCGATGGCGGCGGTGGCGGCGTGGGCACCTTGCGGCTGTCGCTCACCGACGCGCCGGCCTGCGGCTACCGCGAGGTCTTCGTCACTGTCGAGCGGGTGCGCGTGCACCGCAGCAGCAGCGCTGAACCCGACGACGCCGGCTGGCGCGAGGTGGTGCTGCCTGCGCCGCAGCGCGTGGACCTGCTCGAGCTGACCAACGGCACGCTGCTGCCGCTGGGCCAGCTTGAGCTGCCCGCCGGCGCCTACACGCAGATGCGGCTCGTGCTGTCGCCCAACACGGCCGCGGCGCCGCTGGCCAATGCGGTGACGCCTCTCGGCGGCACGACCGTGGCGCTGACCACCCCGAGCGCCGCGCGCAGCGGGCTGAAGATGAACGTCAGCCTTCAGGTGCCCGCCGGGCAGGTGGCCGATGTCGCGATCGACTTCGACGCCTGCCGGTCCCTGGTGCGAGCCGGGAAATCGGGCAAGGTCCTGCTGAAGCCGGTGCTGCGCGTGATCCCCATTGTCTCCCCGGCCGGCCAGCGCGTCGTGGGCTATGTCGATCCGGCGCTGGCCACGGGCGCGACCACCGTGTCGGTGCAGTCGGCCGGCGTGCCGGTGCGCGCCACGCCGCCCGATCCCGCCGGACGCTTCGTGCTCTACCCGGTGCCGCCGGGTCGCTACGACCTGGTGCTCACCGCCCCCGGGCGCGTGAACGCGGTGATGACCGACGTGCCGGTCAGCGAGGCCACGACCACGCTGGTGGGCCACGTCAACCTGCGCCTCGACCCGCCGGCCGCGCTGATGAGCCACGAGGTCTCGGGCACGGTCACGGTGCGAGGCTCGACGGCCGACACCGGCGGCGCGGTGCGCGCCATGCAGACGTTCACCGGCGGTCCGACCGTCGAGGTCGGCCATGCTGCGGCCGACGACTTGACGGGCGCCTATGCCCTGACCTTGCCGGCGGGTGCCCCGGTGCGCGCGGTCTATGCCGCGGGGGCGACGGGTTTCGGCTTCACCCCGGACACCGCCGCCGCCGGACGCTACCGCCTGGAGGCGGCAGCGCCCGGGTACGCGGCGCAGGGTCTCGACGTGGAACTGACGGTTGACGTGACCCGGAACTTCGTCTTCGGTCCTTGAGTCGTGCCGGCGGGGAGCCTGCGCGCCCGCCCGGGGCTTCTTTCCGGCGGGCGCCAAGGGGCTCCGGCCCGGTGGCACACTCCGGTTCCCCGGCCCGTTTGCGGCCCTTCCTCCCCACGTCGGAGCTTTTTCGATGCTGATCAAGACCCTCACGGCGCTGCTGGGCGCCGCCACGCTGCTGTCCGTCGGCCCTGCCGCCGCCCAGAGCTACCCGGCCAAGCCGGTGCGGCTGATCGTCCCCTTCGCCCCGGGCGGCACGACGGACATCGTCGCCCGTGTGGTGGCAGAGAAGGCAGGCGCTGCGTTCGGCCAGAACATGCTGATCGAGAACAAGGCCGGCGGCGGCGGCTCGATCGGCGCACTCGAGGTCATCCGCGCCCAGCCCGACGGCTACGTGCTGGGCATGGCGACGGTGTCGACGACGGCGGCGAACCCGGCCATCAACCCGAAGATCGGCTACGACCCGCTGACCGACATCACGCCGATCATCAACATCGCGGCCACGCCCAACATCATCGCCGTCCACCCGAGCTTCCCGGCGCGCGACCACCGCGCCTTCGTCGCCGAGATCCAGAAGAACCCGGGCAAGTACAGCCACGCGAGTTCGGGCACGGGCGGCATCGGCCACGTGATGATGGAGCTCTACAAGAGCCTGACCAAGACGACGATGACGCACATCCCCTACAAGGGGGCGGGCCCGGCGCTGAACGACACCGTCGCGGGTCAGGTGCCCATCATCTACGACAACATCCCATCGGTGCTGCCCTTCATCAAGGACGGCCGGCTGATCGCGATCGCGGTCGCGGCGCCGCAGCGCCTGGCGGTGCTGCCCAACGTGCCCACCTTCAAGGAGCTGGGCCTGGAGCCCATGAACCGCATGGCCTACTACGGCGTGCACGGCCCCAAGGGCCTGTCCAGGGACGTGGTCGAGAAGGTGGCCGCCGCAGTGAAGAAGACCTCCGAGTTGCCCGACGTGCGCAAGCGCATCGAGGACACCGGTTCGCTGATGGTGCTGAACACCCCGCAGGAGTTCGCGGCCCAGATCAAGGCCGAGTTCGAGGTCTACCGCAAGGTGGTCGTCGAGCAGAACCTCAAGCTCGACTGAACGCAAGCCGGGCGAGTGCCCGGTGCGCACGGGGCCGGTGGCGGTACGATCGTCATCGGCCCTTATTCTTTCCTGCGCCCCGCACGCGATGACCCCGTCCCCTGTCGACCTGCAGCGCTATGCCCGCCGCGTCGGCTTCGGCCTGGCGCCGGGCGAGCGCCTCGACGGCGACCCCATCGGCTGGGCGGTGGCGCAGTTGCGGGTCGTGCCGCCGATCGCCATCATGGAGCCGGACGGCAGCCCGCGCGCCGACCTGCCCGAGGGCCTGCGCCTGCGGGGCTCGGGCGACGAGCTGATGCACGCCTGGCAGCGGCACATGGACACCGTGGCCGAGGTGCGCGCACGCAGCGCCAGCCTGGGGGAAGCTGCCTTCCGGCGTGAGTTCACCGAGCGCGTCAGCATTCCCTACTCCCGCCTCGAGCCCTGGAAGGAGGTCCAGGCCCGTGCCACCACTGCCGTGCACGGGCCCGCGCCGGTGTTCGAGCGCTTCTGGCACTTCTGGACCAACCACTTCACGGTGGCGCCCGGCACGATGCAGAACGAGGTGCTCGTCGGCCCGCACCAGCGCGTCCTGCGCGAGCGCATGACCGGTTCCTTCCGCGAGCTGCTCTGGCAGGCCGTCACGCACCCGGGCATGCTGGTCTACCTGGACAACGTGCGCAACACCGGGCCGAACTCGCGCGCGCGGCGCGAGCGCTGGACGCGCGACAGCGTGAACGAGAACCTCGGCCGCGAGTTGCTGGAGCTGTTCACCTTGAGCCCGGCGGCCGGCTACACCCAGCAGGACGTCGAGCAGGCCACCCTGGTGCTGACCGGCTGGCGCGTTCAGCGGCCCGACCGCTCGCACCGCCCGGGCATCCCGCTGGGCACCCGCTTCACCTGGGACTGGCACGAGCCGGGCGCACAGACGGTGCTCGGCAAGCGCTACACCGCGTGGTTCAAGCCCGAATCCAAGCTCGCGGAGCTCGTCGACGACCTCGCAGCCCACCCCGCCACGGCGCGTCACCTGGCGCACAAGCTGTGCGTGCAGTTCATCGACGACGAGCCCCCGGCCGACGCGGTGGCGGAGGTGGAGCGCGCCTGGCTGGACAGCGGCGGTCATCTGCCCGCCATCCACGAGGCGGTGCTGCGCGCGGCCTGGCGTACCCTGGGCAGCACGCGCAAGTTCGCCTCGCCCGAGGCCTGGTTCCTTCAGGTACACCGCTGCAGCGGTCTGGCGCCGCCGCGGGCCTTGCCGCTGCCCGGCGACAACGGGCCGAAGACCTTCTACCTGCTGGGCGACCTCGGGCAGGCGCTGCCGCGCTGCCCGCAGCCCAACGGCTGGCCGATCCGCAGCTCGGACTGGCTCTCGCGCGAGTTGCTCGACCGCCGCGCGCGCCTGTCGCAGCTGCTCGCCACGATGGTCGTGCGCGAGGCCGGCGCGCCGGCGCAGGAGCGGGTGGCCGCCCTGGTCGACACGCACTGGCCGGCCGAGCCCGGCGTGGGCGGTGGCGGCACGCTCGCGCGGCAGGCGCTGGCCCGGCGGGACCCGGCGCGCGCGCTGGCGCTGATGTGGTTGAGCCCGGAGTTCCTGTGGAGCTGACGTGAACGAGCCAACCGACCGCCGCCGCTTCCTCACCCGCAGCGGGCTCACCGCCGCGCTGGCGCTCGCCGGCCTGCCGGCGGCGCAGGCCGCCGACTTGGGCGCGCCGCGGCTGCTCGTCGTGCTGCTGCGCGGCGGGATGGACGGGCTGGCGGCGGTGCCGCCGGTCGGCGAGCCCGCGCTCGCCGGCCTGCGGCCGACGCTCGTCCCGGCGCAGCCCCTGGCGCTGGAAGGGCCGTTCGCGCTGCACCCGGCATTGCGCACGGCGCACGCGCTCTGGCAGGCGGGCCAGTTGGCCGTGGTGCATGCCACCGGCTTCGACTACACCGGGCGCTCGCACTTCGAGGGCCAGGACGTGATGCAGAGCGGCATCATGACGCCCTACACCTCGCCCTCGGGCTGGGTGGGGCGGGCCATGCAGGCCGCGGGTCTGGGCGGGGGCGTGGCGATCTCGATCCCGATGCCGCTGATCCTGCGCGGCGATCCCGGCGCCGCCACCGAGTACCCGAACTGGATGGCGCCGCCCCGCCCGGCCCTCGCGGCCGACCTGCGGCGCCTCTGGCAGGCCGACCCCGCTCTCGCCCCCTACGCGCAGCACCTCGCGCCGGACGGCATGCCCGCGATGGCGGGCGGTCGCCCGCTCAACATGCGGGCTGCCGAGTTCCAGGAGGCCCGAAGCCCGGCGAGCCTGGCCCGCCTGGCGGCCGAGCGCATGCGCGAGCCCGCCGGCCCGCGGGTGGGGCTGATCGACATCGACTCCGGGTTCGACACCCACGCCGGTCAGGGCGCCGAGAGCGGCCCGCACGCCGCGAAGCTGCAGGAGTTCGACGCGATCCTGGAGGCCTTCCGCGAGGGTATGGGCGCGCTGTGGGCACAGTCCCTGGTGGTCACCGTCACCGAGTTCGGCCGCACCGTCGCCGAGAACGGCACCACCGGCACCGACCATGGCGTGGGTAGTTGCTGCTTCGTCGCTGGTGGCCTGGTGCGGCGCGCCGCCGTCATCGCCGACTGGCGCGGCCTGGGGCGTGACGCGCTCTTCCAGGGCCGCGACCTGCCGGCCACCATCGACGCCTGCGCGGTCTATGCGCGCGTTCTGCAGCGCGCTTTCGGCCTGGACGAGGCGCGCATCCAGGCCGAGGTGCTGCGCCACCGCCCGCATCCGCTGCTGCGGGACTTCCTTGCCTGAGCGGCTCCCCGGCAGCGCCCGCACGCCGCGCCGCTCGGGCAGGGCCGGGGGTGATGCGGCGGCTGTCGGCACCACCGACCCGGAGCTGCAACGCTTCATCGACGCGCTCTGGGTCGAGGACGGCCTGGCGGCGCTGACGCTGGCGGCCTACCGGCGCGACCTGATGCACTTCGCGCGCTGGCTGCGCGGCGCCGCCGGCCGCGCGCTGCCCGAGGCGCGCGAGTCCGACCTGCTCGCCTACATGGCCGAGCGCCACGCCCGGACGCGCGCTACGACGGCCAACCGGCGCCTGACCGTCTTCAAGCGCTTCTTCCGCTGGGCCGTGCGCGAGCACCTGTGCGCTGCGGACCCGACGCTGAAACTGCAGGCCGCGCGCCAGCCCCTGCGCGTGCCCAAGACGCTGAGCGAGGCGCAGGTGGAGGCCCTGCTGGCGGCGCCCGACGTGGACACGCCGCTGGGCCTGCGCGACCGCGCCATGCTCGAGCTGATGTACGCGAGCGGCCTGCGCGTGAGCGAGCTCGTCACGCTGAAGACGGTGCACCTGGGTCTGGGCGAGGGCGCGCTGCGCGTCACCGGCAAGGGCTCGAAGGAGCGCATCGTGCCCTTCGGCACCGAGGCCCATGGCTGGCTGCGCCGCTTCCTGGCCGAATCCCGCGGCGCCATCCTGAAGGGGCAGGCCAGCGACGCGCTCTTCGTCACCGCGCGTGGCGGGCCGATGACGCGCCAGATGTTCTGGACCCTGGTCAAGCGCCACGCCCGCACGGCTGGCATGGTGGTGCCGCTGTCGCCGCATACCCTGCGTCATGCCTTCGCCACCCACCTGCTCAACCACGGCGCCGACCTGCGCGCCGTGCAGATGCTGCTGGGCCATGCCGACATCTCGACGACAACGATCTACACCCACGTCGCGCGCGAGCGGCTCAAGCAGTGGCATGCGCAGCACCACCCGCGGGGGTGACGCGGCGCCGGTCCGCGGGCGCGGCGGAACCGCGCCCAGACCCTCAATCGCGCAGCGGGTCCAGTTCCTCGGTCGTGAAACCGGCCTGCGCACGCGCGTCCAGGTTGAACGGCCCCTTCAGCCGCGGCGCCCCGTGCCGCTCCGCGAGCACTGCGTAGTGGGCCACCGGGTCGAGCCCTGCGCGCTCGCACAGCCAGCGGTACCAGCGGTTGCCGATGGCCACGTGGCCGATCTCGTCGCGCAGGATCACGTCGAAGATGCGCACCGCGGCGTGGTCGCCGGCGCGGGCCAGCCGGGCCTGCATCGGCGGCGTGGCGTCCAGGCCGCGCGCCTCCAGCGTGCGCGGCACGAGCGCCATGCGGGCGATCGGGTCCTCGCGTGTGCGCTCGACCATGGTCCACAGGCCGTCGTGGGCGTCGAAGTCGCCATAGTCGTGGCCCAGGCTGCGAAGGTGCCCCTGCAGCAGGCGGAAGTGCTGAGATTCCTCGAAGGCGACCTGCCACCAGTCGCGGTAGTAGGCCGGCGGCATGTCGTCGAAGCGCCAGACCGCGTCCAGCGCCAGGTTGACGGCGTTGAACTCGATGTGCGCTACCGCGTGCAGCAGCGCGGCCCGGCCCTCCAGCGTGAAGGGGCTGCGCCGCGGCAGCGCCGCCGGGTCCACCAGGCGGGGCAGGGCGGGACGGCCGGGCAAGGGCAGGGCCGGGACCAGGCGCAGCCGGGCGTCGGCCTTGCAGCCGGCGTGCACCAGAGCCCAGCCGGTCTCGACGTCGGCGAGCTTGCGCGCCGTGTCGGGCTCGGCCAGGGCGTCCAGGGCGAGGCAGCGCAACTCCATCCCTAGAATTGTGCACGGCTCTCCCTGCAACACAAGACCCCTACAACAGCATGGCTATCTACGCTCTGGGCGATACCGTCCCGCACATCGATCCTGACGCCTGGGTGGCCGACAACGCCACCGTCATCGGCCACGTGCGGCTCGAGGCCGGCGCCAGCATCTGGTACGGCGCGGTGCTGCGCGGTGACAACGACCTGATCCACGTCGGCCGCGGCAGCAATGTGCAGGACGGCAGCGTGCTCCACACCGACGACGACTTTCCGCTGTCGATCGGGGCCGACGTCACGATCGGCCATCAGGTCATGCTGCACGGCTGCACCATCGGCGACGGCAGCCTCGTGGGCATCGGCGCGGTCGTCCTCAACGGCGCGCGCATTGGTCGGCAGTGCCTGGTGGCCGCGGGCGCGGTGGTCACCGAGGGCAAGGAGTTCCCGGACCGCAGCCTCATCATGGGTGCCCCGGCCAAGGTGGTGCGCGAGATCTCGCCCGAGCAGGCGCATCGCATTGCCCGCGGGGCGGGGCACTACGTGGACAACGCGGCGCGGCACCGTTCGGGCCTGCGTCGCATCGATTGACGGCCCCGATGGACACCCTGCAGAAGTTCCTGTTCGAGGGCCTGCCCGTGCGCGGCATGCTCGTGCGCCTGACCCGGAGCTGGCGGGAGGTGCTGGCCCGGCGCGAGCCCGCCCAGGGCGGCAGTGGCGCCTACCCCGCGCCGGTGCGGGTTCTGCTGGGCGAGATGGCAGCGGCCAGTGTGCTGATGCAGGCCAACATCAAGTTCAATGGCGCGCTGATCCTGCAGATGCAGGGCGACGGTCCGGTCAAGCTGGCGGTGGCCGAGGCCCAGCCCGACCTGCGCTTTCGCGTCACTGCGCAGGTGACCGGGGCGGTGGCCGACGGTGCCGCGCTCGAGGCCCTGCTCAACGTCCACGGCCGCGGCCGCTGCGCGATCACGCTCGACCCCAAGGACCGCCTGCCCGGCCAGCAGCCCTACCAGGGCATCGTGCCCCTGCATGGCGACCGGCGCGAGCCGCTGCAGCAACTCTCCCAGGTGCTCGAGCACTACATGCTGCAGAGCGAGCAGCTCGACACCCGGCTCGTGCTGGCCGCCGACGACCGCATGGCTGCGGGGCTGCTGATCCAGCGCCTGCCAGTCGAAGGCGAGGCCAACCTGGAGGGCCGCCCCGGCGCCCGCAACGAAGACGAGATCGGCCTGAACGAAGGCTTCAACCGCATCGCCCACCTGGCGGCCACGCTCACGCGCAAGGAATTGCTCACCCTGGACGGCGATACCGTGCTGCGCCGCCTCTTCTGGGAGGAGAAGCTGCTGCGCTTCGAGCCGCTGTTCCCGCGCTTCGCCTGCACCTGCTCGCGCCAGCGCGTTGGCGGCATGCTGCTGGGCCTTGGCCGCGCCGAGGCCGACGACATCGTCGCCGAGCGCGGTGAGGTCGAGGTGGGTTGCGAGTTCTGCGGCCGGCACTACCGCTTCGACGCGGTGGACGTGGGCGAACTGTTCACGCCGGCCCCCGACCACCCGCCGGGCTCGTCCGTGGTGAACTGAGAGTCGCCCCGGACTGGGCAGGCTGCGGATAGCATCCGGCACGCCTCTTGCACAGCCCTCAGGACCATGAAAGCCGAGCACAACGAACTGCTGACCCGCGTCGGCCCGGGCACCGCGTGCGGCGCGCTGCTGCGCCGCTACTGGCAGCCCGTGGCGCTGGCCGAGGAGTTCGACCCCGCGGTGGATGCCAACCTGCGCGAGCGCCCGCTCAAGCGCCTTCGCATCCTCGGCCAGGACCTGGTGCTCTTCCGCGACGCCGCCGATCGCTGGGGCCTGCTGGACCGCGACTGCCCGCACCGCGGCGCCGACCTCGCCTTTGCCCGCCACGAGGGCGACGGCCTGCGCTGCCCCTTCCACGGCTGGAAGTTCGACGCCGCCGGCCGCTGCCTGGACACCCCGGCCGAGCCCCTGGGCAGCCGCCTGTGCGAGCGCGTGCGTCAGCGCAGCTATCCGGTGCTGGAGCGCAGCGGCGTGCTCTTCGCCTGGTTCGGCGAGGAGGGCAGCGCGCCGCCGCCCTTCCCGGCCTTCGACTGCTTTGCCGCGCCGGCCAGCCACACCTTCGCCTACAAGGGGCTGTGGCGCTGCAACTGGCTGCAGGCTTTCGAGGTGGGCATCGACCCGGCCCACACCTCCTTCCTTCACCGCTTCTTCGACGACGAGCCGCTGCAGGCCGTGGGCGCCAACGCCGCGGGCAAGCAGTTCCGCAGCGCGAGCGCGGGCGACGTCGGCGGCGAGCGCTGGCCGATGACGCGCATCATGCGCGAGTTCCACCGGCCCGACATCCGCCATGAGCCCCGGCCCTGGGGCCTGCAGCTCACCACGCTGCGGCCGATGACCGAGGACCTGACCCACGTGCGCGTGACGCAGGACATCTTCCCGCACACCTTCGTGATCCCGCTGTCGGAGACGATGACGATCACGCAGATGCACGTGCCGATCGACGACACGCACACCTTCTGGGTGGCGGTGTTCACCAGCTACGCCGGCCCGGTGGACCGGCAGGCGATGCGCGCGCAGCGCGCGAAGTACATCGCCGCGCCGGCCTACGCGCCGGTGCACGGCCGCCACGATGACTGGGGCTTCGACCCCGCCGAGCAGCGCAGTCGCACCTTCCTGGGCATGGGCGAGGAGGACATCAACGTCCACGACCAGTGGGCCGTGGAGAGCATGGGCGCCATCCAGGACCGCACGCGCGAGCACCTGGCCAGCACCGACAAGGTCATCTCCGCGCACCGGCGCCTGCTGCTGGACGCCATCGATTCGGTGCGTGCCGGCGGCCCGGCCCCCGGCGCGGCCGATCCCGCCCTGGCCGCGCAGATGCGCGGGCCCGACTCGGTGGACGGCATCGCCCCGGCCGGCGCCTGGGCGACCTGGTGGCGCGAACGCGCCGACGCCCGCCGTGCTGGGGCGCCGTGGGATGCAGCCGCGGCCACCCCGGTGACCGAGACGGCGCCTGGTTGATGGGCTCGGGCGGGCAGGGCCGGGTGGCTGACTTCGCTGAGCGCTGCGGCGCGCACGATGGCGCGCGCGAACAGGCCGTTGCCGAGCTCGAGCGCCGCTGGGCCGAGGGCGGGGTCGACCGCGTCCGCATCGCCTGGGTGGACCTGCACGGCCTGGAGCGCTGCAAGACGCTGATGCTTCCCGCGGCCCGGCGCGCGCTGCGCGCGGGGCTGGGCCTGGTGAGTACCCTGGTGCTGAAGGACAGCTCCGACCGCACCGCCTACCCCGTCTTCGAGCCCGGCGGCACCGCCAGCCTGCCCGGCTTCGGCCAAGGCAACAACCTGATGCTGCTGCCCGACCCGGCCAGCTGGCGTGAACTGCCCTGGGCCCCGCGCACCGGCTGGCTGCGCGCCGACCCATGGTTCGACGACGGTACCCCGGTGGCGCTGGACGCGCGGCGCGTGCTGCAGCGCGCGCTGGGCCGGCTGGCGAATCACGGCATGGGCCTGCGCTGCGGGCTGGAGGTGGAGTTCCACGTCTACCGCATCGAGGACGCCCAGGCCCAGCTCGACCCCGCGCGCGCCGCCTGGCCGGGCGAGCCGCCGCGGGTGAGCCTGCTGCACCCGGGCTTCCACCTGCTGTCTTCGGCCTGGACCGACATGGCCGACGAGGCGCTGCAGATCGTCCAGCACACGGCGCAGGGCCTGGCGCTGCCTCTGGCCTCGCTCGAGATCGAGATGGGTCCGAGCCAGTTCGAGGCCGTCTTCGACGCCAGCGATGCGCTTCAGGCGGCCGACGACATGGCCCTGTTCCGCAATGCGGTGAAGCAGGCCCTGCGCCGCGCCGGCTACCACGCCAGCTTCGCCTGCCGTCCGCCGTTCGCGCAGATCATGTCCAGCGGCTGGCACCTGCACCAGTCGCTGGTGGCGCTGGACGGCGGGGCCAACCTGTTCATGCGCTCCGAGCCGGCGCCCAGGACGGGGCCGCTGGACGCGGCGCACACGTTGTCGGGCACAGGGGGCAGCTACCTGGCCGGCCTTCTCGAGCACGCGCGCGGCATGGCCGTGTTCTGCACCCCCACGGCCAACGGCTACGGGCGCTACCGCCCCAACGCGCTGGCGCCGCAGGCCGTGCTGTGGGGCCGCGACAACCGGGGTGCCATGCTGCGCCTGGTGGGCGCCTGCGGCGACCCCGGCACGCGGCTCGAGAACCGTATCGGCGAGCCCGCGGCCAATCCCTACCTCTACATCGCGGCGCAGGCGTTTGCCGGGCTGGACGGCATCGAGCGCGCGCTGCAGCCGCCGCGCGCCACCGAGGCGCCCTACGCGCCGCAGGCCCAGCGCCTGCCCACGAGCCTGGCCGAGGCCTTGCAGGCCCTGCAGGACGACACCGTGCTCGCGGCCGCCTTCGGCCCTGCCTTCGTCGACCACCTGCTGCAGGTCAAGCGCGCGGAACTGCGCCGCCTCGAGGCCGCCGAGGACCGCGAGGCCTTCGAGCGCCTCGAGTACTTCACCCGGTTCTGAACCCTGACACCTGACGCCGCCCCCATGCTCCACGGCTACACTCCTCCTGCGCGCTTCCTGCCCTACCTGAGCTGGACCGACATCGCGGCGCTGCCCGACCGCGAGAACACGGTCATCGTGCTGCCTGCCGGCGCGACCGAGCAGCACGGCCCGCACCTGCCCTGCAGCGTGGACGCGGTGATCGCCTCCGGCGTCATGGGTCATGCCCTGGCGCGGCTGCCGGCGGAGGTGCCGGCCTATGCGCTGCCGCCCATCGTCTACGGCAAGTCCGAGGAGCACCTGCACTTTCCGGGCACGATGACGCTGAGCGGCACCACGCTGCTGGCCACCGTCACCGAGATCGGCGAGTCGGTCTACCGCAGCGGCTTTCGCAAGCTGCTCATCGCCAACGGCCACGGTGGCCAGCCGCAGGTGATGGAGATGGCCGCGCGCGAGCTGCGCCTGCGCCACGGCGACTTCGTCGTGCTGCCGCACTCGGTGTGGCGCATGCCCAGCGGCACCGCCGCCTTCACCAGCGAGCGCGAGAAGAAGCTCGCCATGCACGCCGGCCACGGCGAGACGGCGCTGATGCTGGCGCTGGCACCCGAGACCGTGCGCATGGAGCGCGCGGTGGCCGAGTACCCGCCGCCGTTCCCGATCGCCTCGCTCTCGGCCGACGGCCGGCCGGGCTGCGCCTGGAGCACGCTGGACTTCAGCGCCAGCGGCGTGATCGGCGACCCGACCACGGCCACACCCGAGCAGGGGCAGATCATCCTGGATTCGCTCGCCACGCACTGGGCGCGCACCCTCGAGGAGATCCACCGCCTGCGCTGGGTGGTGCGCGAAGCCCCCACCTGGGGCCGCGGGCACGAGCAGGGCCATGTGCAAGCCTCCCCATCCCTTCCCTGACGACCTGACCCCCGAGGAGAGACTCGATGAGCAAGACCACCCTGTCCACGATCGCCACCGCCCTGAGCCTGACCGCATTCGCCTGGGCCGCCGCACCGGCCCACGCCCAGGAGAAGTTCACCTACCAGACCAACTGGTACGCCCAGGCCGAGCACGGCGGCTTCTACCAGGCGCTGGCCACGGGCCTGTACAAGAAGGCGGGGCTGGACGTCACCATCAAGATGGGCGGCCCGCAGCTCAACAGCCTGCAGATGATGGCCGCCGGTCAGGCCGACTGCATGATGAGCACCGACATGGCGATGCTGCTGGCGCGCAACACCGGCGTGCCGGTCATGACGGTGGCCTCGATCTTCCAGAAGGACCCGCAGGTGCTCATCGCGCACGAGGACGTGAAGTCCTTCGCCGACATGAAGGGCAAGACCCTCTTCATCGGCGCCGCCTCGCACCGCACCTTCTGGCCCTGGCTCAAGGCCAAGTACGGCCTGACGGACGCCCAGGTGCGGCCCTACACCTTCAACGTCCAGCCCTTCATCGCCGACAAGAACTCGGTCATGCAGGGCTTCCTGACCTCCGAGCCCTTCTCGCTGCAGAAGCAGGGTGTGAAGGTCAACGTGCTGATGTTCTCCGACCACGGCTACCCGGCCTACAACACCACCATCTCCTGCATGGAGAAGACGGTGAAGGAGCGGCGCAAGGCGGTCGCCTCCTTCGTGCAGGCCACGATGGAGGGCTGGAAGAGCTACCTGCAGAACCCGGCGCCGGGCAACGAGCTCATCCGCAAGGAGAACCCGAACATGACGCAGGAGCAGCTCGACTACAGCGTGGGCAAGCTGCGCGAGCTGGGCATGGTCACCAGCGGCGACGCCGCGACCCGGGGCATCGGCACGATGTCGGAGGCGCGGCTGCGCGCGAGCTACGACCTGATGGCCAGCGCCAAGGTGATCGACCCCGCCAAGGTGGACTTCGCGAGCACCTACACGCTGGACATCATCAACGCGATCAAGGTCCTGCCGTGACGCAGGTGGCGGTGGCCGTCGACGTCCGGGGCGCCGACAAGACCTACCCCAACGGCACGCATGCGCTGCAGCCGGTGGACCTGCGCATCGAGGAGGGCGAGTTCGTCACGCTGCTCGGCCCCTCCGGCTGCGGCAAGAGCACGCTGCTGAAGATGATCGCCGGCCTGCTGGAGGGCGACAGCGGCGAGATCCTGCTCTGGGGCCAGCCTACGGGCATGGGCGCGCGCCTGCCCAAGAAGCTGGCCTTCGTCTTCCAGGCGCCGACGCTGATGCCCTGGGCCGACGTGCAGACCAACGTGCGCCTGCCGCTGGACCTGGACGGCCGCCCCCGGCGCGAGAGCGACGAGCGTGTGCGCGACGCGCTGGCGCTCGTCGGGTTGGAGAAGTTCTCCCAGGCCCTGCCCAACGCTCTGTCGGGCGGCATGCAGATGCGGGTGTCGATCGCACGCGCCCTCGTCACCGAGCCGCAACTGCTGCTGATGGACGAGCCCTTCGGCGCCCTGGATGAGATCACGCGCCACAAGCTCGACGGCGAACTGCTCGAGCTGTGGCAGAAGAAGGGGCTGACAGTGGTCTTCGTCACGCACTCCATCCACGAGGCGGTCTTCCTCTCCACCCGCGTGGTGATGATGGCCGCCCGGCCCGGGCGCATCGTCGACGAGCTGCGCATTGCCGAGCCGTACCCGCGCTCGCCCGAGTTCATGGTCTCCACCGACTTCAGCCGCCACGCCCGGCGCCTGCAGGACAGCCTGCGCAGCGCCAGCGGCGCCGCGACCGCGGCGCCGCGCTGAGGGGGGCAGGACATGAACCCAACCGACACCGCCCCCACCCCCAAGCCGCGCAAGCCCGGCAAGGGACCGTCAGCGCAGCAGCAGCGGCTGCAGCGCATCGGCTACCCGCTGCTCGTGGCCATCGTGCTGGTGGGGGGGTGGCAGGGCCTGGTCACCGGCCTGGAGCTGCCGCACTACCTGGTGCCGTCGCCCATGCTGATGGTCGAGACGCTGGTCGCCAACTTCGGCCAGCTCATGCTGGCGCTGTGGGTCACGATCAAGGTCACGGTGCTCGCCTTCGTGCTGGCCACCGTGGTGGGCGTGGCCATCTCCTTCCTCTTCGTGCAGAGCCGCACGATCGAGACCGCCTTCTTCCCCTATGCCATCCTGCTGCAGGTGACGCCCATCGTCGCCGTGGCGCCGCTGATCATCATCTGGGTGCGCAACCCCACGGGGGCGATGGTGGTGTGCGCGGCGCTGGTGGCGCTGTTCCCCATCATCTCCAACACCACGCTCGGCCTGCGCAGCGTGGACCCGGACCTGCAGAGCTACTTCCGCATGAACCGCGCCAGCAGGCTGCAGACGCTGTGGCGGCTGCGCATCCCGAGCGCGCTGCCCTTTTTCTTCGGCGGGCTGCGCATCTCCAGCGGCCTGTCGCTGATCGGCGCGGTGGTGGCCGAGTTCGTGGCCGGCACGGGCGGCACCGGCGCGGGGCTGGCCTACCAGATCCTGCAGGCGGGCTTCCAGCTCGACATCCCGCGCATGTTCGCGGCGCTGTTGCTCATCTCGCTGACCGGGGTGGCGCTGTTCGTGCTGATGGCCTGGTGGTCCAAGCGCGTGCTGGGCGGCTGGCACGCGAGCGAGGTGTCGCAGGATGGCTGAAGCCGCATCTTCCCCGCAGGGGCTGGCCCGGGTGCGCGCGGCGCTGCCCGGCCTGCATTGGATAGAGGACGCCGCCCAGGTGGCCCGCCTGTCGCAGGATTTCTACTGGTACAGCCCGGTTCTGAAGCGCCAGCTTGCCGGCCGCGTGGCCGAGGCCGTGGTGCGACCGCGCGACGTGGACGAACTGCGCGCCCTTGTGGGCGCGTGCGCGCGTGAGGGCGTCGCCATCACGGCTCGCGGCGCCGGCACCGGCAACTACGGGCAGGCGGTCCCGCTGCACGGCGGGGTGGTCATCGACTTCGGCGGCCTGAACCGAGTGGCATGGGTACGTCCCGGTGCCGCGCGCGCGCAGGCCGGTACCCGGCTGGCCGACCTGGACCGCGCCGCGCGCGAGCATGGCCAGGAACTGCGGCTGCTGCCCTCCACCTACCGCATCGCCAGCGTGGGCGGGCTGTTCGCCGGCGGCTTCGGCGGCATCGGCTCCATCAATTACGGCCCGCTGGGCGCGCCGGGCAACCTGCTGGGCGTGTGCGCGATGAGCGTGGAGCCCGAGCCCCGTCTGCTGGAGTTGCGCGGCGCCGAGGCCCTGCACCTGCACCACATGTGGGGCACCAACGGCCTGGTGGTGGAGGTGGAGCTGGCCCTGGCCCCGGCCCAGGCCTGGGCCGAGCACATCGTCACCTTTGCCGAGCGCGACGCCGCGCTGGACTTCGCACACGCGCTGGCCGCCGGGCCCGGCCTGCTGAAGAAGAACGTCTGCGTGCTGCTGGACCCGGTGCCGCGCTACCTGACGCGCCTGCACGAGCACCTGCCCCCCGGCGCCCACGCCATCATCGCCCTGGTGGCCGAGACCTCCGAGCCGGCGCTGGCTGAGCTGGTGGCCGCCCGCGGCGGCACCACGCGCTACCGCGCCGCCGCCGCCGACGTGGGCCCGCGCCTGCCCACGCTGCAGGAGTGCTGCTGGAACCACACCACCCTGCACGCCCTGAAGGTGGACCCCACGCTGACCTACCTGCAGAACAGCTTCACCCCCGGCATCCACCTGCAGCAGGTGCGTGAGGTGCACGCGCTCTTCGGCGACGAGCTGATGTGGCACCTGGAGTTCATCCGCGGCATGGACGGCGCGCTCACCTGCACGGCGCTGCCCCTGGTGCGCTACAGCACCGAGGACCGCCTGAACCAGATCATCGCCACCCTGCGCGAACGCGGCGTGCGCGTCAACAACCCGCACGTCAACACCGTGGAAGACGGCAAGTTCGGCGGCACGCTGGCGCCGGAGGCGGTGGCGATGAAGCGCCGGCTGGACCCCGGGGGGCTGTTGAATCCGGGGAAGTTGAGGAGTTGGGGGGAGAGCGCGCTGGTCTGAACCTTCCCGCCTTCCGCGGAGGCTCCTTCGCTTGAGAATTGAGCAAACGCGAGCAAGTCAGCGCTATGCACTGCGGCGTAAGCCCTTCGCGTCTTCCCCCGCGCAGTCAATCTGCCGCAAAGGATGTCAACGAGCCAGACAGGACAGTGCACATGTTTCGGCCGGCTCAGTGGCTCGGATCGGGATCGGCGCGCATTGAGCGGCGGTCATCCTTGCGGCGCTCACGGCACCAGCGCCCGGAGCCTCGGGTTCAGGAAGTCGGAGCCGGTCCGGTAGATGACCGGACGATGAGTTCTACTTCGACCTGGGCAACCCTCGGCATGGACAGTTGCTCGAGACTGGCGATGATCCGGTCAGCCACCATCTGCCACATGCGTTCGGTCGGGACATGCAAGGTTGTCAGGGAAGGCTGGAAATGACGCGCTATCTCGAGGTCGTCGAATCCAGACACCGAAACCTGCTTGGGCACATCAATCCCGAGGGTCTTGGCCTCCAGCAGGGCGCCGATAGCCAGCACGTCGATGCCGCACAGCACTGCGGTCGGCGGGTTGGGCGACTGCATCAGTCTGCGAAATCCCTCGCGCGCCTTGCTCAGGGTGTAGGGCATTTCCACCAGACACTCGGGGTCCAGGTGGAGGCCAGCCTGGGCCAAGGCCTGGCGCGCACCGGCCAACCGGTCTGCAGCACGGTCGTTGTGCGAGGTGAGACCCGCCAGCATCCCGAAGCGACGGTGCCCGAGGTCTAACAGGTAACGCACCACCTTCCCGATGGCAAAGGAGTTGTCATAGCCGACACAGACCCGATCCGGCGCTGAGCTGATCGTCATCGCATGCACGATCGGCAGCTCGCGCTGACGCAGGAACTGCATCAACTCCCGGCTCTGTCTGTTGCCGCAGAGGGCCAACGCATCGGCGCCCCGTCGGACCAGGTTGATCGCCTGCTGCATTTCAGTCTGCGGGTCGTAACCGCTGGTCGCGATCAACAACTGGCGGCCTGACTCGGCAAGTCGCTGCTGCAGTGCGTCAATGGCCTTGGCGAAGATCGCGTTGTCGATGGTCGGGAAGACTGCACCGACGGTCCCGCTGCGCTGCAGCTTGAGCGCCCTAGCCCCTGAATTCGGCACATAACCCAGACGCGTCACCGCGTCCAGCACGCGCTTCTGCAGCACGTCACGTACTGCATCAGGACGGTTGAGCACGCGGGACACAGTGGCAGTGGAAACGCACGCATGCGCCGCGACGTCCGCGATCGTCGGCATCGCTAATTCGCGTTCCTTCATCACCAGGAATGTATTCCTATCCAGAGTTGAACCCACGTTTCCTCAACGCGGAGCCTAGGGAAAGTACGGAGCCGTGCCCGGTTGACCCGCAAGTCCATCTCGCACACAGTTCAACGGTGATTTTGCAATCGTTTACAAATTTTCGCCCAGTGCGGCGTCCTCGCTGCGCCGTAGCGCCTGGCCTGGGCGAGTCCCATGGGGGTCGAGCATGCTGAGAAGGGTAGCCCGGTTGCGAGGCGGCCGCGCGCGACCGCAAGGCGCCCATCGCTTGCGAGCCACAGCTCACTCCCCACCACAGACTGCCGGTCTCGACCGGTACATGGAGGCATCATGAAGTTCTTTTCAATTGCATCGATGGCAGTCGCGCTTGCGCTTGCCGATCCGGCTCTTGCGCAGGATTTCCCGAATCGGGCGGTCACCATCGTCGTTCCCTTTCCGGCCGGAGGGATCGCTGACCAAGGTGCCCGCGTCGTGGGCAAGGCCATGGCGGCCGTACTGGGCAAGCCCGTGGTGATCGACAACAAGCCTGGGGCCGGCGGGATCATCGGCGGGAGCTTCGTAGCCAACGCCAAGCCGGACGGCTATACGATGTTCTATGGGTCGGATACCGCGATGGTCTCCTACCCATTTGTGAACAAGAACCCGCTCTACCTTCCGGACAAGGCTTTTGCACCGGTGCACGGCGTATCGACGTCACCGTTCATGATCGCGGTTCGCAGCAACGCCCCTTACAAGACGCTGCCTCAGTTGATCGACTTCGCGCGGAAGAACCCTGGAAAGATCAATTACTTCACTCTGGGACAAGGTTCGCTACTTCATGTGCTGATGGAACTCCTCGAAAAGGAAGCCGGCGTGACGATGACCCAGGTGCCTTACAAGGGCGGTCCACAGGGCTTCCAGGACTTCCTGGGCGGGCAGATCGACGTGATGGTCGACTATCCGTCTGGCTTCAAGCCGCTCGAGGCCAACGGGAAGGCCATCGCCATCGCGGTCGCCTCGACCACCCGTATGGCGGGCATGCCACATGTCCCCACCTTTGCCGAGCAAGGTTACAAGAGCGTGGTACTCGGGCCGTTCGCCGTGTTGGCGGTGCCGGCCGAGACGCCGAAGCCGGTGATCGACAAGCTAGCTGCGGCGGCAGCTCAGGCCCACAAGGATCCGGAGTTCGTGAAATTCCTCGTCGACCGAGGTGCCGTGGCGCTGCCCTCTGGGCCGGACGAGACAAAGGCGTTCCTGGACAGTCGACGCGTGATGACCAAGCAGTTGCTCGACGCTGTCGGCATCAAGCCGGAATGAAGGCTGGCGAACCCGGAATCCGTGAAATCGACGGACTTGCGGACATGCACGGGGCATGCAAGCCGCCGATCGCTGCCGCTGAACAGCCCTTCGGGTGTGACTCTCGGGTGTTGAATCAGGAGACCGCCATCATGACTTTACGGACATCCCGATCGCCGTTGTGAACGGTACGGAGCTCAGCGCCCGAACTTTGGGTCGGGTAGGCCCAGGATACGCTTGGCGATGATGTTGTTCTGGATCTCGTGGGTGCCACCGTAGATCGAGCCCGACTTACCGCGCAGCCAGAGCCTGACTGTTTCCAGCGCATCAGGCGGACATGCTTCGCCGTCCCAGCTTAGGCCCTCGTGGCCGAGAAGCTCGATGATCAGCTCCATCCGGGTCTGCTCTGCCGCGATGGTCGCGTTCTTCAGGATCGATGTCGCCGCGCCTGATTCGATGCCGGCCTGGCGTTCGAGCGCGACTCTCTCGCTGGTGAGAGCGACGGCGCGGGCGTCGATCTCGTGCGCGGCGATGCGCGCGCGCAAGTCTGCGTCGGCAAGTCGACCATCGGGGCCGAAGACGCCATACTGGCGCACCATCCGGGCCAGCTGCTGTGCACCCGGTGAGTGGCGTCCATCGCCTATCCCGCCCCGCTCGAACTGCAACAGACGCTTGGCCACTGCCCATCCGCCGTTGACCGGACCGACGAGGTTGGCCTTGGGAACCACCACGTCCTTGAAGAACACCTCGCAAAAGGTCGAACCACCATAGATCAATGTGATTGGCCGAGCTTCCACGCCCGGCGAACGCATGTCGATCAGAAGGAAGCTGATGCCTCCTTGCTTGCGGCTGCGGTCTGTGCGGACCAAGCAGAAACACCAGTGCGCAAAGTGTGCGCCGCTCGTCCAGACCTTCTGGCCGTTGACCAGGAAACTGTCGCCCAGATCCTCGGCGCGGCACTGCAGGGAGGCCAGATCCGATCCCGCTCCAGGCTCGGAATAACCCTGGCACCATCGAACCTCGCCGCGCGCCGCAGGCGGCAGATGGCGCAGTTTCTGCTCCTCGCTGCCGAACTCCAGCAGAGTGGGCCCGAGAAGGTTCACGCCCATTCCCTGCACAGGGTTGGTCGCACCGATCCGCGCCATCTCTTCGGCCAGCACCTTCACCCGCAGCGAAGAGAGCCCGGCTCCACCATACGGCCGGGGCCACCGGGGCACCGTCCAGCCCTTGTCGCCCATCCTGGCTTTCCAGAGCAGGAAGGCGGGGTCGGTATTGTCCGGTCCGAAGATGTCGACGGCTTGCCGCGTGGGGTTGTCTGCTAGTGAGGTCGGGAAGTGCTCCTCGAGCCACTGCCGCGCCTCCAGGCGAAACGCCTCGATGTCCGTGCTCTCTTCGAGATTCATCGCTTTACCTGTGGCGCGGGGGCATTTGGAGCACGGCGGGCAAGTCCTTGGTCTTGGACATCTTCCACTTTGGCGGCCTGCGCTCCTGGAAAGACGCCACACCCTCGCGCGCGTCGGGCTGCTTGCCCATCCAGGCGAAGACCTCACGTTGAAGCTGGTCGGCCTCAGGCCAATCACGGTTGAGGAAGTCGTACATGAGCCGCTTGGTGAGCGCAACGGAGACCGGTGCCGTGTTGACGGCAATATCATTGGCCAGCGCCATGGCGGTGTCCAGGACCTCGGCGCGCGGTACGGATCGGTGGACGAGACCCAACTCCTTGCCTTCGGCCCCAAGGAATATGCGTCCTGTCAGAAGCAGGTCCATTGCGGCCCCATAGCCGATCATGCGGGGAATCGTCCACAAGAGGTCGGCGTCCGGCATGACCCCACGACGGTTGAAGACGAAGCCCAACTTGGCGTCTTCCGCGGAGACACGCAAGTCCCAGGCCATGGTCTGGGTCAGACCGGCCCCGACGGCGGCGCCGTTGATCGCCGCGATGATGGGGGTCTTGGTCTGCCGGGCCTGGATCGCCTCGCGCGTGTTTCGCCGGTCTTCCTCAGTGCCCGTCGCACCACCAAGACCCGAAAACGTCTCCGATCCGCCCCCAAGGTCTGCGCCAGCGCAAAAGACATCGCCATGTCCGGTCACCACGACAGCTCTAATGTCATCGTTCGTATCCGCCTCGGCGAAGCTTTGCAGAAGTTCGTGCGCCATGCGGTAGGTCCATGCGTTCATCCGCTGCGGCCGGTACAAGGTGACCAGCTGCACGGGCCCACGGATCTCAACCAGAATCTGTTCATATTTCATCGCGACCACTCCCTGGGTTGGAACGAGAAACCCCTCCCCGTTCAAGCGAGACCGCCCGCAGCGCACATGCGGGTTTCTATCCTGCGATCCGCGTCAGACATTGCCGTCTCCTTGGCTTCAGTAGCCTTGGCATCTGGCGTATCGATCTCGATGGAACGCCTGATTGCCGAATACCGCTTCCGCCGCACGGGCGCGCTTCAGGTAAAAACCGGCGTCATGCGCATCTGTCATGGCAATGCCACCATGCATCTGCACCATTTCGTTGCTGACCAGGTGGAACGTATCACCGACCTTTACCTTGGCCAGACTGACCAAGGCCGCGGTATCGGGTGAGCAGGCGTCAATCGCCCTGCAGGCGGCGTCGACGGCCGATCGCGAGAGTTCCAGTTCAGTCAACATCTTGGCCGCCCGATGCTGCAAGGCCTGGAAGCTGCCGATGGGTTGATCGAACTGCACGCGGGTCTTCAGGTAGTCCAGCGTCTGCTCGAAGGCCTGTAGCGCGGAGCCCAGCATCTCGGCGGCAATTCCCGCGCGCGCCCTGTCCAGGATCTGATCGAGCAGCGCAGCGCCGCCTGACAGCCTGTCGTCATCGCTCACCTCGACACCCTCGAAGCTCAGGCTTGCAGCGCCCCGGCTGTCCGCCAAGGAAAGCCGCTGTAGCGATAGCCCGCCTGCATCAGCACGTATGAGGTACAACTCGACCACGCCAGCAGCCCGAGCGGAGACCACGAATAGGTCAGCCGCCATGCCTTCGAGTACGAAGACTTTCCTGCCGGACAACCTGCCACCCACGACCTCTGTCCCGACCCTTTGCGGGTCATGGTGCCTGAGCTCGTCCACTGCCAGCGTGACGATGGCTCTTCCTTCCGCCACCTTGGGCAGCCAGGCCTGCTTCTGTCGAGTGCTCCCGCCGAGAATCAATGCCGACGCGCCAACAAGGCCGGAAGCGATCAGGGGCGACGCCGTCAACGTTCGGCCCAGTTCTTCGAGCACGAGGGCGAGATCCAGGCAGCCCAGGCCCGAGCCGCCATACTCGACCGGAATAATCGCGCCTGCCCAGCCCATATTGGCCATCTCCGTCCAGACAGCCGGTTCATAACCCAGCTCTGTACCCCGGTCACGCATGTCGCGCAAGGCACGAATGGGCGACCTTCGTGTCACCCAGTCGTGGGCCGCAGCGCGCAGCATGCGCTGCTCCTCGGTCAGGACAGCCATCGCTCGCTCCTCATCGCCTGCGTCTGTGGGGGAACCGCTCAACCGCGCCGCACGATCAGTGCATCCACGGCGACCACGCTGGAGCCAGCGCAGATCAATGGGTTGACGTCAAACTCGCCGACCAGGTCTTGCTGATCCTCGGCGAACTCCGACAACCGGACTATGACATCGGCAAGCGCTGCCGCATCGACTGGCGCCATGCCGCGAAAGCCATTCAGCGCCTTGCGCCCCTTCAGGCGGTCCAGCATGCCGACCGCCTGGCTTTGGGTCACGGGGGCCAGTTCCAGTACGATGTCGTTCATCAACTCGATCAAGACCCCCCCCAGACCCACGACGACCTGCGCACCAAACTGCGATTCGGTACGGCCGCCCACCACGATCTCGATGCCCTTCGCAACCAAGGGCTGGATGAGCACGCCGTTGACGCGGTCGAGGCGGACGGCCTTTATCGCATTGACCATCAGGACATCGTAGGCTGCCCGCACATCGGCCTCGCTGCGCAGATCCAGTCGGATGACCCCGGCTTCGGTCTTGTGCGCGATGTCTGGGGACTCTACCTTCATCGCCACCGGATAACCCAGTCTGGACGCTGCGGCAACCGCACTGTCAGCGTCCTGCACCAAGTGTTCGTTCGTCACGGGCACTCCGTACAGCGCCAGCACCGCTTTGGCTTCGCGCTCGGTCAGAGTGGCATTGGGGGCTTGTCGGATCAATGCGGCTGCGCGCTCCCTGGCAGCAGGTGGCGACTGGCGAACTCGTGCTTGCGGCCGCTCTAGGCGGCGGTCCTCCCGCCAATGCCAGGCCGCAATGGCAGCGAAACACCGGTTGTACGACCGGAACAGGGCGACGTTCGGATCGAGGGCAGCCTCACGGCTGCCAGGTCCGTCGTTCCACTGGGTACTCCAGGTCGTGCAGACCATCTTGCCATGCTGACGCGCCAGCGCGCTGTACAGGGCAATCGCGGCAGCCTGATTCCGGGTGGCGCTACCCAAGTTCACGACCAGGGTGCCGAAGTTGTGGTCGCCCAGCAATGCGTCTGCGCAGATACGCGTCATCTCGGGTCTCGACACGATCTGAGCGGTCACGTCACAGGGATTGCGCGGCGAACCAAACTCCGGAATCGTGGCAACCAGCGTCTTGCTGGCCTCTTCGTTCGGCTGGGGTAGGGGCACCCCATGCTGTTCGGCCCTGTCCGCGGCCATGATTCCGGCTCCGCCAGAGGCACTAAGAACAGCCACCCCCTTGGCCCTCAGCGCGGGCAGTTTGGCAAAGAAGGCGGTTGTCTCGATGAGGTCTTCGAAGTTGTCCACGACGACCATGCCGGCGCGCGCGAACAGGGCGCGGTACGCCGCACTCGATCCGGCCAGCGACCCGGTGTGGGATATGGCGGCCGCAGCCCCCATTTCGCCCGTGCCAATCTTGCAGACCACGACCGGCTTGTTGTGCGCCATGGCCAACTCGCCCGCTTCCAGCAGTCGCAGCGGATCCGTCATGCCTTCGAATACACATGCGATTGCCTGACAGGACGGGTCCTCCGCCAGATAGGCAATGCCATCCGCGACATTGAAGTCGCAGGAGTTTCCGGACAGTAGCAGATGGCTGATCGACACGCCGGTTTCTGCAGCCTGACACAGAGATACGCCCAACGCCCCCGACTGACTGACGACGCCGATGGCGCGCTCGCCAACCGAACTGGACCGCAAGGTGCTGACGAAACTGGCCAGCGCACCACCGGCAAAGTTGAACTGGCCCATGACGTTGGGCCCGACGATGGGGATGCCGGAGGCACGCGCGATCGCGGTGAGACGCGCCTGCTGGGCAATGCGCTCGGTCTTGCCCGTTTCCGCGTAGCCGGAGGCGTAGATGATGATTCCGCCGACCTTTCGGGCCACGCACTCGTGGACGACAGATTCAACCGACTCCCGGGACACCGCGATGACCACGCAGTCAGGCGACTCCGGGAGGTCTGCCAGCGAGCGACGGCAGGGGATGTCACCAATACTCGCGTACTTCGAGTTGACGAGATGGATACGGCCGGCGTACTGCCTCAGGTTGGCCAGTGTCAATGCGCCAAAGGAACCGGCGGTCGGAGAAGCCCCAACGATCGCAATGCTCCCGGGTTCCACCAGCCTGACAAGGTCGGCACGGGTGTAGATCCGGCGGTGCGACAGTGACACGCGTGTCCTCCTAGAACTTGCCGACCGGCCGGTGGTCATTCCTCGTCGCGGAATTACGGCGGGGATATCAGAACAACGCGTAATTGTAATCGATTGCAAATTTGCGCCGTAGGTGCTGATCCATGGGCGCCATTGCCCGAACGCTTCGGATGTGCGTCGCGAATCGCTGGGGGGGCGTACAAAAAGTGCTTTTCCCACTGCCTCGGGTTGAGGTCCTGGACGCGGCTCTTTGGACAGAGTTGTCCCCGTAAATCCGAACACGAGGCAAAGTGGAATTGCTGCTCCGATGGGCGAGGATTGCACCGAATGCTCGCGGTCGGTCGGCGACTGCGCAGCGCAGGCAAGGAACGTCAGCCCACCACCAGCTCCCGCATTCCCGCCTGCACCTCCCGCAGGAAGCGCTCGCGCCGCGCCGCGCTCGCCACGTTCATGTGATAGCAGGCCAGGTAGTCGGCGCGCGCCCGTCCGGCGCTCAGGCGCTTGAGGAAGCGCTTGACGGCGGCGCGCGGCGGGTCGGCCATCAACCAGGCTTTCCAGCGCGGTGTGCCGTAGGTGGCGATGCCGACGATGTGGCGCAGGTGCGTGAGCCCGGGGCGGATGCGGCCGCGCGCCTCGAGGTGGAAGGAGACGCCGGGCACCAGCACACGGTCGAACCAGCCCTTGAGCATCGCCGGCAGGCCGAAGCTCCACACCGGGAAGACCAGCACCAGGGCCTGGGCCTGCAGCAGGCGCTGCACGTAGGGCTCGACGCCTTCGCGGTTGTGCGCCAGGTCGTGGTAGCGCAGGCGTTCGTCGCCCCTCAGCACGGGGTCGAAGCCCTCGGCGTAGAGGTCGCAGTCGTCGACCTCGTGCCCTGCGGCGCGCAGGGCCTCGACGGCGGCGCGGTGGACTGCGGCGTTGAAGCTGTCGTCGAGCGGGTGGCAGTAGAGGACGAGGACGCGCATGGCCGTTGCAGGGGCGGGGCAGGGGTGCGGGCTTGGCTGCAGGTTGCTGCAGTTCAGCCGTCCAGCAGGTCGGCCAGTGCGGCCAGGTCGCTGCAGTGCAGGTCGTTGCCCTCGCGCGGCGACACGTCCTTGGGCTGCGCGGCGCCGAACTCCAGCGGGCGCTCGATGTAGGCCGTGCGCAGGCCGCAGGCGCGCGCCGCGGCCAGGTCGTCGTGGTGGGCGGCCACAAGCATCACGCGCTGCGGCGGCACGTCGAACACGCGCGCCACGCCCCCGTAGGTGGCCGGGTCGGGCTTGTAGGCGCGGAAGACCTCGGCGCTGAGCAGGCAGTCCCAGGCCAGGCAGCCGTGGTGCGACAGCCGCGCAAGCAGGCCGAGGTTGCCGTTGGACAGCGTGCACACCAGGCGCCGACGGCGCAGGCGGGCGAGGCCTCCGACGACGTCGGGCCAGGGGTCGAGGCGGTGCCAGGCGCGGTTCAGGTGCGCGCGCTGTTCTTCGCCCAGATGGCCAAGCCCGAAGCGGGGCAGGATCTCGTCGAGGATGCCGCGGTGCAGGTCGTCGATCAGTGTCCAGCCCTGCTCGCCGCGCATCACGCGCGCCATCGCCGGCTTGTAGCCGGCGCGCCAGGCCCGGGCGAACGCGTCGCCGTCGATGCCGGGGAACTTGCGCTCGACCTCGCGCCGTATGCTGCCGTGCCAGTCGACGACGGTGCCGAAGACGTCGAAGGCCAGGACCTCGACGTCGGTCAGCCAGGCGGGGGAGGGTGGCGTCATTCGGTGCTCCTGTTGGTGGCGCAGGCGCCGTCGGCTCCCGCTCCGGCGGTGGTGTCGGTGTCAGCCCCTGCTGCTGACGCGGCATCGGCGGCGGTGGCGCTGGTGCCGGACTCCCCCCAGCCGCCTGCACCCGCGGTGCGGATCATCAGCACGTCGCCCGCGGCCCAGCTGGCGCGGGCCTTGGCGGGCAGCTCGGTGCGGTGACCGTCGGAGCGTTCGATCCAGGCGGCGCCGGTGCGGCCGGGCCCGCCGCCGGCGGCGCCCTGGGCCGGCACGGTGTGGCGCTCGCTGCGATAGGAGACGATTCCTTGGCCGCGCAGCAGGCGGTAGGCCCGCTCCACGCCGCAGCCGCCTGCGTGGCGCCCGGCGCCGCCGGAGCCGCGGTGCAGGCCGATGCGCTCCACGCGCAGCGGGGCCTGCCGCTCGATCACCTCGGCCGGGGTGTTGCGGGCGTTGCCCACGTCGGTGGAGACGCCGCTGCCGCCCGGCCCCCAGGGCGCGCCGCCGGCAGCCGAGGCGATGATCTCGGTGTAGACCCAGGGCTGGCCCTCGGCCTCGCCGCTGAGGCTCAGCACCACGGCGACGCCGGCGTTGGGCGCCGGCATCTGCCGCGGCAACAGGCGCGACCAGGCGCCGAGCATCGCGTTGGCCAGCAGCTTGACGAGGTTGGTGCGGGCGTTCAGGGCCGCGCCCGGCCTGGGGTCGACGATGGTGCCCGGGGTGCTCAGCACTTCCAGCGCCACGGTGGCGCCGCCGTTGCGCGGTGCCTGCGGGGCGATCGCATGGGCCAGGTAGGTGACGGCAGCGCGGACGGCCCCACGCGAGGCGTTGACCGGCCCACGGGTCTGGGGCGCGCAGCCGCGCAGGTCGACCTCCAGGGCGGCGCCATGCTTGCGCAGGCGTACTTCCAACGCCACCGGCGCGGTGTCGAGGCCGTCGCCGTCGAGGGCGTCACGCCAGACGGCCTCACCGTCGGGCACGGCGTGCAGGGCTGCGCGGGTGGCCTGTTCTGCGGCGTCGAGCGCCTGGATGGCCAAGGCGTCGAAGCGCTCTTCGAAGCGTCGGGCCACGTGGGCCAGCGCCGCCTCGCCGCGGGTGAGTGCGGTCCATTGCGCGGCCAGGTCGCCCAGCAGTTGCGCCGGGCGCCGAGAGTTGGCTGCCAGCAGGCGCTCCAGGTCGGGCTCGATCGCGCCTTGGCGGTACAGGCGCAGCGGCGGTATGCGCAGCCCTTCCTGGTGGATGCTGGTCGCGTCCGTCGGCACCGACCCCGGGGTGACGCCGCCCACGTCCTGATGGTGCAGGATGGTGGCGAGCACGCCCAGGAGCCGGCCGTCCACGTAGGCCGGTCGCAGCAGCACGAAATCGGGCAGGTGGGTGCCGCCGGACCAGGGGTCGTTGCTCAGGTAGCCGTCGCCGGGCGCCATCTGCGCCGCCGGGTGGTGGGCCAGCAACCCAGCCACCGCCGGCTGCAGACTGCCCAGCAGCAGCGGCAGCGAGCGCGCCTGGGCCGCCAGCCGCCCGTCGGGCAGGAAGAAGGCGGCTGCGCAGTCCATGGCCTCGCGCACCACCGAGGAGACGGCCTCGCTCACCAGCGTGGCCTGCATCTCGTCGCACAGGGCCTCGAGCGCCTGGGCCCAGGGATGCCAGGGTTCTTCCGCGGTGGCGAGGTTGATTGCCGGCGCGTTCGCTGGGGGGGCTGTGCCGACCAGACCTGCCGCCTCGACCGTGGCGCGCGTCCATTCGAACTCGCCCGCATCGGGGCCGAGCGCGAGCTCGTGGGAGCACACCACGCGGCAGGCTGGGTCGCGCGCACGCAGGTGGTCGCGTACGCGCTGCTCGTGCGCCGGGTGCGTGTGCCCGTGCAGCAGGCACACCGCATAGGCCACGGGCCGGCGGGGCAGGGCGTCGAGCTGGTCGCCCAGCGAGGCGCTGGCCGCGCTGGGCTCACCTGCTGTCAGCCGCAGTGGCACCACCTCCTGGCCGCGCGCGTCCAGTCTCCCTTCCACCTCCACCCGCCAGCCCGCGGGCAGCAAGGTCTCCCAGGGGGAGGGCCCCACGTGCAGGGCGTAGGGATCCGCGCGGTTCTGGCGCCCGAGGGTGAGCACGTCGGAAAAGCCCGTGGTGCAGATCAGCGCGACCTGGGACATGGGTGGCTGAGGGTCATTCGAAGAGCCTGATGCGGGGCGCGCCGAGCTGGCGTCAGGGACGATGTCGCCAAGGAGCAGAACCTGCGGTTCACCCACGCCTGGGTTCGCGCTGCGCTTGTCGATGTGTACCGAGCTCGACGCGAAGTGCTCGGCCCGAAGGGCTCCACTGCACTCGCCGTTCATCGGTATGCAAGCTGGAAACCCTCAGAACCGGTCCGCGCGGAAGGGCCGCAGGTCGACCTGCGGCGTGCGCCCGGCCACCAGGTGGGCAATCTCACGCCCGGTGGTGGCTCCGCCGCACATGCCCACGTGCCCGTGGCCGAAGGCCAGCCAGGCGTTGGCCCGGCCGGGCGCGGGCCCGATGACCGGCAGGCTGTCTGGCAGGCAGGGGCGGTGTCCCATCCAGTGCGTGTGGCGGCTCGTGTCGAGGTGCGGGAACATCTCGCGGCCCTTCTCCAGCAGGACAGCGGCCCGTGCCGGGTCGGGCGGCGGCGCCAAGCCCGCGAACTCCACCGTGCCCGCCAGCCGCAGGCCCATTCCCATGGGGTTGATCATCAGGTTGTACTCGGGCGCCATCACCGTGTGACGCAGGCCCAGGTTGTTGCTCTGGACCGTGACGTGGTAGCCGCGTTGCGACTCCAGCGGCACGCGTGCGCCCAACTGCCGTGCAAGGCGGGCCGACCAGGCGCCGCCGGCCAAGACGACACCGTCGCACTCCACACGCCGGCCGTCGGCGGTGCGCACGGCAGTGACGCGGCCCCTGCTGGTTTCGAAGCCCTGCACGGTGGCGCGCAGCGTGGTGGCGCCGTCGGCTTCGCACCGGGCATGCAGGGCCTTGACGAGTTGCGAGGGGTCCAGCGTCGAGCCATTCTCGGGCGCCAGGACGCCGAACCGAAAGCGCCCTTTCAGGTCGGGCTCGAGTGTCTCGAGTTCGTCCTGGTCGACGTCGCGCAGCTCCACGCCAAGGCTGCGCCGCAGCGCCATGCCCCAGGCCCAGCGCCGGGCGGCGTCGGGGCCACTGTAGACGTAGAGACAGCCCGTGCGTCGTACCCACCGCTGCGCCTGCGCCCGGTCCAGCAGGGGCTCGTAGGCCTCGAAGATGGGGGCGAGAAGACCGCGCATCGCAGTGGCGATGCGCACGACCTCGTCGCGCGAGCTGTGGCGGACGAATCGCCAAAGCCACGGCAGCAGCGCCGGCAGGTAGGCGGGCCGGATGGCCAGGGGTCCGTCGGCGCGCAGCAGCCAGCGTGGCACTTGCTTCCACAGGCCGGGCATGCCCACCGGCAGGCAGGCGCTGGGCGAGAGCGACCCGGCGTTGCCGAAGGAGCAGGCCTCGCCGGGCGCGTCCGTGCTGATGAAGGTGATGCGGTGGCCGTCGCGCTGCAACCAGGCCCCGCAACAGGTTCCGACGATGCCGGTGCCGACGACGACCAGATGCATGGCGGATTTCTAACGGAGAGTCGGGCCCGTGTCCATACGGGATGCCAGCCGCAGGGCGTGCTCGCACTCGGGCACGTCGCAGCTTTCGCAGGCCCAGCGCCAGCCGGCGTGCTCGGCGTTGCGGTGCGCCAGGCGGGTGAAGAGGCCAGCGCCCGGGCGTGCTCGACGTCGCAGCAGGGGGGCGGCAGCATCGAGGGCGGTGTGCAGTGCGGTGTCGAGGGCTGTGCCGACTGCGTCGTCAAGAGCGGCGTCGAAGACACCGCCGGGAGCGCCGATACGGGGGGCCAGGGACGCGCCATCGACGGCCAGGGCAGCGATGTTGTCGGTCCACCCGCCGACGCAGGCCCAGGGCAGGCCGGCGGCGATGAGGGCGTCGCGCCAGGACGGCCCTGCGTTGGCGGGCCTCCCCCCTTCAAGCATCAGCACCAGGTCGACCGCAGCGTCCCGGGCCGAAGGGCCGGGCAGCCCAGCCCACACCAGCACTTCACTCCCGGGCTCGGGTTCCTTGCGCCCGGGGCCGTGCGCGCGTGCGTCCAAGCCGGTTTCCCGGACGATCCTCCGCGCCAGGGCTGTGGCAAAACGGTCCAGGGTGACGGCGCCCCCGCAGCCGCCGTCCACCACCGCCAGCAGTACTGACGGGGCGTTGCGGCCCGGCGTGGCGTCGGTCAGCAGGCGGCCCTCACCGCGGCTTGGAGACCTGGACCAGGATCTCGTCGGGGCGAATCATGCCCAGGTCGTGGCGCGCCTTCTCCTCGACCATCTCGAGGCCTTCCTTCAGGTCCGAGACCTCGGCGGAGGTGCGGGCGTTGCGCTCGCGCGCGGCCGCATTGGCCTGCTGCTGCGCGGCCAGCTCGGACTCCAGCCGCCACTGGTGCGGCAGGCCGCCGCGGCCGAACCACAGGTCCGCCTGCACCAGCAGCAGCAGCGCGCCGAGGACGACGGTGAGCCAGCGCATCGGTCGGCAGCAGGGGGGTCAGCGCAGGTTGTAGAAGGCCGCGCGCCCGGGGTAGCTCGCGATGTCGCCCAGGTCCTCCTCGATGCGCAGGAGCTGGTTGTACTTGGCGATGCGGTCGCTGCGGCTCATCGAGCCGGTCTTGATCTGGCCGGCGTTGGTGCCGACCGCGATGTCGGCGATGGTGGAGTCCTCGGTCTCGCCGGAGCGGTGGCTGATGACGGCGGTGTAGCCGGCGCGCTTGGCCATCTCGATGGCGGCGAAGGTCTCGGTCAGCGTGCCGATCTGGTTGATCTTGATGAGGATGGAGTTGGCGATGCCGCGCTCGATGCCTTCCTTCAGGATCCTGGTGTTGGTGACGAACAGGTCGTCGCCGACGAGCTGCACCTTGCGGCCCAGGCGCTCGGTCAGCAGCTTCCAGCCGTCCCAATCGCCCTCGTGCATGCCGTCCTCGATGCTGACGATGGGGTACTTGTCGCACCACGCGGCCAGCATGTCCGTCCAGGCCGCGGCCTCGAGCTGCAGGCCCTCGCCCTCGAGGTGGTACCTGCCGTCCTTGTAGAACTCGCTGGCGGCGCAATCCAGGCCGATGGCCATCTGCTCGCCGGCGGTGTAGCCGGCCTTGTCGATGGCCTCCAGGATGAGCTGGATCGCGGCCTCGTGGCTTGCCACGCTGGGCGCGAAGCCGCCTTCGTCGCCGACGGCGGTGCTCATGCCGCGGCTGTCGATGATCTTCTTCAGCGCGTGGAAGGTCTCCGCGCCCCAGCGCACGGCCTCGCGGAAGCTCGGCGCACCCACGGGGATGATCATCAGCTCCTGCAGGTCGAGGTTGTTGTTGGCGTGAGCGCCGCCGTTGATGACGTTCATCATCGGCACCGGCAGCTGCATGCCGCCCATGCCGCCGAAGTAGCGGTACAGCGGCAGGCCCGACTCCTCGGCTGCGGCGCGCGCTACGGCCATGCTGACGGCCAGCATCGCGTTGGCGCCCAGGCGGCTCTTGTTTTCGGTGCCGTCAAGGTCGATCAGGGTCTTGTCCAGGAAGGCCTGCTCGCTGGCGTCCAGGCCGAGCACGGCCTCGGAGATCTCGGTGTTGACGTGCTCGACGGCGCGCAGCACGCCCTTGCCGAGGTAGCGCGCGGTGTCGCCGTCACGCAGCTCGATGGCCTCGCGGCTGCCGGTGGAGGCCCCGGAGGGCACGGCGGCACGGCCCATGGTGCCCGATTCGAGCAGGACGTCGCACTCGACGGTGGGGTTGCCTCGGCTGTCGAGGATTTCGCGGCCGACGATGTCGACGATGGCGCTCATGGGTTCGTTCTCTGGGTTCTGGATGAAGGGAGGGGGTGTCTGCGGCCGCGGGGAGGTCAGCAGGTGAAGTCGTTCTCGAGCCAGGGGTGGGCCTTGACGAGCCGGTCCAGGCCGACGAGCTGCTCCAGCAGCGCCGCCATGTGCTTCAGCGGCACGGCGTTGGGGCCGTCGGACAGCGCGCGCGCAGGGTCGGGGTGGGTCTCCATGAAGAGCCCGGCCACGCCCACGGCCACGGCAGCCCGCGCCAGTACCGGCACGAACTCGCGCTGTCCGCCAGAACTCGCGCCCTGGCCGCCGGGCAGCTGCACGCTGTGCGTGGCGTCGAAGACCACCGGCGCGCCGGTCTCGCGCAGGATGGCCAGGCTGCGCATGTCGGAGACGAGGTTGTTGTAGCCGAAGCTCGCGCCGCGCTCGCAGGCGAGGAAGCGGTCCTCGGACAGCCCTGCCTCGCGCGCGGCCGCGCGCGCCTTGTCGATGACGTGGCGCATGTCGTGCGGCGCGAGGAACTGGCCTTTCTTGATGTTGACCGGCCGGCCGCTCTGTGCCACGGCGCGGATGAAGTCGGTCTGCCGGCACAGGAAGGCGGGCGTCTGCAGCACGTCGACGACGGCCGCCACGGCCGGCACCTCGGCCTCGGTGTGGACGTCGGTCAGCACCGGCACGCCGAGCTGGCGCCGCACCTCCGCGAGGATGCGCAGGCCCTCGTCCATGCCCGGGCCGCGGAAGGAGGCGCCGCTGGAGCGATTGGCCTTGTCGTAGCTGCTCTTGAAGACGAAGGGGATGCCCAGCGCGGCCGTGATCTCCTTCAGGCGGCCGGCCACCTCGAGCTGCAGCCCCAGGCTCTCGACGACGCAGGGGCCGGCGATCAGGAAGAAGGGCCGGTGCAGCCCGACCTCGAAGCCGCAGAGCTGCATCGTCAGGCGGCCGCCAGCGCCGCGGCGCGCGCGCGCCGGTGCTCCAGGGCCGCGGCAACGTAGCTGTCGAACAGCGGGTGGCTGCCCCAGGGCGTGCTCTTGAACTCGGGGTGGAACTGCACGCCGACGAACCAGGGGTGGCGGTCCTGCGGCAACTCGACGATCTCGGTCAGCTTCTCGCGCTGCGTCAGCGCCGAGATCACGAGCCCGGACTGCTGCAGGCGTTCGAGGTAGCGCTCGTTGGCCTCGTAGCGGTGGCGGTGACGCTCGGTCACGACGGCGCCGTAGATGCGGTGCGCGAGCGTGCCTGGGCGCACGTCGGAACTCTGTGCGCCCAGGCGCATCGTCCCGCCGAGGTCGGAGTTCGCGTCACGCTTCTGGATCGTGCCGTCGCGGTCCTGCCACTCGTCGATCAGCGCGATGACGGGGTGCGGCGTGGCAGGCTCGAACTCGGTGGAGTTCGCGCCCTCGAGCCCGGCGACGTGGCGCGCGTACTCGATCGTGGCCACCTGCATGCCCAGGCAGATGCCGAGATAGGGGATGCGCTGCTCGCGCGCGAACTGCACGGCGCAGATCTTGCCCTCGATGCCGCGCTTGCCGAAGCCGCCAGGCACGAGGATGGCGTCGAAGCCGGCGAGCCGCGAGACCGTCTGCGGTGTCAGCGTCTCGGCGTCCACGTACTCGATGACCACGCGCGCGTGGTTGTGGATGCCGGCGTGGCGCAGGGCCTCGTTCAACGACTTGTAAGAGTCCGACAGGTCGGTGTACTTGCCGCACATCGCGATGCGCACACTGGCCTCGGGGTGCGCGAGCTCGTGCACGAGCGCGTCCCAGCGCTTCAGGTCGGCAGGCCGGGTGAGCAGCTGCAGCTTCATGCAGATCAGCTCGTCCAGGCCCTGCTCGTGCAGCAGGCGTGGCACCTTGTAGATGGTGTCCACGTCCTGCATGGAGATCACGCCGTGCTGCGGCACGTTGGTGAACAGGCTAATCTTCTCGCGCTCGTCGTCGGGGATCGGACGGTCTGCGCGGCAAAGCAGCGCGTCGGGCTGGATGCCGATCTCGCGCAGCTTCTGCACCGTGTGCTGCGTCGGCTTGGTCTTGAGCTCGCCGGCGGCAGCGATCCACGGCACGTAGGTGAGGTGGACGAAGGCCGTGTGCGCGGGACCGAGCTTCAGGCTGAGCTGGCGCACGGCCTCGAGGAAGGGCAGGGACTCGATGTCGCCGACCGTGCCGCCGATCTCGACGATGGCCACGTCCACGCCGTTGGCGCCGCGTCGCACGAACTCCTGGATCTCGTTCGTGACGTGCGGGATCACCTGCACTGTCTTGCCCAGGTAATCGCCGCGGCGCTCCTTCTCGAGCACGCTCTTGTAGATCTGCCCGGTGGTGAAGTTGTTGCTGCGCTTCATCCGCGTGGTGATGAAGCGCTCGTAGTGCCCGAGGTCCAGGTCGGTCTCGGCGCCGTCGTCGGTGACGAAGACCTCGCCGTGCTGGAAGGGACTCATCGTCCCCGGGTCGACGTTGAGGTAGGGGTCGAGCTTGACGAGGGTGACCTTGAGGCCGCGGGACTCGAGGATCGCCGCCAGGGAGGCCGCGGCGATGCCCTTGCCGAGAGAGGACACCACGCCGCCGGTGACGAAGACGTACTTGGTCATGCTGGGCGACAGTCGCTGCCTGGCGCCCTGCGCGAGGGGCCGGCGGGCTCCTGCCCGGTGGGAAAGCCAGAGTATACCGAGGGGGTGGCCCAGGCCCGCGCGGGGCCGGGCCGCGACCGCACGCCCATCGGTGGTTCAGTTGTGGAAGTGGCAGGCCACCCAGTGCCCGTCCGCCGCCTGCTTCAGCGTCGGCCGCTCGGTGCTGCAGCGCGGGTGCTGCGCCTTGGGGCAGCGGGTGTGGAAGTGGCAGCCTGCCGGTGGGTTGATGGGACTGGGCACGTCGCCCTGCAGCATGATGCGCTTGCGCCGAACCGTCGGGTCCGGGATGGGCACGGCCGACAGCAGGGCCTCGGTGTAGGGGTGGCGCGGCGTCGTGTAGAGCTCGCGCGCGCTTGCGAGCTCGACGATGCGGCCGAGGTACATCACGGCCACGCGGTCGCTGATGTGCTCGACGACGGACAGATCGTGGGCGATGAAGATGTAGGTCAGGCCGAGCTTGGCCTGCAGGTCCTCGAGCAGGTTGATCACCTGCGCCTGGATCGACACGTCCAGCGCGGAGACGGCCTCGTCACAGACGATGAGGCGCGGGTTGACCGCCAGCGCGCGGGCGATGCCGATGCGCTGGCGCTGGCCGCCGGAGAACTCGTGAGGGTAGCGCCGCATGTGGTCGGCGCTCAGGCCCACGGTCTCGAGCAGCTCGACGATGCGGTCCTGCCAGGCTTGTCGGGACGGCGCGAGCTTGTGGATGGTCAGCGCCTCGCCGATGATGGCCGCCACCGTCATGCGGGGGTTCAGCGAGGCGTACGGGTCCTGGAAGATGATCTGCATCTGCCGCGCCATCGCGCGCAGTTCCTCGGCCTCGAGCGCGGTGACCTCCTTGCCGTCGAACCACACCTGGCCCGAGGTGGGCTCGATCAGGCGCAGGATGCAGCGGCCCATCGTGCTCTTGCCGCAGCCCGACTCGCCGACCACGCCCAGCGTCTGGCCGGCGGCGAGCTCGAAGCTCACCCCGTCGACGGCGTACACCTTGCCGATCTGGCGCTTGAAGACGCCGCCCCGCACCGGGAAGTGCTTGACGAGGTCGCGCACCTTCAGCAGCGGCTCGGCCGAAGGCGCTGCAGACACGTCGCTGGCCGGGTTCATGCCGCCTCCTCGGCCAGGAAGCAGGCCACGCGGTGGCCGGGCGCGAGCTCGCGCAGCGGCGGGGTGGCGGCGCTGCAATCGGGTGTGGCGCGGCGGCAGCGGCTCGCGAAGCGGCAGCCTTCGCCAGGCTCGATCAGCTTGGGCACCGTGCCCGGGATGGCCTCGAGGCGCACCTTGTGCGTGGCGGCCAGGTCGATGCGCGGGATCGAGCGGATCAGGCCCTGGGTGTAGGGGTGCAGCGGGCGCGCGAACAGCGTCTCCACCGGCGCCTCCTCGACCACCTTGCCGGCGTACATCACGACCACGCGCTGCGCCACCTCGGCCACCACGCCCATGGCGTGGGTGATCAGCATCACCGCCATGCCGAGCTCGGCCTTGAGCTCGGCGATCAGGTCGAGGATCTGGGCCTGGATGGTCACGTCCAGCGCCGTCGTGGGCTCGTCGGCGATCAACAGCTGGGGCTTGCAGGCCAGGGCGATGGCGATCATCACGCGCTGGCGCATGCCGCCGGAGAACTGGTGCGGGTAGTCGCGCACCCGCTTCTCTGGCGTGGGGATGCGCACCAGGCGCAGCATCTCCACCGCGCGGTCCAGCGCGGCCTTGCGCGACAGGCCCTCGTGCAGGCGCAAAGATTCGGCGATCTGTTCGCCCACCGTGAACACGGGGTTCAGCGAGGTCATCGGCTCCTGGAAGATGATCGCGATTTCCTTCGCGCGCACCTTCTGCATCTCCTCGGGGGGCAGCGGCACGAGATCGCGGCCCTTCCAGCGCACCTCGCCGGCGACGATGCGCCCGGGCGGCATGTCGATGAGCTTCATCACGGTCTTGGCCGTGACCGACTTGCCGCAGCCCGACTCGCCGACGACGCAGACCGTCTGCCCGGCGTCGATGGCCAGGTCCACGCCGTCGACGGCGTGCAACCAGCCGTCGTCGGTCTTGAAGTGGGTCTTCAGCCCGCGGATCTCGAGCAAGGCCATGGGTCTACAGCACCCGCCGCGGGTCGAGCGCGTCGCGCAGCCCGTCACCGATGAAGTTGATCGTCAGCACGGCGACGAAGATCGCCAGGCCCGGGAACAGCGCCCAGTGCATCGCGATGTCCAGGTAGTCCTTGCTGTCGAAGAGGATGCGGCCCCAGGTGGGGATGTCCGGCGGGAAGCCCAGCCCCAGGAAGGACAGCGTCGACTCGGCGATGATGGCCGCGGCCACGTCGATGGTCGCGGCCACGATCACCGGCCCAAGGGAGTTGGGCAGGATGTGGCGCACGACCTGGCGCGAGGTGCTGGCGCCCAGCGCGCGCGCGGCCTCGACGAACTCCTTCTCGCGCAGCGAGAAGAACTGCGCCCGCACCAGGCGCGCCACCGGCATCCATCGGAAGCCGCCGATCACCACGACGATGAGAATGAAGATCCCGACCTCCGGCCCGAAGACCGCTTTCAGCGGGTCGCGAAAGAGGAAGATCAGCAGCAGCAGCAGCGGCAACTGCGGCAGCGAGAGGAAGAGGTCGGTGACCCACATCAGCGCGGCATCGACCCATCCGCGCGAGATGCCGGCGATCGCGCCGATGATCACGCCCACCGTGATGGCCATCAGCATCGCCGCCAGGCCCACGGCCAGCGAAATGCGGCCGCCGTAGAGCATGCGCGCCAGCAGGTCTCGCCCCAGGTCGTCGGTGCCCATCGGATGCGCCATCGAGGGTGACGCGAGCCGGGCCTTGAAGTCAATGTCGCTGATGGTCAGCGGCCACAGGAATGGGCCCAGCAGCACGGCCAGCACCAGCAAGCCCAGCACCCACAGGCTCCAGTAGGCCAGGCGGTGGCGCTTGAAGCGCCGCCAGGCCTCGGCCCAGGGCGAGACGCTGCCGGGAGCCTTGCCCAGCGCGCTATCGGTAGCTGATGCGGGGGTCGAGCCAGCCATACAGCACGTCGGCGACGAGGTTGAAGAAGATCACGAGGATGCTGAACACGAAGGTCACCGCCATGATGACGGGCGTGTCGTTGCGCAGGATCGCGTCGATCAGCAGCGAGCCGATGCCCGGGATGCGGAAGATCTGCTCGGTGACGATGGCGCCGCCGAAGACCGCCGGCATCTGCAGCGCCACCAGTGTCACCACCGGGATCAGCGCGTTGCGCACGACGTGCTTCATGACCACGACCTTCTCGGCCAGGCCCTTGCTGCGCGCCGTGGTGACATAGTCGAGCCGGATCACGTCGAGCACGGCCGAGCGCACGTAGCGCATCCAGCTCGCGGCCTGGAACAGCCCGAGCACCATGATGGGCATGATGGACTGCTTGAGGTGCTCCCACCACCACTGCCAACCCGTGGCCTCGATGTCGGCCTTGAACACGAAGGGCAGCCAGCCGAGGTGGATGGAGAACAACAGGATGAACAGCAGGCCGGTGAAGAAGGTCGGCAGCGAGAAGCCGACGAAGGCGATGGTGCTGGCGATGCGGTCGAACCAGGAGTAGGGCTTGACCGCGGCGATCACGCCCACCGGCAGCGCGATCAACAGCGCCAGTACCTGCGAGGCGCCGATCACGGCCAGCGTCACCGGAATGCGCTGCAGGATGAGGACGTCGACGTCGATGCGGCTGACGAAGGAATAGCCCCAGTCGCCCTGCACCATGCTGGTGAGCCAGTGCCAGTAGCGCTGCCAGACGGGGTCGTCCAGGCCGAGCTGGGCGCGCAGCGCCAGTCGCACCTCGGGCGGGACGTTGGGGTTGGTCGCCAGTTCCTCGAAGGGGTCGCCCGGCGCGAGCGCGAGCACTGTGAACAGCACGACGCTGATACCGAGCAGGCTCGGCACCGCGATCAGCAGGCGGCGCAGGACGTAGGCACCCAAAGCGGGCTCTTCGGTGGCGTGGGATGAGCACAGGCCCCGACGGCCCCGCCAGGAGGGCGGGGCCGTGGCGTGCCCGTCAGCATCGGCCTGGGATCAGGCCTCCTTGTACCAGTGGGGCAGGGCCCACAGGTCGTTGTCCCAGCCGGAGAGGTGGCAGATCAGCTTGCTGCCGGCCGCCGAGGGACGCGGCCGGAAGACCACCGGGATGATGTGGTTGCTGCCGCAGACCAGATCGTTCATCCGGATGAACAGCGCCGCGCGCTTGACCGGATCGAGCTCGGCCTGGGCGGCGCGGTGCGCCGCGTCGTACTCGGCATTGGTCCAGCGCAGGATGTTGCGCTTGGCCCACTTGTCGGCCTTCTGCGCCACCTCCCAGGAGCAGTACTGCTCCATGAAGATCTGCGGGTCGGGCTGGGTCATCGTCGTGGTGAACATCTGCATGTCGCACCAGAACTTCTGGTAGGTGTCCGGGTTGGCGAAGTCGCCGCCGAAGAACACCGCTGCCGTCACCGACTTCAGCTCCAGGTCGATGCCGGCCTTGGCGCAGGCATCCTTGATGATGGCCTGCGTCTTCTGCCGCGGCTGGTTGACCGAGGTCTGGTAGACGAACTTCAGGCGTGCGCCGCCCTTCTCGCGGATGCCGCCTGCGCCGCGCCGCCAGCCGGCGTCGTCCAGCACCTTGTTGGCCTTGTCGATGTTGAACTCGAACTTCATGTTCGGGCTGCGGAATCGCGGCGGGTTGTTCAGGAAGTTCGCCGTCGCCACGCCGGTGCGGCCGTAGATGAAGTCCTCGACCGCCTTGCGGTCCACCAGCAGGCTCATGGCCTGGCGCACCGCGGGATCGGAGAAGGCCGGATGCTTGGACTTGGCACTGGCGCGCTCGCCGTCGACCTCGTTCCAGGGGTCGGTCGGGTTGAGCATGATGAACTCGATGTTGGCGCCCGCCACGATGGCCACCCGGCCCCGGCCGCTCGCCTCCAGGCGCTTGAGGATCTCGTCCTCGACCTGCAGGTTCCAGGCGTAGTCGTACTCGCCGGTCTGCAGCACCGCGCGCGCGGCCGAGACGGCATCGCCGCCGCCCTTCATCTCGATGGCGTCGAAGTGCGGGCGGTTGGGGATGTGGTAGTTGGCGTAGGCGGTGCCGCGCAGCATGTCCCCCGGCTTGAAGTCCAGGAACTTGTACGGGCCGGTGCCCACCGGCGCCATGTTCATCGGCGCCTCGCGCGACTTCGCGCCGATGAAGGGCGCGAAGAGGTGCCGTGGGATGATCATGCCCTGTGTGCCGACGAAGGGCTCGGCCCAGAAGGGCGTGGAGCGCGGGAAGGTGACGCGCACGGTGTGCGAATCGACCTTGACAACCTGGATGTCGCGGTAGGTCGCAATGTAGGACGACGAGGTCGCCGGGTCGCGCATGAACTCCCAGTTGAAGACCACGTCGTCGGCCGTGAAGGGCTGGCCGTCGTGCCAGGTGACGCCGCGCTTGAGCTTCCAGGTGACGCTGCGGCCGTCGGCGGAAAGACCGCCGTTCTCGCGCGTGGGGATCTCGGCGGCCAGCACCGCGTAGAGGTTGCCGTCGGCGTCCCAGCCGGCCAGCGGCTCGTAGAACATGCGCGAGCCTTCCTGCTCCTTGGTGCCGGTGGCCCAGTGCGGGTTCAGGTGCACGGGGCCCTGCCACCACAGCAGCTTGAGCGTGCCGCCGCCGCCGCGCCGAGTGGGCTTGTAGGGCAGGGCGGTCTGGGCGCTGGCGACGCCGGCGTGCATCAGCAGCATCGAGGCCATCGGCGCCGTCAGGCCGACGCCGACCATTTGCTGGATGAAGCTGCGGCGCGGCAGCTTGCCTTCACGGACTTCCTCGATCAGGTGGCGGATGTCTTGCTCTTGCATGGCCTCGGGCTCCTGGGGTGCGGTTGGACCGGCTCGGTGCCTACGGATAGCACCTTCCGTGGCGGATGCTAGCGGCGGCACCGCGCCTGCCTATCGGGATCGGCCCGGATATCGGCACTGCCCGCTGCTGGAAAACCCGGTCGCCAAGGGATCCCCCGCACAGGGTTTACGAGGGGGGCGGCGTCGGGCTGCCACGAATTCGCGGTTCAAGCGCCCTTGGGCGACAGAGCTTCTGCGGCCCGCAGGGCCTCCAGGGCCTGCAGCACGGCCGCAGCTGCGTCCAAGGGCCTTTCCATCGGGAACAGGTGGCTGCCTTCGATCCAGGCGATGCGACCGCGGGTCAGCGCGCGGGTGGCCTCCAGCCCGACCTGCCGCAGCTCGGCCGAGCGCGTGCCGCCGATGAAGGCCACCGGCCCGCGCGGCGGATGCCGGTGCAGCAAGGCCCCCAAGTGGTGCGGCAGCGTGTCATAGATGCGCGTCTCGACGGCCCGGTCGAAGGCGAGGCGCACCCCGTCGCCGTCAGGGTCGGGCTCGATGCCGCAGGCGATGTAGTCGTCCAGCACGGCCGGATCCCAGCGTGCGAAGGCGCGCTTGGCGGCGAAGTGCGCGCGCGCGGCCTCGGCCGAGGGCCAGTGGTGGCGCCGCGTGCGCGACACGCGCCCGGGCGAGATGCGCTTGACCAGACCGGTGGCCTTGGCCACCTGCACCGTGTGGGCGCGCCAGCCAGCCAGCACCGGTGAATCCAGCAGCACCACCGACGCGGCCAGGCGCGGCCGACGGCATGCGGCCAGCAGGCTCAGGTAGCCGCCCAGCGAATGGCCGACCAGGTGCACCGAGCCCTCCGGCGCCTCGCGCGCGATGAAGTCCAGCAGTTCATCGCGCAGGCGCGGCCAGTTGCTCGTGACCGGGAAATCGGGGTCGTGGCCGAACTTCTCGCGAGCGAGAACGCGCCAGCCCGCAGCGCGCCAGGCGTCGAACAGCGCCCGGTAGGTGGCGGCCGGAAAGCCGTTGGCGTGGCTGAAGACGATGGTGGGCGGCGCGGCCGCGCCGGCCGGGGCGCGGGCCGGCGTCAGACGATGCGCTCCGCCGGGGTGGTGATCTTGCGCATGGGCTCGAAGCGCTCGCTGCGCGTCATCAGCGGGTGCTCGGCGTCGCCGCCGTCCCAGCGCGGGTCGTCGATGCCCTCGAAGACCTCGCGCAGGCGCTGGCCCCAGGTGTTGCGGATCATGCGGAAGTAGGGGTTGTGCTCATCGACACAGACAATGCGTTCGCTCGCGAACTCGTCCCTGCGGTAGATCAGCAGGTCCAGCGGCAGGCCCACCGAGAGGTTGGACTTCAGCGTCGAGTCCATCGAGACGAGAGCGCACTTGGCGGCCTCGTCCAGCGGCGTGGCCGGGGTCAGCACGCGGTCGAGGATGGGCTTGCCGTACTTGCTCTCGCCCACCTGGAAAAAGCAGGTCTCGCGCGTGGCCTCGATGAAGTTGCCGGCCGAATAGACCAGGAACATGCGCATGGCCTCGCCGCGTATCTGGCCGCCGAAGATCATGCTCGTGTTGAAGTCGATGCCTGCCGCGCGCAGCGAGGGGCCGTCCTGTTCGTAGACGCGGCGCACCGCGCTGCCGAGCACGCGCGTGGCGTCGAACATGCTGGGCGCGTTCCAGATCGTCAGCGGTTCCTCGTGCGCGCCGCGGTCGAGCTTCTCCACCTGCAGGATCTCGCGCACGCTCTGGCTGATGCTCAGATTGCCGGCCGAGAGCATGACCATGAAGCGGTCGCCCGGCTTCTCGTAGATCATCATCTTGCGGAAGGTGCTGATCGCATCCAGACCGGCATTGGTGCGCGAGTCGGACAGGAAGACGAGGCCGGCGTCCAGGCGGATGCCCACGCAGTAGGTCATGGTGCAGTGTCAGGATGGAGTTTCTTCAGGCGGTACAGCGCGTCCAGCGCCTCGCGCGGCGTGAGCGTATCAGGATCGATCGCGGCGAGCGCCTCCTCCAGCACGCTCGGCGTGGGCGCCGGCGCGGGGGCGGGCGGCGCGGCGAACAGGTCGACCTGCAACGAGTCGGCCTGCTGCTGCGCCTCGAGCGCCTCGAGCGCGGCACGCGCCTGGCGGATGAGCGATGGCGGCATGCCCGCCAGCCGCGCCACCTGCACGCCGTAGCTGCGGCTCGCCGGGCCGGGCTCGATGCGGTGCAGGAAGACGATGTCGTGCCCGCTCTCGACCGCGCCCACGTGCACGTTCAGCGCCCGCTCGTGGCGCGCCGGGAAGGCGGTGAGCTCAAAATAATGGGTGGCGTAGAGCGTGAAGGCGCGGCAGCGGTCGTGCAGGTGGCTGGCGATCGCGCCGGCCAGCGCCAGCCCGTCGAAGGTGCTGGTGCCGCGCCCGATCTCGTCCATCAGCACCAGGCTGTGCTCGGTGGCCGAGTGCACGATGGCCGCCGCCTCGGTCATCTCGAGCATGAATGTGGACTGCGCGTTGGCCAGGTCGTCGGCAGCACCGATGCGGGTGTGGATCGCGTCGACCGGGCCGAGCCGGCACTGCCGCGCCGGCACATAGGAGCCCATGGCCGCGAGCAGCACGATCAGCGCCACCTGGCGCATGAAAGTGCTCTTGCCGCCCATGTTGGGGCCGGTGACGACGAGCATGCGGGTGCGCGCGTCGAGCCGACAGTCGTTGGCGATGAACTCCGGCCCGCCGGTCTCGCGCAGGCGCTGCTCGACCACCGGGTGGCGCCCGGCCTCGATGTCGATGCAGGGATAGGGCACGAACTGCGGCCGGGTCCAGCCCAGCGTGGCGGCGCGCTCGGCCAGCGCGGCCAGCGCGTCCAGGCTCGCCAGCGCCCGCGCCAGCGCCGCGAGCGCGCCCAGGTGAGGCTGCAGCGCCTCGAGCGCCTGCTCGTACAGCCACTTCTCGCGTGCCAGCGCTCGCTCCTGTGCCGACAGCGCCTTGTCCTCGAAGGCCTTGAGCTCGGGCGTGATGTAGCGCTCGGCGTTCTTCAGCGTCTGCCGGCGCCGGTAGTCCACGGGCACGCGGTCCAGGTTGGAGCTCGTCACCTCGATGTAGAAGCCGTGCACCTTGTTGAACTGCACGCGCAGGTTGGCGATGCCGGTGCGCGCGCGCTCGCGCTGCTCGAGGTCGAGCAGGAAGGCGTCGCAGTTCGTCGCGATGCCGCGCAGCTCGTCCAGCTCGGCGTCGAAGCCGGTGGCGATGACGCCGCCGTCGCGCAGCAGCACCGCCGGCTCGTCGGCCACCGCCGCCAGCGGTGCCGCCACCTCGTCGCCCGGCTGCAGCGCCGCGTGCAGGCGCTGCAGCAGCGGTGTGCCTGCGGGTGCTGCGGCGCGCAGCGCCGGCAGGTGCTGCAGCGTGGCGCGCAGCCCCGCGAGTTCGCGCGGGCGCACCTGGCGCAGCGCGATCCGGGCGCTGATGCGCTCGACGTCGCTCACGCCGCGCAGCGCGTCGCGCAGCGGCTCGAAGCCGGCATCGACCAGGCGGGCCAGCGCCTCGTGGCGCTCGACGGCGGCGGTGCGGGCGCGCGCCGGGTGCGTCAGCCAGTGCCGCAGCAGCCGGCTGCCCATGCCGGTGCGGCAGGTGTCGAGCAGCGACAGCAGCGTGGGCGCGTCCTCGCCGCGCAGCGTCTGCGTCAGCTCCAGGTTGCGCAGCGTGGCCGGGGGCAGGTCCAGCAGCTCCTGCTCGCGTTCGACCTGCAGCGTCTGCACATGGGCCAGCGCCTGCCCCTGCGTGTGCTCGGCATAGCTCAGCAGCGCGGCGGCGGCGGCGTGGGCGGTGGTCAGCTCCTGCGCGTTGTAGCCAGCCAGCGTGGCCACGCCGAGCTGGGCGCAGAGCTTGCGCGCGCCGAGTGCGGCGTCGAACTGCCACGGCGGCCGCGCGGTGCGGGCGCAGCGCAGCGCCTGCAAGGCGGCCGGCGGGGCGCTGCCGTCGTGCAGCAGTTCCGCCGGGGCCAGCCGCGCCAGCCAGCCGGCCAGTTCGCGCTCGCCGCACTCGGTCAGCCCCAGCGTGCCGCTGGCCACGCCCAGCCAGGCCAGGCCCCAGGTGGCGCGCTGGCGGTGCAGCGCCAGCACCAGGGTGTCGGCGCGGTCGGCCAGCAGCTCGGCATCGGTCACCGTGCCGGGCGTGACCACGCGCACGACCTTGCGCTCCACCGGCCCCTTGGCCGTGTTGACATCACCCACCTGCTCGGCCACGGCCACCGACTCGCCGCACTTCAGCAGCCGCGCCAGGTAGCTCTCGACCGAGTGCACCGGCACCCCGGCCATCACCACCGGCTCGCCGCCCGAGACCCCGCGCGTGGTCAGCGTGATGTCGAGCAGCCGGTGCGCCTTGCGCGCGTCGGCGTAGAACAGCTCGTAGAAATCCCCCATCCGGTAGAAGACCAGCGTGTCGCGGTGTTCGGCCTTGATGCGCAGGTACTGCTGCATCATCGGCGTGTGGGTGGAGAAGTCGCCCTCGAGGAGCTGGGCTGTGGAGGCGGGGGAGGTCATGACGGGCGAGATGGTAGGGCAGGTGGTCCTGCCCTGCCGGGCCGCGAGCAGTGGCGTCGCACAGGGGCGCGGCTCGGCGCGTTCGGATCGTGAGGCGCATGGGCACCTCAGACCGGGTGTTGTCGCTCGGCCGAGCCCGGCGGGCTGATCGGTTTCGACCCTGAGCCGCCGCTCGCCGTTTAGCGCACTTTTCGCTTCTTGAATGAACTTGGATGTCCAATCCTGGTCCAATGCTCTACCCGGGCTTGAAGTGGAGCAGGGAAGTTCGAGTTGTATGCAGTACCAGCTGCTCACGCACTTGGCCTCGCACCCCGACCACGCCGGTACCCACCAGCATCTTCTGAAGCCCGTTTGGGGGTCTGGGCATGCGCATGACAGGCACTACGTGCGCGTGCTCATGGCCAACCTGCGCAAATAGGTGGAGGACGATGCCGCGAAGCCGTGGCACCTACTGACGGAAGCTTGCATCGGCTGCCGGTTACGGCCGTGAACGCAGGCCCTTGGGGCCGACGTGTCGGCATCGCGCAGGCTTCTCCACTACAATTTTTTTGCAATGCGAGCCGCCCGGGCCTACAGCCGACTCATCAGCACAATCGCCGCCCTGGCGATTCTGCTGGCGGCGCTTGCGCCCGCGTTGAGCCATGCCCTGGCGTCGGCTGCGGGCACCAGTTGGGTCGAGATCTGCACGGCGCAGGGCTCGAAGTGGATCCAGGCCGGCGACGACGGTTCGGAGCGCGCCCCGACATCGGCACACGTTCTGGACCACTGCCCTTACTGCTCGCTGCACGCGCCGGGTCTCGGCCTGCCGCCGGCAGAGTTTCGGGCTCACCTGCCGCTTAGGCTGGGTGACGCGGTTCCGCTCGCCTTCCTGTCTGCGCCACGCACCCTGCATGCCTGGGTCAGCGCGCAGCCACGCGCTCCCCCGCTGTTCTCCTGATCGCCTGAACGCTGCGAGGCGCCGGTCTGCCTGACCGGCTTTCGCGTTCGTTGATCGCCGGGCTTCGGCTGCCCTGCCGCCGCCCGGCTGCAGGAGAACTTCGTGGATCTCATCGAGCGCGTCATGCGGGTCATGACGCACTTCAACATCGGTGCTGCGCTCGGCCTCTTGGCCTGGGTACTCTGGTCCGGCTGGACGGTGGTCACCGGGCAGATCGCGCCTTCGGGCCGCGTGGCGGACAAGGCGTCAATGAGCGTGGCGCATGCGGGCGAGTCGGTGCGCCTGCACCTCGTGCCCATGCAGGCGGGCGCTGGCGCGCTGCCAACCTGCCACACTGCGGTGCCTGCGCCGAGGCAGGCGACGCTCGTGCTGACGGTGGCCGACCTGTGAAGCCCGGCGCCGAATCATCGAACGCAGTTCCGGCAGGCGGGTACCGGCGCGGCGTTCGGCTCTTCGTGGCCCTGCACCTGAGTGCCCTTGGCACGATCTACGCGGTGGCTGTCATCGCCGGCGGTGGACTTGCGGGTTCGCCCATACCGTCGCTGGCGGCGGCGACCGCCAGCCCGGCGGCCAGCGTCTCCGTGATGCCCCGGCTCGATCGGAACGCGCAGCCGGACCCTCTGCCACCGACAGACCTGTCGGCCTGGACGCAGCGCACCGAGATCTCGTCACCCTGGGAGCCGCGCTGACATGGGCGTTGCCGATCTGCACGCAGCCGAGCTCTGCGCGGAACTTCGCCGCGGCGCTGGCGTTCTGGTCGTGCTGGCGGCGTTGGTGCTGGCCGCCAGCACCGTGGCAGCGCCGGTCGCCCGCGCCTGGTGCATGGCGTGCGTTGGCACCGTGGATTCACCACAGAAGGCACGTTGATGGATGGAACCGTCGGCCTGCTGCTGGCCACCTTTCTCACCTCCTTCGTCGCCTTGATCATCTTCATCGCGTTCATGGCGCGTGGCCTGTTCGGCCAGGGCAACGAGACCGCCGGCCAGATCTTCGAGCCGCATGAACGCGGCCGCATCGAAGACCCGGTGCTCGATGCCGCAGCGGCCGGCCGCTTGCAGCAGACCGTGAACCCCGCAGCCGGTGGTGCCGACCCCGCCTGGGACGCCGAACTCGCCGAGCGCCAGCGCATCGACCGCAGCAGCGCCGGCCTGGCCCTGCTGTGCCTGACGTTTGCCATCGTGTGGCTGTTCTGGGGCTCGGTGGCCGGCCTGATGTCGTCGATCAAGCTGCACGCGCCCGACTGGCTGGTGCAGCAGGCCTGGCTCACTATTGGCCGTATCCGCCCGGCGCACCTGAACATCGTGGCCTACGGCTGGTGTTCCTTCGCGGGCGTGGGCATTGCGCTGTGGATGATCCCGCGGCTGCTGCGCACCCCGCTGGTCGGGGCGCGTTACGCCTACTGGGGCGCACTGCTGTGGCACACAGGGGTCAGCCTGGGCGTGGGAGCGTTGCTGGCCGGATGGTCTGACGGCATGGAGTGGCTCGAGTTTCCATGGCCCATCGACATCCTGCTCTTCACCGGCGGCGGGCTGATGGGCCTGCCACTGGCGCTGACGCTGCTGCAGCGCAAGGCAGCCCCCCGCCGCGCCCTGCCGGGCCTGGGCGGCGCGGCGCTCGCCACGGCGCTGTACCTGGCTGTGCTGCCCGCGCAGGTCCCCGACTTCAAGCCTGGCCCACTGCGCGGCGAGCTCATCGCTGGCCTCGAGATCGCCGAGGCCGATATTTCCGACCTGGCCGAGTTTCTCGAATCGCCGAGCGATGTGCGATTCCTGCGGGACCCAGCCCAACAGAGCCCCTGGCCCATCGTCGGCCGACAGATGGATTCCGAGCCCTCCGAACCCCTTCAGTCCATCCCATGAGGAGATTACCTTGACCCTAGAAGTCCAACGACCGAGCCGCCAGCCCAAGCTCACGGCAATCGCACACGCGGCTGCCTGCGCGATCGCATGTGCGGTGGTCGCGCCTCTTCCCGCAAAGGCACAGACCGACGCGGAACTCCAGACTATCGTCGTCACGGGTTCCAACCGTGCTGTGGCCGGCAGCGCACTGCGCACTGAGCTACCCATCGACAAGACACCGCAGTCGGTGGTGGTGGTCACCCGCTCCGTGCTGGACGAGCAAGGCACGCGCACCCTGACCGAGGGGCTGGGCAACGTGGCCTCCGTGCGCGGCACCGACGCGCGTGACGCGCTCAACTTCGGCCTGCGAATCCGCGGCTTCGAGGCTGGCGTCCTGCTCGACGGCGTGGCCCTGCCCGGCACCTTCACCACGCCCGAGTTGTTGACAGGCGTCAGCCGCGTCGAGGTGGTCAAGGGGCCTGCCGGCACGCTCTATGGTGGTAGCCAGGCGGCGGGCAACGGTGGCTTCGTAGGCGGCCTGGTGGCAGTGACCACGGCAGCGCCGCAGCCCGTGTTCTCGGCGTCGGTAGCGGCACGCGCCGGCACGCAGTCACAAGGCGGCCTGGCGGTCGATCTGAACGCGCCGCTCGGCGCGACCCTGGCCGTTCGCCTGCAGGCAGAAGGCACCCGCGAAGACAGCGAGACCGATCGGCTCACGCACCAGCGCTTGGCCGTGCAGCCCAGCCTCGCTTGGCGGCCCAGCCGTGACAGCGAGCTGGTCGTGCGCTGGCGCCTTACTGAGAGCAAGGGGCTCGACTACAGCGGCCTGCCGCGAAAGGGAACGATCGAGCCCGCCGGGTACGTTGTGCCGCGCTCGCGCAACCTTACCGCCGATGGCCTACCCGATAGCACCAGTGAGCTCGATGCCCTCAACGTCCAGTGGTCGCAGCGCCTGGATGCGGCCTGGACCCTGCAGATCGTGGCCGCCCGGATACGCGCCGCTTACGACCAGCGCGGCACCTTCGCGCTGGACTCGACGACCTTCAAATGGCCTGCGCTTTCTGCGGGGGATGGCCCGTTCTATGCCCTGTCTGGGGCGCGGCTATGGAATCGGCAGGTCTCGACCGTGTTCTCGCCCGGCATCACCGGCGAGCTGCAGGCCGCTGGCGCGATGCACACGCTGACCGCCGGCGTTGATATCGACCGCACACGCGACGACGCCTTCCTGGTCTTCTCGCCCAACTTTGGCCTACTGGGCCTGATCGACATCAGCAACCCCGTGTATCCGGCCTGGAGCGAACCGGTCGCACCCGCGACGCCCGACCAGAAGAACCGCTACCGCAGCACCGGTGCCTACGTGCAGAACCACGCCGACTTCGGCGGCTGGCAACTGCTGGGCAGCCTTCGGCGCACCGAGGTGAAGGTCAGCGACGTCAACCCGGCCTTTGGGGTTGCCAACGAAACGAAGAACGCGAAGACGCTGGGACGCGTCGGCGTGGTCGTCCAGATGGCGCCAGCGGTCTCGGCCTTTGCCGGCTGGGGGCAGGGCATGCGGGTGCCGACCTTCGCCGTGTTCACCAACCCTCCCAAGCCAGAGTTGTCGGAACAGACCGAACTGGGCTTGCGACTGTCGAACCTGAACGGGCTGAGCGGGACGCTCGCATGGTTCGACCTCTCCCTGAAGAACGGGCTGCAGCCCGATCCGGTGAACCTCGGCCAGACCCTGCAGGTCGGGCGCGAGAAGTCGCGTGGACTCGACATTGATCTGCAGTGGCGCCTCGGCGCGTCGACTCGCCTGCTGGCCGCGCTGTCGCGCATGACCACCGAGGTCGTCGATACCGGGAAGGCCTTCGTCGACGTTCCCAGGACGTCGGTCCGTCTTGCCCTGCGCCACGATCTGGGCGCGGGCAGTGTGCTGCCCGGGCTGGGCCTCGGTCTGGGGCTCAAACACCACAGCCCGCTCAAGGGCGACGCGGCCAACACGTTCGAGACGCCTGCAGCGACAGCGTTCGACGCACAGGTGTCCTACCGGGTCGGATCGGTGCGTCTGGGTCTTGTGGTGGACAACCTGACCGATCGGAGGTACTGGGTACCGTCGCGTTACTTCGGCGGCGGGCAGGTCACGCCGGCGCCGCGGCGCAGTGTCGCGGCCACGGCCTCCTGGCAACTCTGACCGGAGTCGCATGATGCGTCGATACGTTCGGACCGTGCGGGGGGCTTTGGCTGCGCTGATCGTCACAATGCTGGCCGCCTGCGGGCCCTCGCCGTCGGTCGATCCGCACGCGCCGAGGGCCGCGGCCTCGGCCAGCACGCCGTTGACAGCCGCGGAGCAGGCGCTGCAGTCCCGCCTGCCCGACAAGGTGGAAAGCGACGCCACCCACGCCTGGGTGATGGATGCGATCCTGGGCAAGCCCAAGCAGGTCATCAAGACCATCGGCATCTTGGTCTACGAAGGTGTCAACGATCTGGACATGATGGGTCCGCGATACGTGCTGGGCCAGGCGGGTGCCAAGACCCGACTCATCGGCGTGAAGCCGGGGCCGATCAGGACCGTCATGGGCGTTCAGGTGGTACCCGACGCCTTGATCGACGATGTGAAGCAACTCGACATCCTGATCATTCCCGGCGGCTTCACCGGCACCATCGAGGCCGCCTACGACCAGCGGGTGCTGGACTGGATCCGTGCCATCGACAAGTCCACGGTTTACACCGGTGCGGTCTGCACCGGGGTGTGGATCCTGGGCGCCACCGGGTTGCTCGAAGGCAAGCGCGCGTCGACCCACTGGTACCGGGAGGAGGAGTTCCTGCGCAAGTACAAGGCGATCCCGGCCAACGAGCGCTATACGCGCGATGGCAAGTACTGGACGTCAGCCGGGGTCACTGCCGGCATGGACATGTCGCTCGCGATCCTGAACGACAACTGGGGCGAGAAGTACACGCAGGGCGTGATGCTGGACATGGAGTACGACCCCGCGCCCCCGATCACCGGCGGTACGCCCGAGAAGACCGGGCGCTTGGTGGCCTGGATGATGAAGGCGATGTACGACGCTGGGGTCAATCCGCTGATCGAGAAGCTGGAGAGACAGCAGGGCAAGTAGTCCTGCCGCGACGAGCGGCACGAAAGAGCAACACCATGAAGTCCTGCTCAAGGTCCTGGGCCCTCGTGGCAGCGCAACTGATCGCGGCGGAGTCGTGGGCGCAGGGTCACCCGTCGCGGCGCACGGTGGTCGTCGCCGCCTCCGACTGTGCCCAGCCCATCGCCGACGTGCAGGCCTCGCTGCAGGTGATCTCGCAGGTACTTCTCGCCGATGTCGTCATCGACGAAGAAGGTCTGCGCCACCGGCGCCGGGTCTCAGTGGGTTCAGCGCCTGGACGGGCTGATCCTTGTTCAGCCTGTGGCTGGACAACAGCACCCATAGGAGTGCCATCAAGGCTGGCAGCGGCACGACGCTCGGCATTTCTGGCCACGGCCGCGCGGGGCGCGTAGCATCCGGGCCCGCCGGGTCGGCGGGTGCGCATCCTGCCCCCGGCCCCCCTGGAAGCGAACCCGAGGAAGACCCCATGCACGAGGACTTGAAGGACAAGGTGGTGCTGATCACCGGATCGAGCACCGGCATCGGCGCCGCTGCGGCGCTGGCTTTTGCGCGGGCCGGCGCGGCCGTGGCGGTGCACGGGCACCGCAGCCTGGAGCAGGCGGCGCAAGTGCTGCAGCAGGTGCAGGCGCTCGGCGCCCGCGGCTGCCTGGTCAGCGGCGACGTCACCGATTCGGCCGCCTGCCGGCGCATCGTCGACGAGACGGTGGCCGGGCTCGGACGCATCGACGTGCTTGTCAACAACGCCGGCGGGCTGATCCGGCGCGCGCCGATCGAGGAGATCAGCGACGAGCTCTACGACCAGGTGCTGGACCTGAACGTGCGCTCGGTGCTGATGTGCACCGCCGCCGCGGTGGCGCATATGCGCCGCCAGGGGCAGGGCGGGGCCATCATCAACCTGACCTCGGTGGCGGCGCGCCACGGCGGCGGTGCCGGGGCGGCGCTGTACGCGGGCTCCAAAGGCTTCGTGGCCACCATCACCAAGGGCCTGGCGAAGGAACTGGTGAAGGACCGCATCCGCGTCAACGCCGTGGCGCCCGGGGTCATCACGACCCCGTTCCACGAGCGCTATTCGACGCCGCAGATGCTCGAGGGCTTCCGCGCGACGATCCCGATGGCCCGACTGGGCAGCGCCGACGAGTGCGCCGGCGCCTTCCTGTTCCTGGCCTCGGAGCGCATGTCGGGTTACATCACCGGCCAGACGGTGGACGTCAACGGCGGGCAGTACATGCCCTGAGGACCGTCGAGCCCGCGCGCGCTCAGTTCGGCTTCAGCCCGGCCTTCTGCACCACCGGACGCCAGCGCGCGATCTCGGCCTCGATCAGCTTGCCGAAGACCTCGGGCGGGAAGGGGGTGGGGGTCGCGCCCTCGGACTGCAGGCGCGCCAGGATCTCGGGCGAGTTCAGGCTGGCGTTTACCTGGGCATTGAGCTTGCGGATCACGGCTTCGGGCGTGCCGGCCGGCGCGACGATGCCGTACCACTGGTCGGCCTCGAAGCCGGCCAGCCCGGGCAGGCCGCTCTCGGCGATGGTGGGCAGCTCGGGCGCGCCCGGGATGCGCTGCGGGCTCGACACCGCCAGCGCGACCAGCTTGCCGGTCTTGGCCATCGGCATCACGGCCGGCGCGCCGGTCAGCAGCACCTGGATCTGGCCCGACACGGCGTCGTTGACGGCCGGTGCGGTGCCCTTGTAGGGCACGTGCACGAGGTCGGTGTCGCTCTGAAGCTTGAAGTACTCGGTGGCGATGTGGGCCGCGCTGCCGTTGCCGCCCGAGCCGTAGTTCAGCTTGCCGGGGTTGGCCTTGGCGTACTGCACCAGCTCACGCACGCTGCGTGCCGGCACCGAGGGGTGGACGACGAGCACGTTGGGCACGCGCGCGACCCAGGCCACCGGGGCGAAGGACTTGATCGGGTCGTAGGGCAGGCGCGGGTAGATCGACGGTGTGACCGCCAGCGTGCCGATGTGGCCCATCAGCAGCGTGTAGCCGTCGGGCGCGGCCTTGGCCACGCGGTCGGCGCCGAGTGAGCCGCCGGCGCCTGGGACGTTCTCGATGATGACCGTCTGCCCCCAGGCCTTGGTGAGCTGCTCGCCGATGGTGCGGGCCAGGATGTCGGTGCTGCCGCCGGGCGTGAAGGGAACGATCATGCGGACCGGGCGGTTGGGGTAGTCGCCGGCTTGGGCGGCAGCGCCGAGAGCGACCACGGAAGCGGCCGCGGCGATGCAGGTCTTCAGGATGGCTCGACGGAGCAGGGTGGTGGGCATGTTTCGAGGCGGGCGCCAGGCCCGGATGAAATGGAATTGGGCAGGATGTTAGGCCCGCGGCGCCGGGCGCGCCGTTGCCGGGAATAGACCGCCGGCCCGAGCGGCCAGGCCAGCCCGCGCGTCAGATCTGCACCTGCGTGCCCAGTTCGACCACCCGGTTGGGTGGCAGGTGCAGGAAGTCCGCAGCGGCCGAGGCGTTGCGGTGCATCGCCGAGAAGAGCTTCTCGCGCCACAGCGCCATGCCGCCACCGAGGGCGGGCACGACCACGTCGCGCGACAGGAAGTAGCTCGTGTCCATCTCCGGTAGTGGCACGCCCCGGTTCTCCAGCAGCTTCAGAGCCTGGGGCACGTCGGGGTCGTTCTTGAAGCCGTAGTGCAGCGTCACCTGCCAGCAGTCGTGGCCGAGCGGGTGGAGTTCGATGCGACGGTCGAAACCGATCCAGGGCACCTCGTGGTGGCGCACCGAGACGAACAGGTTGTACTCGTGGAGCACCTTGTTGTGCTTCAGGTTGTGCAGCAGGGCGTTGGGCGTCAGCCCTTCCTCGGCCGAAAGGAAGACCGCCGTGCCCGGCACCCGCTGCGGCGGGCTGAGAAAGACCGATTCGAGGAAGTCCTTCAGGTCGATGGCCTCATCGCGCAGGCGGTCTGCCATGAGGCGGCGACCGCGGTGCCAGGTGAGCATCAGCGTGAACATGGCGATGCCGATCACCAGAGGGAACCACCCCCCAGCGAGCAGCTTGAGCAGGTTGGAGGCGAAGAACAGCACGTCGATCACGAAGAACAGGCCCGTGGCGGCAAGACACAGGGGCAGCGGGTACTTCCAGCCGTGGCGGATGACGAAGAAGGTCATCACCGTGGTGATGGTCATGTCCAGCGTCACCGCGATGCCATAGGCCGAGGCGAGCGCCGACGAGGACTTGAACAGCACGACCGCGAGCACGATGCAGGCATAGAGGCCCCAGTTGACGGCGGGCACGTAGATCTGGCCCAGGTCCCGAACGGAGGTGTGCACCACGCGCATGCGCGGCAGCAGGCCGAGTTGCATCGTCTGCTTGGTTACCGAGAAGGCCGCCGTGATCAGCGCCTGGGAGGCGATGACGGTCGCCGCGGTGGCCAGGAAGACCAGCGGCAGCCGCGCCCAGGACGGCGCCATCAGGTAGAAGGGGTTCTCGACAGCCGCCGGGTCCGCCAGCAGCAGCGCGCCCTGGCCGAAGTAGTTGATCACCAGCGCCGGCATCACCAGGCCGTACCAGGCGATGCGGATCGGCAGGCGGCCGAAGTGCCCGAGGTCGGCGTACAGAGCCTCGCCCCCGGTGACCACGAGCACCACGGCGCCGAGCGCGACAAAGGCCACCACCGGGTTCTCGGCGATGAAGGCCGCCGCGTGCGCCGGGTTCAGCGCGGCCAGGACCTCCGGCCGCGCCAGCACGTGCGGCATGCCCAGCAGCACGAGCACCACGAACCACAGCAGCGTGACCGGCCCGAAGGCGCGGCCGATGCCGCCGGTGCCGAAGCGCTGCACCGCGAACAGGCCGGTCAGCACCAGCAGCGTGATCGGTACCACCGCATCGTGCAGCGCCGGCGCGGCGATCTCCAGCCCCTCGACCGCCGACAGCACGCTGATGGCCGGGGTGATCACGCCGTCGCCGTAGAAGATGGCCGTGCCGAACATGCCCACCACCAGCAGCCGGCCCCGCAGCGCGGCGCGCTCGCCCACCGCCTGCAGGGCCAGCGCGAGCATCGCGATCAGCCCGCCCTCACCATGGTTGTCGGCGCGCAGGATCAGCAGCACATATTTGAGCGAGACGACGACCGTGATCGTCCAGAAGACGAGCGACAGCACGCCCAGCACGTGCTCGGGCGTCGGGCTCACATGCCCGGCGTGGAAGATCTCCTTGAGCGCATACAGCGGGCTCGTGCCGATGTCGCCGTAGACGACGCCGAGGGCGCCCAGGGTGAGACCGGCGAGTGCGGCACGGGGGCGGGCTGAGGGGGCGGGCACGGAGGCGGTGGAGTGCACGGTGGGAAGACCGGGGTCTCCTGTGCTGCGACGCAGCATTGTGCGCCCGTCTCGACCGCATCGACTTGCGTCAGCCTGACAGGACGCGCCGGGATTGCCAGTACCATCGCATTGCCTGCGGCGGATGCTCCACTGCCGGCCATCCCCGATGAAACCCCTGCATCAAGCCCTGGCACTGGCCCGGCTGGACCTGAGCCTGGTGCGGCATGTGCGCACGCTGGCCTGGGCCGCGCTGGCCGTGGTGCTGATCCCGGCGCTGTATGCGCTGATCTATCTCGAGGCGGTCTGGGACCCGGCCAGCCGCACCGGCACGCTGTCGGCGCTCATCGTCGACCTGGACGAGGGGACGGTGTCCCAGGGGCAGCGGGTGCGCTTGGCCAGCGACCTGGTGCGCTCGCTGCAGGCGCGCCAGCTCTTCGCCTTCGAGTTGGCGCGCGACGAGGAGGCTGCCCGGCGCGAGGTGCGTGCCGGACGCAGGCTCTTCGTCTTGGTGATCCCGCGCGACTTCAGTGCCAGCGCCCTGGCGGGCGAGAAGGCCGGCAGCGGTCGCCTCGTGGTCTACGCCTCGGAGGGCAACCATTACGCCGGCGCCGGGCTGGCGCGGCGCTTCGCGGCCGAGCTCGGCCACCAGGTCAATGAAACGCTCAACGAGCGCCGCTGGGCGCTGGTGCTCGGCGCGGCGGCCGGAAGCGGTGCCAGCCTGCAGCAGTTGCGTCAGGGCCTCGAGGGGCTGGGCCGGGGGGCACAGGCCCAGACCGAGGGTCTGCGGCAGGCCGCCGAGGCCCACAGGCGCTGGCTCGTGGGCAGCGGGCCGGTCTTCGACGGCGTGGACCAACTCGTGGGCGGCGTGCGCGAGGCGGCCGCCGCGGCACCCTCGCTGGCACCGGCGTTCGCCGGGCCGGAGCGGCTGGACGAGTTGCAGCGCGGTGCGCGCCGCCTCCAGGCTGGCGCCGCGGAGTTGCAGACGGGGCTGTCGGCCCTGGAGCAGGGCGCGGCGCGGCTGCGCACCGGTGTGGAACTCGTGCAGTCCCGCCTGCCCGCCACCTCCGAGGGTCCGGGCGGCACGCCGGGCGGACTGGCGGCGCCCGTGCAGCCGGAGGTGCAGATCAGCGCCCCGGTGCCCAACGAGGGCACGGCGCACGCGCCGAGTTCGGTGCCGGTGGCCCTGTGGCTGGGTGCGGTGATGGTCGGCTTCCTCGTGCCGCTGCGGCAGTTGCCGACGAGCCTGGCGGCGCACTCGCGCCTGGGCGTGGTGCTCGGGAAGTTCGCCTGGCCGGCCCTGCTGGTCGCCGCCCAGGCGGTGGCGGTGCTGGCGATGCTGCTGGGGGTGCTGCGGATCCAGGCGGCCCACCCCTGGGCGCTGGCGGCGACCCTGGTCGTGACCTCTCTGACCTTCATGGCAATGACGTTGGTGCTGGTTCGCGCGCTCGGCGACGCGGGCAAGGCCCTGGCGTCCATCCTGCTCGTGCTGCAGTTGTCGGCTGCCGGGGGCATCGTCCCGATCGAGCTTAGCAGCAGCTTCTTCCGCGAGCTCAACCCTTGGCTGCCCTTCACCTGGGTCGTGCGCGCGGTGCGCGCGAGCCTGTTCGGCGCCTACGACCACAGCTGGGGCGCGGCGCTCGGCCTGGTCGCGCTGGCGGGTGTCGTGGCGTTGGTGATCGCCGCCTGGGTCGGCCGCTGGCGCGTCGTACCGCGCGAGCGCTACGGGCCAACGCTGGATCTTTGACCGCGGCTCAGGTCAGGCGCTCGACGCGCCGGCGCGGCCTGACGCCGGCCGCGCTTCAGCCGAAGACCTGCAGCGCCCGGTCCAGCCCGCCCTCGATGACCGAGACCATGGCCACCTCAGCCACGGCCGGCTTGGGGTGGTAGGCGATCGACAGGCCGGCGGCCTGCATCATCGGCAGGTCGTTGGCACCGTCGCCCACGGCGATGGCCTGGGCGGTGGGGATGCCCATCAGCTCGCACACCTCCAGCAGCACGCGCTTCTTCTCGGCGCCGTCGACGATGTCGCCCCAGGGCCGGTCGAACAACGTGCCGGTCAGGCGCCCTTGGGCAACGCCCAGCGTGTTGGCACGCGCGAAATCGAGCTTCAGGCGGTGGCGGATGCGCTCGCTGAAGTGGGTGAAGCCGCCGGAGATCAGCAGCGTCTTCAGGCCCGCGGCCTGGCAGGCGGCGACGAAGGTCTCCACGCCGGGGTTCAGGCGCAGGCGCTCCTCGTAGACCCGGTCGAGCACGGCCTCGGGCACGCCGGCCAGCAACGCCACGCGCCGGCGCAGACTGTCCTTGTAGTCGGCGATCTCGCCGCGCATCGCCGCCTCGGTGATGGCGGCGACCTCGGCCTTGCGCCCGGCGAAGTCGGCGATCTCGTCGATGCACTCGATGTTGATCAGCGTGGAGTCCATGTCGAAGGCGACGAGGCGGAAGTCCGCCAGCGCCAGGCCCGGGCGCACGCCCTTCACGACGAGTCCGGACCGCCCCGTCACGCCGTCACCCCCTTCAGCGGCTCGCCCAGGCTGCGCAGCACGTCGCGCACGTACTGGGCGCGCTCGCGCGGCTCGGCCAGCTCGCGCTCGATCCGCAGCCGGTCGTTGCCGGCGAGCTTGATCTGCCGGTTCTTCTGCACCAGGGCGATGATGCGCGCGGCGTCCACCGGCGGGTTGGGGCGGAAGGTGATGCTCATCTGGCGCGGGCCGGCGTCGATCTTCTGCACGCCGTAGGGCCGCGCCTGCAGGCGCAGGCGGTGGGTGTCGAACAGGGTCTGCCCTTGTGGCGGCAGGCGGCCGAATCGGTCCGTCACCTCCTCGAGCAGCGCGTCGAGCTGCTCGGCGCGCTCGGCCGTGGCCAGGCGCTTGTACAGGTTCAGCCGGGTGTGGACGTCGCCGCAGTAGGCATCGGGCAGCAGCGCCGGGGCGTGCAGGTTGACCTCGGTCGCGCCGCCGAACACGCCGGTGGGCGAGAGCAGGTCGGGTTCGCGCCCGGCCTTCAGCGCCCGCACCGCCTCGGCCAGCATCTCGTTGTAGAGCTGGAAGCCCACCTCCATGATGTTGCCGCTCTGGTGCTCGCCCAGCACCTCGCCGGCGCCGCGGATCTCGAGGTCGTGCATGGCCAGGTAGAAGCCCGAGCCGAGCTCCTCCATCGCCTGGATCGCCTCCAGGCGCTGTGCGGCCTGCTTGGTCAGGCCCTCGACCTCGGGCACGAGCAGGTAGGCATAGGCCTGGTGGTGGCTGCGCCCGACCCGGCCCCGCAGCTGGTGCAGCTGCGCGAGGCCGAACTTGTCGGCGCGCGAGATCAGGATGGTGTTGGCCGTGGGCACGTCGATGCCGGTCTCGATGATGGTCGAGCACAGCAGCACGTTGTGGCGCTGGGCGACGAAGTCGCGCATCACGCGCTCGAGCTCACGCTCGGGCATCTGGCCGTGCGCCACCGCGATGCGGGCCTCGGGCAGCAGTTCGGCCAGCTTGTCGCGCCGGTTCTGGATGGTCTCGACCTCGTTGTGCAGGAAGTAGACCTGGCCGCCGCGCTTGAGCTCGCGCAGCACCGCCTCGCGGATGACACCGTTGCCCTCGTTGCGCACGAAGGTCTTGATCGCCAGGCGGCGCTGCGGCGCCGTGGCGATCACGCTCAGGTCGCGCAGGCCCTCGAGCGCCATGCCCAGCGTGCGCGGGATCGGCGTGGCGGTGAGGGTGAGCACGTCGACCTCGGCGCGCAGCGCCTTCATCGCCTCCTTGTGGCGCACGCCGAAGCGGTGCTCCTCGTCGATGATGAGCAGGCCCAGGCGCTTGAACTTCACCTCGCTGCTGAGCAGCTTGTGCGTGCCGACGACGATGTCGATCGTGCCCGCCTCGATGCCGTCCAGCGCCGCCCGCACCTCCTTGGCCGAGCGGAAGCGCGAGAGCTCGGCCACCTTCACCGGCCACTTGCCGAAGCGGTCCACCAGCGTCTGGTAGTGCTGCTCGGCCAGCAGCGTGGTCGGCGCGAGGAAGGCGACCTGCAGGCCGCCGTGCACCGCCACGAAGGCCGCGCGCAGCGCGACCTCGGTCTTGCCGAAACCCACGTCGCCGCAGACGAGCCGGTCCATCGGCCGCGGGCTCACCATGTCCTGGATCACGGCGTGGATGGCGGCGCGCTGGTCGGCCGTCTCCTCGAAGCCGAAACTCGCGGCAAAGGCCTCGTAGTCGTGCGGCGCGAAGCGGTGCGCGTGGCCTTCGCGCGCGGCGCGGCGCGCGTACAGGTTCAGCAGCTCGGCGGCGGCGTCGCGCACCTGCTCCGCCGCCTTGCGGCGCGCGCGCTCCCACTGCCCGGAGCCGAGCCTGTGCAGCGGGGCCTCCTCGGCGCTCACGCCCGTGTAGCGGCCGATCAGGTGCAGCTGCGAGACGGGAACGTACAAGGTGGCCTGGTCGGCATACTCCAGGTGGAGGAACTCGCTGCGGCCCTCGCCGGTGTCGATCTCGACCAGCCCGCGGTAGCGCCCGATGCCGTGGCTCGCGTGCACCACCGGGTCGCCGACCTTCAGCTCGGAGAGGTCCTTGATGAGGGCGTCGACGCTGCTCGTCTGCTCCTGCTTGCGCCGGCGCCGCGCCTGGGGCGTGGAGGCGAAGAGCTCGGTCTCGGTCAGGAACTGCAGGCCCTGCGGGCCGGCGGCGTCTCCATCCAGCCAGTGGAAGCCGGCGGCCAGCGGCGCGGCTGCGATGGCGATCTTCTCGCCGCTGGCGCCGAACTCGGCCAGCGTGGCCACGCTCGGGACCTCGATGCGGTGGTCGCGCAGCAGCTCGAGCAGGCTCTCGCGCCGGCCTTCGCTCTCAGCCACGAGCAGCACGCGCGCCGCGGTCGTGCGCAGGTGGGACTCCAGCGCCTGCAGTGGCTCGGTGGCGCCACGGGAGACGCTGACGTCGGGCAGCGGCCGTGCCCACTCCAGCGGCCCCTCGCCGCGCAGCGACAGCGTCGGCCAGGGCTGGGCCAGGGTGTAGAAGTCCTCGGCGCGCAGGAACAGCGCCTCGGGCGGCAGGATGGGCCGCTCCGGGTCGTGCTGCAGCAGGCGGTGGCGGTCGCGCGTGTCGGTCCAGAAGCGCTCGAGCGCGGCGTCCACCTCGCCGTGCAGCACCACCGCCGCCGGCACGCGCGCCTGCGCCGCGGCGCTAGGCGTGCCGGCCAGATAGTCGAAGATCGTCGCCGTCTGGTCGAAGAACAGCGGCAGGTAGTACTCGATGCCGGCGGTGGCCAGGCCCTGGCCCATGTCCTTGTACGGCCGGGCGCGGGTCGGGTCGCCCTCGATGCGCTCGCGCCAGCGCGCGCGGAAGGCGGTGCGCGCGGCCTCGTCCATCGGGAACTCGCGCCCGGGCAGCAGCCGCACCTCCGGCACCGGGTAGAGGCTGCGCTGGCTGTCGGGGTCGAAGGTGCGGATCGAGTCGACCTCGTCGCCGAACAGGTCCACCCGGTAGGGCACGGGCGAGCCCATCGGGTAGAGGTCGATCAGGCCGCCGCGCACCGCGTACTCACCGGGCGAGACCACCTGGCTGACGTGCTGGTAGCCCGCCAACGTGAGCTGGGCCTTCAGCGCCGCCTCGTCCAGCCGGCTCTTGTGCTTGAAGTGGAAGGTGGTGCCGGCCAGGAAGGACGGCGGCGCCAGGCGGGTGAGGGCGGTCGTCGCCGGCAGCAGCACCGCGTCCAGGTCACGCTGCAGCACCCGCCACAGCGTGGCCAGGCGCTCGGAGATCAGGTCCTGGTGCGGGCTGAAGGTGTCCCAGGGCAGAGTTTCCCAGTCAGGGAAGACCGCCAACCGCAGCCCGGGGGTGAAGAAGGGCATCTCGTCGGCCAGGCGCTGCGCGTCCGCCGGATCGGCCGTGACGATCGCGCACAGGCGGCCCTCGGCCGCCTGGGCCTGGACCCAGCGGCCGAGGAGCAGCGCGTCGGCGGAGCCGACGGGGCGGGGCAGCGTGTAGCGCTTGCCGGGAGCGATGACGGGCAGTTGCATGCGGCGCGGCAGCCGGGAAATGACGACACCCGCGTCGGACAGATCTGGCGCGGGTGCCCTCAGATTGTAGGCAGGCGCCGAAGGGCACCCACGGCGGCACACCCGGCGCCTGAGCGCGCCACGCTGATACGATTCCGGCACGCCGGCAGCAAGACTGGACCGGCCGGATCGAACGCCTGCCTCGCAGCCCCGGTGCCTGCCTACGTGACCCCGCCGAACCCCGCGCCGGACGAGCCTGCGCCCCGCCTCTATGCTCTGGTGCCCTGCGCCGGCGTGGGCGCGCGCTCGGGCGCCGGGCGCCCGAAGCAGTACGTGGAGATTTCCGGCGCGTCGATCGTGGCCCACACCCTGCGCGCCCTGGCCGCGGTGCCGCGCCTGCGCGCCACACTCGTCGTGCTGGCGCCCGGGGACCGGGAATTCGAGGCCTGTGTGCCGGGTTTCACGGGCGAGCGCGCCTGGGTGGCCCGCTGCGGCGGCGCGACGCGCGCGGCCACGGTGGCCGCCGGGCTGCAGGCCCTGCGCGCACGCGGCGCCGTCGGCAGCGACTGGGTCCTGGTGCACGACGCGGCACGTTGCCTGCTGCAGCCGGCCTGGGTCGACCGGCTGATCGACGCCTGCCTCGGCGATGCCGTCGGCGGCCTGCTGGCCCTGCCCGTGGCCGACACGCTGAAGGAAGAGGCGCAGGGGCGCGTGGCTGCCACGGTGCCGCGCCAGGGCCGGTGGGCGGCGCAGACGCCGCAGATGTTCCGCCTGGGCCTGTTGGAGCAGGCGCTCGGGGCCGCCGGCGAGGCCGTCACCGACGAGGCCGGGGCGGTGGAGGCGCTGGGACTGCGGCCGCTGCTGGTGGCCGCGACGCTGGAGAACTTCAAGGTGACCTATCCGGAAGACTTCGAACTGGCTGCTCGCCTGCTGCGCGGGCGGGTCGCCGCGGACGCGGAGCCGGCTCCATGACGCCGTCAGGCATCCGCATCGGCGAGGGCTGGGACACGCACGCCCTCGTCGCGGGGCGGCCGCTGGTTTTGGGCGGCGTGGTCGTGCCGCATACGCACGGCCTGCACGGCCACTCCGACGCCGACGCGCTGCTGCACGCGATCACCGACGCGCTGCTGGGAGCAGCGGCGCTCGGCGACATCGGCCGCCACTTTCCCGACACCGACCCGGCCTTCCGCGGCGCCGACTCGGCGCTGCTGCTGGCCGAGGCGGCGCGGCGCGTGCGCGCGGCCGGCTGGGAGGTGGGTAACCTGGACGCGACCATCGTGGCCCAGGCCCCGCGCATGGCTCCGCACATCGAGGCCATGCGCACTCGCATCGCGGGAGTGCTCGGCATCGCTGCGGCCCAGGTGAACGTCAAGGCCAAGACGGCCGAGAAGATGGGCCCGGTGGGAGAGGGACGGGCGATCGAGGCGCGTGCCGTGTGCCTGCTGTTCAGTGCGCCTGCGGCGCCGGCTGCAGCCTGAGCTCGACGCCCAGCCCCCCGCCCGCGGCATTGCGCAGGCGCATCGAACCGCCCATGAGGTTGACCGAGCGCTGCACGATGGCCAGGCCCAGCCCGGCGCCGTTGGCTGCCGTACGCGCGCGCTCGCCGCGGAAGAAGGGGGTGGCCAGGCGGTCGAGTTGCTCCTCCGGCACGCCCGGCCCGTGGTCGCGCACCTCCAGGACCACGCGGTCTCCCTCGGCGCGGGCCGCGATCCGCACCCGCGCCGGCCCGCCGTCCGCCGGGCGGGCGTAGCGCTGGGCGTTCTGAAGCAGGTTCTGCAGCACGCGGCCCAGTTCCACCGGGTCGGCGCCCACGCTCAGCGCGGGGGGCACCTGCACCTCGACCTCGAGGTCGCCGCCCTCGACGAAGGGCGCGGCGGCCTGTTCGGCCGCGGCTCGAAGCGCCACGTCCGCCAGCGCCGGCTCGACCCGCCGCGCATAGGCGATGAACTGGTCGATCAGGCGATCGAGCTGCTCGATGTCCTCGGCCATGTGGCGGCGCGCCTGCGCGCCGTGCACGCTCATCTCGGCCTCCAGCCGCAGCCGCGCCAGCGGGGTGCGCAGGTCGTGGCTGATGCCGGCCAGCATGAGCGCGCGCTCGCTCTCGGCACGGGCGATCTCGCGCGCGATGCGCTGGAAACCGGCGTTGATGTCCCGGATCTCGCCGGCCAGTCGCGAGACCTGGGCTGGCGAGTCCGTGCCCTCGTCGAACAAGGGCCAGCGTGGGGGCAGCCGACGGGCCGGAGGCTGGATGCGCCACGCCACGGCGACCACGGCCGCCGCCGTGGCCAGGCAGGCCAGCGCGAGCGCGTCCACCACGCCGGCGACCGCAGCGCGGCTGCCGGCCCAGGCAAAGAGCGCCGCCACCGCGGCGGACAGCAATGTCAGCCACGCGCAGGTGCGGCGGAACGGTCTGGGGTCGGGGGGGGGCACGGCCATACGCCGATCATGCCGCAAGGCCGGCGCGGGCCCGCGCGACCGGCTGTATCAGTGCCCGCCGTCGGGCACGAAGACGTAACCGAGTCCCCAGACCGTCTGGATGTAGCGCGGATGGGCAGGGTCGGCCTCGAGCAGCTTTCGCAGGCGCGAGACCTGCACATCCAGACTGCGGTCGAAGGGCTCGAAGTCGCGGCCGCGCGCCAGACGCGCGAGCTTGTCGCGCGACAGCGGCTGGCGCGGGTGGCGGGCCAGGGCCTTGAGCATGGAGAACTCGCCCGTGGTCAGGTCGAGGTCTTCGCCGTCCCGCGTCAGGCGCCGCAGCGCCACGTCGAACTCGAACGGGCCGAAGACGATCTTCTCCGCCGCCTGGGCCGGCGCGCCCGGCAGCTCGGTGCCGGGCCGGCGTCTCAGAACGGCGTGGATGCGGGCCAGCAGCTCGCGCGGATTGAAGGGCTTGGGCAGGTAGTCGTCGGCGCCGATCTCAAGGCCCACGATGCGGTCCACGTCGTCCCCCTTGGCCGTGAGCATCAACACGGGCGTGGTGTCGTTGCGGGCGCGCAGGCGACGGCAGATCGACAGGCCGTCCTCGCCGGGGAGCATGAGGTCCAGCACGATCAGGTCGAAGAGCTCGCGCTGCAGCAGGCGGTCGAGCGCTCGGCCGTCCTCGGCCACGAGGACGTCGAAGCCCTCCTGGCCCAGGTAGCGGCGCAGCAGGTCGCGCATGCGCACGTCGTCGTCGACGACCAGCAGGCGGTGGGGGCGGGTGGCCGCGCGCGCCGCGGGAGGTGTCAGGCCGGTGTCTTCGCTGTGGATCATGTTGAGATTGTGCAATCCGCCCTGCGCGTGGCGGCCGGTGGCTGACCTTGTGTTACATCTGTTGCACTTCGCAAGGCCGAGCCATCGCCCGGCCCCCACACCGAGCAGGAGTACACCGATGAGACCACACCGCGCCTGGGCCTGGGCCCTCTGGATCGCATTGGCCAGCAGCGTAGCGGCCGCCCAGGCTGCCGGGGCGCGCGAAGGCCACCACCATCCCGGGGCCGGCCATGGCGGGCCGCAGGACCAGATGTCGCTGTCGGCCACCGCCACGGTCGAGCTGACGATGGACGTGCTGTCGGTGACGCTGGCGGCGGTGCGCGAGGGTGTCGACGCGGGCACGGTGCAGTCCCAGCTCAAACAGACCGTGGACGCGGCGCTGGCCGAGGCCCGGCGCGAGGCCCGGCCCGGGCAGTTGGAGGTGCAGAGCGGCATGTTCTCGCTCAACCCGCGCTATGCCCCGCCGCCTGCGCGGCCGACATCGGCGCCGCCAGGCATCGTCGGTTGGCAGGGCCGGGCCGAGATCGTTCTCCAGGGTCGGGATCTGCAGGCCGTGGCCCAGCTTGCCGGGCGGCTGCAGGGCCTGACGGTGGCCCGCGTGGGCTTCTCGCTCTCGCGCGAGGCGCGAGAACGCGCCGAGGCCGAAGCCACGACGCAGGCCATCACACGCTTTCGCGCGCGGGCGCAGTCCTATGCCGGGCAGTTCGGCTTCTCCGGCTACCGACTGCGCGAGGTGCAGGTGGGCATGGAGGAGCCGGCGGGCTTCGTGCAGGCGCGCGCACCGATGTTGCGCGCCGCCGCCATGGCGGCGCCCAGCGAAGAGCCGCTCCCGGTGGAAGCCGGGCGCACCAGCGTCAGCGCCACCGTCAGCGGCAGCGTGCAGTTGATGCGCTGATGCGCTGCGACCCTGCTCGCGCCGCGGTCCGGGCGATCACTGAGCCAGCCAGCCGCCGTCGACGTTGATCGCGGCGCCGCGGATGTTGTCGGCTGCGGGCGAGCACAGGAAGACCGCCAGCTCGCCGAGCTGCTCTGGGGTGGTGAACTGCAGCGAGGGCTGCTTGTCGGCCAGCAGGCGGCGCTTGGCTTCCTCGTTGGAGACCTGGTCCTGAAGCGCCCGCGCGTCCACCTGGCGCTGCACCAACGGGGTCAGCACCCAGCCGGGACAGATGGCGTTGACCGTGATGCCCGTGGTGGCCGTCTCGAGCGCCACGGCCTTGGTCATGCCCACCAGCCCGTGCTTGGCGGCCACATAGGCCGACTTGTTGGCCGAGGCTACGAGACCGTGGGCCGAGGCGATGTTGATGATGCGGCCCCAGCGCCGCGCCTTCATCGCCGGCAGCACCAGGCGCGTGGTGTGGAAGGCCGAGTTCAGGTTGATCGCGATCACCGCGTCCCAGCGCTCGACCGGGAACTCGTCGATCGGGGCCACGTGCTGAATGCCGGCGTTGTTGACGAGGATGTCCACGCCGCCCATCTCCATCTCGCAGTACTTGACGAGGGCGGCGATCTCGTCGGGCTTGCTCATGTCGGCCGGGTGGTACCCCACCTGGGCTTCGAGCTCAGCCACCTGCGCCTTGGCCGACTCGACGTCGCCGAAACCGTTGAGGATGATGTTGGCGCCGTGCAAGGCCAGGGTGCGGGCGATACCCAGGCCAATGCCGCTGGTCGAGCCGGTGACGAGCGCGGTCTTGCCGGTCAGCATGAGTGCTTCTCCTCAGGAGTGGGGTGGGAAGTCGATGGAAGGGAAGCTGCCGGCCGGCATCTGGGGCGGGTCTCGGTGCAGCTAGGATGGGCATTATCCTGACTGCGCTTGACCCTGGGCTTTCACCGTGAACCACGCCAGCACCGCCACCCCCACGCCCCTCGAGCCCCGCCTGCGCAGCGTCTCCTGCCTGGGCAGCCGCGGCCTGCACCGCATGGCTTACTGGGAATGGGGGGATCCGTACAACCCGCGTGTGGTGGTATGCGCCCACGGGCTGAGCCGCCAGGGCCGGGATTTCGACACCCTGGCGCGCGACCTGGCCCGGGACCACCGCGTCGTCTGCCCCGACATGGTGGGGCGCGGGCGTTCGGACTGGCTGGCCGACCCGATGGGCTACACCATCCCGGCCTACGTGGCCGACATGGTGACACTGCTGGCGCGGCTTGACACCGAATCGGTGGACTGGGTCGGCACCTCGATGGGCGGGCTGATCGGCCTGAGTGTGGCAGCGTTGCCCGGCTCCCCGGTACGCCGCCTCGTGCTGAACGACGTGGGCCCGCGCATCGAGGCCTCGGCGCTGGCGCGCATCGGCACCTACCTCGGCATGCCGGTGCGATTCGACAGCCTGGAGCAGGCGGCCGACCTGCTGTGGCAGGTTTCGCAGGGTTTCGGCCCGCACACACGCGAGCAGTGGCTGGCGCTGACGGCGCCGCAGATCAAGCCCGACGGACGGGGCGGCTTCGTCCCGCACTACGACCCGGCGATCGCCGTGCCCTTCCGCGCGATCACGCCCGAGCTGGCCGCCGCCGGTGAGGCCGGCCTGTGGGCCGCCTACGACAGCCTGCGCTGCCCGACGCTGCTGCTGCGCGGGGCCGAGTCCGACCTGCTGAGCGCGGAGACCGCGGCGCAGATGGCGGCCCGCGGGCCGCGCGCCCGCGTCCACGAGTTCCCCGGGGTGGGCCACGCGCCCATGCTCGTGCAGGCCGACCAGCGCGCCGTGGTACGTGAGTTCCTGCAGGCCGAGCCCGACGCCGCGCCCCCGCCCGATCCCGCCCGGCCGTGAAGATCCGCGCTGCTGCCGAGCCCCAGGCCCCGGCCGCCATCGTCGCCGCCACGGCGCAGGCGGCCGACGACGAAGGGGCCCAGGCGCTGGAGAAGGCGCGGGCCTTCGTCGAGCCGCTGCTGGCCGGGCGCCAGCTCGATTCCGGCGAGGATGCCTGGGGACATGCGGGCGGCGTCGTGGACGTTCTTCGGGCCATCGGTGCGTCGCCGGGCTTGCAGGCTGCGGCCTACCTGGTCTACGCCAGCGACTTCCTGCAGCAGCCTGCCGAGACCGTGGCCAAGGGCTTCGGCGCGTCCTACGCCGGACTCGTGGACCTGACGCGCAAGCTCGTCGCGGTGCAGCGCGCCGCGCGCGACGCGCCCGTGGGCCAGGAGGGCCGCGCCTTGCAGACCGAGCGCGTGCGCAAGATGCTGCTTGCGTTCTCGCGCGACCTGCGCGTGGTGCTGCTGCGCCTGGCCTCACGGCTGCAGACGCTGCGTTGGCACGCGGCGAGCCGGACCCCCTGCCCGCAGGCCCTGGCCCTGGAGACACAGCAGGTCTTCGCCCCGCTGGCCAGCCGCCTGGGTATCTGGCAGATCAAGTGGGAGCTCGAGGACCTGGCCTTCCGCCTGCTGCAGCCGCAGGACTACCACTGCATCGCCCGCCTGCTGCACGAGACCCGCAGCGCACGCGAGCTCGACATGGAGTTCGTGCGACACCAGCTCCGCGGCGTGCTGCGGCAGGCCGGCATCGAAGCGCAGGTGCAGGGCCGGCCCAAGCACATCTACAGCATCTGGAAGAAGATGCAGGGCAAGTCGCTCGCCTTCGAGCGGGTGTTCGACCTGCGCGCGCTTCGGGTCATCGTCGATGACGTTCCCGCCTGCTACGCCGCGCTGTCGGCCGTGCACGCCCGCTACCGCGCCGTGCCGGAGGAGTACGACGACTACATCGCGCGCCCCAAGGCCAACGGCTACCAGTCGCTGCACACGGTGGTGCAGGGCGATGACGGGCGCACGCTCGAGGTGCAGATCCGCAACCGCGCGATGCACGAACATGCCGAGCACGGCGTGGCTGCGCACTGGGCCTACAAGGAGGCGGGCACCCGCGGCTATGCCGGGGCCAGCGCCGAGTCTCAGGTGGCCGAGCGCGTGGCCGAGGCACGCCGCGCGGTGATGCGCCAGTTGCTGGCCTGGGAGCGCGAGCTCTCCGGCCCCGCCGAGGCGGGAGCGGCCCCCGCGCCCACCGAACCCACGGCGCTGGCCGGCGATGCGCAGCCGCAGGCGCCGGCAGCGGACGAGCGCATCTACGTGCTGACGCCGCAGGCCACCGTCGTCGAGTTGGGTGTCGGGGCCACGCCGGTGGACTTTGCCTATGCCGTGCACACCGAGCTCGGCCACCGATGCCGCGGCGCGCGTGTCGACGGCGCTCTGGTGCCGCTGAACACGCCGCTGGCTAACGGGCAGACGGTGGACATCGTCAGCGCGCGCGAGGGCGGGCCCTCGCTCGACTGGCTCAACCCCGAGCTCGGCTACCTGCGCAGCCCGCGCGCCCGGGCCAAGGTGCGGGCTTGGTTCAACGCCCAGGCACAGCAGCAGACGGTGGCGCGCGGGCGCGAACTGGTCGAGAAGCTGCTGCAGCGCGAGGGTCGCACCGCCGTCAAGCTGGACGATCTGGCCGAGCGCCTGGGTTTCCGCCATGCGGACGCTCTGTTCGAGGTGGTCGGCAAGGACGAGGTCTCGCTGCGCCAGATCGAAGTGCTGCTGCGTCCCGCCGCTGAGGCCGCGGCCGCGCCGCTGAAGGAAGTGGCGCTGCGGCGCTCGCGCGCCGGCGACAGCGGCGTGCTTGTGGTGGGGGTGGAGTCGCTGATGACGGCGCTGGCGCGTTGCTGCCGCCCTGCGCCGCCAGATGCCATCGGCGGCTTCGTCACCCGTGGCAAGGGGGTGGTCGTGCACCGCGCTGACTGCAGCGACTTCCGCCACATCGCGGCGCGCCACCCCGACCGCGTGATCCCCGTGGCCTGGGGTGCGACCACAGGCGCGGCCGCAGGCCGGGGCGGGCGGGGCGGTGCCGCGGCGGCGAGCCTGTATCCCGTGGACGTGGTGATCGAGGCGGCCGACCGCCAGGGCCTGCTGCGCGACATCTCCGAGGTCTTCGCGCGCGAGCGCGTTAACGTCACGGGCGTGCAGACGCGCTCGGTACGCGACGCGACCGGCAGCACCGCCTTCATGGGCTTCACGGTCGAGGTCGACGACGCACGCCGCCTGGCCCCGGTGCTGCGCCAGGTGGCGCAGGTCGCCGGCGTGCGCAGTACCCGGCGGCGTTGAGCAGGCTCCTGCGCCGCACGCGAATCGCGGGGTCAGGCGGCACGCTATACTTCAGGGCTGCAGGCGCGTAGCTCAGCTGGTTAGAGCACCACCTTGACATGGTGGGGGTCGTTGGTTCGAGTCCAATCGCGCCTACCAGACACAAGCCCAGGCAAGTCTTCGATTTGCCTGGGCTCTTTGTTTTCTCAGCGCCGCCCAAAGGGGTTTGTCGCTCTCTACGCCCAAGGGGCCGCAGCCAGCATCCTCACCTCCCGCTGCGGGAAGGGGATCACGATGCCACCAGCGCGGAAGCGCTCGACGATGGCCTTGTTGACCTCGCCGTGGGCCACCTCATAGTCGGGCACGCGCACCCAGGGCTTGACGGCGATGTCGATCGACGATGCGCCCAACAGGGTCACGGCGATCAGCGGCCGAGGGTCCTGCAGCACGCGCGGGTTGGCGCGCAGGATCTCGTCGATCTCGGCCACGACGCGGTTCAGGTCGGTGTCGTAGGCCACGCCCACCGTCACCTCGATCTGCCGTACGCGGCCGTAGTTGTGCAGGATCTCGCCAACCACCTTGCGGTTGGGAATCACCACGCGCGAGCGGTCCGGGTGGCCCAGCGTGGTGTTGAACAGCGTGATCTGCAGCACCTCGCCCTCCTCACCGAGCAGCGACAAGTACTCGCCCACGCGGAAGGGCTTGGTGAAGATCACCGTCAGGCCGGCGACGACGTTGCTCAGCACGCCCTGGGTGGCCAGGGCCACGCCTGCCCCCAGCACGCCCAGGCCGGCGATGAGTGGCAACAACTGGATGCCCAGGTTCTGCAGCGCCATGATGCCGAACAGCGCCAGCACCAGTACCCTCACCAGGCGCACCAGCAGGAGGCGCACCGGGGGCTCGAGTTCGAAGCGCGTCAGCCCGCGGCCGAGCACCTTGCCCACCCAACGGCCGGCGAAGTAGCCCGCCACCAGGATCAGCAAGGCCACCACCAGCTTGGGGCCGAAGTTCATGCCCAGGTCGATGGCCGTGTGCTTGATCTGGTCGATGCTGGCGAGGTTGGGTTCCATGGCGGGTCATCCAGTGGGTCGATCGTGCCGCATTTGCCAATGCGACTGACGCGAATGATAGGAAATCCGCGCTGGCCGGCCGCGTCGACGAGTGCACGTTGGCATTTCGCTGGGGTATCCCTGCAAACAACTGTCTTTAAGCTCAGCACTGGATAGGTGTACAGTCATTGTCTCGTCAACGGAGACCGCCATGCAGCACCACACCTTGCGCCAGCACTACCGCCCTGAGGCAGAGCGTCTGCCCCATTGGCTGCGGCGGCTATGGCTCTGGTTCTGACACGGGGCCTGCCTGTGGCCGAGATGCAGGCCGGCCCGTGGGGCCGCACTGACGGGCGTGTCGTGGGATCATGTGCCACGCTGAGGGCCGGGCGTCGACCGGTCCGGCTCCTCGCGGGGGCTCAAGCTGGCCCGGGCCGGCCGGCGATCTCCCGAGATTCGCTCGGAATGCAGCCACGATCCCATGAACGTCCTCTTCGTCCACCAGAACTTCCCGGGGCAGTTTCCGCACCTGGCCCCGGCACTGGCGGCACGGGAGCACAGGGTGCTGGCCTTGCACCTGAACGCCACACGCCCCTTGCCCGGCGTCGAGACGGTGCGCTATGCGGTGAAGCATTCCCCGCTGGGCAAAGGGCCCCACCGCTGGCTGCAGGACCTCGACACCAAGGTGCACCGCGCCGAGGCGGCCTGGAGCGCCGCACGGGAACTCGACGCCGGCGGCTTCTGCCCTGACGTCATCGTGGCGCATCCGGGCTGGGGCGAGAGCCTGTTCCTGAAGGACCTGTGGCCGCAGGCACGCCTGGGCATCTACTGCGAGTTCTATTACCGGCTCGCGGGCGCCGACGTTGGCTTCGACCCCGAGTTCCAGGCTGTGGTCCCCGAAGAGGCTTGCCGTATCCGCTTGAAGAACGCCAATGTGGAACTGCACTTTCCCTTGGCCCAGGCCGGCCTGTCGCCCACGCAGTGGCAACGGTCCGGCTTCCCGGAGCACTTCCGCTCGCGCATCAGCGTGTGCCATGACGGCATCGACACCGACCGGGTCTGTCCCGACCCGCGCGCCGAACTGCAACTCGAGACCCGCGCCGGCCAGAAGCTTCGGCTGCGCCCCGGTGACGAGATCATCACCTTCGTCAACCGCAACCTGGAGCCTTACCGCGGCTGGCACGTGTTCGCGCGCGCGCTGCCGCGCCTGCTGCGCGAGCGGCCGCGCGCTCGGGTGTTGATCGTCGGTGGTGACGAGGTCAGCTACGGCGCGCCGCCACCGTCCAGGCCAGACGGGGTCCGCCCTACCTGGCGCCGGGTGATGCTCGAAGAGATCGGCAGCGGCTCGGACCTGTCACGAGTGCACTTCCTCGGCCGCATCCCCTACGCCCGGTTCATCAGCCTGCTGCAGTTGTCGATGGTGCACGTCTATTTGACCTACCCCTTCGTGCTGAGCTGGAGCCTGCTCGAGGCCATGAGCGCGGGCTGCGCCATCGTGGCCAGCGACACCGCCCCGGTGCGCGAGGCCATCGTCGATGGCCGTACCGGGCTCCTGGTCGACTTCTTCGACGGCGAGGCCCTGATGCGGCGGGTGGTGGACCTTCTGGAGCAGCCAGCGTTGCGCGCACGGCTCGGCCAGGCTGCGCGCCAGCATGCGGTGGAACACTACGACCTGCGCAGCCGATGCCTGCCCGGGCAGGTCGACTGGGTGGAACGACTCGCCGTCTGAGACGCGGATCGCACGAACGGTAACCCCTGGGTCTGCGAAGTACCGGGTCAGGCGCAGAATGCTTGGTCTGCGGCACCCGTTGCGGGCACCTTTCCGCAGCGCCGGCGCCGTGACCCGGAACTCCCCCGAAAGACGCCGATGCTCACACCCACCGACCTCGCCCAGAGCCTGGACCTCCCCAAGCGTGCGATTGCGCTCGTGCTCGCCGGGGGTCGGGGCAGCCGCCTGAAGAGCCTCACCGACAACCGCGCCAAGCCGGCGGTCTACTTCGGCGGCAAGTTCCGCATCGTCGACTTCGCGCTGTCGAACTGCCTGAACTCTGGCATCCGGCGCATCGGCGTGATCACGCAGTACAAGAGTCACAGCCTGCTGCGCCACCTGCAGCGGGGCTGGGCCTTTCTCCGCCCCGAGATGAACGAGTTCGTCGACCTGTTGCCCGCGCAACAGCGCGTGGACGAGGAGAGCTGGTACCGCGGCACGGCCGATGCGGTCTACCAGAACCAGGACATCCTGGCTGCCTACCGCGCCGACTACGTGGTGGTGCTGGCCGGCGACCACATCTACAAGATGAACTACGCGGTGATGCTGGCCGACCATGTGGCGATGGGCCGGGACTGCACTGTCGGCTGCATCGAGGTCGACCGCGCCTCGGCGCGCGCCTTCGGTGTGATGGCCATCGACGAGCGGCGCAACATCACGGCCTTCGTCGAGAAACCCGACGACCCGCCGCCGATGCCGGGCCGCCCCGACCGCGCCCTGGCCAGCATGGGCATCTACATCTTCAACGCCCGTGCGCTCTACAAGGAGCTCGAGCGTGACATCGCCGACCCCGACTCGAGCCACGATTTCGGCAAGGACATCATCCCTCGCCTGGTGCGGCAGGACAGGGCGGCGGCGCACCCCTTCGAGCTGAGCTGCGTGGGCCGGCGCCTCGGGTCCGAGCCCTACTGGCGCGACGTGGGCACGATCGACGCCTACTGGGACGCGAACATCGACCTGACCGCCACCGACCCGCTGCTCAATCTGTACGACACGCGTTGGCCGATCTGGACCTACCAACCCCAGTTGCCGCCTGCCAAGTTCGTCCACAACGCCGACGATCGCCGTGGCATGGCCATCGAGTCCCTGGTGTCGGGCGGCTGCATCGTCTCGGGCTCGGTGCTGCGCAGCGTGTTGTTCTCCCAGGTGCGGGTGCACTCGCACGCGCAGGTGAGCTGGAGCGTCCTGCTGCCGGAGGCGACGGTGGGTCGCGGCGTGCGCCTGAACCGCACTGTGGTCGACCGCGGCTGCACCGTCCCCGACGGCATGGTGATCGGCGAGGACGCGGCCGAGGACGCCCGGCGCTTCTACCGCACCGACAGCGGCATCACCCTCGTCACGCGCGAGATGCTGCAGGCGGTGACCGGTGGCTTCGACGGTGTCGAGCGGCGCTGAAGAGTCCGGGCACGTCCCCGGACCACCTCGTCACCCCCAGCGTCACCCTCCAGCGGCCATGCGCGTGCTGCACGTCGCGGCCGAGGTTTACCCGCACGTCAAGACCGGCGGTCTGGCCGACGTTGTCGGCGCGCTGCCTGTCGCGCAAGCCCGCCTGGGGATCGACTCGCGCCTGTTGCTGCCCGGCCTGCCGGCCCTGCGCGCCGCGCTGGAAGCGCCACGTATCGTGACCGATGTCGGCCCTGCCTTTGGCGCCGCCAGGGTGCGCTTGCTGCAGGGGCAACTGGCGGGATTGGACCTTCCGGTGTGGCTCGTCGATGCGCCCCTGCTCTACGGGCGCGCCGGCAACCCCTACCAGCGTGACGACGGTTCCGAGTGGCCGGACAACCTGCAGCGCTTCGGTCTTCTGGGCTGGGTGGCGGCGCAACTGGCCTGCGGCGCCCTCGACCCCGACTGGTCCCCCGACGTGCTGCACGCGCACGACTGGCACGCCGGGATGGCCTGCGCCTACCTGGCCGCTCACGCGGCGCGAACGCGCTCAGTCTTCACCGTGCACAACCTCGCCTATCAAGGCCTGTTCCCGCACCAGGACGCGGCCTTGCTCGGCCTGTCCTCACGCTTCATGTCCTCGGCCGGGCTGGAGTTCCACGGCCAGCTCTCCTTCATGAAGGCCGGCCTGAAGTTCGCGGACCGTGTCACCACCGTGAGCCCGCGCTACGCGCAGGAGATCGCCACACCCGAGTTCGGCCACGGCCTGGACGGCGTGGTTCGGGCCCGAGCCGGCGCGGTGTCGGGCATCCTGAACGGCATCGACACGGCGGTCTGGAGCCCGGCGACCGACCCGCTGCTGGCGGCCGCCTACGACGCCGAGGCCCTCGACGGCAAGGCGGCGTGCAAGGCGGCGCTGCAGGTCGAGGCCGGGCTGGCGGTGGCGGCGGACGCCCCTTTGCTGCTGGCCCTGAGCCGGCTCACGCAGCAGAAGGGTCTGGACCTGCTGCTGCAGGCGCTGCCCGGGTGGCTGGCGCTAGGGGGGCAGCTCGTTGTCCAGGGTACCGGCGATCCTGCGCTCCAGCAGGCCTTCCTGGACGCCGCTCGGGCGCATCCGGGACGGGTGGCGGCCTTCATCGGCTACGACGAGGAGCGGGCGCACCGTCTCGTCGCTGGTGCCGACCTGATCGCCGTGCCCTCGCGCTTCGAGCCCTGCGGGCTGACCCAGCTCTACGGCCTGCGCTACGGCACCTTGCCGGTGGTCCGGCACGTGGGGGGTCTGGCCGACACGGTGCGTGAAGTGGACGTCGTGGAAGAGGCGCTACGCCCGGCCAACGGCTTCGTGTTCGACCGCGACGATCCTGACGCCTTGCTGCAGGCCCTCGAGCGCGCTGCCTCGGCCTGGCGCTACCGGCCTCGACGCGCCGCGCTGCAGCACGCCGGGATGCTGCAGGACGCGTCCTGGGCCGCGCCGGCGCGGGCTTACGCGTCTTTGTACGGCACGCTGGCGCAGGCGCTGCCGCTGCACCACTGAAGGGGCCACGCGCCAACCGCACCGCGGGCGCAGGCAGTTTGACTCACACCGTATCGGCCTGGTGCAGCACGCCGCGCGCGAGGAAGAGCTCGGTGATGTCGTGCGCGGTATGGATGAACTGCGCGTCCTGGCGCGCCGCCAGGCCACGCGGGCGCGGCATGGTGATGTCGATCTCGCGCTCGATGCGCCCGGGCCGCGCCGACATCACGATCACGCGGTCGGCCAGCAGCACGGCCTCGTCGATCGAGTGCGTGATGAAGAGCACGGTCTTCTGGGTGTCGAGCCAGATCTTCTCCAGGTCCAGCCGCATCTGTTCGCGCGTAAGCGCGTCCAGGGCGCCGAAGGGCTCGTCCATCATCAGGAAGGGCGGGTCGTGGATCAGCGCGCGCACGATCGCGGTGCGCTGGCGCATGCCGCCGGAGAGCTCGCGCGGTCGGCGGTCGGTGAAGTCGCCGAGCCCGACGCGAGCGAGCAGTTGCAACGCGCGGGCGCGGTAGGCGCGTGGGTCGAGCCCGCGCAGTTCCACCTGCACCAGCACGTTGTCGAGCACGGTGCGCCAGTCCAGCAGCACCGGGCTCTGGAAGACGACGCCGATGTCGGTGAGCGCACCACGCACCGGCCGGCCATCGACGACGACCTCGCCGCGCGTGGGCGCCACCAGCCCGGCGATCAGGCGCAGCAGCGTGGACTTGCCGCAGCCCGAGGGGCCGACGACGGCGACGAACTCGCCGCGCCGGATCTCCAGGTCGAGCGCGGCCAGCGCCTCGGTGCGGCGACCTGCGCGCTCGAAGGTCTTGCCGACGCCGCGGACGCTGACGTAGGCCGGACCGGCCTGCGGCGCGGCGCCGGCCTCGGCGCCGGCGCTTACCCCGGTCGTCACGGTCCGACGAACTCGTTCGTGTGGAAGGCAGTCCAGGGCAGGTTGGTGTCCAGGTCGCGGTAGCGCTTGAGCAGCGTCAGTGTCTGCTCCCAGTCGGCCTGGGCACCGAATCCGGTGCGGCCCTTGACGTTCTTCGAGTCCATCAGCTCGAAGTCCACCTGCATCTGGTCGAGCATGGACTGACGGTTGAGGTCAGGTTTGACCTTCATCGCCGCGTCCACCGCCGGGCCGGGGTTCTTCTTCGCCTCGTCCCACGAGCGGATGGTCGCGCGCACGAAGCGCCGCACCAGGTCGGGGTTGGACTTGATCAGGTCGCCCTTGGTCAGGATGGTCATGCCGACGATGTTGCCCCCGTGGTCGGCGAATCGCAGCGCCGCGGGCTCCTGGCCGCGGTACTTGATGAGGAAGAACTGGTCGTCAGCGCCACCCAGCAGCGCGTCGGCGCGCTTCTCGAGCACGGTCACCACCTTGGCGGCGGGGTCGACCTGCACGAGCGAGATCTTGTTCATGTCCACGCCGTTGACGGCGGCCACGGCGCGCAGCAATTGGGCCAAGGGGTCGCCAGGGCTGACGGCCAGGCGCTTGCCCTCCAGGTCCTTGGGCGTGCGGATGCCGGCCGAGGCGAGCGAGACGACCGAGAAGCCGGTGGAGCTGAGCACGGTCATGACCGACTTGACGTCGGCGCCCTTGGCCGCAGTACCGATCACGCTGGAGGAGTCGGCCAGGCCGAAGGTGTCGGAACCGGCGGCCACCACCTGCACCGTGTTGGCCGAGCCGCGGCCCTCGTTGATGGTCAGGTCGATCTTCTCGGCCGCGTAGAAGCCGCGCTCCTTCCCGTAGTAGAAGGGTACGTGCAGGCCGCCGAGGTACCAGTTCAGCCGCAGCGAGACCTTGTCCTGGGCTTGTGCCGCGGTGCCCAGCGCCAGGCAGGCGCCGACCAGCACGGCCTGCAGCCTTCTCGTCCAATGCTTGATGCTCATCGCTCGTTTCCTCTCGTCTTCGTGGGGGGATCGGGTCCTGAAGTGCCGGTCAGCAACGCCGGGCGCCCGGCCGCGCCGCTACATCGTGGCCGTCGGGGTCTCGGCCGACTGCTGCGACACGTGCCAGGGGATCGCCAGGCGCTCGATGATCTCGACCGCGTAATACACGGCCAGGCCGATCAGCGACAGCAGCACGACGATGGCGAAGACCATGGGCGTCTCGAGCTGACCGTTGTATTGCAGCAGCAGGTAGCCCAGACCCTTGTCCGAGGCCACGAACTCGGCCACCACGGCAGCCGTGGCCGACAGCGCCGCCCCGACCTTCAGGCCGGTGAAGATGTGCGGCAGGGCCTGCGGCAGGCGGATCTTCAGGAACAGGCGCCAGCCGCTGGCCCCAGTGGTGCGGGCGAAGTCCATCACGTCCGGGTCGACCGACTTGAAGCCGACGATGCTGGAGACCACGATCGGGAAGAAGGACAGCAGGAAGACCAGCAGCAGCTTGGGCGTGAAGCCGAAGCCGAACCAGATGATGAACAGCGGCGCGATCGCGATCTTGGGGATGATCTGCAGGAAGACGATCACCGGGTAGATGGCCTGCTCCATGAAGCGGGAGTAGGCGATCGACAGCGCCAGGGGCACGCTGACGACCACGGCCAGCAGGTAGCCGGCCAGGATCTCGGTGGTGGTGACCCAGGCACCGCCCATCACGATGTCGAAGCGCTTGAGGAACTCGCTCCAGACCTTGGTGGGCGGCGGCAGCAGGTATTCCTTGATGCCGAGCAGGCGCACCCCGAACTCCCACAGCAGGAAGAGCAGGGCGAAGACGACGATGGCGCCCATGCGCCGGCGGAACCAGTCGGCCAGCGGCTTCATCGGGGCGCGGACGGCGTGGGCGGCGCGGGCTCGAGGTCGAAGGTGCCGTAATCGGCCGGCAGGTTCAACTCCAGCACCTCGAAGTCGTCGGAGCGGGCGATGACGTTGTGCGGCACGCCGCCCGGCTGGGACAGGGTGTCCCCGGCACGCAGCGTGACTTCGCCCTCGACACCCTCGAAGTGGAAGGTGATCCAGCCGCGCAGCACGTAGACGAAGTGCGCGTGCATGTCGTGCCAGTGCCAGCCGGTGGGCTGCTCGAAGGGCCCGATGCCGCGGATGTGCTTGATGCCCACGCGCCCTCCGGTGGCCTCGGAAAGGCCCAGGTCGCGGTACTCGGAATCGGCGCGCAGGCCCTCGCGGTGGAAGCGGGCCTCGTCGCCGCGCAGCAGGCGAAAGCCCGAGTGCGCCGTGGCCAGCGTGCGCGGGCCGTCGTAGCGGGGTGGGGGGGGTGTCTCCGGCGTGTTCATTCTTCTGGTGCTGGCGCTCTGGATGCGGGCGCTGACACGATCCCTATACTTTCACTGACACCGAGGGCTGTCAATCCGGGCGTTTTCCCTGATGCACCCCGGGTCACGAGGAGGCGCGATGAGTTTGCGTGGGCTAGGGGTGGTAGCGATCTGGAACGGCATCCGCGACGCGGGCCGGGCCAACTTCTACGATTGGCACAACCGCGAGCACATGCCCGAGCGGGTGGGCATCCCGGGTTTCCTGGCGGGGCGTCGCTGGCAGGCGCTGGAGGGTGTGCCGGAGTACTTCACGCTCTACGAGACCGCCTCGCCGGCGGTGCTCGACGGGCCGGACTACCTGGCGCGCCTGAACAGCCCGACCGATTGGACGCGGCGTTCGGTGGCCCACTTCACCGACGTGTCGCGCTCGCTGTGTCGCGTCCAGTTCAGCAGCGCCTATGCCGACGGCGCATGGCTGCAGACCTGGCGCTACGACGTCGCACCCGAGGCCCAGGCCAGCCACGCCGCCCGCCTGCGGCCGCACCTGGAGACCCTGCTGGAATTGCCGGGCGTGGTGGGCGCGCACCTGTGCGCTGCCGACACGGCGGCGAGTTCGATCCAGACCGAGGAGAAGAAAGGCCGGCCGCGCGACGCGATGCCCGGCTGGGTGCTTCTGGTCGAAGCCGCCGGCGACGACCCGCGCGCCCTGGCGCGCGACTCTGGCTTTCTGCAACTGTCGCACCTGCGGGAGGCGGGCGCGTCCGGCCCGGTCGAGGTGGGCTGGTACCGACTGCAGGTGATGCACCTGCCGCCTGCGGGCCGCTGAGCGGCGGTTGCTGCGGCTCAGGAGCGGCCCCGACCTCGCAGCTTCAGGGTCGGCGCTCGCGCTGCGGCCAGGTCGCCAGCACCAGCCCGGCGAGCGCCAGCGCGAAGGCTACGGCATGGGCCGGGCCGAAGGGCTCCCCCAGCAGCAGCACCCCCACCGCGGCGGCGCTGACCGGCAGGCAGACGGTGAAGACGCCGGCCTGCGCCGCCGGCACCTGGCGCAGCCCGCGCATCCAGAGCCACACGGTCACGACGCTGGCGGCGATGGAGTAGAACAGCAGCAGGCCCCAGGTGGGCGCCGTCACGGCACCGAAGTCGAAGTCCAGCGCCTGCCACAGGCCCAGCGGCGTCATCAGCGCCAGGCCCCAGAGATTGATGAGCGCGCTGATGCGCCGCGGCGACACCTGCGCAGTGAGGCGCTTGCCGATGACGACATAGCTGGCCTCGCAGAAGACCGCGCCCAGCAGCAGCGCGTAGCCCCACCAGGGCGCGCCCGCCGCGCCGCTGCCGTCGGGCGCCCGCGCCACGGCCAGCAGGGCGATGCCCAGGACGGCCAGCACGATGGCCCAGCGCACCCGCGCCGTGATGGCCTCGCCCAGGAAGAGGCGCGAGAGCAGGGCCACGGCAGCCGGGATGGCCGCCATCACCACCCCGGCCGCCAGCGCCGAGGTGGCCGCCACGCCGTAGAGCATGCAGATGGAGAAGCCGAAGTTGCCGAGGAAGCTCTCCCAGAACAGCAGCCGCCGGTCGGCAGCCGAAAGTGGCGGCTCGCCGGGCCCTCGCCTCAGCCAGGGCCCCATGGCCACGGCGGCGATGGCGAAGCGCAGCCAGGCCAGCAGCAGCACCGGGAAGGCCACCACGAGGATGCGCGACAGACCGACATAGCTGCCCACGAGCGCCATGCTCGCGGCGAGGCTGAGGTAGGCCGGCGCCAGGGGTGGCAGCCTCATCGCAGCCCCGGTCGTGGCCAGCACTCCCGCGCGTGAGCGTGGAGCGCATATGGTGCCGACCGCCACTGCGGACAGCGCCTCGGAATGTCGCTCGGGCTGGTGACGGCGCGTGGCAGGGCCTCAGAAGGCCGCCGCATAGCGCTCCAGTTCCCAGGGGCTCACGTGCTGCGACCAGGCTGTCCACTCCTCGCGCTTCAGGCGCAGGAACTCGCGTGCCAGTTCCGGGCCGAGGGCGGCACGCACGACGTCGTCGGCCTCCAGCGCGTCCAGCGCCGCGTCCAGCGAGGCGGGCAGCACGGCCAGCCCGCGGGCCTGCCAGCCGCGGGGGCCGAGCTCGAACAGGTCTTCGCTCAACGCCGGGCCGGGATCGAGCGCGCGGTCCACGCCGTCCAGGCCGGCGGCGATCAGCGTCGCGGTGACGAGGTAGGGGTTGGCGGCCGCATCGGGCAGGCGCCACTCGAAGCGGCCGGGCAGGGTGCGCACCAGGGCGGTGCGGTTGTTCGGCCCGTGGGCGATGCACACAGGGGCCCAGGTGGTGCCGGTGATCGAGTCCCCCAGGGCCAGGCGCTTGTAGGAATTGACGGTCGGTGCCGCCACGGCGGCCAGCGCCGGGGCGTGGTGCAGGACGCCGGCGATGAAGTGCCGCCCGATCGCGCTGAGGTCGGGCCGTGACACGTGCGCGACGGCGCTGGCGGACGAGGCTGCTGCTCCCGTGGCCGGGTGGCGACCGGTCTCCCGGTCCGGGTCGAACAGGCAGCGGCCGCCCGCGGCGTCCTCCCACAGCGACACGTGGAAGTGCATGCCGCTGCCCGGCTGGTCGGCCCAGGGCTTGGGCATCATCGAGAAGACCCAGCCCCGGGCCTCGGCCAGGGCGTGGGCCGCCAGCTTGAACAGCATCAGGTGGTCGGCGCTGGCCAGGGCCTCGGCGTGCGCAAAGTTGACCTCGTACTGGCCGTGGGCGTCCTCGTGGTCGAGCTGCAGCACGTCAAGCCCGCAGGCCTGCAGCGCGGCTGCGAGCTCCTGCAGGAAGCCGGCCTGGCGACCGAGCGATTTCAGGTCGTAGGAGGGCTTGTCGAGCCGGTCGCCATCATCGGCAGGAATCCAGCGGCCGTCGCTCGCTCGTCGGAGCAGGAAGAACTCGGGTTCGATGCCGGTGCGCAGCGTCCAGCCGCGCTCACGCAGCCGCGCGCAGGCGCGCCGCAGCACCTGGCGCGGGCAGGCCTCGAATGGCCGGCCGTCGACGTGGCCGTTACCGACGATGCGCGCCACGCGCGGCATCCAGGGCAAGGGCTGCACGGTGGAGGGGTCGCCCACCGCGTGGTACTCGGAGCGCGGCCCGGTGCGCGGCAGGCCCGTGCCCCAGATCGACGGCCCGGCAAAGCCGGCCCCGCCGCCGAGGACCTCGTCCAGGTGCGCCAGCGGCACCAGCTTGCCCTTGGCGCCGCCGTGTACGTCGGTGAACTGGACGAGCAGCGTGTCGATGCCGTCCTGGCGCAGCCGCTCCTGAAGGCTCCGGGGGGAGGTCACGGGGCTCGTGGCGCGCCCCGCCTCAGAACGACACGACGACCGAGGCGCCCAGCAGCGTGTTGCGCTTGCGGTACTGGCCGTCGTGGGTCAGGAACACCGGGAGGTTGGCGAAGTCCTGGCGGTACTCCAGCTTCAGCGTGGTATTGAGGTCCCAGAGATAGCTGACGCCGAAGCTGAGGGCGTGGCGGTTGGCGCCGACTTCGGGGTCGCCTGCGGCGTCGGGCCCGATGCCGTTGCGGTCGTCCGCGGCGGTGTAGCCGAACAGTCCGCCGCCGTTCTTGGCGTTGCGGACGTAATCAGCGCGCATGATGCCCTCGAGACGGGGCGTGAACTTGTAGGCCACCAGGGCCGACAGGCCCGTCCAGGCGCTGTCGCGGAGCTCACCGGTCAGAGGGTCGGCCGTCACTGCCGCCAGCTTTTGTCGGCCTATGCTCGCCTGTCCTTGAAATGTCCAATCACCCCGAATGAAGTACGCGTCAACTTCGAACAAGTTCACCGTGGACAGACGGCTGTAGGCGACGGCGGTGACGGGGTTGATCACCAGCCCGCCTGGGACCGTGTCGTCAAGGGCGCGGAAGTTGGGCGCTTTTCCCAGCACGCCAGCGAACCCGAACCCTTGGAATTCACCGCGCGAGTAGTCGACCCGGTAGGCGAACGCGCCGCCTTGCTGGCCGTCGGCGTTGCGCGTGGTGTTGACCTGCCCCAGCACCCCCTTGGCCACCCACTTGCCGCTGGTGATCTCCATGCCGGCGCCGGTGTAGCTGGTGGGCAGAGTGAAGTCGAACAACAGGTTGTGCGTGACCAGCTTGTTCAGCGTGGCCTGCTGGTACTCGTAGCCCGACCAGTCGGGCAGGTGGCCGGCGATGAGGCGGGTCTGCAGGTCGCCCAGCGGCACGGATACCGAGGCCTCCTGCACCAGGCCACCGTTGCCGATCACGGTGTCGGTGCCGCGGTTGGGACTGAGCGTCAGCCGCCAGCGCGTCCCGGATTCGGTCTCCTTCGTCATGTCCAGGACGATGGAGCCGAAGTAGGAGTTGTCGTAGGAATAGCTCGTGTCGGCCCGGTTGTTGATGAAGTTGAAGCCGCTGTTCTTCAGCCCGGAATTTCGGATGTAGGTGGGATCCGCGTAGCCGCTGATGACGAACTGCTTCAGCCCCGCCTCGTCCCGCGCGTCTTCCAGCGCCTCGGCCTTGATCGTGACACGGTTGAGCTCGCGCGCCTGGTCGGGCGTCATGCCCCACTGGGGCTCCTTCGTCTCCTGCGCCTTGATACGGCCTTCCAGCTCGGTGATGCGCGCCTTCAGGGCCTCGAGTTCCTTTTGCAGGTCGGCCGAGCCCTGCGCTGCGGCGGGGAAGGCGGCTGCCAGCGCCAGCGCCAGGGCGGTGGTGGGGATCGTCTTCATGGAGGCTCCTTCGCGGTGCAGGTCGGATGGGTGGGATGGGGTCAGCCGCGCGTGGCGGCGGCGAGTTCCTGGGCGCGCTTGCGCTCGGCCCGGGCGATCAGGTAGCTGCCCAGTGCCACGCCGATGGCCACGACGATGACGATCACCGTGGCCATGGCATTGACCCGGGGGTCGAGCCCGAGGCGCGCACGCGAGAGGATGACGAGCGGCATCGTGGTGGCGCCCGGGCCGGAGAGGAAGGCCGAGAGCACGACGTCGTCGAGCGAGAGCGTGAAGGTCAGCAGCCAGGCCGAGATGAGCGACTGCGCGACCATCGGCAGCGTGACGAGCCAGAAGACCTGGTGCGGGCGCGCGCCCAAGTCCATCGCCGCCTCCTCGAGCTGGGGATTCAGGTCACGCAGCCGGGCCTGGACGACCACGGTCGCATAGGCCATGCCGATCAGCAGGTGGCCGAGCCAGATGGTCATCATGCCGCGCTCGGGCACGCCGATCGCGCGCTGGATGCTGACCATGGTGAGCAGCAGCGACAGGCCGACCACGACCTCCGGCATCACCAGGGGCGCGCTCACCATGCCCGAGAACATGGTGCGGCCCGGGAAGCGCCGGTACTTCACCAGCGAGAAGGCCGCCAGCGTGCCCAGCACGACCGAGCCGCAGGCGGTGAGGAAGGCGATCTTCAGGCTCAGCCACAAACCCGAAAGAAGATCCTCGTCGCGCAGCAGTTCCTCGTACCAGCGCAGCGAGAAGCCGCGCCAGAGGTTGGGCACGGGCGAATCGTTGAAGGAGTAGACGATCAGCGAGACGATGGGAACGAAGAGGAAGACGAAGCCCGCCACGAGCCAGGCGCGGCCGAACCACACGTTCGTGCGTGAGGGCTTCACCGCCGCTTCTCCTGGGCCTCGGCCTGGTACTTCTGGAACAGCGCCAGCGGCACGATGATCAGCAGGATCATCAGCACCGACAGCGTCGAGGCCATGGGCCAGTCGTTGTTGGCGAAGAGCTCGTCCCAGATCACGCGCCCGATCATCAGCGTCTCGGGGCCGCCGAGCAGTTCGGGTATGACGTACTCGCCGATGCAGGGGATGAACACCAGCATCGAGCCGGCGATGATGCCGGCCTTGGACAGCGGCACCGTCACGGTCCAGAACGCCACCCAGGGCGTGGCGCCGAGGTCCTGCGCGGCCTCGAGCAGGCGCAGGTCCATCTTCGCCAGCGTGCTGTACAGGGGCAGCACCATGAAGGGCAGGTAGGTGTAGGTCATGCCCAGCACCAGCGAGAACGGCGTGTTCATCAGCTGGCCCGGCGCGGGCACGAGGCCCAGCGCGACGAGCACCTGGTCCAGCCCGGTGCCGACCATGAGGTCATGCACCCAGCCGTTCGGGCTGAGCAGGCCCTTCCAGGCGTAGGCGCGCAGCAGGAAGGAGGTCCAGAACGGCAGCATCACCAGCATCAGCAGCGCCGGCTGCACCGAGGGCTTGGCGCGCGCCATGAAGTAGGCGAACGGATAGCCGATGAACAGGCACAGCGCCGTCGTGGCAGCGGCGTACTCGATGCTGCGCAGGTAGGACTGCAGGTAGAGCGGGTCGCTGGCGATGGTGGCGAAATTGCCGAGCTTCAGCGCGAGCGTCAGCACCCCGTCCTGCCAGGTGACAACGTCCTCGGGGTGCACCGCGCCCATCTGGGAGACGGCGATCTTCATCACCACCGCGAAGGGCAGCAGGAAGAACAGCAGCAGCCACAGGTAGGGCACGCCGATCACGGCGCTGCGGCCGCCCAGGCGCGACAGGCGAGACCCCGCGCGGGCGGGGTCGCTGGGGGCGGCGCGGTGACCGGGTTTCATCGCCTTACTGGGTCAGCACCACGTGCGCCGAGCGCGACCAATGCCCCCAGGCCTCGTCACCCCAGGTCAGCTCGTCCTCGCGGTGGCGCTGGGTGTTGGACTGGCTGGCCTTCAGCACGGCGCCGCTGGGCAGGGCGAGGTGGTAGACGGTGAAGCTGCCGAAGTAGGACTTCTCGCGCACCGTGCCCTTGACGCAGTTGAAGCCGGGCTCGGCCGGCGGACGGCGCGAGACGTGGATCTTCTCCGGCCGAAGCGCCACCGTGACCGCCATGCCCTGGCTGCCCGTGATGCCGTGGCCGACGTAGTGGCGGCAGTCGGCGCTGGCGACAACGCAGTGGTCGGGCTCGTCGACCTCGAGCGTGCCGTCCATCAGGTTCACGTTGCCGATGAAGTCGGCGACGAAGCGGGTGGCCGGCGTCTCGTAGACCTCGCCGGGCGTGCCCACCTGGAGCAGCTTGCCCTCGCTCATCACTGCGATGCGCGAGGCCATGGTCATCGCCTCCTCCTGGTCGTGCGTGACCATGAGGCAGGTGACGCCGACCTGCTCGATGATGTTGACGAGCTCGATCTGCGTCTCCTCGCGCAGCTTCTTGTCCAGTGCCCCGAGCGGCTCGTCGAGCAGCAGCAGCTGGGGCTGCTTGGCCAGGCTGCGCGCCAGGGCCACGCGCTGCTGCTGGCCGCCGGAGAGCTGGTGCGGCTTGCGCTGCGCGAAGCGGCTGAGCTGCACCAGCTTGAGCATGGCCTCAACGCGCTCGGCGACCTGGTCGCGCGGCAAGCCCGCGCGCTTGAGCCCGAAGGCGATGTTGTCGGCCACGCTCAGGTGCGGGAACAGTGCGTAGCTCTGGAACATCATGTTCAGGGGCCGCTCGTAGGGCGGCAGCCCTGAAAGATCCCGGCCGTCCAGCACGATGCGCCCGGAGGTCGGAGTCTCGAAGCCCGCCACCATGCGCAGCAGGGTCGACTTGCCGCAGCCGGACGAGCCGAGAAGGGCGAAGATCTCGCCCTTGGCGATCTCGAGGCTGACGTGGTTGACGGCCCGGTAGCCGTCGAACTCCTTGACGACGTCGTCGATGCGCAGGAAGCCGCTGCCCGCGGCGGGCGCGGCCATCACAGCCCGGTCTTGAACGACGTGAAGGTGCGGGTCATCAGGCGCCGCAGGTCGTTGCTGAGCGAGTCGGGCGCGACCATCTTCGCCATGTCGGCCGCGTTCAGGAAGACGGTGGGGTTGTTGGCCACCTCGGGCTTGATGGTCTTGCGCGACTCCGGCACCGGGTTCGGGTAGAAGACCTTGTTGGTGTTCATCGCCGCGATCTCGGGCCGCAACATGAAGTTGATGAACTTGTGCGCGTTGCCCGGGCGCGGCGCGTCCGCCGGAATCACCATGGTGTCGAAGAACAGGATGCCTCCGTTCCTCGGGATCAGCGCCTGGATGTTTTGCCCGGTCTTGCTGTCGATGGCGCGCTGGCGCGCGATGTTGATGTCACCCGACCATCCCAGCGCCAGGCAGATCGAGCCATTGGCCATGTCGTTGATGTAGCCGGACGAACTGAACAGCGTGACGTGCGGGCGTATGGCCTTCAGCGTGTTGGCGGCCAGGGTGTAGTCCGCCGGGTTGCGGCTGAAGCCAGGCTTGCCAAGGTAATGCAGCACGGCCGGGAGCACCTCGGAGGCCGAGTCCAGCATCGACACACCGCAGCTGCGCAGCTTGCTGACGTATTCGGGCTTGAAGATCAGTTCCCAGACGTTGTCGGGCAGCGGGCCGCCGCCGAGGGCGGCGCGGACCTTGTCGACGTTGATGCCCACCGTGGTGTAGCCCCAGAGCCAGTTCACCAGGTGGTTGTTGCCCGGGTCCATCTTGCCGAGCTGGGCCTGGATGGCAGGGTCCAGGTTGCGCAGGTTCGGAATCTTGGACTTGTCCAGCCGCTGCAGCAGCCCGCCATCGATCTGCAGCTTGGCCCAGTTCGACGAAGGCACGACGATGTCGTAGCCCGTCTTGCCGGCCACGAGCTTTGCGTGCACGATCTCGTTGTTGTCGAAGACGTCGTAGCGGACCTTGATGCCCGTCTCCTTCTCGAAGCGCGCGATCACCTCCTCGCCGATGTAGTCCGACCAGTTGTAGACGTGCAGGACCTTGTCCTCCTCCTGGGCCAGCGCGGCCGGCGCGACGCACAGCAGGCTGGCAGCGGCAGCCAGCATCGCGGCCAGGGGACGGAAGGGGTTGGCTTTCATCGGAAGGGCCTCCAGGCGCGTGGGGACGGGTTGGGGGGGCGGGATGCGCGAGCCGCGCGATTTTGTATCGGAATGAGACCCGCGGCGGCGCACTCGCGATTTCAGGCGTGGAGCCAGCCGGCGCGCCGCGCGTCGGCCAGGGTCAGGTCCAGGCAGCGCCGGATCAGCGTGACCATCTCATCGACCTGCGCGCGCGTGATGACCAAGGGAGGGGCGATGATCATGCGGTCGCCCACGGCGCGCATGACCAGCCCGTTGCCGAAGCAGTGCCCGCGGCAGACCATGCCGACCTCCAGGTCGGGGGGGAAGGGTTGACCGGTGTGCTTGTCCTTCACGAGCAGCAGCGCTCCCATCAGGCCGCAGGTCTGGGCTTCGCCGACCAGCGGGTGACCGGCCAACTCCTCGAAAGCCGAAGCAAGATACGGGCCGACATCGTTGCGCACATGCTCCACCAGCCCCAGCTCGCGGATGAGGCGGATGTTGGCCACCCCCACGGCGCAAGCCACCGGATGCCCGGAGTAGGTGTAGCCGTGGGCGAACTCGCCGCCGCGCTCGATCAGCACCTGGGCCACGCGCTCGCCGACCAGCACCCCGCCCAGCGGCACGTAGCCGCTCGTGACGCCCTTGGCGAAGGTCATCAGGTCGGGCTGGAATCCCAGGGTCTCACAACCGAACCACTGCCCGGTGCGGCCGAAGCCGCAGATCACCTCGTCGCTGACGAGCAGGATGCCATGGCGGCGGCAGATGCGCTCGACCTCGGGCCAGTAGGTGGACGGTGGCACGATCACGCCGCCGGCGCCCTGGATGGGCTCACCGATGAAGGCCGCCACCTTCTCGGGGCCGATCTGCTCGATCTTATCCTCCAGCCAGCGCGCCGCCACGAGGCCGAAGTCCTCGCGGCTGAGCCCGCGCGGGCGGCCGTGCTCCGACCAGTATGGCTGCTGGATGTGGACGATGCCGGGGATGGGAAGCCCGCCCTGCGCGTGCATGCCGCTCATGCCGCCCAGCGAGGCTCCGGCCATCGTGGAGCCGTGATAGGCGTTCACGCGGCTGATGATCACCTGGCGCTCGGGCTGGCCCAGCAGGTCCCAGTGGCGGCGAACCATGCGCACCACGGTGTCGTTGCCCTCCGAGCCCGAGCCGGTGAAGAAGACGTGTCGGAACGGTGGCGGGCTGACCTCGGCCAGCAGTTCGGCCAGTGCGATGGCTGGTGGCGTGGCGGTCTGGAAGAAGGCGTTGTAGAAGGGCAACTCGCGCATCTGGCGCGCGGCCGCCTCCACCAGCGCCTCCTGCCCGTAGCCCACGTTCACGCACCACAACCCGGACATGCCATCCAGGATGCGCTGGCCCTCGCTGTCGCGCAGCCAGATGTTGTCGGCGCTGGTGATGACGCGCGAACCTTTGCGCGCCAGGGCCTGGAAATCGGTGAAGGGGTGCAGGAAGTGGGCGGCGTCGGCGTCCTGCCATTGCCGGGTGCTGCGGCCGTGCCAGTGGCCGGGCGCATCGGAAGGGGTGTCGTGGCTCATCGCGGCTCACCTCCTCAGACATGCAGCAGCAGGTGCTCGCGCTCCCAGGGCGAGATCACCTTCATGAATTCGGCGTGCTCGATCTCCTTGACCTCGGTGTAGACCGTCACGAAGGCCTCGCCAAGCACCGAGGCGAGCGCCTTCTCGGCGCGCAGCAGCTCCAGCGCCTCGCCCAGGCTGCGCGGGAGCTGGTAGTCGCCGAGGTAGGCGTCGCCCTTGCACTCGGGCGCGGGCTCGATGCGCTCGCGGATGCCGAGCAGGCCACAGGCCAGCGTGGCCGCGAGCGCGACGTAAGGGTTGGCGTCGGCGCCGATCACGCGGTTCTCGATCCGCCGCGCCGAGGGCGGCGCCACCGGCGAGCGGATGCCCACGGTACGGTTGTCCGTGCCCCACTGGATGTTGATCGGCGCGGCGGTGAAGCGCGCCAGCCGGCGGTAGCTGTTGACATAGGGCGCGAACAGCGCCATCGCCGCCGGGATGTACTTCTGCAGCCCGCCGATGTACCAGCGGAAGGCGTCGCTCGCACTGCCGTCCTCCCTGCTGAAGATGTTGCGTCCGCTCGCTCGCTCGACCACGCTCTGGTGGATGTGCATCGCGCTGCCGGGCTCGCCGGCGATCGGCTTGGCCATGAAGGTGGCGTACATGTCGTGCCGCAGCGCCGCCTCGCGCACGGTGCGCTTGAACAGGAAGACCTCGTCGGCCAGCCCGAGCGGGTGGGCGTGGAAGAAGTTGATCTCCATCTGCCCGGCGCCCACCTCGTGGATCAGCGTGTCCACGTTCAGCTCCATGCGCTCGCAGTAGGCGTAGACGTCCTCGAACAGCGGGTCGAACTCGTTGACGGCGTCGATCGAGTAGGCCTGGCGCGAGGTCTCGCTGCGCCCGCTGCGCCCGACCGGGGGCTTGAGCGGCACGTCCGGGTCGGTATTGCGGGCCACCAGGTAGAACTCCAGCTCGGGGGCAACCACCGGATCCCAGCCCTCGGCGGCGTAGAGGTCGCAGACGCGACGCAGCACCGAACGTGGCGCAAACGGCACAAGTCCGCCGTCGCGGTCGTAGCAGTCGTGGATGACCTGGGCCGTCGGGTCCACCGCCCAGGGCACGATGCGCACCGTGCTCGGGTCGGGGCGCAGGTGCATGTCCCGGTCGGTGGGCTGGATGACGTCGTAGTACGGGCCTTCCTCGGGGAATTCGCCGGTCACGCCCATCGCCACCACGGCCTCGGGCAGGCGCATGCCGCGGTCCTCGGTGAACTTCTCGCGCGGCAGGATCTTGCCGCGCGCCACGCCGGTGAGGTCGGGGACCAGGCATTCGATCTCGGTCACGCGGTGGCGGTCGAGCCATTGCTCGAGTTCGCCGAAAGTCAGTTGGGGACGGGTCACCATGGGAGGCTCGGTCGGTGGGGAGCGGGGTTGATCGGGGACGGTGCGTGGGCGGGAGCAGGGCACTCGGGTGGGGTTCGAGGGTACGGGGCAGAGGGGTGACTCAGCCCAGCGCGTCGCGGAGCCGGTACCAGGCCATGCCCAGCACCAGGGCTGGCGTGCGCAGCCACGGCCCACCCGGAAAGGCGTGGTGCTTCAGGCGCGAGAACAGCTCGAAGCTGCCGACCTCGCCCGTCATGGCCTGGGCCACGAGCCGGCCTGCCATGCCCGTCAGGGCCAGACCGTGGCCCGAGAAGCCCTGGAGGTAGTAGACCCGGCCCGCGCCGCCACCGGGCGACGGCAGGCGGCCGAAGTCCGGCGCGCGGTTCATCGTGATGTCGACGAAGCCCCCCCAGGCATGTGCGATGCGGGCCTGCGCCAGTTGCGGAAAGGCCTGCACGATGCGCTGCCGCATGGACTGCGCCAGCCGGGCGGGCGTCAGCGTGCTGTAGCTGACCCGGCCGCCGAACAGCAGCCGGTCGTCGGGGGTGGGGCGGAAGTAGTCGAGCACGACGTCGGTGTCGCAGACGGCCGAGCGTGAGGGTATCAGGGACGCGGCGAGGCGGGGCTCCAGCGGCTCGGTGCAGGCGATGTAGGTGCCCACGGGCATGATGCGCCGCGCCAGGCGCGGCTCGAGCCCGCCGAGGTGCACGTTGCCGGCCAGCAGCACCTGGCGCGCCCGCACCTCGCCGCGGGCGGTGCGCAGGCGCACAACGGGTCCGTCCTCGAGGGCGCGGACCTCGGTGCCTTCGTGCAGCACCGCCCCTGCCGCGGCGGCCGCGCGCGCGATCCCGAGCGTGTACTTCAGCGGATGCAGGTGCCCCGAGCGCGGGTCGTGCACCCCGCCGTGGTAGCGCGGGCTCGCGACCCAGCGGCCGATGTCGCCACGCGCGATCGCTTGCATCGGATAGTCGTAGACCGTGGCCATGCGCTGCGCCCAGGCCTCGAGCGCCACGGCCTTGCGCGGGCTGGTGGCCACGGCCAGAAAGCCGTCCTGCCAGTCGCAGGCGATGCCATGCCCGTCGATACGCTGGCGGATCAGGTCCAAGGCCTCGATCGTGAGCGCGAATACCCGGCGCGCGTCATCGAGGCCGAGCTGGGCCTCGATGACCGGCATGTCGCAGGCCAAGCCGTGGATGGCCTGGCCGCCGTTGCGGCCGCTCGCACCGCTGCCGACAGCCCCCGCCTCGAGCACCCGCACCGACAGGCCGCGCTGCGCGAGCTCCAGCGCGGCCGACAGGCCGGCCAGCCCGCCGCCGACGACGGCGACGTCGCAGTCGACCGCGCCGTCCAGCGGCGCCCAGCCCGAGCCGCGCGGGGCCGTGAATTCGTACCAGCAGTCGCGCGCCAGGGCGCGGTCGGTGTCGCGCAGGGGGGCCATCGGGGGTGTCTCCGGCCCTCAGTGTCGCCTTGCCGGCATGGGGTGTCGAGTTCCAGCGGCGGCGCGCGGCTGCGCCGGCTCAAGCGCCGGTTCCGGGCGACCGCCCGCGGTGCCGGCTTGTGGCCTCAGGCCGAGCCCCTTTCCGCCGCGACCCGCCCGCACAGATAAGTCCACACGAAGTGTGCAGCCGCGCTGGCCGTGAGCTCGGCGTGGTCGTAGGGCGGCGCCACCTCGACGCAATCCATGCCGACGAAGGGCAGGTCGGCCAGTTCCTCGATCAGCGTCAGGACCTGGTTCGTCGTCAAGCCGCCCGGCTCGGGCGTGCCGGTGCCGGGGGCATGGGCCGGGTCCAGGCAGTCGATGTCCAGGCTCAGGTAGACGGGCGGGTTGCCGGCGGCCGCCAGCCGCTGGCGGATCGAGTCGGCCAGCGGGCGCAGCTGGTCGGGGCTCTCGAGGCCGCGCAGGCTGCGCGCGCTGTGCACCGCGCCGCCCCGGGCGCTGACGAACTCGCGAGCCTCGCGCACCGCCGCCGAGCGGATGCCGATCTGCGTGAAGGCTTGGGGGTCGGCCAGGCCCTCGAAGATGGCCTCAGCCACCCAGGTGCCGTGGCCGCTGGGCTCGCCGAAGTGGTCTTCCCAGGTGTCGCAGTGGGCGTCGAAGTGCAGCACGGCCAGCGGCCGCCCCAGGGCCTGCCGGTAGGCGCGCAGCAGCGGCAGCGTGATCGAGTGATCGCCGCCGAGCCAGGCCACGTGGTACTGCTGCACCAGACGCAGCACCGGCGCCGTCATCGCCGCCCGCATGGCCTCGAGCGCGGTGTTGGGCAGCGCGAGGTCGCCAGCATCGCCCAGGGCCGGCAGAGGGGACACGTCGAACCACGGGTGGGTACCGTCGCACAGCATGTGGCTGGCCAGCCGGATCGCCCGGGGCCCGAAGCGCGCCCCGGGGCGGTAGGTGGTGGAGCCGTCCCAGGCGATGCCGGCCACCGCGTAGCGGTGCTGGGGCCCGAGGGGCTCAGCTTTGAGGAACCGCGAGTCGGACAGGTAGGCGAAGGACGACATGGACGCGCTGCGAGCGAAGGGCCGCCGGAGCGGGGATGATACGGGCCCGCCCACCTTGCTCGCACTGACCCACCGATGAAGCCCGTACTGATCCTGCAGCACCTCAATTCCGACGGGCCCGCCTATCTGGCCACCTGGCTGGCGGCGCGCGGCTTGCCCACGGAGGTGCGCAACACCCAGGCCGGCGACGCTTATCCAGAGAGCGTGGCGGGCCATGGCGCGCTCGCCATCCTCGGCGGTGAGATGAGCGCCAACGATCCGCTGCCTTCGCTGCGCCAGGCCGAGGTCTTGATCCGGGAGGCGATGGCGCTCGGCATCCCGGTGCTCGGCCACTGCCTGGGCGGGCAGCTCATGGCGCGCGCGCTGGGCGCGGCGGTGCGGGACTCGCCCGCGCCCGAGATCGGCTGGCAGCCCATGCAGCTCACCGACTCGCCCGAGGCCCGGCGCTGGTTCGGCGACGGCCCCGGCCACAGGGTGATGCACTGGCACTACGAGTCCTTCGACCTGCCCCCGGGCGCGCGTTGGCTCGCGCGCAGCGAGGCCTGCCCGCACCAGGCCTTCGCGATCGGGCCCCACCTGGCGATGCAGTTCCACATCGAGGTCGATGCGGACAAGGTCCGGCGCTGGGCCGAGGCGGGGGACCCGAAGTGGCCCGAGGCTCTGGCGCGGCATCCGAGCGTGCAGGACCGCGAGGCCCTGGTCGCCGGGATTGCGGACTGGATGGAGGCGCACCAAGGCCTGGCCGACCGGGTCTACGAGTGCTGGCTCAGCGGCGCGCGCTGAGGCTGCGCCGGGCTGGCGCGGGTCAGGCTTCTTTCACGGAAACTTCGTGACACTTCACGATGTGAAATTGTTTTTGCTGCGACGCAGCATTCGCAATTCATTACAAGAAACTTCCTTTTGCATCATGAAACCGAACTTCTATATCTTTGTTTTTTAATGCCTTTATTTTTTGTCTTCTATAAGACATAAGTCATCGCAAGACCCTCATGAGCACGTAGGCTTGTGCCCATCGCTTCCTGTTCCTTCCTCTCACTTCCAAGGAGTCTTCGATGAGCAAAGCCACCCGTGAACAGCAGATCGCCGCCCTCGAACGCGAGTGGGCCGAGAACCCCCGCTGGAGCGGCATCCAGCGCGGCTACAGCGCCGCCGACGTCGTCCGCCTGCGCGGCTCGCTTCCGATCGAGCACACGCTGGCGCGGCGTGGCGCCGAGAAGCTGTGGAAGCTGCTGCACACCGAGCCCTTCGTCAACTCGCTGGGCGCCCTCACCGGCAATCAGGCGATGCAGCAGGTCAAGGCCGGCCTGAAGGCGATCTACCTCTCGGGCTGGCAGGTCGCCGCCGACGCCAACGACAACGGCGAGATGTACCCGGACCAGTCGCTGTACTCGGTGGACTCGGTGCCCAAGGTCGTCAAGCGGATCAACAACGCCTTCGCCCGCGCCGACCAGATCCAGTGGAGCGAGGGCCGCGACGACATCGACTACTTCGCCCCGATCGTGGCCGACGCCGAGGCGGGCTTCGGCGGCGTGCTCAACGCCTTCGAGCTGATGAAGGCCATGATCGACGCCGGCGCCGCGGGGGTGCACTTCGAGGACCAGCTCGCCTCGGTCAAGAAGTGCGGCCACATGGGAGGCAAGGTGCTGGTGCCCACGCGCGAGGCCGTCAGCAAGCTCGTTGCCGCGCGCCTGGCCGCCGACGTGATGGGCACGCCCACGATCCTGCTGGCGCGCACCGACGCCGAGGCTGCCGACCTGGTGACCAGCGACGTCGACGAGAACGACCGCCCCTTCCTGACCGGCGAGCGCACCGTGGAGGGCTTCTTCCGCGCCCGCAACGGCCTGGAGCAGTCGATCAGCCGCGGCCTGGCCTACGCGCCCTATGCCGACCTCATCTGGTGCGAGACGGGCAAGCCCGACCTGGGTTTCGCCAAGGCCTTCGCCGATGCGATCCACGCGAAGTTCCCGGGCAAGATGCTGGCCTACAACTGCAGCCCCAGCTTCAACTGGAAGAAGAACCTCGACGACGCCACGATCGCGAAGTTCCAGCGCGAGCTCGGCGCCATGGGCTACAAGTTCCAGTTCATCACGCTGGCGGGCTTCCACAGCCTGAACTACGGCATGTTCGACCTGGCCTACGGCTACGCGCGCCAGAACATGACGGCCTTCGTCGAACTGCAGCAGAAGGAATTCGCCGCCGCAGAGCGTGGCTTCACGGCGGTGAAGCACCAGCGCGAGGTGGGTACGGGCTACTTCGACGCGGTCACGACGACGATCGAGAAGCTGGCGTCGACGGCGGCGCTGAAGGGCTCGACCGAGGACGAGCAGTTCCTCGACGGCACCCACCACTGACCGTCCCGGCGTGCCGCGCGGGCTGTGCCCGCGCGGGGTACCGGTGGCTCGCATCCGACGCCTGGCCCTGGCCGGGCGTCGTCGTTCCTGGTGCCTACATCGAGGCGGCGAGCATCTCGCGGTAGTCCTCGCGCGTGGCCAGGCGCGGGTTCATCTTGTGGCAATGGTCGGCCAGCGCGCCGTCGATCACGCGTTCGAACAGGGCTTGGTCGACCCCCATGGCTGCCAGGCCCGTGGGCAGGCCGAGGCGCGCGTTCAGCTCGCGCAAGGCCTCGGCCAGCTCGGTGCCCTGCGCGTCGCACGAACCGATGCCCACCGCCTGCGCCATGCGCTGCAGCCGCTGCGCGCCCTGCACCGATTCGGCCGCGGCGTTGAAGCGGACCACGGCGGGCAGGAACATCGCGTTCAGCGTGCCGTGGTGCAGGCGCGGGTTGACGCCGCCGAGGCTGTGGCTGAGCGAATGCACGCAGCCCAGGCCCTTCTGGAAGGCCATCGCGCCCTGCATGCTCGCGCTCATCATCTGCCAGCGCGCCTCGCGGTCGCCGCCGTCGCGCGTGGCGCGCTCCACGTGGGCCCAGCCGCGCGCCAGACCGTCGAGCGCGATCGCGTCGGCCGGCGGGTTTGCCGGGGCAGCCATGAAGGTCTCCATGCAGTGCGCGATCGCGTCCATGCCGGTGGCCGCCGTCAGCAGCGGCGGCAGGCCCAGCGTCAGCTCCGGGTCGAGGAGGGCCGAGCGCGGCATCAGGTACCAGGAGTGAAAGCCGAGTTTGCGCCCGTCGTCGACGATCAGGATCGCGCCGCGGGCGACCTCGCTGCCGGTGCCCGCCGTGGTCGGCACCGCGATCAGCGGCGCCACCGCCTCGGTGATGCGTGGGCTGCCGCCCTCGATGGTCGCGTAGGTCTTCAGCGCCCCGGGGTGGGTGGCCAGGATGGCGGCCCCCTTGGCGAGGTCGATGCTCGAGCCGCCGCCCACCGCGACCAGCCCGTCGCAGCCTTCGCGCCGCCAGACCTCGACGGCCGCGCGCACGCCAGCCTCGGTCGGGTTGGACGGCGTGCCGTCGAACACGGCATACGGCAGATCCCCCAGGGCCACCTGCGCCTGCGCCAGCACCCCTGCGGCGCGAACGCCCGCGTCGGTGACGAGCAGCGGCTTGCGCATCCCGATGCGCGCGCACTCCGCGGGCAATTGCCTGACGGCGCCGTGGTCGAGGTGGATCTGGGTCAGGTACTGGATGTGGGCCATGGTCTTGGGCAGGCAGTGGGGCAGGCGCGCAAGTATGCCGCGGGCATACTCCAGTCCCTGCGCGTGCATCGGTCGCCGGGGGGTCCCCGCGGCGGCCGGCTCGCTGCGACCTGCATCCGCCAAGAGCCCGACGCTGCCCCATGGCCGTTCACCTGCTGACCCCCCGCATGGCCGGGGTGCTCGACCGCATCCAGCGCGCGAACCGGCCGCCCTTCCACACGATGTCGCCGGCCCAGGCCCGCGCCGCCTATGCCGCGGGCGCGGAGGTGCTGGACCTGCCGCGCGCGCCGCTGCCCCGCGTCGAGGACCTGCGCCTGCCCTCGGGCGACGGTGGCACCCGTCCGGCCCGGCTGTATGCCGCACACGGGCGCGAGGCCGGCGCGCTGCCGTTGCTGCTGTACCTGCACGGCGGCGGCTTCGTGCTCGGTGGCCTGGAGACGCACGACAGCCTGTGCCGCCAGCTGGCGCTGCGCAGCGGCGGCGCCGTCGTGGCGCTGGACTACCGCCTGGCGCCCGAGCACCCGTTCCCCGCACCGTGGGACGACACCTGGACCGCCCTGGTCGCCTTGCAGGCGGGAGCCAGCGCGCTGGGGCTGGACGGCCGGCGCATCGCCATCGGCGGCGACAGCGCCGGCGGCACCCTGGCGGCGGCCACGGCGCTGCGGGCGCGGGACGAGGGGCTGCCGCTCGTCCTGCAACTGCTCGTCACACCCGGCATCGGTGATCGGTCCGACTCCGGCTCGCGCCGCCTGTTCGCCAACGGCTTCCTGATCGACGCCCCGACCGTGCAGTGGTTCTTCGACCACGCGGTGCCGCGCGAGCACCGGCGCGACCCGCGCTTCGCGCCGATCGAGGCCGCGGAGCACGAGGGCCTGTGCCCGGCCCTGCTGCTGCTGGCCGAGTGCGACCCGGTGGTCGACGACGGCATCGGCTACGCCGACCGTCTGCGCCTGAGCGGGGTGCCGGTGGACCTGGAGATCTACCGCGGCGTCACGCACGATTTCATGAAGATGGGTCGCGTGCTGCCCGAGGCGCTGCAGGCGCTGGAGCGGGCCGCGGCGGCCCTGAGGACGGCCTGGAACCTGAATGGAGACCCTGGATGAAACGCAGCGAATTCCGCTTCTTCGACCCCCTGCGCGTGCGCTGGGCCGAGGTGGACATGCAGAAGATCGTGTTCAACGGCCACTACCTGATGTACTTCGACACCGCGGTGGCCGGCTACTGGCGCGCGATGGCGCTGCCTTACCACGACACCATGGAGGCCTACGGGGGCGACATGTTCGTGCGCAAGGCCACCGTGGAGTACCTGGCCTCGGCGCGCTACGACGACCGGCTGGACGTGGGCCTGAGGGTGCAGCGCATCGGGAACTCCTCGATGCTCTTCGTCGGCGCGATCTTCCGAGGCGAGAAGGCCCTGGTCACGGGCGAGCTGGTCTACGTGTACGCCGACCCGGCGACCCAGACCTCGCGCCCCGTGCCCCAGGGGCTGCGCGACCTGTTCCTGGGTTTCGAGGCCGGCGAGCCCGTGGTGCAGGTCAGCACCGGTCCCTGGGCGGAGCTGGAAGTCCCGGCCCATGCCGTGCGCGAGGCCGTGTTCGTGCAGGAGCAGGAGGTGCCGGCCGAGCTCGAGTGGGATGCCGACGACACCACTGCGCTGCACGCGCTGGCCCGCAACCGACTGGGCCTCGCGCTGGGCACGGGCCGGCTGGTCGAGCTCTCGCCGGGGGTGGGCAAGATCGGCCGCATGGCGGTGCGCGCCGACATGCGCGGCGCCGGCGTGGGGCGCGCCGTGCTGGACACCCTGGTGGCGGCTGCGCGCCAGCGCGGTCTGCGCGAGGTGGTGCTGCACGCGCAGCTGACGGCGGAGGGCTTCTACCGCGCCGCCGGCTTCTCGGCCCGGGGCGGGGTGTTCGAGGAGGTCGGGATCCCGCACCAGGAGATGGCGCTGGACCTGGGCTCCTGAAACCGCCGAGGATCCTGGAGGTTCAGGCCGCGCTGGCAAGGTCGTCGAAGGCTTCGACGTGCCGGGGCCCGGCGTCCAGTCCGGCGAGAGCGCCCGCAGCGGCCTGCTCGATCGCCTGCTGCAGGCTCTCGTCGACGCCAGCGGGCGCAGACGGCCGGGCGTAGGTTTCCATCAGCGTGGCCTGCCCGCCGGACGAGAGATCGCAGCGGGCCAGCACCCGCGCCTGCAGTCCGGGGTGCGCCCCGGTCAGGCGCGACTGCAGTGTGCGCACCCGCTCCACCGCCGCGGCCTGCCGGTCGGGTGGCAGTTTCCAGTAGACATACAGCTCCCGCACGCGTCAGCCCTGACCACCCTTCAGCCTGCGGCGTCGGCCGGCAGCGCGTAGGGCAGCTCGGCTTGCTGCAGCGCGACCGGGCCGACGGCCAGTTCGCCCGGCGTCGTGGCCAGCGCGGTCTTCAGTTCGACCAGCGCCTCCCAGGCCCCTGAGGGCGCGGGCGCCGCCAGCACCACCATCCCGGCGGGCTGCCCCGGATCGGCACTGTGCGTCAGCTCGGCGCCCGGCTGCAGCGCCGCATCGGCCCGGACCCGGACCATGCGGCGCTTCAGAGTGCCGCGGTACTGGCTGCGGGCGACGATCTCCTGGCCGGGGTAGCAGCCCTTCTGGAAGTTCACGCCGCCCGTCAGCTCGAGGTTCACCATCTGTGGCACGAACTGCTCGACGGTGACCGCCGTGATGCGCGCGATGCCGCTGCGCACCTCGAGCCAGGCCCAGTCCTGTGCCGACAGCGCGGGCAGGGCAGGGCAGGGGTCGCCGGCCGGCTGCAAGAGCAGGGCGCGCGGGCAGGCCGCGGCGTCGGGCAACCGGACCAGCCACGCCGCGCCCTGGCGCGCGCACTGGCCGGGCGCGGGCAGCGCCGCCGGGTCGCCTCCGGCAGCGGCCCACCAGGCCGCGACGGACGCGCCGGCCAGCCCGGAGAGGGCCTGGTCCGCGCTCGCGTCGGCCAGCTTGCACTTGGCCCGCAGCACGAACATCGACAAGCGCTTCAGGGTCGGCGCCAGCAGGTCGGCGCTGCAGGCCAGCGCGAGCGTGTCCGCACCCGCATTCCAGACCCAGAAGGTGGCGAGCAGGCGGCCTTTGGGCGAGCAGTAGCCCGCCAGCCGCGCCTGACCTGGCCCCAAGTGCAGCAGGTCCTGCGTGAGCTGGCTGTTCAGAAAACTGGCACTGTCCGGGCCGGTGGCGGTCATCAGGCCCCAGTCCTGCAGGCGCAGGACCCCCTGGACATCCACCCGGGAAGGCGAATCGGTTTGCATGGCCTCATTATGATCAGCGACCATGCCTGCCAAGTCGTCGGGGTCTCGCCTGCTGCGCCTGTTCGGGGCCTTGGCCTTCGTGGCCGTGGCGGGAGTGCTCGCGGTCGCGGCGGCCGTGGCCTGGTGGCTGCACCGCCCACTGGACCTGGCCGCCGCCAGCGTGGAACTCTCGATCGAGTCAGGCACTTCGCCGCGCGAGGTGGCGCGCGGCTGGGTCGACGCGGGAGTGCAGACCTCGCCGCGGCTGCTGTACGAGTGGTTCCGCTGGTCCGGGCAGGCGCGCCGCATCCGTGCGGGTAGCTATGAGATCGAGACCGGCGCCACGCCCCGCACCCTGCTGGAGAAGATGGTGCAGGGCGACGAGGCCCTGGAGGCCGTCCGCCTGATCGAGGGCTGGACCTTCCGCCAGTTCCGGCAGGCGCTGGCCAGAGCGCCGCACCTGAAGCAGCTCTCCGCGGGCATGACCGAGGCCGAGCTGATGGCCGCGATCGGCGCGCCGGGCCAAAGCGCGGAAGGGCGCTTCTTCCCCGACACCTACCTCTACAGCCGCGGCGTGAGCGACCTGACCGTGCTCAAGCGCGCGCACCGGGCCATGTCCGAGCGGCTGGCCGCGGTCTGGGCCGAGCGCGCGGAGGATCTGCCGCTGCGCAGCCCGGACGAGGCGTTGATCCTGGCCTCCATCGTCGAGAAGGAAACCGGTATCGAGTCCGATCGGGGCCAGATCGCCGGGGTCTTCGTCAACCGCCTGCGCATCGGCATGCTTCTGCAGACTGACCCGACGGTCATCTACGGCCTGGGGGAGGCCTTCGACGGGAACCTGCGCAAGCGCGACCTGCAGCAGGATACGCCCTGGAACACCTACACCCGCGCCGGGCTGCCGCCCACGCCGATCGCCATGCCCGGCCTGGCCGCCCTGCGCGCCGCGGTGCGGCCGCAGGGCACGCGCGCCCTGTATTTCGTGGCCCGTGGCGACGGCAGCAGCGCTTTCAGCCCGACGCTCGAGGACCATAATCGCGCCGTCAACCGCTACCAACGCGGCGGTCGCTGAGGCGCGCACCGGCGCGCTTTCCTTTCCCCCTTTCATTGCGCATGCCGGGCCGCTTCATCACCTTCGAGGGCATCGACGGCGCCGGAAAGTCCTCGCACCTGGAGCCTCTGGCGGCGTGGCTGCGCGCGCGTGGCCACGAGGTGATCGTCACCCGTGAGCCCGGTGGCACCCCGCTGGCCGAGGCGCTGCGCGAGCTCCTGCTGCACCGCCCGATGGACGCGATGAGCGAGGCCCTGCTCATGTTCGCGGCCCGGCGCGACCATCTGCGCGAGGCCATCGAGCCGGCGTTGGCCGCCGGGCGCACGGTGCTGTGCGACCGATTCACCGACGCGACCTTCGCCTACCAGGGGGGAGGGCGCGGCTTCGACACGGGCATCCTCACCCAGCTCGAGGCCTGGGTGCAGCAGGGCCGGCAACCGGACCTGACCTTGTGGTTCGACCTGCCCCCGGCCACGGCGGCGCGGCGCCGTGCGGCTGCGCGCGCGGCCGATCGCTTCGAGGCCGAGGACCTCGGCTTCTTCGAGCGCGTGCGTGCCGGCTACGCGCAGCGCCAGCAGGCTGGCCCGGGGCGCTTCGAGCAGCTCGATGCCGGCGGCACCCCGCAGGCCGTGTGGTCCTCGCTCGTGGCGGCCATGGAGCGCCGGGGATGGTGAGCGGCGCCTCCAGCCGCCGCAGTGCGCGCGCCGTGGACGACGACGGCGCCGACGCAGGGGGGGCGCACCTGCAGTGGGCCACGGTGGACGAGCTGCCCTGGCTCGCGGACACCCTGGCGCAGACCCTGGCGCGCCAGAAAGGGCATGCGGTGATGGTGCATGCCGACGCCGGGATCGGGGCGTTGGAGTTCGCCTTCGCGCTCGCCCAGGGCTGGTTGTGCGAGGCCGCCGATGCCGCTGCACGGCCGTGCGGCACCTGCGTGTCCTGTCGCCTGACGCTCGCGCAGACGCACCCGGACCTGATGCTGCGGCTGCCCCAGAGTCTGGCCCTGCAGCACGGCGTGGCGGTCGAGTACGACGACAAGCGCAAGCCCAGCCGCCAGATCCGCGTGGTCGAGATGCGCGCGGCCCTGGACTGGAGCGTGACGACCAGCGGCCGGGGCCGCGGCAAGGTGCTGCTGATCCATCCGGCCGAGACCATGAACCTGGTGGCGGCGAGCGCCCTGCTGAAGACGCTGGAGGAGCCGCCCGCGGGCATGCGCATCGTGCTGACGACGGCCGATCCCGGCCTGCTGCTGCCCACGGTGATGAGCCGCTGCCAGCGCCTCGTGCTGCCGCGGCCTGGTCGCGACGAGGCGGCGCGCTGGCTTGACGGGCGGTCGGTGGCCGACCCCCAGGTGCTGCTCGACGCCACCGGAGGCCGGCCCCTGACCGCTTGGCGCTGGCACACGGCCGGCCTGGACGCGCGCCACTGGGCGGCCATCCCCGCGGCGGTCGCAGCCGGAGAGACGGCGGTGTTCGCCGACTGGCCGGTGCGGCAGGTCGTCGAGGCCCTGCAGAAGCTGGCCCACGACGCGGCGCGGCGGGCCTGCGGCGCCGAGCCGCGGTTCTTCCCGGCGGCCTCGTTGCCGGCCGGCGCCGACCTCGCCGCCCTCGGCCGCTGGCACCAGTCGCTGCAGGAGGTCATGCGGCATGCAGACCACCCGTGGAGCGAAGCCTTGCTGGTCGAAGCGCTGGTGGGTGAGGGCGCCCAGGCCTGGCAGCGGGAGCGCGGCGCAGCGCAGCCCGGCCGGGCCCGGGAGCGCGTCGATACACTGGCGCCGAGGCCGTCTGCCGCGCGATGATCACCCGAGCCGCCCCTGCCATGTCGTCCACCTTGTCCGAGCCCGCGTCGGCGGGTTCGCGGCCGAGCGTGATGCAGCTCGTGCTGCGCGACCAGGAGGCGGTGCACGCGGCCTACATGCCGGCGCTGCAGAGCGGCGGGCTTTTCGTGCCGACGACCCGCGAGTACCGGCTGGGCGACGAGGCCTACCTGCTCGTGGGCCTGCCCGACGAGCCGGCGCGACACCCGGTGGTCGGGCGCGTGGTCTGGATCACCCCCGGGCAGGGCTCGGCCGGGCGCCCCCAGGGCATCGGCGTCGCATTCCCCGCGGACGAGAAAGCGCAGGCGCTGCGGCTCAAAATCGAGGCATTGCTCGGCACCAGCGTGTCCGGCTCCCGGCCCACGCACACGCTCTAGACGCAGGGCCTGCGCGCCCGGTGTCGCGCCGTCGGCCGCCTGCCCCATCCACGATGTTCGTCGATTCCCACTGTCATCTCAGCTTCCCCGGCCTGACCGAGCGCCTGGACGACGTCCGATCGGCCATGGCCGAGGCACAGGTCGACCGCGCCCTGTGCATCTGCACGACGCTGGAGGAATTCGACCGCGTCCATGCGCTGGCGCTGGCGCACGACAACTTCTGGGCCACGGTCGGGGTGCATCCCGACAACGAAGGCGTGCGCGAGCCCTCCGTGGAGGACCTGCTGGCGCTGGCCGCGCGGCCGCGCGTCGTCGCCATCGGCGAGACGGGCCTGGACTACTACCGTCTGGCCGGCCGCAGCATCGACGAGATGGCCTGGCAGCGGGAGCGGTTCCGGGTCCACATCCGCGCGGCGCGGGCGATCGGGCTGCCGCTGGTCGTGCACACGCGCGAGGCGGCGGCGCACACGCTCGCGCTGCTGGCCGAGGAGGGCGGGGGCGAGGTGGGCGGCGTCTTCCACTGCTTCACCGAAAGCCTGGAGACGGCCCGCGCGGCCCTGGACCTGGGCTTCGCGATCTCGTTCTCCGGCATCCTGACCTTCCGCAACGCTCAGGCCTTGCGTGAGGTGGCTGCCTACGTGCCACTGGAGCGCTGCCTGATCGAGACCGACAGCCCCTACCTCGCGCCGGTGCCGCATCGCGGCAAGACCAACATGCCGGCCTACGTCCGGCATGTGGCCGAGGAACTGGCGCGGGTCAAGGGGCTGGACGTCGAGGAGGTCGCCGCGGCGACCTCGCGCAACTTCGAGCGCGTCTTTCCGCGCGTTCTCGAGGGCTCTGCCAGGGGCTGACCGTGTTCGAGTCTTGCTTGAAGAAATGCTTTTATCTGATTCTTTTCGGATTCATTTCTTGTTGTCAGGCAGGCATATACGACGATTTCTTCACGGCCGTTCTACGGGATGACGCGCGCACGGTGACCCGTTTGCTCCAGCGCGGCTTCGACGTCAATTCGCCTGGGCCCGATGGCCAGGTGGCGCTGGCAACCGCGCTCCAGCGCGAGAACGACCACGTGGTCGAGGCGCTGCTGCTGGCCCCCGCACTGAACGTCGACCAGGCCAACCTGTACGGTGAAACGTCCCTGATGTACGTGGCGCTGAAGGGCCGCCTCGACTGGGCGCAGCGCCTGGTACGGCGCGGCGCCGCCGTGCGAAAGCCGGGGTGGACGCCGCTGCACTACGCGGCCACGGGGTCCGAGCCGCGGATGGTGTCCTTCCTGCTGGATGCGGGCGCCGACATCGACGCCTTGTCACCGCAGGGAACGACAGCCCTGATGCTGGCCGCCCGGCATGGCGACGAGCGCACGGTATCGCTGCTGCTCGAGCGTGGCGCCGACCCGGCCCTGACCAACCCGGAGGGCGCGATCGCCGCAGACTACGCCCGCGTGGCGGGGCGGGAGCGCCTGGCGGCGCGACTCGAGGCCCTGGGCAGGAAGCCTGCCGCAGCAACATTACCGACGGCGGAGACACCGAAGTAGGGAAACTTCCTACCCGCGGAATGCGAGGCTCCTGACTTCAATCAGAACATGACCCTTCCTAGACTCCCAACATCGCGGTTCTTCACCGCATCCCGGAACAAGGAACCTCGTCATGATGTCGCCCCAACTGAACAATCCCTTCGTCTTGCTGATGAATCCGACCGAAGTGATTCGGGCCGTGGAATCCTCGGAGCGACTGCGCCGCCTGCGCCGCCATATCTGCCGGCCGCTGGATCGCCCCGTGGTTCCGAACGCCGTCGGCCTGGAGGCGGCCGAGTTCGACGCCTTGCTCGATGGCAGGGAAGACGGTTTCGACCGCTGAGCGTCTCGCCGTGGAGGCTCCGGGGAAACTCGGGGCCCAGGCCGCTTGCCGGCTGCATCTGAGCATCGTCGAAATACGCGACGATGTATATTATGTCAAATAGCGTTCGCGCTCAGCCAACGCTGTTTGACGGCGCCGACGCCACGACGCTCTCAGATTCGGGCTGGGACAGGCCCTCGTCCGTTCGGGGCCACCATGCTCCACGGGTACGACCCGCCCCACCCCAAGAGCACCATCATGCGCTGGCTGGCGAACTCGACCGCATGTTCGGCGATCGCTGGCACTTCGGAACCTCCTCCTGGCACTTTCCGGGCTGGGCCGGAATCGTCTACGCGGACGCCTGGCCCGAGACCCAACTTTCGCGGCACGGCCTCCAGGCCTTGTCGCGTCACCCGCTGCTGCGCAGCGTCAGTCTCGACCGGGCCTTCTATCGCAGCCTCGACCGCGCCACCTACGCCAGCCTGGCGGCACAGGTGCCCGACAACTTCCGATTCCTGGTCAAGGCCCCGGCTTCCGTGACCGACGCCGTGCTGCGCGACCCCGGGCGCGGACAGGCTATCGCGGCCAATACGAGCTTCCTTGACCCGGCCGCTGCGATTTCGCAGGCCCTGGAGCCCGCCTGTGCGGGCCTGGGTGCGAAGCTGGGAACCCTGGTGTTCCAGCTCTCGCCGCTGCCCCGAACCCTGCTGCGCGACGCCGCGGCCCCGATCCTGGATCGGCTGGAAGCCTTGTGGTCGCACTTGATGCCCGCGGTGCCGGCGGGTGTGGACATCGCGCTCGAGGTGCGCGACCCAAGCCTGCTCCTGCCCGCCCTGGCCCGGCAGCTGCGCGCCCACGGCGTGCGCTACTGCCTGGGCCTGCACGACCGCATGCCGCCGATCGATGCGCAACTCGACATGCTCCGCGCCCTGTGGCCCGGCAACCTCGTGTGCCGCTGGAACCTGCAGCGCGGGCTGCGCTACGCCCAGGCCAGGGAGAACTTCGCCCCGTTCGACCGCCTGCATGCGCCCGACATCGCGACCCGCACCCGGCTGGCCCGCGTGATCGCGGCCACCCTGGGCGCCGGCCACCGGGCCTGCGTCACGATCAACAACAAGGCCGAAGGTTCGGCCCCGCTGTCGGTGTTCGGCCTCATAGACGCCGTGCTCAGGGCGGCCCGATCGCCTGGCCGCATCACTGCGGGCGGTCCTGCGACTCCAGCCACTGCACGCTGACGCCCAGCAGGTCCGACGCCCGCCAGACGCCGACCTGACGGCCCTTGAACTTTTGCGCGAACTCCGGCGGCGGCTGCAACTGCGTCGGATTCTTCGCGCGCGTATAGATGACCACCCTGCCCTGCGGGTGCTGCTCGAGCCAGGGCCGCAGTTGCGCCGGCGACTCGATCACGGCCAGCGGCTCGCGCAGCCGGCCGATGAACTGGAACTGCCCCTGGTACTTGCCCAGGTGGGCGACAGGCTGCCCGGCCGCCTGCACCGCACGAAGGTGGGCGCTGACCGCATGCACGTCATAGGCATCGAAAAGCGCGCGCCCGAAGCCTGCGTAGACGCCGAGCATCACGAACACCGTCGCGGCGGCCACGGCCAGAGTGTGGCGCGTCGCGTCGCGCCAGGGCGCCAAGCAGAGCGCTGCTCCCGCCGCGACCAGGGCCGCAGAAGTCCAGGCCACCGTGCCGATCTCGTCGGCCTCCACGACCTGCAGCACCTTTGGGTGACGGTTCAGCAGCAGCAAGGCCGCCGCCAACAGTGCGAACAGCAGCGCCGGGGTCCAGGTTTCCCAGCGCCGCAAGGGGCGCCCGAGGGAGGCGAGCCCGGCGGCGAGCAGGAAGGCCAGGCCCGGTACGGCTGGCAGCAGGTACTGGATCTGCTTGCCCCGAAAGGCCGAGAAGGCCAGGAAGACCGGGGCCACCCAGGCCAGGGCGAAGGCCCAGCCGGGGGGGCGCGAAGACGGCGCACGAAGCGCCGCCGCCAGGCCACGCCAGACGGCCGGGAAGAACAGCCAGGGCAGCAGCAGCAGGGGCAGGGTCGCGGCATAGAACCACAAGGGCCGCAGGTGGTGCACCGTGGTCGCGATACGGTCGACGGTCTGGCTCCAGAAGATCTCGCGACCGAACTCTTTCCCACCCGCGAGGGCACTCGGCATGGCCCAGGACAGGGCCACGGCCGCCGCGAGCAGGAGCGCGAGAGCGACTCCGCCGTACCAGCGGCCCCAGCGGACGCGCGGCGCCACGCCAGCGGCCACGAGTTGCGGCAGCCACATGGGCGCCAGCAAAGCCACCGGCAGCACGTGCAGCAGCGCGACCGGCCCCTTGGTGAGGATGCCCAGCCCGACAGCAAACCCCGCCATCGCCCAAGGGCCCGGCCCCGGTCGCTGCGCCGCCTGCAGCACCGCGTCGATACCCAGCAGGACGAAGAACGCCAGCATCAGGTCGAACATCACCGCGCCAGTGAAGACCATCCAGAACAGCGTGCTCACGGTGATGGCCGCGGTCATCGTCGCAAGTGCCGGGCGATCGCCCGCCAGGCGCCCCGCGATGCGCAATACCAACGCCAGGGCCCCGACGCCGAACAGGCCCACGAACACGCGGGGCCACCATTCGTTGACGCCGAACACCGCCCAGCCGGCGTTGATCAGCCAGAACAGCAAGGGCGGCTTGTGGCCGTAAAGTTCCCCGTTGAGGGTCAGGGAGATGAACTCGCCGCTGTTCCACATCTCCCAGGCCACGCTGACGTAGCGGCCTTCGTCAGTAGGGGTCAAGGGCCGGAACAGGATGGCAGCCAGCGTCAGCAAGGCACAGGCGAGACCGAATGCCAGCAGGGTCGAACGTGCCGTGCCGTGGTCGTGGCCCGAAGTCTCCAGCTTCATCTGAAGGTGGCCTCTGGATTCAGAGCCTGAGAGTTTTTCCGCCGTATCCGAAAGGCGGGCCGAGACGACCCGGATCCAGGCGCAAACCGCAGCCATAGCTCAGGCTATGGCGAGGATTTGCAACGACGAGACGGGATGTCTTGGGGTGCCAGGCGGGCATGGAGGAAAGACTCTCAGGCTCTCAGGCTCTCAGGCGTTCCGATCGGGCGGCGGCCCGGGCTGGGAACCCTCGAGAGCCACAGACCGCCTGATCAACCACAGGTTGCGCAGGTAGATGAACAGGCCCAGGCTCTGCCCGACGATGAAGACGGGGTCGCCGCGGTGGATGGCGTAGGCCGTCAGAAGCGTGCCGCCGGCGAGACTGAAGTACCAGAACGCGAGTGGGATCACGCTGCGGCGTACCTTCTCGCTCTTCAGCCACTGCACGATGAAGCGCATCGAGAACAGTGCCTGTCCGGCGAAGCCGATCACCAGCCACAGCGGGTCATGTTCCATGGAGAAGCTTCCAGCTTGTCAGCGCTCGGCGGCCGAGGCCCGGATTTCCTCGACCGGGCTGAGCCGGATGCGGCGGCGCAGCCACATCACGCCCAGGACATCTACCAGGCCGACCCACAGACGGTTCCACACGCCATAGTGTGAACGCCCACGCAGGCGCGGCCGGTGGTGAACCGGCACCGAGATCACGCGCCCCTCCTCGCGCAGCACCAGCGCTGGCAGGAAGCGGTGCATGTGGTCGAAGTGGGGCAGGCGCAGATAGAGCACGCGCTCGAACATCTTCAGGCCGCAGCCGGTGTCCGGCGTGCCGTCACCCAGCATCCGGGCCCGAAAGCCGTTCGCCACGCGGGACGATAGCCGCCTCAGGCCATGGTCGCGGCGCTGCTGGCGCCAACCCGCCAACAGCAGGGGCGACCCGCCAGGGGCAGACCCGCCTTCCGCGTGCCAGCGCCGCAGCAGGGCGGGGATGTCTGCCGGATCGTTCTGGCCATCGCCGTCGAGCGTCACCACCACGGGAGCCCGTGCGTGCCTGACGCCGGTGGTCACGGCCGCGCTCTGCCCGCTGTTGCGCAGGTGACGCAGCACACGCAGACGCGGATCCGACAGGCCCGCCTGACGCAGACGCACGGGCGTCTCGTCACCGCTGGCGTCGTCCACGAACAGCACCTCGTAATCGACGCAACCCTCGAGCGCGGCACGAATCTCGTCGAGCAAAGGAACGACGTTGTCCTGCTCATCGTGCACCGGCACAACGACCGCAAGCGAAGGCGGGGATAGGGAGGAAGGTACGCCGGGAGAGTGCTTGCCGGCCTCGGGAGGGCTCATGGCCGTTTCAGCAGGCGGGGCACGAGGCGACAGCCGCTGGCGGAGTCGGAGGGATTCGAACCCTCGATGCAGGTTTTGCCCGCATACTCCCTTAGCAGGGGAGCACCTTCGGCCTCTCGGTCACGACTCCGGTGCATCGCATTCTAGATCAGGCGGACGCGGCATCGAGCTCGAAGGCCCGATGGAGTGCCCGCACCGCGAGCTCCATGTACTTCTCGTCGATGACGACACTGGTCTTGATCTCGCTCGTGGAGATCATCTGGATGTTGATGCCCTCCTCGCTGAGCGCTCGGAACATCTTGGCCGCGACGCCGACGTGGCTCTTCATGCCGATGCCGACGATGCTGACCTTGCAGATCCGGTTGTCGCCGGTGACCGAGGCCGCGCCCACGGCAGGCGCCACTCGCACCTTGAGCAGGTCCAGCACGCGGCCGTAGTCGCTGCGCGGCACGGTGAAGGAAAAATCGGTCTTGCCGTCGTTCGACACGTTCTGGATGATCACGTCGACGTCGATGTTGGCCTCGGCCACGGCGCCCAGGATCTGGTAGGCGATGCCCGGGCGGTCGGGCACACCGAGCACGGTGACCTTGGCTTCATCGCGGTTGAAGGCAATGCCGGAAACGACGGCCTGCTCCATCTTCTCGTCCTCTTCGTAGGTGATCAGGGTGCCGGACTTCGCCTCTTCGTCGAGGTCGATGTCCCAGGGGGTGAAGCTCGACAGCACGCGCAGCGGCACGCGGTACTTGCCGGCGAACTCCACCGAGCGGATCTGCAGGACCTTCGAGCCCAGGCTGGCCATTTCCAGCATCTCCTCGAAGCTGATGCTGCTCAGGCGCCGGGCTTCAGGCACGATGCGCGGGTCGGTCGTGTAGACGCCGTCGACATCGGTATAGATCAGGCACTCGTCGGCCTTCATCGCGGCCGCTACCGCCACCGCGGAGGTGTCGCTGCCACCCCGCCCCAGCGTGGTGATGTGCCCGTCACCGTCCACACCCTGGAAGCCCGTGACGATGACGACCTTGCCGGCCGCCAGGTCCCGGCGGATGCGCTCGTCGTCGATGGAGCCGATGCGCGCCTTCGTGTAGGCGGAATCGGTCTTGATCGGCACCTGCCAGCCGGTGTAGCTGACCGCGTGCAGCCCCTCGGCCTGGAGCGCCAGGGACAGCAGCCCCACCGAGACCTGCTCCCCGGTGCTGGCGATCATGTCCAATTCGCGCAGCGACTCAGGGGACCGGGCGTCCGGCATCAGTTCCTTGGCCAGACCCAGCAGGCGGTTGGTCTCGCCGCTCATCGCCGAAGGCACGACGACCATCTGGTGGCCGGCGCGCGACCACTTGGCGACGCGCTTGGCGACATTGCGGATGCGCTCGGTGGACCCCATCGAGGTGCCGCCGTACTTGTGGACGATCAAGGCCATGGAATCGCAGGGCGGATCATGCGCAGATGCAACGCAAAGCCGCTACTGCGCCGACCCACCCGAATCAGCAAAAACCCTGAATTCTATGCCGTTCTACCCCGGGCCGGACGCTCGGGCAGCCTCGAAGCGCACCAGACCTCGGCGCAGCAGCAGCCACCCCCCGGGCGCAGGCCAACGGTTGCCCGTGCGCGCGGTGGGCAATTCGTCCAGCAGACGCTGCAGGAGTGTCTCGGGCAAACCCGTCGCGCTCCAGAGCGTCGCCCAATGCCGCAGCAGGTTGGCGCGCCGGGCCGCCGGCAGCGCCAGCCAGGGGCTCACGCGCAGACCCCCCTCCCCCAGCGCCATGGCAGCGTCGATGCGCGCCAGTTCGTCCAGGCACTGCGCGGCCTCCTGCATCCGCGCCGCACTGGCGGCGAGCGCGGCCTCGGCCTGCGGGAAGGCCGCGGTGAAGGCCGGCCAGAGAGTCGCGCGCAGGCGGTTGCGGGCGTAGCGCGTGTCGGCATTGCTCGGGTCCTCCACATGGGCCAGGCGGTGCCGTCGCACGTAGGCGTCGACGGCTTCGCGCGGTTGGTCCAGCCACGGCCGCGCCCAGGTGATGCCCTCGCGCAACACCACCTTCGGCATGGCTGACAGGCCGGGCGCGCCGGCTCCGCGCAAGGCCTGCAGCAGCACGGTCTCGGCCTGATCCCTGCGGTGGTGCGCCAGCAGCACCAGGGTGATTCCTTCCCCTTGCGCCAGTTCGGCCAGCGCCCGGTAGCGCGCTCGCCGCGCCCAGGCCTCGATGCTGTCGCCCGGGGCGGGGCGGCCCGGCACACGCGCCCCGCAGAAGGCGACGGGCCAACCTGCGTGGCGCCAGCGCCGACAGCGGCCCTCCAGGGCGCGCCACCAGGCGTCAGCCTCCGGGAGCAGGCCGTGGTGCACGTGCAGGGCACGGACCTCCAGGCCGAGCGACGCCGCGGCACGCGCCGTGGCGTGCAGCAGCGCCGTCGAGTCGCGCCCGCCGCTGCAGGCCACACCCACGCGCGGCGGTGCCTCGCGGCCCATCGCGCGGTCTTTCAGCGCTCGCGCGTGTCGGTGTAGCGGCCGTAGGACTGCAGGCGCTCGTAGCGGCGCTGAAGCAGTTCCTTGGGCTTCAGGTCCGACACCTGGCGCAGCGCGTCGTTCAGCGCCCGCTTCAACTGCGAGCACATCTGCTTGACGTTGCGGTGGGCGCCGCCCACGGGCTCGCTGACGATCTTGTCGATCAGGCCGAGAGCCTTGAGCCGGTGTGCGGTGATGCCCAGGGCCTCGGCGGCATCGGACGCGCGCTCGGAGGTCTTCCACAGGATGGAAGCGCAGCCCTCAGGCGAGATGACCGAGTAAACCGAGAACTGCAGCATCAGCACCTGGTCCCCGACGCTGATGGCCAAGGCGCCGCCCGAGCCTCCCTCGCCGATGATGGTGGTGACGATCGGCACCTCGAGCTGCGCCATCTCGAAGATGTTGCGCCCGATCGCCTCGCTCTGGCCGCGCTCCTCGGCGCCGATGCCCGGGTAGGCGCCCGGCGTGTCGACGAAGGTGAAGACGGGCAGTTGGAACTTCTCTGCCAGCTTCATCAGGCGCAGCGCCTTGCGGTAGCCCTCGGGGCGGGACATGCCGAAGTTGCGTGCCGCGCGCTCCTTGGTGTCGCGACCCTTCTGGTGCCCGAGCACCATGCAGGCCTGCCCGTTGAAGCGCGCCAGACCGCCGACGATGGACAGGTCGTCGGCGAAGGCGCGGTCGCCGTGCAGTTCCTGGAAGTCGGTGAAGATCTCGTGGAGGTAGTCCAGCGTGTACGGCCTCTGCGGGTGGCGCGCGATCTGCGTCACCTGCCAGGGCGTGAGCCGGGCGTAGATGTCCTTGGTGAGCTGCTGGCTCTTCTGGCTCAGCCGGTCGATCTCCTCGGAGATGTCGACCGCGGATTCGTTCTGGACGTAGCGCAGTTCGTCGATGCGGGACTCGAGGTCCGCGATCGGCTGCTCGAATTCCAGAAAGTGCTTCTTGCTCATCGACCGCGTCCGGCTGCCCTCGTATCGGTCAGTAGTCTACCGGCAGCGGGTCCAGGCTCCGCCAGAGGTACCAGGTGGCCACGGTGCGATAGGGCGCCCAGGCCTCGGCCACCTCGCGCGCCTCGGCGCGTGACACCGTCTCGCCACTGAAATAGTTCAGGCTGATCCCTTTCAACAGGCCGAGGTCGTCCAGGGGCAGCACATCCGGCCGCATCAGGTGGAAGATGAGGAACATCTCCGCCGTCCAGCGGCCGATCCCGCGGATGGCGACCAGTTCGTCGATGATCGCATCGTCGCCCATCGTGCCCCATTGCCCGGCGTGCACCCGACCGTCTTCAAAGTGGCGTGCCAGGTCGAGCAGGTACTCGGCCTTGCGCGCCGACAGCCCGGCTTCGCGCAGCGCAGCCGGGGTCAGCGCCATCACCGAGGCCGGCTGCAGCGGCCCGCCGTCGGCAGCCGCCCGCTGGACGAAGCGGTTCCACACCGACTGGGCTGCCTTGACCGAGATCTGCTGTCCGACGACCGACCGCGCCAGTGTGGTGAAGGGGTCGCCACGGGTGCGCAGGCGGGCTTCTCCGAAGCGCGGGATCAGCCGCTTCATCACCCGGTCGCCGCGCTTGAGGTGGCGACAGGCCGCGTCCCAGTACTCGGGCGACGCGGGCTCCTCCCAACAGGCGGCAGTGCTCAAAGGACCCCTTCCACGGGAGTCGTCGGGCGCCGGCTCAGGTCCGCACCCAGGTCGTGCCCTGGGGGGAGTCCTTGAGCTCGATGCCGGCGGCGGCGAGTTCGGCGCGGATGCGGTCGGCCGCGGCGAAGTCGCGCGCCTTCTTGGCCTGCGCGCGCGCCTCGATGCGCTGTTCGATTGCCGTCTCGTCCAGGCCACCGCCGCCCGCGGCCCCGGCCGCCTGCAGGTAGGCTCGGGGCGGCTGCTGCAGGATGCCGAGGACGCTGGCCAGTCCCTTGAGCAGGCGGGCGGCCTGCGCGTCGCGCTGCCGGTGCACCTCGGAGGCGAGGTCGAACAGCACCGCGACCGCATGCGGCGTGTTGAAGTCGTCGTCCATGGCCTCGCGGAAGCGCTGCGCGGGGGCGGCTGCCCAGTCGACCTGCTGCGGTCCCTCGGCGGGCATGGCGTCCAGGGCCCCATAAAGGCGCCGCAGCCCGGCCCTCGCCTCGTCGAGGTGGGCGTCGCTGAAATTGAAGGGGCTGCGGTAGTGCGTGCGCAGCATCAGGAAGCGCACCGTCTCGCCGTCGTAGCGCTGCAGCACCTCCCGGATCGTGAAGAAGTTGCCGAGCGACTTCGACATCTTCTCGTCGTCGACATTGACGAAGCCGTTGTGCATCCAGACGTTGACGAAAGGCCGACCCGTGGCGCCCTCGGTCTGCGCGATCTCGTTCTCGTGGTGCGGGAACTGCAAGTCCAGGCCGCCGCCGTGGATGTCGAAGTGCTCGCCCAGCAGCGAGCACCCCATGGCCGAGCACTCGATGTGCCAGCCCGGCCGGCCCGGGCCGTAGGGGCTGTCCCAGCGGGCCTCGGCCGGCTCCCCGGGCTTGGCCGCCTTCCAGAGCACGAAATCCAGCGGGTCATGCTTGCCGTCCAGCACCGCGACGCGCTCGCCGGCGCGCAGCTCATCGAGCGACTTGCCCGAGAGCTTGCCGTAACCAGGAAACTTTCGGACCGCGTAGTTCACGTCGCCATCGGCCGCGCGGTAGGCCAGGCCGCGCGCCTCCAGGCGCGAGATCAACTCCAGCATCTGCGGCACGTAGGCGGTGGCGCGCGGCTCGTGGGTCGGCGCCTCCACCCCGAGGGCGGCCAGGTCGCGGTGCATCTCGGCCGTCATCTCGCCGGTCAGCGCACCGATGGTCACGCCCCGCTCCAGCGCGCGGCGGATGATCTTGTCGTCGATGTCGGTGATGTTGCGCACATAGGTCACTTCGAGGCCGCTGGCGCGCAACCAGCGCGCGACCACGTCGAAGGCCAGCATCATGCGGGCATGGCCCATGTGGCAGAGGTCGTAGACCGTCACGCCACAGACGTACACCCGCACGTGACCGGGCTCGATGGGACGGAAGGGCTCGACGCGGCGCGTGAGCGAGTTGTGGATGCGCAGGCTCATGAACGCTGGCGCCCTGCGCACCCCCACGGGGCGGGCGCCGTTCCAGGTTCGGGGAATGGTTGGCGAGTATAGCCACGGGGTTCCTGCGGCCGAGCCGCTAGACTGCGAGCTCGTCGCCCCTGGCGGGAACCCTTGAAGTGCCTCACGACATGATGTCCACACACCTGTTTTCCCGCGCCCGCATCCTGCTGCTGGCGCTGGCCCTGGTCGCCCCGCTGGCGGCCTGGGCCCAGAAGGTTCGCCTGTCAACCAGCGAAGGCGACATCGTGCTCGAACTCGACCGGGCCAAGGCGCCGCGCACGGTCGACAACTTTCTCCAATACGTGCGGTCCGGCCACTACGACGGCACGGTGTTCCACCGCGTGATCCCGAACTTCATGCTCCAGGGCGGGGGCTTCACCGCCGAGATGGCGCAGAAGCCCACGCGCGAGCCGATACCGCTGGAAGCGCGAAACGGCCTGAGCAATGCCCGGGGCACCGTGGCCATGGCGCGCACCATGGTGCCGGACTCGGCCACGGCGCAGTTCTTCATCAACGTCCAGGACAACGACTTCCTGGACGCGGCCAAGGCGCGCGACGGGCACGGTTATGCCGTGTTCGGGCGCGTCAGTGCCGGGATGGATGTCGTCGACCGCATCAAGGGCGTGGCCACGGGCAACCGCGGGCCGCACCGTGACGTCCCCCTGCAACCGGTGGTCATCCGCAAAGCCACCCTGGAGAATTGAATGAGCAAGACTGTCGAGCTGCACACCTCCGCCGGGCTGATCCGCTTGTCTCTGGATGACGAGCGCGCCCCGCAGAGCGTCGAGAACTTCCTGGCCTACGTCAAGGCCGGCCACTACGACGGCACCGTGTTCCACCGGGTCATCAAAGGCTTCATGATCCAGGGCGGCGGCATGGACGAGGCGATGAAGCAGAAGTCCACCGGCGCCCCGATCAAGAACGAGGCCGACAACGGCCTTACCAACGACAAGTACACCGTCGCGATGGCGCGCACCTCTGACCCGCACTCGGCCACGGCGCAGTTCTTCATCAACACCGCCGACAACGCCTTCCTGAACTTCAGTGCGCCCACGGGCTCGGGCTGGGGCTACGCGGTCTTCGGCAAGGTCGTGGCGGGTAGCGAGATCGTCGATGCCATCGAGTCGGTACAGACCGGCCGTCGCGGCTTCCACCAGGACGTGCCGATGGAGAGCGTGACGATCGAGCGCGCGGTCGAAGTGGCCTGAACCTGTACGCGCCGGCGCCGCCTGACCCGATGCTCCCGGCATTCCCTGCCGCGTCGCCTTGGACCGCGCCCGGCCACTGGCGGGCGATCGACCTGTTGTCCGACCTGCACCTGTGCCCTGCCCTGCCCCGGACCTTCGAGGCCTTCGCGCGGCACCTGCGGCAGACCGACGCTGACGCCGTGTTCGTGCTGGGCGACCTGTTCGAGGTCTGGACTGGCGACGACCAGGCCTTCCAACACTTCGAGCGTGAATGCCTCGCGGTGATCGAACAGGCCTCGCGCCGCCTCTGGGTGGGGCTGATGGTGGGGAACCGGGACTTCCTGCTTGGCCCGCAGGCCCTGGCGGCGGCCGGCGCGCACCCGCTGCCCGACCCGACCGTCCTGCACGCCTTCGGCGCGCGCTGGCTGCTGACGCACGGAGATGCTTTGTGCACGGCGGATGTCGAGTACCAGACCTTTCGGAATCAAGTGCGCAGCCCGGCCTGGCAGCAGGCATTCCTGGCGCGTCCGCAGGCGGACCGCGCCGCCGTGGCGGCGCGCATCCGTGCCGAGAGCCGCGCGCGCAAGTCAGCCCTGTCCGATGCCGATGACTGGGCCGACGTGGACGGTGATGCGGCACGGCACTGGCTGGCCGCCAGCGGCGCGCCCGTGCTTCTTCACGGCCACACACATCGACCAGGCCGCCATGCGCTGGGCGCCGGCCTTTCGCGCGAGGTGCTGAGCGACTGGGATCTGGACGCCGCGCCGGCACGGGCCGAGGTGCTGCGGCTGTCGGCCCGCGGCCTGGAGCGCCGGCCTCCCGAGGGATGGTTGGATGCACCGGCCTGAGCGCCCCGCGCGCGGCCCGGGGCCACACTGAAGCCCGACCCCGGATCCTGGATAGGACGCTCGAGTCGATGTGGTCCCGTCTGAGCCAGCACTGGCGTGCCCGTCGCGAGGCGGCTGCACTGGCCCGCCGCGCGGTGCCGGACGCGCTTTGGCGGCGCACGCTCAAACGTTTTCCCTTCCTGCCCCGGGGCGAGGCCGAAGGTGAGCCCGAGCTGCGCCGGCTGACGAGCCTGTTTCTGGACGCCAAGGAGTTCACCGGCGTGCACGGGCTCGTCGTCAGCGACGACATCGCGGTAGCGATCGCCGCACAGGCCTGCCTGCCGGTGCTGGCCATGGGGTTGCATCCGTACGAGGGCTTTGTCGGCATCGTGGTCCATCCGGGGCAGGCCCGGGTGCGGCGCAGCGTGGCCGATGACACCGGCGTCGTTCACGAGTACGACGACGTCCTCGCGGGCGAGGCGGTCCAGGGCGGCCCGGTGATGCTGTCCTGGCGCGACGTGCGCTCAGCCGGACCGAAGGCGGCGCTGGGCTACAACGTGGTCGTGCACGAGTTCGCGCACGTACTGGACATGGCCGACGGCGTGCCCGACGGAGTCCCGCTGCTGCCGCGGGGCCTCGACCGCGAGGCCTGGATCGACACCCTCGACCGCGAATACGAGGCATTCTGCCCCCGCGTCGACGCCGGGGAGGACACTGCCCTCGACCCCTATGGCGCGGAGGGCGTGGACGAGTTCTTCGCGGTGGCGAGCGAAGCCTTCTTCGTCGCCCCGGCGCCGATGCAGGCCGAGCACCCGGCCCTGTATGGGCTGTTGCGCGGCTACTACCGGCAGGACCCCGCCGCGCGCGAGTCAGCCCGCCAGCCCGGCTGAAAGCGCGGCACCGGCGCGCCAGCCCCTCAGGCCGTCGTCACGGCCTCGGCCTTGGAGCGGTCGCTCTTCTTCGGCGGCTGGATGTCGAGTGTGACCTCGCCCTGATCGTCCACACCCACCGACAGCCTGCCGCCGTCGACCAGGCGCCCGAACAGCAGTTCGTCGGCCAGGGCGCGCCGGATGGTGTCCTGGATCAGGCGCTGCATCGGCCGCGCGCCCATCAGCGGGTCGAAGCCCTTCTTCGCGAGGTGCTTGCGCAGCGCATCGCTGAAGGTGACCTCGACCTTCTTCTCGGCGAGCTGGCTCTCGAGCTGGAGCAGGAACTTGTCCACCACGCGCAGGATGATCTCCTCGTCCAGCGCGCGGAAGCTGACGATCGCGTCCAGCCGGTTGCGGAATTCCGGCGTGAACAGGCGCTTGATGTCGCCCATCTCGTCGCCCTGCTCGCGCTTGGACGTGAAGCCGATCGTCGCCTTGTTCATCGTCTCGGCGCCCGCGTTCGTGGTCATGATGAGGATCACGTTGCGGAAGTCGGCTT
>JBILNB010000151.1:0-3541 GCA_044375195.1 Rubrivivax sp. | reverse complement strand
AGCGCTCGAACCAACGAAAGATCGGGTGGAAACGCAGCTCGGGGTGCTTCTCGAGTTGGCGAAAGATCGTGATGTAGCGCGCGTAGCCGATCTTCTCGGACAAGTAGGTGGCGTAGAAGATGTATTTGGGCTTGAAGAAGGTGTAGGCCTTGCTCGCCTTGAGCTTCTGCAGGTCCACCGCGAGGCCGTAGTCCTTCAGGCTCTGGTTGATGAAGCCGGCGTGACGCGACTCGTCGCGCGTCAGGTAGGTCATCAGCTTCTTGATGTCCGGGTTGTCGACGTTCTTGCGGATCTCGTTGTAGAGCACGCAGCCCGAGAATTCCGAGGTGATCGAGGTCACCAGGAAGTCCAGGAACTCCTTCTGCAGCGCCGGCTCCAGCGTGCGGATCTCGGCGGCGAAGGCCTCGTCGCGCTTGAAGTGGTCGTGGTTGTTGTCGCCCTCGTACTCGGCCAGCATCGCGTCCCACTCGGCGCGCACCGCCGAGATGTCGAGACGGTCCATGGCTGCGTAGTCGGTGGTGTAGAAGCGCGGGCTGATCAGGTTCTCGGTCTTGGCCCGCTGCAGGACTTGATCGGGGTTGTCGAGGGCTTCGATGGCGCTCATGGGGTCGGGGCTCCAATGGGTTAGTTCGGGGGCAGCCAGCGCAGGAAGACGGCAGCGTTGTCGCGGCCGAAGGAGGCCAGATCGATGCGCTGGCCGGTGGCGGGATCGGTGATCAGCAGGCGGCCGTCGTCGCGCAGGCTCAGCAGATAGGGCTGGTCGGCGCCGACGCCGTGCTGGCGGCGCTCGCGCGCCAGGCCACGCAGCACGCCGCGCAGGAAGCCCTGCTCGCCGCGCATCAGCGCCAGCGGCCGGCCGCTCGCGTGGTCGATCACGCGCACGGCGCCGTCGGTCTCGTCGGCAAAGCGCAGCGCGCGCTCGCGCACCACGGCGCCCGGCTCGACCGCGGGCTCGAAGCCGCCCAGGCGCAGCAGCGCCAAGCCAGCCAGCAGCACCGCGAGCAAGGCGACGACGGCGCGCGGGAACCAGCGCGGGAACAGGGGGCCGCGCGCGGCGCCCGCAGGGCTGGCGGCCACGGCCTTCATGCGCCGCGCGCTCCGCCGGCCAGCGGGCCGAGCCCGGGAAGGCCGGGGCTGCGTCCGGCTGAAGGCGCCTCGGCAGGCTGGGCAGGCTGCGCGTTGGCGAGCGCCCAGACACGCGCCAATTGGGCCGACACCGCCTGCCCGTCGGGCAGGCAGCGCAGCATCGGCTGGGTGCGCGCCAGACGCCAGGGCCGCGCGTGCGGCCAAAGTTGCAGGTAGGCGATGCGCGTGCCCTCGCGCAGGGTGAGCGCGATCTCGCCAGCGCCGCCGGGCAGGGGCACGAGGTCCGCGCTGTCGACCTGGCGCAGCGGCAGGTTGTAGGTCACGGTCAGCACGATGCCGATGCGCATGACCACGCGCTTGTCGGTGAGCGTGTAGACGGTGGTCGTGGCCGTCAAGCGAGCCAGCACGGCCAGGATGCCCAATGCCACGGCCGCCAGCAGCACCAGCCCCAGGCTGCCCCGAAGGGCCTCGAGCCAAGAGGCTCCGCCTTGCAGCAGCACGGCGAGGCGCCAGACCAGCAGGCCCGCGAAGTACAGGCCCAGCAGCGGCAGATGGAAGATGCGGCGCGCCACCAGCGCCGCGCCCGGCTGCCCCTGCCAGAGGATGTGCTCGTCCGCGGGAAGCGCCTCGGGCAGGCCGGGCTGAGCCTCGAACTCGTGTTCGCGCCCGCGCCGGGGCGCCTGGTCCTGGCGTACCGCCCTCATATCAGCGGCTCCAGGCGGGAGGGCTTGGCGTACAGCAGACCGGCGCCGAAGTAGGCGCTGATGCGCTCCTCCTCCAGCAGCGTGATGCGGTCGGCCACCTTGGTGGCCGGCACCTCGGCGTACTGCGAAGCCAACAGGGCGTGCACCTTCACGCCCTGGCGCGTGACGCGGGCGAAGGTCATCGGCACCAGCACGCGGCGCGAGCCGTCGGCGAGTTCGACCTCGAGGTAGCGGAAGACCATCTCGGGCACGTCGAGCCAGAGGTCACGCACGGTACCCACGGCCTCGCCGTCGGCGTCCTCGAGCGTCATGCCGCGCGGGTCGGGGTCCTTGCTGCTGACGTTGCACTCGGGCGCCAGCGACAGCGGGCGGATCTTGGGCTCACCGTGGTGGTCCATGTCGGGGTGGTCGGCGCGCGCGGCCCAGGCGCCCGGGCCCACGCCGGCCAGCAGCGGGTTGCCCACCGGGTCGATCGGCGTGCCGTCGTGGCCCTGCGTGCGCTCGCCGCTGAAGACCTGCGGCGAGGGCTTGTCGCTCGGCGCGGTCACGGTCTCGCCGTTGTCGAGGTAGTAGGTCTTGGGCTCGGGCATCGAGACCCAGCCCTCGGCGGTGGGGCCGCGCCAGGTCTCCAGCGGGTAGCCCTCGCGGCGGTTCTCGCGCACGAGGTAGAGGATGACGGCGCCGAAGAAGATCCAGAAGGCATACAGCACCAACTGGGCAACGTCGACGTACGAGGTGATGGCTCCGGTTCCCATGGGTGGCTCCTGTGGCTGGGTCGGGGGAGGTGAATGTGAAGCGGTGGTGAAAGGCGTGGCTGGGTCCGGCCGACGTCAATGCGGGAACTCGGCCAGGCCGAAGCGGCTGCCCGGCTCTGCGCCTGGGGCGGCGGCCGCCGCCGGCACACGCCGGGGTCGCACGAGCGGCCCGACGACAGCCAGCGTGACGAAGAGCAGGACGATCTCGAGGTGGTAGACCGCGCCATAGCCCGCGGCGGCGGTGTTCAGCGCCTCGCCCAGCAGGCCGGCCTGTGCCAGCGAGGAGACCAGATCGCGCAGTGCGCCGCCCAAGGCCACCGAGACCCCGGCGGCGGTGGCGACCACGCCGCCCCAGGCGCCCAGCACCATGCCGTGCAGGCCGCCGCTGTCGAAGCCCATGGCCGCGCTCAGGGTGCCGACGGAGAACAGGCCGCCGCCCAGCCCGATCAACGCCACCCCGGCGACGAAGAGCGGCAGAGCGTCCAGCGGCTGCGCGAAGACCACCATCGAGAACGCCGCGATGCCGGCGAGCGCCCCGGCCGCCGCCAGGCGCAGCGGGTCGGCCCCGCGCGACAGCAGCCGCGCCGACAGCGCGAAGCCCGCCAGGGCCCCGGCAGCCATCAGGCCCGTGAGCCAGGTGGTCTGGCCGACGCTCAGGCCGAGGATCTCGCCCCCGTAGGGCTCGAGGATCACGTCCTGCATGTTGAAGCCCGCCGTACCCAGACCGACGGCGAGCAGGAAGCGGCTGATGCGCTGGTGCGCGGCGAAGCGGGCCCAGCCCTCGCGGAAGCTCGGCGTGCGCGTGGCCGCGCGCGTGCGGCTGCGGTCGCGCGCCTCTTGCTTCCACACCGCCACCAGATTGAGCACCAGCGTGGCGACCGCCGCGCCCTGCACCACCTGCACGAGCCGGGTGGCGCTGTAGTCGGCCAGCAGCAGGCCGAACAGGGCCCCGCTGCCGACCATGCCCGCCAGGAGCGCCACGTACATCAGCGCGAC
>JBILNB010000150.1:0-3547 GCA_044375195.1 Rubrivivax sp. | reverse complement strand
GAGGGCTGCCGCCCGCTGATGGGCTCCTCGGCCAACGTCTCCGGCACGGGCAGCAAGTTCAGGCTCGAGGATCTGGAAGCGCCGCTGTGCGAGGGCTGCGAGCTCGTGCTCGGCTACGGCACCTCGCCCCACGTCAACGACTTCGGCATGGGCAGCACCATCATCGAGCTGCCCACCTGGCGGGTGCTGCGCTGGGGCGGGCTGTTCGAGCAGCAGGCCCGCATCGTCGAGCGCGAGTTCGGCCACGTGTTCCCGCCCAGGCCGACGAGCGGGCCCTGGAGCCTGGTCTGAGGCTGGCTCTCAGCCCGGCGGCGCGCTGAGGCCCGGCCCTGCGGCGTCGTCCTGGCCCGGCTGGGCCCAGCGCACGCTGCCCCGGCCGTCCTGCTTGACTTGCAGCAGCGCGCCGTCGGCGCGGATCAGCAGGTCCTGCATCGTCAGTCCGTCCTGCGGGAAGCGGGCCACGCCGGCGCTCACCGACACCGGGAGGGGGCCGCGCGGGGTCTGCGCCTCGAAGTGGCAGGAGCTACGCCCCAGCAGCGGCTCCAGGGCGGGGCCGGCTTCGGCCATGCTGCCCACGCCCTCGACGATGGCAACGAACTCGTCGCCCGAGCGCCGGCACAACAGGTGGCCGGGCGGCAGGCAGCCTTGCAGGTGCGCCGCCATGGACTGGATCACGGCGTCGCCCACGTCGTGCCCGTGGGTGTCGTTGACGGCCTTCAGGTGGTCCATGTCGAAGAACATCACCAGGAAGGGCCGCGCATGCGGGCCGGGGGCGGCCAGACGCGCCTGCAGCGCCTGCGTCAGCGCGCGGAAATTGGGCAGGCCGGTCAGGTTGTCGCGGTAGGCCAGGTCGTGCAGTTGCGCCTGCGCCGCCTTCAGGGCACTGATGTCGGAGATGACCGCAACCATGCCGCCCGGCTGCCCGACGCCGCCGGTGCCCAGCCGCGAGATCGCTACGATCGAGGGCACCAGGTGCCCGTCGCGGTGGCGGAAGGCGGTCTCGCCGCGCCACAGCCCCTCGCGCTTCAGCGCATCGCGGATGTTGCCCGAGGTCTGCGGGTTCTCAGCCTCGCGGTAGAGGACGCCGGCGTGGCGGCCGATCAGCTCCAGCCGCCCGTAGCCTGTCATGCGTGAGAGGGCGGGGTTCGTCTCGACGATGCGCCCGTCGACGTCGGTCACCATGATGGCCTCGCCCGAGGTCTCGAACACGCGCGCCGCGGTGCGCAGCTCGCTCGTGATCTGCTGCTGCACCTCGAGCATCTGCTGCAGCGTCGCGAGCACCGCGGAGATCTCGTCGCCGCGGGCTTGCGTGTCGGGCACGACCGGGCGCCCGTCCAGCACGTCGCGACAGGTCTCGACCAGGCGCTCGAGCCGGCGCGTCGTGCTGCCGGCGAACTCGCCCGTCCAGCGCTGGATCTGGCGCGACAGCATCAGGCCCAGCAGGCCGATCAGCGCCGCGGCGACGAGGCCGCGCAGCAGCGGCCCGGCCGGGCTGCGCGCCACGCGCACGTCCAGCGCCAGCGGCAGGGGCTGCGGGCCCACCTGCAGGAGCGACTGCGACACCAGCGTCAGCCAGCCCGCGCGGTCGAGCTTCGCGTCGCCGTCGGCCACGTCCAGGTCGATGGCGAGCCCCGGGGCGAGCGGCAGCTCGGCCACGGCCTGGCGCGGGTCGTACTCGGCGACGATGTAGCCCACCGGGGCCGGGGTCTGCTGCGGCGACAGCACCGGCAGCACCAGCACCACCGCGGCCGGCAGTTCGTCTGGCGTGTCCTTGCCCACGGCATCGGCCGGCGGCGCCAGCAGGCCGTAGGTGGCCCGCCCCTCGGCCACTGCGCGGCGCACCGGCTCGCTGTCGATGACGCGCTGCGCGCGCGCACCCTCGGGCGCCAGGAAGCGCCGGCCCCGGTAGTCCAGCACGAGGACGCGGCTGCCGCTGCCCGCGTTGACGCGGGCCACCAGCGGCGCCAGGTAGGCCTCGCGGCCGAAGCTGTCGGTCAGCCCGGTCCACAGCAGTGAAGAGGTGGCCAGAGAGCCGAGTTGCCGCGTCACGCCCTGCAGGTCGGCGGTCAGCCGGGTGACGACGAGCTCGCGGTCCTGCGACAGGCGCGTCACCGCGTCGTATTGGCTGATGCCGATGGCCCCCAGGCCCAGCAGGGCCGCCGACAGCCCCACGTACAGGCGCACGATGCGCGCCAGCGCAGACTCGATCGTCTGGCGCAGCGATGCGCCACCGCCCAGCCCGGCGGCGGGGGTGCTCCTGGGTGCTTGCGGCAGGCCCACCGCTAGCGCAAGGGCACCAGCGCGCCCGAGCGCTCGATGCGCACGAACAGCACCTGCTGCGGCCCCAGCGCGTCGTTCCGGTCGGGCGCGAAGGCGGGCGCATAGCGGCGCACCGCGCCGTCGAAGGGCGGCAGCTTCTCCAGGGCCTGGCGCACAGCCTCGCCCTGGGTGCTGCGCGCCTGGTCCACGGCGCGCGCGAGCAGGTGCGTCATGTCGTAGGCGTGGGCCGAGCCGACCGGGCTGACGATGTCCTTCGGGCTCGCGTGGCCGCCTTCCTTCATCAGCCATTCGGCGAGCCGCCGCGCGCGCGGGCGCTCGTTGCCGACGAAGGTGAAGGTCTGGATCACCTGCAGGTCCACCTTGTCCAGCGCGTCGCCGGCGAGCTCGTGCAGCACGCCGCCGGTGACGCCCCAGTGCGAGACGACCGGCAGGCGCTCGGCGGCCGGGCGCTGCGCGATCTCCTTCAGGATCAGGGCGGCCTCAGCCTCGTTGGCCACCAGCAGCATGGCCTGCGCAGCCGCGGCGCGGCAGGCATCGACGACCTCGGCGAAGGCCTTGTCGCCCCAGTTGTACCAGCGCGTGGCCACGACGCTCAGCCCCAGCGGGGCCGCGCGCGCGCTGATCACCGCGTGGCCCGAGCGGCCCCAGGCCGTGTTGGGGAGCACGGCGCAGATGCGCTGCGCCTTGTGCGCCTGGCGCGTGCGCTGCAGCAGGGCCTCCACGCCCCAACTGTCCTTGAGCGACAGCCGGAACACGTAGGAGGGCCGTTGCCCGTGCTCGGTGATCTGGTCGGCCGAGCCCCAGACGCTGACCAGCGGCACCCGGGCCTTCTGCGCTTCGGGCACGGTCTCGACGATGACCGGGCTGAATTTGCCGCCGAAGACGGCGATGACCCCCGGGCGCGCCGCATGCTCCAGGTAGTTGTCGCGCGCGCGCGCCGAGACGCCCTGGTTGTCCGAGGTCAGCAGCTTCAGCGGCCGCCCGCCGAGCACGCCGCCCTGGGCGTTGACCTCTGCCATTGCGGCGCGGATGCCGCGCTCGATGGCCAGTGGCGCGGTGTTGGTCTTGATGCCGTAGGCGCCGTCGAAGGCGATGTAGACCGGCTCTCCGGCGGGGGCTGCCGCGGCCAGGCCGGCCGCTCCCGCCAGACAGGCGGCCCAGGCCAGCGCGCATGCGCCAAGGCGCCTGCGCCGTGCGCGCGCCAGTTCGTTCAGCGGTTCCATCCCGGGCCTGCTCCTTCTCGAAGACTGCATGTTACGGTGACCTG
>JBILNB010000096.1:0-13597 GCA_044375195.1 Rubrivivax sp. | reverse complement strand
CGCCTCAAGGAAGCCGCCCAGCGCCTGGCCATCAAGGACTCAGCCGACTGAGAGACACTCCTCACTGTCCTGCCCTGGGGGAATTTGACCCGGCCACGGGTGGAGGAATTTGAAGTGGCCATCGGGGGCAAGAGCGGCGGGGTCCGCGTGGTCTATTACTTCCACAGCGAGCACATGCCGTTGTATCTGCTGACCATGTTCGCCAAGAACGAGCGCGCGAACCTCAGTGCAGCCGAGCGCAGCGCGCTGAGCCGGCTGGTGGATGAATTGGTGTCGATCTGGATGACGAGGTAGGAAATGGGCAAGGCATTCGAGGGCATCGAGCAAGGGCTGAGGGATGCGATTGCCCACGCCCGCGGGCAGCGCGACGGCGTGCAGGAGTGGAAGCCGTCCCCCGTGGACGTGGCAGCGGTGCGCGATCAGCTCGGCTACACGCAGGAGCAGTTTGCCAGCCGCTTTGGCATCTCCGTGGCGACTTTGCGCCACTGGGAGCGCGGCGACCGTCGCCCGAACGGGCCAGCCCTGGTCCTGCTCAACTTGATCGCTCGGGACCCGCAGGCCGTGGGCCGTTTGCTGAGCGCCTGATCGGCATCAGCGTGGCGGCGCGGGCCAGACGATGTTGAACGGGTCGGGCTGTGCGGTGATGTCGGGAAGGGCCTGGCGTTAGGCGCGCCACTGCCGGCGAGCCCGCGATCGCGCGCATGCCCCTCATGATCGACTACTCGAAGTGGGACGTCATCGAGGCCACGCGCTGGATCAAGGCCCACCTGCCCGGGGCCAAGGTCTCGGGCGGGGTCGGCAACGTCAGTTTCAGCTTCCGCGGCGCCGAGGCGGTGCGGGTGTTCAGCGACGGCAAGCGCCTGCTGCAGCGCCTGATCGAAGGCCGCTGGCTGCAGGCCCACGGCGTGGTGGCGCTGCTGCCGGCCAACACCGTGGACGACGACACGATCGAGGTCTACGCCGCCGAGTCGCGCCAGCAGGCGGTGCTGCGCTGGTCGCCACTGCGCCTGCAGACCGAGCGCCCGGTGGTCGACGGCGTGCGGCGGGCACCAACCGCTGCCTGGCGGACTTCATCGCCCCGAGACCAGGTGGCCGACTGGGCGCGGCGCACCGGGATGGACGAAGCCGAGGCGCGGCGGGCGCTGGCGACGGTGGTGTGAGCTCAGGGCCGCCCGCCAGCGGGGCGGTTGTCAGCGGCGCGCAAGGCGGGAGTCGAGTTGCCCCACCAGGCGACCCAGCGCGCCAGCGGCTTCGCGGGCTTCTTCCAGCACGGCGACCCTCGTCTCGGGATGGTCCGGGTACTCGTGGGTGAGTGAGTTCCTCAGGGCGCGCCAGCGCGCACCCACTGCGCGGCATCGAGGACACCGTAGCGCTCCAGGCGGGCGAGCACATCGATCAGCGGCAGGTCGCTCACCGGCTCGGCCAACGCCTCGCTGGCGAAGGCCCTGAGGACATGCTCGCCCAGGGTGTCCTGCAGCTTGATGAAACGCAGGACGAACTGGTCGATGGTCCTGATCAGCGGGCCGTTGTCGCCAGTGACTGCTGGGCATCGAAGGTTTCGGGCAGATCCGCCAGTGCGCCGCTCATCAGACGGGCATGCCGCAGGCACTGATCCAGCGCCACGCGCAGGGGCAAGGTCACCGTTCAACCCCCTCGCGCCGCGCGCGCTCGACGATGGGCGCAGGCGCCGAGCCGTCGTCCAGCACGATGTCGATCTTGCGCTCGCCCAGCTCGAGCCAGAGATCGGCCAGCAGGTCGATGCGGCACCGCGCGGCCTGCCCGGGCGGCAGGTCGGTGGCAATCAGCAGATCGATGTCGCCGCCTCGGCGGTCTTCGTTCAGGCGTGAACCGAACAGGCGCGGCAAGCGCCCGAAGTGCTGCAATCCCAGGCGGCGGATCACCTCGCGTTCATGGGGAGTCAGGCGCATTACAAAGATATCAGCAAGGTCGGTCACAGGGCCGGCATCGCAAAGGTTGCGGCCGAGCGGCTGCACCAGCGCGTGCGCACCGAGCTCTGGGGCTACGCGCCCGACGCCAGCACCGCTGCGCGGAACCGGTCGGGCAGCGCGTCGGGCGTCAGCACGTCGACGGGTACACCAAGCAGCTTGCGCAGCTCGACGCGTATCGCGCTGATGTTGAACAAGGTGGTCTCCGATGTGGGTTCGATGAGGATGTCCAGGTCGCTGTCTTCGGTATCGCGCCCATGCAGCACCGAGCCGAAGACCCTTGCATTGAGGGCACGATGAGACTGCACCACGCTTCGAATCTCGGCACGTTGCGACTGCAATGCTTCGGAGGGCTTCATGGCGGTCTGCTGTGACGGGCTGGCAGTTACTGAGCGGCACGGAATTCGAATTCATGATGTGGCTGGCGATGTTGCCCTGGCGAGCGCGACAGGGTGACCTCACCGCAGCGCTCGGAATCCCGCTGGACCCCGCACACGAGAACCTGGACACGGTGAATCTCACGCTGTCGCTTCAGGGGCTGTCGGAGGCCGCCGGGCGCGCGGCGCGGATGGCCACATCCACCACAAGTCGCTGCCCTGCTGCTGGCTGTGGAAGCTCTGATCGATGGCTTGGCCAGTCGTGAACGCCAGGCGATCCGTCGTTCGGCCCCATTCAGATGCGCGCCAGCCAGGTCACAGTCTGCGGGATCGCCACGATCACGATGACCGTGACCAGCGTGGCGGCGACATAGGGAACGCATTCGCGCCAGAAGGGCGCCATAGCCACCTTCGTGATGGAGCAAGTCGTGAACATCACGCTCCCGACGGGCGGTGTGACAGCACCGATCAGGGACAACAGACAGAAGAAAACGCCGAAAAGGACGGGGTCGATGCCTGCTGCAGTGGTGGCAGGCGTGAACATCGGCCCCAGGATCAGGATCATGGGCAGGGCCTCGATGAATATCCCCACAACGAGCAGGCACAACGCGATCAGGCCCAGAAGCAGGTAGGGGTCCTGGGTGAGGCCCGTGAGCGTCCTCGCCACGGCTTGCGGCACCTGTTCGTAGGTCAAGGCCCAGCTGAGGGCACCCGTCGCCGCGAGGACAAACATGATGGCCGCGGAGGTCACAACCGTGTTGCGCAACGCCGCCCCGACCTCGACAAGGCTCGTCTCTCCGGTCGCGGCGCAGAACACCAGGGCATAGGCAACGGCGACCGCTCCCGCCTCCGAGGGTGTGAAAACACCAGTGCGTATGCCCAGCGCGATCAACAAGGGCAGCAGGATCGCCGGATAAGCGCGCACGAAGGCCCGCCAGACGTCTGGGAGCTTCGCACGGGGAAGATCTCCCCCATAGCCGCGGCGGCGTGCGATGACGTGGGTGACGCCCATGAACGCGAAGGTCAGGATCAGACTGGGAACCAGTCCGCCCATGAAAAGCGCCCCGACCGACGTGTCCGTGACGAATCCGAACATCAGCAGCAGGATCGAAGGAGGCAGCAGTGCAGCAGTGAAGGACGATGTCGCTGTGATGGCGGACGAGAAGGCCGGGTCGTAGCCTCGCCGCGTCATCTCGGGTACCAGCATCTTTGCGTCCATCGCGGCATCTGCATTGGCCGACCCACTCATGCCGCCCTTCAGCGTCGACACCACGACGTTCACCTGGGCCAGTCCGCCCGGAAGGTGCCCGGTGAGCGTTCCGGCAAAGTCCATCATGCGACGGGTGATCCCGCTGGCATTCATCAGTTCCCCGGCCAGCAGGAACAGGGGGATCGTGATCAAAGGGAATGGCATCGTCGCGTTGACGAAGGACTGGACGAGCCCGAGGTCGACAAGCGCTGGATGGCTCGCGACAAACGCGACCGCTGCCCCAAGCACGACAAGCGCAATGGGCATTCGCGTCATCAGCAGCACGACAAGCGCGACAAGCATGTGGATGATCGCCATGACTCAGTCCCCTCGAGGGGTTTGGAATGCGCCGGTGGCTGGATCCACCGGCAGATCGGTGCTGCCCGGTCGGTCGTCCCGGTGTACGAAGCCCAGAAGAGCCAGGACGAGATACCCGAGGTACAGGCCGAGGCCCACTGGGGCTGCGGCATACACCCACGCGACAGACATGCCCAGTGTGGGCAGTTCCATCACGGCGCGCTGCGTCAGATCCCACGAGACGAAGCAAAGGTAGCCGACGAGCAGCGCTGACAGAAGCAGCGAGAGCACCCGCGACCATTTCCTGCCCCTGTCACGCAGGAAGGGCTCCATCAGGTCGGCGTTCATGTGAGCTCCCTGGTAGGCCGCGAAGGGGATGCCCAGGAAGACCAGCCAAACGAAAAGCAGAGTCGCCAGTTCGGCAGCGTACAGCAGGGGATCGTTGAAGCCATAGCGGAAGACCACGCCGGCACCGATCAACGAGGCGATCACTGCGAGCAGCGCGCACAACATGCCGACGTAGAGACGCCCAAGAAACCTCACCAAGACCCTGGATCCCATGCCAAGCAGCATCGTTGCCTCCCCCATTTGCCCAACCCTGCATCGCGCCTGCGGCTGGCGTCTCAGCCCGCTGCGCGAAACCGCTCCACGCTGGCGCGGTCGAATGTGAAGCCGAAGCCAGGCCGGTCCGGCACGATCGCGAACCCATCGACCATTTCCAGCCTCTCCAGGAAAAGGGCCGAGAACCAAGGCACATGCTCGAAGTAGCTGGCATTCGAAAGCGCGCCCAGCAATTGGAGGCTCTGCTCGGGGAAGAGGTGCGGCGAAACGGGAAGACCATGGCATTCGGCGAGATGCGCGACCTTCACGAACTCGGAGACGCCGCCCACGCGCATCAGGTCGGGCATCAGGATGTCGGCCCCTTTCGCGGCGATCAGGCGCCTGAATCCATTGCGGGTGTATTCGGTCTCTCCGCTGGCTATCGGGGTGTCGAGCGCGGCTGCGATCGTCGCCGCACCATCGTGGTCGTGGACCGAGACGGGCTCCTCGAACCAGACCAGGTTTAACCCCTCCAGACGACGACCGAGACGCAGGGCGCGATCCACGCTGAGGCCCTGGTTGGCGTCAATCATCAGGCCGACCCCAGGGCCGACGGCGTCCCGCACGGTCTGCACGCGCGCGATGTCGTCGTCGAGGCTTGCGCCACCCACCCGGACCTTCACAGCCCCGAAGCCCTGCGCGACCAGGGACTGGGCCTCGACACCCAGTTCGTCGACCGTTCGCGACAGGTACAGCCCACCGCTCGCATAGGCGGGAACGCGCGTGCGTCGAAGCCCGAGCAACCGGGCCACCGACTTGCCTGCGAGCTTGCCCCGCAGGTCCCACAGGGCCATGTCGATGGCAGAGAGGCCGAACACGGAGATGCCACTCTGTCCAAAGAAGTTGATGTCGCGCCAGATCGCCGACCATACTTCCTCGGTGGCATCCACGTCGCGGCCAACGACATGGTGGGACAGGCTGATGATCATCTCCTCAAGCACGCGAAGCCGCTCGCCGTCGAGCGTGAACACATAGGATTCACCGAGAACTCCGTCCTGAGATCCTATGGTCACGAGGACGGCACCCACCGAAGTGAATCGATGGATCGAGGAGCCGACGGGCCGATCCAGTGGTAGCTTGACCAATGTCGTGCGGACATCCCTTACATTCATAAGCTCCCCTCCTTCTTCGGACGCGATAACAGACCGGCGGCGGCGAACCTTCCGCCCTGAAAGCGAGCCGTCGGATCAGAGGGATCTCGTGAGTCCAAGCCACCTTCGCCAAGGTGTTCCGGCGCAAACCGCTCGGCGTTATCCTGCGGCTCGTACCCGATCACGCCTGTTGCGGAGTTCTTCCACCAGGCGCGGTCATTGGCAGATACGCCATAAAGAATTTCGAAGCCGAAGGTCGGGGCCGCCAAGCACGCCTCGATCAACCGCAGAAGGTCTGGCAGGCTGAGCCATGTAGATAGGTCCCTCGTATCTCTTGGCTTGGGTTCGGCCGAGCCTATGCGCAAGCAGACGACTTCCATGCCGTACTTGTTCGCATACAAGGAACCAAGAACCTCGCCGTAAGCCTTGCTAACTCCGTAGAGCGAGTCCGGTCGCGGCAAGGATGCGGCGTCCACTGATTCACCACGCTCGTAAAAGCCCACAACATGGTGGGTGCTGGCGTAGATCACGCGCCTGACGCCGGCTTGCCTGGCCGCCTCGAAGATGTTGTAAGTCCCAACGATGTTCGAATGCAGCAGCCTGTCAAACGTGTCTTCAACCGAAACGCCCCCGAGATGAATCACGGCTTGTGTCCCTGCCACAAGGCGCATGCACTGCTGCATGTCTGCAAAATCAGCCTGAATCGTTTCTTCGCCTTGCAATGCTTCTCCGAGGTCGACGACATCCGTGCTGCGTATGAGATGGCGAAGCACGAGGCGCGGCCGCAACCATCCTCCGAGGCGACCGCCTGCTCCGGTGAGCAGTATCCTTGCGGGCGCACACTGGTGCGAACAAGCTTGCTCAGCCATGGTGTCTCGTCACTTCGCAAGCCGAATCGGGTGACTCGAGCAGGTCCGGCGCAGCGTGAACGGAAAGAATGGAACGCAAGAGTTCCTCTTCATCGGGCTTGAGATCGACCAATGGCGGCCGGACAGGCCCCGCCGATCGGCCCATCACTTTGAGCCCTGCCTTGACGATGCTCACCGCGTAGCCGCGACCACGACGCCTCAGGTTTCCGACGGGCAGGTAAAGATCAGCCAACATCCGATCGACCGTGACGTTGTCCCGCTGTCTGAAAGCCTCGTAGAAGCGAAGCGCGGTTCGAGGCGCGAAGTTGAGAACGGCCGAAGAATAGGAACGAATTCCGATTGCCGCGTAAGCCACGGCGCTGATCTCGGCTGTCGGCATCCCATTGATGAAGGCCAGTCGCTCGCCGAGCCGAAGACGGGATGCAATCAGCGTCTCGAGATCACCGACGCCATCCTTCAGGCCGATCAGGTTCGGACACCGCTCCGACAGGCGCGCGAGGGTGTCCGGGAGGAGTTGCAGTTGGTCACGGTTGTAGACCACGACACCGATGCCGACCGAACGGCACACGGTCTCCACATAGGCCGACAAGCCCTGCTGTTCCCCGCCCACCAGGTAGGGAGGACACAAGAGCAAGCCGTCTGCGCCACAGCGTTCCGACTGACGCGACAGATCCAGCGCTGCTCCGATGCCACCACCGACTCCCGCAAACACGGGAATACCGCTCGACTCCTCTACGCTCGCGCGCACGACGGCTTCGTGCTCGCGCAAGGTGAGTGAGAAGAACTCCCCAGCGCCGGCAGCCGAGAACATCGCAGCAGGCCCAAATCCTGCGAGCTGCCGGAAGAGCATCCGATACCGCTCCTCGTCGAGCGCCAGTTCAGGCGTGAAGGCAGTCGCAGGAAAAGCCAGCAAGCCGTCGTTCAGGCGCGTTCGGAGACTGTCGAGTGCGATGGGCATGGAAAGCCTAGAAGTTGATTACGTTCGGCGGGGGAGGCGGGCGCGGTGACAGGCCAGGCCGGAGCCGGTTCTCCCCCCGACGCCTTCGGGTCCGAACTACGACCTGAAACCCGCCCGCGCGACGGTCTCGCGGAAGCGCCTGAGGGTGTCCGGGCGCCACTTCTGCGCTTCGGCCACCTGCTCGGCGACACGCGCTTCGCGGACAGAGCGCTGGAAGGCGGAAAGATCGATCGGGACGATCGTCACACCCTTTGCCTTCAACTCCTCGACGATGGCGGTCTCTGCAGCCGCAAGCTTCTTCGCGACCTCTATCTGGAACCAGACGAGCTCTTCCTCGACGATCTTCTTGTCTTCCGAAGCGAGGGCGTCATGCCATCGCTTGTTCGCGATCATCGCGTTGAGACCTGTGATGTGGTGCGTCAGGTGCATGTACTTCGCACTCTCGAAGAACTTCATGAACATCATGGCATCCGTAGCCGCGTCGACGCCGTCGATCACCCCCTGCGCGAGTGCGCTGTAGGTTTCGGGCCAGTCGACGGGGGTGGGGACGGCACCGAGCGCCCTGACGGTCTCGACGTAGAGCCGGGCAGGCACTGCGCGGATCTTGAGACCCCTCAGTCCCGCCGGCGTCGTTGCCGCCCTGGTGACGATGAGGTCCCTGTGCCCGTAGTACCAGGCCGGGGCGACGATGCGGATACCGGCCTTGTCCGACAGCATCTTCTGCCATTCCTCGAACAGTGCGGACTGGGTGATCTGCAGGATCCGTTCCATGTCGAGCCTGGTGCCGAAGGTGTAAGGCAACTCCATGGCACCGAATTCGCCGACCAGCGCGCCCAGTACGCCGTAGCCGGCAACCGACATCTGGATCGTCCCGAGCTGAACCCCTTCGACGATGGTCTGGGTACCGCCGAGCACGCTATCGCCAAAGATCTGTACATCGAGGTTCTTCGATCGCGCGTTCACGCGTCGACCGAACTCACTCAGCAACTGCCCGCTGATCGAAGAGGAGGCTTGCGTGTTGGCAACCCGGACCACGGTCCTGGCCTCGACCCTGGTCAAGGTGGAGGCCGCCAGTCCTCCAGCAAGGAGTCCGAGTGCGGCACGCCTTCGCACCGGCTTGTCCGTATCAGGTCGAGGCAGTGACAGATCTTGTTCAACTAGCATGTGCTTCTCCTTGGTTGCTTACCGCTTCGGTGGACTGCGTTTTCTTCCCCGAGACGCCAGTCGCGCTGGCGACCATCGACGCTCTGGGCTCGCAGGCTGTGACACGCCTCGTCTTGCGACTGCTTTCCGAGGCTTTCGACCATGCGCCGACACACGGGGTGCATCAGGCGCAGGTACCGGGTTCGCCGTTCGTCGCCGAGCAATCCAAACTGGCAGATTGGCGCGACGTACCTGCCAGGTCCCGGTTGGTCGGCGGTTCCACGAGGGGCCTCCATCCTGCCTCAGACGCTGCGACGAACGATCGCATGCTCGCGCTTCTTCAAGCCGGGCGCCAGTCGCGTGCCCAGGCCTGGATCGGTGCTCGAGAACGGATACCTCGCGCCGCCCGCCGGTGCAGTCATGCGGCGCAACCGGTGTCCTTGCCGGCGACGAGCACGTTGATGGACGACCCGATGAGCACCACTGGCGCCAGGTCCTTGAAGAGGTCGTAGCCTGTGGACTCGTAGAGGCTCGGGTTCACCGCGCAGTTGCCGAAGCTGCACATCAGGAGCGTGTAGCGGTCGGGGGGCGACTTCGCGACCACCACGGTGCCGATGTTGCCGGTCGCCCCCGGCCTCTTCTCGACGAGGATCTGCTGGCTCAGCGCCTCGGAAGCGGCGGCGCCCACCAGGTGCGCGACCATGTCGGCGCCTCCCCCGGGCGGCACCGGAGCGATCAGCTTGATGGGCCTGGCAGGGAACGGCTGGGCCGACACGGCCCATGGACATGCGGCCATGGCGGCGACGAAGCACAGCGAGAGGAGGAATTGCAGACGCATGACCATTACTCATTAACTTTGTGTCGTGACATGCCGATCGGCTACTGGGCGGACCGCCGATTGCTGGTGAGGAAGTACCGGGCCTCACGTGGGGAATTTTGCGCACCGGGTGCACCTGGGTCAACGAATCCATAGACTTGTCTGACAGCCTGACCGGAAGGGGGCGAACGCACATGAGCAATGGCCCGCAGGACGACAACGCCTACGAGGGCGTGATCGAGATCATCGACAAGCGTGGATTACCCACCGATGCGCGGCTGCCCGGCGAGCTGGAACTGAGCCGTTTACTGGGGGTATCCCGGCCGATCCTGCGGCAGGCGCTGGCCCGACTTCGATCCGAAGGTCGCCTGTATTCCCGGCGCGGCCTCGGCAACTTCGTCGGCAGTCGGGTGGGCGTGTCCCCGCTCAGCTTCGGCCCCTTCAGTCGCCGAGAGGACATCCAGAAGTTTATGGAGTTCCGGATAATCCTGGAGGGCGAGGCGGCGGCTCTTGCCGCCAGGTCTGCCGATGCCGAAGCCGTGGCGCTCGTGACGCAGCGGCGGCACCAGTTGGACGCACGTCTGGCCCTTCATGAACCAGCGGTGGAAGAAGACATCGCCTTCCACAAGGCCATCGCGGCCGCGACAGGCAATCCCTACTTCGAGATGACCATGGCGGCCTGCATGGAGCAGATCCGCGTTTCGATCCGCTTGATCAAGGGGAACCTGAACCACCCTGCCGCGGCCCGCGCCGACTACCTGAGCGCGGAGCACCTGCAGATCGACGACGCCATTCGCAGCGGTGACGCCGCCGCGTCACGGACAGCCATGGTCAAGCACCTGCGAAGGGGCATGGTCCGCCTGTTCGGGGGGTAACCGCCAGGGCGCGGGCGCTCGGCTCCCGGCCCGAGCCTGCGCCCGCAGCACCAGCGCGAGATGGTCTTCGTCGCCACCGGGCGCAAGGCCGCCGGCACCGAGCAGACGCTGGGCGTGGCGCGCGCGATCTGCAACGCCGACAACGACGAGGCCGAGTTCGCCATCGTCGTGCACTCGGACCTGAAGGGCCGCGGCCTGGGCACGCTGCTGATGCAGGCGCTGACCGCGCACCTGCACGCGCGCGGCACGCGCCGGCTCGCGGCCTACGTGCTGAAGGAGAACGAGCGCATGCTGCAGCTCGGCGCCGCGCTCGGGATGCGGCCCGACCCCGCGCGCGAGGATCCGGACACGGTGAAGCTCACGCTGGGGCTGCAGGGGCTCGAGGCGATCAGCGTCTGAGACCAACCCATGGTCAGTCGGGCCTTGCAGAGGCCGCTTGAAATTCCCATGCGCTGGTGGTGCGGTCGTACCGGACGACCCGCCGAGTCGCAGCCGTCCCGCGATCAGGCCTGCGGAACATCGGTTTGCGAAAAGTCCTCACCCTTGAAGAGAAGCGCCTCGCCCCGGTGCAGGGCCGTTGCATAGGCAAAGCAATCACCGAAGTTCAAGCCCGCTGGATGCCGACCTTTGCCAAAGCGCTGCCATGCGGCGAAGGCGGTTTGCACCAACTCGGCATCCGCCGCAACCACCCGCACTTCGGCAGCGTCAAGCAACTCGTCCAGCGCCTGCACACCCCTTGGGCCGAGCCGGACCGAGACGACCATCATGGCTTCCAGCCAGTTGGCCGCACAGAGTACCGGCTGCCGTGCCTCGGACAGCTTGACGGCCAGTGCGTCGCAGCCCGCCTCGCCCAGAAGGATGGCCACCAGCGCCGAACTGTCGACGACCATGTTCAGCCCGGCAGACCATCGGGGCTCAGCCCGAGGATCTCATCCTCGGGGCGCGCATCCACGACAGGCATTCTGGCGGTGCGCGAGGCGATCTCGCGTATGCGGGCCAGGCGCTCGCCAGCATCAGGTGGGTTCGCGTTGCGGGCCCTCAAGGCATCCAGCTGAAGAATGACTTCCTGATTGAGCGAACGGCGGTGGGCGACCGCCTGCTGCCTCAACCAGTGGTGCAGTTCAACGGGCACGTCGCGCAGGGTGAGTTGCGGCATGAGGACTGAGGTGATGTCAAAATGACATTATTGTAGCAGCACTCTGAATCGGCTGGCACCTCAGCAATGTCGCAACCTACAGACATTCAATCAAGACCGGGTACCGGTGGGGGTCACGATGGCTGTTCACACATTGCCAAGCCGGGACGTCGCTCGGGACGTGAGCAAGGCCAAGCCGAAAAGCCTGCTGGAGGTCATGGACCCCATTCCGGGCGAGCACTTCGACTTTGAGCCACCCCGCATGGACGGGGAATTCAAGCCCGTCTCGTTCGATTGAGCCCGATGTTCCTGCTGGATGCCAAGGTCGTATCGGAGCTTCGGCAGGACAGACCGTCGCGTAACGAGCATGTGCTCGCGTGGGCGAGTCGGCAGGACGTGGCCATGCTGTACCTCTCATCGGTCGCCGTGTTCGAGTTGGAGATCGGTGTACGAACCATGGAGCGCAAGGACGTCTTGCATGGCCGGAGCTTGCGTGCCTGGTGGTCTCAGGTGTTCGAGGCCTTCCAGGAGCGCATCCTGCCCTTCTCGGCGGTCACAGCGATGGTGTGCGCGCCATTGCATGTGCCGGACAAGCGGCCGTACCGAGACTCGATGATGGCCGCGACGGCCCTGGAGCATGGATTCACGCTGATCACCCGCAACATCTCGGACTTCCAGATTCCAGGGCTCAAGCTCTTGAACCCCTGGCAGCACACCCCGGTCGACCGATGAGCGGTACACGAACAGAGCCTTGGTGGCGAGCATCGAGTGACCCTCTTCAGGCGGCGGTGGCGCCCTGCCACGTTCCCCTGTTGGAGTGGCCCCTGCGGGTGTAGGCAGGCTCGGCTGCGCGGGCCTTCAGGCAGGATCTCGTCACCCCATGGCTCCCGGCCACCCCGCGCCAGTCGCGACCACCGCGTCAAGTCACCGATGTTCGAGGTGCTGAAGGCGGCCGAGATCGGCATGGGCCTGACCGAGAGCCTGGCCATGGCGCCTGCGGCCAGCGTCAGCGGCTTCTACCTCGCGCACCCGGAAGCCAGGTACTTCAACGTGGGGCGCATCGGCGATGACCAGGTCGCCGACTGGGCGCGGCGCACCGGGCTGGACGAGGGCGAGGCGAGAAGGGCGCTGGCGACGGTGGTGTGAGAGGCTGAGATTACGGCCGCCTGCCAGCAGGGCCATCCCAACGGCGCGCGAGCCACGCGCACCCGTGTTCGTGGATTGGTGGTCGAGCCCGCGATAGCCTTGACGATCAGGACAGACCATATGGTCTATAAAGCCATATGCCTGGCACAATGCATCCCATGGCTTCACAACTTGTCTTCCGCTCCAGGCAGCAGCACAAGGCAGGGTTGATCGAACTGGTGGTGTGGACCGTGTCGAAGCCGGTCCCACCTTCGGAGCACGGCTTCAAGTACCGGCTGGTCTACGTGGTGGCCGGTCAGCGGGTGGTGGGCTACGACAACGAACGGGGCAAGGGTGACCACAAGCACCTGCGCGGCGTGGAAGTGCCCTATCGTTTCGTGGATGTGCAGACGCTTGTGGCCGATTTCATGGCCGATGTGGAGGCAGCATGAGCAGCAAGGTTCTTCGGGTTCGGGTGAGCCCAGGCGCTCTGGGCGATGCCCTGCAGGGTTTCATCCGGGCGGCGGAGTCGGCCCAGGCAGGACGCTCAGTGCGACCTCAGTTCTCTGTCGGGTTCTCCGAGGTAGGTCCGATGCTGGCCGCCTTCACGCCCAAGCGTTGGGAATTGATGGGCGTCTTGCGCGAGAGCGGCCCCTGCAGTGTTCGGGCTCTGGCCGGAAAGCTGGGGCGGGACTACAAGAACGTTCACACCGACGTCGCCGCGCTGGAACTGTGGATGGCCGTGGAGCGCCTGGACGATGGCCGTGTGTGGGTGCCCTGGGATGAAATTTCGGTGGATCTGCAACTGCCCCAGGCGGTGGCGGCCTGAAGACGCTCTGCACATCGACTGGGGCCCCTTCTTCCAGACCTGGGACCTGGCCGGGCCCTTCCCCGCCATCCTGCGCGACGAGGTCGTCGGCGCCGAGGCGGTGCGCGTGTTCAGCGACGGCAAGCGCCTGCTGCAGCGCCTGATCGAAGGCCGCTGGCTGCAGGCCCACGGCGTGGTGGCGCTGCTGCCGGCCAACACCGTGGACGACGACACGATCGAGGTCTACGCCGACGAGTCGCGCCAGCAGGCGGTGCTGCGCTGGTCGCCGCTGCGCCTGCAGACCGAG
>JBILNB010000039.1:0-43021 GCA_044375195.1 Rubrivivax sp. | reverse complement strand
GCATCGCGGCGCTCGACAGCGCCGACTTCGGCGCCTTCGACACGGCGCAGCTCGCCGCACTGACCACCGATCAGGTGCGCGCCATCGAGACCGTCGACCTTGCCGCCCTGGCAATCGGCGACCTGCTCGCGCTCGGCACAACCCAGATCGCAGCGCTGACCGACACCCAGCTCGGCGCCTTGACCCCCGCCCAGCTCCAGGCCCTGGCCACGGCCCAGGTGCGCGCGCTGACCACCGCCCAGCTCGCCGGCCTGGCCGGCGATGACCTGAACACGTTGACGACGGCACAGTTCGCCGCGCTGTCCACCGCCCAGGTCGCGGCACTCGGCGCGGCCCAGGTCGGCACGCTGGAGAGCGCGGACCTGGCTACGATGTCAACCGTGCAGGTGCGCGCTCTGTCCACGGCCGGCATCGCGGCGCTCGACAGCGCCGACTTCGGCGCCTTCGACACGGCGCAGCTCGCCGCGCTGACCACCGATCAGGTGCGCGCCATCGAGACAGGCGACCTCGCCTCCCTGGAAATCGGCGACCTGCTCGCGCTCGGCACGGCCCAGATCGCAGCACTGACCGACCCCCAGCTCGGCGCCTTGACCTTCGCGCAGCTCCAGGCCCTGGCCACGGCCCAGGTGCGCGCTCTGACCACCGCCCAGCTCGCCGGCCTGGCCAGCGATGACCTGAACACGCTGACGACGGCACAGTTCGCCGCGCTGTCCACCGCCCAGGTCGCGGCACTCGGCGCGGCCCAGGTCGGCGCGCTGGAGAGCGCGGACCTGGCTACGATGTCAACTGCGCAGGTGCGCGCGATCACCACCGCCGGCATCACCGCCCTCGACAGCGCCGACTTCGAGGCGCTGGGCACCGCCCAGCTCGCCGCGCTGTCCACCACCCAGGTGCGCGCGATCGATGCCATCGATCTGGCCAGCTTCACCACCTCCGACCTGCGGTCCTTCGGACCAAGCCAGATAGCCGCACTCGCGGCCAGCCAACTCGACGCGCTGGGCCCGGCGCAGTTCCAGGCCCTGGCCACATCCCAGGTGCAGGCGCTGACGGCAGGACAGATCGGCGCGCTGAGCACGGAGGACCTCAATGCGCTGACGACCGCGCAGTTTGCAGCGCTCACGACAGCCCAGATCGGTGGGCTGGCGCCCACGCAGATCCCTTGGCTGGAACTGGCAGACCTGCAGGTCTTGAGCACCGTCCAGTGGCAGGCGCTGGCCAGCGCGCAGATCAGCGCGCTGACGACCGTCCAGATCGGCTGGCTCGGCACAGAGGACATCGCCGCGCTGACCCCGGCGCACATCCCGGGCCTGGGCCCGGCGCAGATCGAGGCGATGAGCCCGTCCCAGGTGGCTGCCTTCAAGGTCGTCGACCTGCAGGCGATGTCGATGGAACAGGCTGCCGCCTTCACCGGAGCCAACTACGACGCCCTGGACACCCCGCAGCGCGACGCCCTGGCCGCCGCGTCCCCCCTCATCCTGGATCTCGACGGCAACGGTGTCAGCACCCTGAGCCTGGAGCAGGGCGTGCGCTTCGACCTGACGGCCTCGGGCTCGCCGCGTCGGGTGGGCTGGGTCGGTGGCAACGACGGCCTGCTCGCGCTGGACCGCAACGCCGACGGCCTGATCAACGACGGGCGCGAGCTGTTCGGCGCGGTCACCCCGCTGCCGGGTGGCGGCGTCGCCGGCGACGGCTACCGGGCGCTGGCGGCACTGGACGACAACAGCGACGGGCGCATCTCTTCCGCGGACGCAGCGTTCGGCGCGCTGCGGGTGTGGGTCGATGCCGACGCCGACGGCGTGAGCGGCACGGGTGAGCTGCTCGGGCTCGTGGACCTGCACATCACCGAGTTGAACCTGGATTTCCTGCGCACCCAGCGTCTGGACCAGGGCAACCTGGTGGGCATGGTGTCGAGCTACACACTGGCCGACGGTCAGGTGCGGGAGATGGCCGACGTCTGGTTCCGGCAGGAGAACACCCCCGCGGCCGCGCCTCCGCCGAACCTGACGGAGCTGCTGGTCGCCCCGGGCGCGATCGGGCTGGCCCTGACGGACCCCGGGCCGCAGGGCCCCCCTGCGCCTGCGCCGGTCCTGCCGGTGCCCGCGGCCGGCCCCGCTGACGACGACGACAATCTGCGCACGCCCCCGCTGGTCTGACGCCGCACCCGGCCGTCGAGCGCTGGCCGGCGTCGAAGGCCTCACCCCCATGCCCCTGCCCGAACCCCGCCTCGCCGTCTACCAGCGCTGGCTCGAGCGCGAACGCGGCCTGCGCTTCGCCGACTACGACCAGCTCTGGCAGTGGTCGGTGACCGATCTCGACGCCTTCTGGCAGTCGATCTGGGACTTCCACGCCATCGAGTCGCCGACACCGCACAGCGCGGTGCTGGCCGAGGACCGCATGCCCGGGGCGCGCTGGTTCCCCGGCGCGCAGCTCAACTTCGCGCGCCAGGTCTTCCGCCATGCGGATGCGGCGCACGCCGCGGGGCACCCGGCCATCGTCTTCGCCGACGAGGCGATGCTGGCGCAAGGGCAGGTGAGCGAGCTCTCGTGGCCCGGGCTCCAGCGCCAGGTCGCGCATTTCGCGGCGGCGCTGCAGCGCATGGGCGTGCAGCGCGGTGACCGCGTCTGCGCGGTGCTGCCGAACACGCCGCAGACGATGGCGGTCTTCCTCGCCGTGGCGAGCCTCGGCGCGGTCTGGAGCATCTGCTCGCCCGACATGGGGCCGCTGGCGGTGCTGGACCGCTTCCGCCAGATCGAGCCGGTGGTGCTGGTGGCCTGCGACCGCGTCACCTGGGGCGGCACGGTGCACGACCGGCGCGGCCTCATCGACGAGCTGCTCGCCGGGCTGCCGAGCGTGCGCCACGCGGTGCGCGGCGCGCAGGTGGATGCGCTGCTGGCCGGCGAGGCCGCGGCCTGGCAGGCCATCGACCCCGGCCGCGCGCGGCCGGGCTTCGACGGCGCCGAGCCGCCACCGCCCGCGGCCTTCGCGCCCGCGTGGCTGCCCTTCGAGCACCCGCTGTGGATCGTCTACTCCAGCGGCACCACGGGCCTGCCCAAGCCCATCGTCCACAGCCACGGCGGCATCGTCCTCGTACTGCTGAACAGCAGCCTGCACAACAACCTGGGCCCGACGGTGGAGACGGGCGACCGTCTGCACTGGTTCAGCACCACGGGCTGGATCATGTGGAACTTCCAGGTCTCGGTGCTGCTGGGCGGCACCACGGCCTGCATCTTCGACGGCAGCCCCTCGGCACCCGGGCCCGCGCCGCGCACCGGCGCGGCCGCCCCGGGCTCGCCGGCCGCGCCCGACTGGACCACGCTCTGGCGCTTCGTCGCGCTGTCGAAGACCACCTTCTTCGGCGCCGGCGCGGCCTTCTACGCCAGCTGCCTGAAGGCCGACGTGCAGCCCATGCAGGCGGCCGACCTCTCGGCGCTGCGCGCCATCGGCGCCACCGGCTCGCCGCTGTCCGACGAGTGCCACGACTGGATCTGGCAGCGCTGCCCGCGCGTGGACGGGCTGCCGATCTGGATCGCCTCCATCAGCGGCGGCACCGACCTGGCCGGCGCCTTCGTCGGCGGCAACGTCATGCTGCCGCAGGTGCGGGGGCAGATGCAGTGCCGCTGGCTCGGCGCCGCCGTCGAGGCCTGGGACGAGCAGGGCCGCGCGGTGATCGACCAGGTGGGCGAGCTCGTGTGCACCCGCCCCATCCCCTCGATGCCGCTGTACTTCTGGAACGACCCCGACGGCCGGCGCCTGCACGACAGCTACTTCGACATGTACCCGGGCGTCTGGCGCCACGGCGACTGGATCCGCATCACGCCCAAGGACGTGCCCGGGGCCGACGGCGTCGTGCCCGGTGCCCACGGCGCGGTCATCTACGGCCGCAGCGACGCCACCATCAACCGCCACGGCGTGCGCATGGGCACGGCCGAGCTCTACCGCGCGGTGGAGGCCCTGCCCGAGGTGCTGGACAGCCTGGTCGTCGACCTGGAGTACCTGGGACGCGAGAGCTGGATGCCGCTGTTCGTGGTGCTGCGCCCGGGGCTCGAGCTCGACGGCGCGATGCGCGCGCGCCTGGTCGGCGCCATCCGCAGCGCGCTCGGGCCGCGCTACGTGCCCAGCGAGATCCTGCAGGTGCAGGCCGTGCCGCGCACGCTGTCGGGCAAGAAGATGGAGCTGCCGGTCAAGAAGCTGCTGCTCGGCGCCGACCCGGCCAAGGTGATGAACAGCGACGCCATGGCCAACGCCGACTGCGTGGCCTGGTTCGTGGCGTTCGCGCGCGAGCGTGAGGCGGCACGACGCTGAGCCGGCCGAACACCGACCTGCCATGTGGAAACCCCCTGAACGCATCCGCTTCGCCCCCGCCCGGGGGCGGGTGCCCACGGCCGACGAGGCGCGGGCTTCGCGGCTGTTCAGCCCGGTGCGCCTGGGCCCGCTGACGCTGCGCCACCGCACCTGGGTGCCGGCGATGGTGCCGTGGCGCTCGAACGAGGAGGGCGAGGTCACCGAGGACGTGGTGCAGTGGTACGCGCGCTTCGCGCGCGGCCAGCCCGGCGCCATCGTCATCGAGGCCACCGGCATCCGCGACGTGCCCAGCGGGCCGCTGCTGCGCATCGGCGACGACCGCCACGTCGACGGCCTGCGCCGGCTCACGCGCGCGGTGCGCGAGGCCAGCGGCGGCCACACCCGGCTGCTGGTGCAGCTCATCGACTTCCTGCGCATCCGCCGCCGGCCCGAGCCGCGCACCTTCTTCGAGCGCCACCTGGCGCTGACGCCGGCCCTGCGCGAGCGCGCCGGCCTGCAGGACCTGGACGAGGCGGCGGCGCGCGCCGCGCTGCTCGCGCTCGGGCCCGAGGGCTGGGCGCGCGTGCTGGAGCCGCGCGACCTGCAGAGCCTGCAGTTCGGCGCGCGCGAGACGGTCAACGACGAGCACCTGCCGCACATCCGCGCGCTGCCGGCGGAGCTGCCGCCGCTGTTCGCGCAGGCGGCGCGGCGCGCGCGCGACGCCGGCTTCGACGGCGCCGAGCTGCACTACGCGCATGCGTACACGATGGCCTCCTTCCTGTCAGCCACCAACCAGCGCGCCGACGGCTGGGGCGGCCCGCGCGAGGCGCGGGTGCGCCTGCCGCTGGCGGTGTACGCCGCCGTGCGCGCCGAGGTCGGCCCCGGTTGGGCCGTGGGCTGCCGCTTCCTGGCCGAGGAGTGCATCGCCGGCGGCAGCGGCGTCGACGACAGCGCCTGGTTCGGCGAGCAGTTCGCGCGCGCCGGCATGGATTTCCTGTCCACCAGCCGCGGCGGCAAGTTCGACGACGCGAAGCAGCCCCTCGTCGGGCAGGCGGCCTACCCCTACACCGGGCGCAGCGGCTACGAGTGCATGCCGCAGTACCTCTCGGACGCGCGCGGCCCCTTCGGCCGCAACCGCGAGGCCACCGCCCGCATCCGCGCCGCGGTGCGCGCGGCCGGGCACGACACGCCGGTGGTGTGCACCGGCGGCGTGCACAACTTCGCGCTCGCCGAGGAGATGCTCGAGCGCGGCGACTGCGACATCGTCGGCACCGCGCGCCAGGCCCTGGCCGACCCCGACTGGGCGCTGAAGACCTGGCTCGGCCGCGGCGACGAGGTGCGGCTGTGCGAGTACACCAACTACTGCGAGGGGCTGGACCAGAAGCACAAGCAGGTCACCTGCCAGCTCTGGGACCGGCTCGAGCTCGACGAGCCGGGCCTGCGCACCTCGCACGACGGCCGCCGCCGCCTGGTCGCGCCGCCCTGGCGCGGGGCGCCTGACGGGCCAGCCTGAAGCCGGCCGTCAGCCCGCGAAGGCCACGATCTGCCCCGCCGGCAGCGCGCCGCTCGTGCGCCGCACCTCCTGGCCACCCTCCAGCCGCACCAGCGTGGGGATGCTGCGGATGGCGAAGCGCGCCGCGGTGCGCGGGTTGTCGTCGCTGTTGACCTTGGCCAGCAGCGCCCGGCCCTTGAGCTGGGCGGCCGCCTGCGCGTAGGCCGGCGCCATCATCCGGCACGGCCCGCACCACGGCGCCCAGAAATCCACCACCACCGGCAGCTCGGTGCGGCCGACGACGGCATCGAAGTTGGCGTCGGTCAGCTCGACCGGCTCGCCGGCCAGCAGCGCCTGCCCGCAGCGGCCGCAGGTCGGGTCCTCGGCCAGGCGCGCGGCCGGCACGCGGTTGGTCGCGCCGCAGTGGGTGCAGGCGATGTGGACGGGGGAGGGGATGTTCATGCACGGGACTTGGGGCGACGCCGGCGCGATTTCAAGGGCCTCTGCGCAGTGCTCGCGACGCCCCCCGGCCAGACCCTGCCTCGCCCCAGTCGCCGCCGCGCCCGACGGCTCCGGTCCGGGTATTCCCTGGCACCGCGCCCGCCTGCGATCCCCATAATAAGTTTGATCAAACATCAAAGATCGGCCGCCAAGGTTCGCTCGTCCATGTCTGCCGCCACCGCCGCGACCCCCGCCGCAGGCGCAGCCCGGCTGCGCGCCCTGGTCGACGACCGCCCGGCCGATGGCGTCTTCCGCGTGCACCGCGACGCCTTCCGCGACCCCGCCGTGTTCGATGCCGAGATGGCGTGCTTCTTCGAGCGAGGCTGGGTCTACCTGGCCCATGCGTCGCAGCTGCCGCGCGCGCACGACTACGTGACCACGCGCGTCGGCCGCCGCTCGGTCGTCGTCGCGCGCGGCGCCGACGGTTCGGTGCGTGCCCTGCACAACTCCTGCCGCCACAAGGGCGCGCTGGTCGTCCACCACAGCCGCGGCCATGCCCGCGCCCACGCCTGCCAGTACCACGGCTGGGCCTACGACAGCAGCGGCCGCAACATCGGCATCAAGGGGCGCGCCGAGGGCGCCTACGCCCCCGCCTTCGACGCCGAGGGCCACGACCTCGAGCCCCTGGGCCGATTGGCCGAGTACCGCGGCTTCCTCTTCGGCAGCCTGTGCGCCGACGTGCCGCCGCTTGAGGAGCACCTGGGCGACGTGCGCACGCTGATCGATCTCGCGGTCGACCAGTCGCCGCAGGGGCTGGAGCTGGTGCCGGGCGAGGTGCGCTACACCTTCCGCGGCAACTGGAAGCTGCAGCTCGAGAACTCGCTCGACGCCTACCACTTCACGTCCACGCACCCGTCCTACCTGCGCCTGCTCGAGCGGCGCGCGGCCATGCCGGGCCGCGATGACGCGCCCAAGGCGATCTGGCAGGCCGGCGGGGCGCAGCGCCCCGAGATGATGGGGTCCTTCGGCTTCGCCAACGGCCACGCGATGGTCTGGACCACCTCCCCGGTCGAGAACCACCCGCTGTACCCGCAGCGCGAGTCGCTGCAGGCGCGGGTGGGCGCCCTGCGTGCCGACTGGATGATGCGCACGCGCCAGCTCAACGTCTTCCCGAACCTGCAGCTGGCCTCGAACGCCGCCTTGCAGATGCGGGTGATCACGCCGCGGGCCGTGGACCTCACCGAGGTCGCGTCCTACTGCCTCGCGCCGGTGGGCGAATCGCCGGCGCAGCGCGAGCGCCGGCTGCGCCAGTACGAGGACTTCTTCAACCCCAGCGGCCTGGCCACCCCCGACGACACCGTCACCTACGAGGACTGCCAGCGCGGCTTCGCCAGTGCCGAGATCGAATGGCAGCAGGGCAGCGCGCGCGGCATCGCGCGCCTGGTGCGCGGCGCCGACGAGCACGCCGCCGCGCTCGGCCTGCGCCCAGAGCACTGCGCCTCGGGCAGCTTCGCCTTCAGCGACGAGACCGTGTTCCACGCGCTGTACCGCCACTGGCAGAGGTGCCTGGCATGAGCGCGGAGGACCGTGCCGTGAACGTCGCGGCGCCGGGCGCCGAGGGCCTGCCCGTCGACGCGGCCACCGCCCATGCCGCGCAGGCCGTGCTGCACGAGGAGGCGCTGCACCTGGACGCGCAGCGCTGGGACGACTGGCTCGCGCTCTACACCGAGGACGCGGTGTTCTGGCTGCCGGCCTGGACCGACGAGCACCGGCTGGCCGAGTCGCCCGGTCGCGAGCTCTCGCTCGTGTACTGCCCCTCGCGCGCCGGGCTCGAGGACCGTGTCTGGCGCGTGCGCTCGGGCCTGTCGGTGGCCTCGCGCCCGCTGCCGCGCACGACCCACCTCGTCGGCTCGAGCGTGGTGCACGGCGACGCCGGCGGTCACCTGCATGTGGCCTCGGGCTGGGCCTGCCACGTCTTCGACCTCAAGCACCGCGCCACGCACACCTTCCACGGCCGCTACGAGCACACGCTGCGCCAGGCCGGGGGCCGCTGGCGCATCGCGCGCAAGAAGGTGGTGCTGATGAACGACACCATCCCCACGATGCTCGACTTCTACTGCATCTGACAGGCCCCGGAACCCCCGCATGCTGAACGCCCTGTCCCAACACCCCCCTGCTGCCGACCCGCTGGCCATGCTGCAGCCCATCGTGCGCCTGTCCGTCAACGAGGCTGTGTACCAGGCCCTGCGCAACAAGCTGATGCACGGCGAGTACCAGGCCGGGCAGGTGCTGGGCATCCAGTCGCTGGCCGACGCGCTGGGTACGAGCACGATGCCGGTGCGCGAGGCGCTGCGCCGGCTCGTGGCCCAGCAGGGCCTGGAGCCCCGGCCCAACGGCACGACGCGGGTGCCGCTGCTGTCGCGCTCGCGCCTGGTCGACATCCGGCGCGCGCGCGTGCTGATCGAGGGCACGGTCACCGAGTGGGCGACGCCGCGGCTCGACGCCGCCACTCTGGAAGAACTCGACCGCCTGGCCGAGGAGATCACCGCGGCGCGCCGCACGCCCGAGGGCGTGGCCACGAGCCTGGAGAAGAACCGCATCTTCCATTTCACGATCTACCAGGCCGCCGGCTCGCCGGTGATGTCGGCCATGATCGAGAGCCTGTGGCTGCAGTCGGGCGCCTACCTGCGCGCCAAGCGCGAGCAGCTGCACACCGACGCGAACCCGGCCGACCGGCTGCACGAGGCCACCGTGGCGGCGCTGCGCGCCGGTGACGCCGAGCGCGCCCGCGAATGCATGCAGCAGGACGTGTCCTGGGTCTTCAACCACCTCGACCTCGAGCATTGAGCGCCGCCGCGCGCCTGTCCCGATGAACCCTCCCAAGCTGCACAAGCACCGCTCGCGCGTCGTCACCGACGGCCCCTCGCGCGCCGCGCACCGCGCCTTCCTGCACGCCACCGGGCTGGACGAGGAGGACCTCGGCAAGTCCTTCGTCGCCATCATCGGCACCATCGGCGACAACACGCCGTGCTCGCAGTCCATCGGCCCGCAGGCCGACCACGCGCGCCTGGGCGTGGCCGAGGGCGGGGGCGTGCCGGTGGCCATGAGCACGGTCTCGGTCTCCGACGGCACCTCGATGAACCACGCCGGCATGCGGATGAGCCTGCCGTCGCGCGAGCTGATCGCCGACAGCATCGAGCTCGCCATGCGCGGGCACGCCTACGACGGCCTGGTGGCCTTCGGCGGCTGCGACAAGACGCTGCCCGCGGCCATGATGGCGATGCTGCGCCTGAACGTGCCCTCGGTCTTCGTCTACGGCGGCTCGATGCTCCCTGGCATCACGCCCGAGGGCCGCGAGCAGAGCGTGCTCACGGCCATCGAGGGCACGGGCCGGCACCAGACGGGCGAGATCACGCGCGCCGAGTTGCAGGCCATCGAGCGCAACTGCGCCACGACCGTCGGCTCCTGCCCCGGCCAGTTCACCGCCAACACCATGGCCATGGTGGGTGAGACGCTGGGCCTGTCCTTCCTGGGCTCAGCCACGCTGCCCGCGGTCTACAGCGAGCGCCTCGCGCTCGCGCGCCGCGCCGGCCGGCGCGTGATGCAGATCCTGGCCGACGGCGGGCCGCTGCCGCGCGAGCTCGTCACGCGCCGCAGCCTGGAGAACGCCTGCGCCGCGGTGGCGGCCACCGGCGGCTCGACCAATGCCGCGCTGCACCTGCCGGCCATCGCGCACGAGGCCGGCATCCGCTTCACCTTCGACGACGTGGCCGCGGTGTTCGCGCGCACGCCGCTGATCGGCGACCTCTCCCCGGGCGGGCGCTTCCTCGCCCGCGACCTGCACTTCGTGGGCGGCGTGCCGGTGGTGCTGCGCGAGCTGCTGGCCGCCGGCTGTCTGCACGGCGACTGCCTGACGCTGACCGGGCAGACGCTGGCCCAGGCGCTGCAGGGCGGGCCGCGCGCCGACGGCCGCGTCGTGCGCGCCCACGACGCGCCGATCCTGCCCACCGGCGGGCTGGTCGTGCTCAAGGGCAACCTCTGCCCCGACGGCGCGCTGCTGAAGGTGGCGGGCCTGAAATCGCTGCGCTTCGACGGACGCGCGCGCGTCTTCGAGACCGAGGAGGACTGCTACCGCGCCGTCGCCGCGCGCGCCTACCAGCCCGGCGAGGTGCTCGTGATCCGCAACGAGGGCCCGCGCGGCGGCCCCGGCATGCGTGAGATGCTGAGCGTGACGGCGGCGATCTATGGCCAGGGCATGGGCGAGCAGGTGGCGCTGCTGACCGACGGGCGCTTCTCCGGCGCCACGCGCGGCATGTGCATCGGCTACGCGAGCCCCGAGGCCGCGGCGGGCGGGCCGATCGCGCTCGTGCGCGACGGCGACCGCATCACGGTCGACGCCGTGGCCGGCAGCCTCGAGCTGCACGTCGGCGCCGATGAGCTGGCGGCGCGCCGCGCCCGCTGGAGCCCCTTCGATCGCGGCCGGCTGGCCGGCGCGCTCGAGAAGTACGCGCGCCTGGTGGGCCCGACGCACGAAGGCGCGGTCACCCACGCCGGCGCCGCGGAATGGCCTTACGAGGCGCCCGAGGCCGACGACGAGCGCGCCGGCGCCGCCGCCGGGCGCGGGGTGGCGCCGTGAAGCTCGCCTTCTGCGGCCTGGGCCTGATGGGCGCGCCCATGGTGCGGCGCCTGCTCGCGGCCGGCCACGAGGTGCGGGTGTGGAACCGCACCGCCGCCAAGGCCGCGCCGCTGCTCGCGCTGGGCGCGGAGGCGGCGGCCACCCCCGCGCAGGCCGCGGCCGGGGCCGACGGGGTGCTGATGTGCCTGTTCGATGCCGCCGCTGCCGAGGCCGTCGTGTTCGGGCCGGAGGGCGTGGCCGCCGCGCCAGGCCTGCGCTGGCTCGCCGACCACTCGACGATCGACCCGGACGCCACGCGTGCGCTGGCCGCGCGCCTGGCGCGCGAGCGCGACGCCGACTGGCTAGACGCCCCGGTCTCGGGCGGGGTGGCCGGCGCCGAGGCCGGGACGCTGGCCATCATGGTCGGCGGCGAGGCGCGGCACCTGGACCAGGCGAGCGCGGCCCTGCGCGCCTACGCCGGCAACGTCACGCACATGGGCCCGCCGGGCGCCGGCCAGGCGACCAAGCTGTGCAACCAGACCATCGTGGCCACCACCGTGCTCGCGATCGCCGAGGCCGTGGGCTTCGCGCGGCGCAACGGCATCGCGCTCGAGCGCCTGCCCGCGGCCCTGGCCGGGGGCTGGGCCGATTCCCGCCCCCTGCAGGTCTTCGTGCCGCGCATGGCGCAGGCCCAGCCCGAGATCATCGGCGCCCTGTCGACCATGCTCAAGGATGTCGACACGGTCATGGCCGTCGCGCGCGACCGTGGCGCGCCGATGCCGCTGGTGGGCCAGGTCCAGCAGCTGCTGCGCCTGGCCGCGGCCGCCGGCCTGGCCGAGGCCGAGCTGTCCGCGGTCGTGAGCCTGGTCTGGCCCGAGCAGCGCGAGGCCTTCCTGCGCCAGGCGGCACGCTGAGGACCGGGCGGCAGCGGGACGGCGACGATGGCGAAACCCGACATGGCGCAACCCCGGCACGTGCTCGTCACCGGTGCCGATGGTTACCTCGGGCGCCTGCTGGTGCGGCGCCTGCTCGGGCGGGTGGACGGGCCGCCCGAAGGCTTCGGCCGGCTCGGCCCGGGCACCATGCTGACACTGGTGGACCGCGGCTTCGGCGCCGGGCATCCTGCAGACGCGGTGCCCGCCGCCGCGCCCGCGGTGCGGCGCGTCGCCTGCGACCTGCGCCAGGCGCAGGCCCTGGCCGCGGCGCTGCCCATGCCGCCCGACCTCGTCTTTCACCTCGCCGGCATCACGAGCCGCCAGGCCGAGGACGACTGGACGCTCGGCATGCAGGTCAACCTGGCGGCCACGCTGGGCCTGCTAGAGGCGCTGCGGGCGCTGGCGCCCGCAGGCGACCGGCCTCCCGTGTGGGTGCAGGCCAGCTCGATCGGCGTGTTCGGCGTGCCCTTGCCCACCGCCGTCGACGACGACACCGCCGTGGTGCCGACCCTCAGCTACGGCACCGCCAAGCGCATGGTCGAGCTGCTGCTGGCCGACGCCACGCGCCGCGGCTGGGTCGACGCGCGCTCGCTGCGCCTGCCCAGCGTGGTCGCCCGGCCGGCTGCGCCCGACGGCGCGCTGTCGGCCTTCGCCAGCGACCTGATCCGCGAACCCCTGGAGGGCCGCGACTACACCTGCCCCATCGGCCCCGAAGGCACGCTGTGGCTGCTGTCGGGGGCCACCTGCGCCGAGCAGCTGCTGCACGCCGCCACCCTGCCGGCCGGCGGGCTGCCGCCGGGCCGGGCCTGGACCCTGCCCGCGCTGCACGCCCGCGTCGACGAGGTGGTGCAGGCCCTGGGCCGGCGGCATGGCGCGGCCACCGCCGCGCGCGTGCGCTACCGGCCCGACCCCGCGCTGCACGCGCAGTTCGCCCGCTGGCCGCCGCTGCGCACACCGCTGGCCGACCGGCTGGGCTTCCGCCACGACGGCACGCTGGAGCGGCTGCTCGAGCGCGCCCTGGCCGCATGAGAAGCCGCCGTGCCCGCCATCGGACCCGCCACAACGACGCCCCTGGCGCCCCAGTCGGCCCCCAGGCTCTTCCGCCACGCCTTCCCCACCAACCTGCACCGAGGAGATTCCCGATGAAGAACCGATGGACCACCACCCTCGCCGGCCTGTTCATGGCCGCGGCGACCTTTACCGTCGCGCCCGCCGCGGCCCAGCCCAAGCCCGTGGAGCTGACCTTCTCGGTCTGGATCCCGGCGTCGCACGTGCTGGTGTCGAACTTCATGATGCCTTGGGGCAAGGAGGTCGAGAAAGCCACCGAAGGCCGGGTCAAGGTGAACTTCCTGCCCAAGGCCGTCACCAACCCGGCGGGCCACTACGACGCGGTGCGCACCGGCGTCGTCGACCTGGCCTTCATCTCGCACTCCTACTACCCGGGGCGCTTCGACCTGATGAAGTTCGCCATCCTGCCCTTCTCGGGCAATTCGGCGCAGTCGACCTCGGTGGCCGCCTGGCGCATGTACGACAAGTACCTGCGCGGCGCCAACGAGCACCGCGGCGTGCGCCTGCTGGGGGTCTACGGGCACGGCCCGGGCGGCGTGTACACCAGCAACCGCAAGGTCGAGAAGATCGAGGACTTCGAGGGCCTGAAGGTGCGCATCGGCGGCGGCATCCAGGCGGACATCGCGAACGCGCTGAAGATCAACGCGGTGGTCAAGCCCGCGCCCGAGTCCTACGAGCTGATGAGCACCGGGGTCGTCGACGGCGTGTTCTTCCCGCCCGAGTCGATCACCTCCTTCCGCATCGAGGGCGCGATCAAGAACGCGACGGTGTTCCCCGGCGGCCTGTACTCCGACGTCCACGGCATCATCATGAACGAGCAGGCCTTCGCGCGCCTGTCCGAGGCCGACCGCGCCATCGTGCTGCGCCTGTCGGGCGAGAACATCGCGCGCATGGGCGGCAAGGCCTGGGGCGAGGCCGACACCGCGGCACTGGCCGCGCTGAAGGCCAAGAACGTCAACTTCATCCAGGCCAGCCCCAAGCTGGTGGCCGACATCCGCGCCCGCACGGCCGCGTTCGAGAAGAACTGGCTCGACGCCGCGAAGGCGGCCAACATCGACGGGCCGAAGGTGCTGGCCGAGTTCCGCGCCGAGCTCAAGCGCCTCGAGGGCGGCAATTGAGGACCGTGCCGCCAAGGCGGGCCCGCCGCGCGGCGCCGGGGCTGCGATGAGCGCGCGGCCCCGCGCCTTCCATGAACGGGTGCGCGACGCGGCGCAGTGGCTGCTGCGCCGGCTGGCCGAGGTCACACTGGCCGGGCTGGCGCTGCTGACGCTGGTCGACGTGCTCGGCCGCTACGTGTTCTCCTTCCCGGTGCGCGGCGCGGTCGAGATGACCGAGCTGCTGATGGTGGGCGTCATCTTCAGCGGCATCGTGCTGGCCACGCAGCGGCGCGAGCACGTCGTCGTCGACCTGCTCGCGCTGCCGCAGCGCTCGGGGCTGCGCAGGCTGCAGCAGGGCGCGGGCATCGCGCTGGCCACCGCCATCAGCGGGCTGCTGGGCGCGGTCACCTGGAGCCGGGCCCTGTCGGCGCTGGACTTCGGCGAGCGCACCACCATCCTCGGCGTGCCGCTGGCGCCGATGGTGTTCTTCATGAGCGCGATGCTGTGGCTGAACGCGCTCGTCAACGCGGCGCATCTCTGGGAGATCGCGCGCGGCGGGCCGGTGGAGCTGGCACGCCCGTCCACGGACCCTGAGGAGTCCACCCCATGACCGAGGCCTTGATCGGTTTCGGCGCGATCCTCGTGCTGATGCTGCTGCAGGTGCCGCTGGCCTTCGCGATGGCCCTGGTGGGGCTGGCCGGCGTGGCCTGGATCCGCAACTGGCCCTCGGCCTACTCGATGGCCGGCGCCGTCGTGTTCGAGAGCGGCTTCCAGTACCTGCTGTCGGTGGTGCCGCTGTTCGTGCTGATGGGCAACCTCGTCACGCAGGCGCGGCTTTCGCGCGAGCTCTACGCCGCGGCGCACGCCTTCGTCGGCCACCGGCGCGGCGGGCTGGCCCTGTCGACCATCCTCGCCTGCGGCGGCTTCGGCGCGGTCTGCGGCTCGAGCCTGGCGACGACGGCGACGATGGCCAAGGTCGCCTACCCCGAGATGCGCAAGCTCGGCTACAGCCCGGCGCTGGCCGGCGGCACCATCGCCGCCGGCGGCACGCTGGGCATCCTGATCCCGCCCTCGGTGGTGATGGTCGTCTACGCGATCCTGACCGAGCAGAGCATCGGCAAGATGTTCGCCGCCGGCATCCTGCCGGGGCTGCTGGCGATCATGCTGTACATGGCCGCCGTGCGCTGGGTCACCTGGCGCCGCCCGCAGGACGGGCCGCCCGGCCAGCACACACCCTGGCCGGGGCGCTGGGCCGCGCTGCGTGACGTCTGGGGCGTGGCTGCGCTGTTCCTGCTGGTGATGGGCGGCATCTACGGCGGCGTCTTCACCTCGACCGAGGCTGCGGGCATCGGCGCGTGCGGCGCCTTCCTCTTCACCTGGTGGCGCGGGCGCCTGACGTGGCCGGTGCTGTCGCAGGTGCTCATCGAGTCCGCGCGCACCACCGGGATGCTGTTCCTCGTGCTGATCGGCGCGCTGCTGTTCGCCAACTTCATCAACTTCACCTCGCTGCCGCGCGAGCTGCAGGAGATGGTGAAGCACTTCGAGGTCCACCCGATCGTGGTGATCGTCGCCATCTGCGCCATCTACATCGTGCTCGGCTGCCTGCTGGAGAGCATGTCGATGGTGCTGCTGACGGTGCCGGTGTTCTACCCGCTGGTGCAGCACCTGGGCTTCGACCTCGTCTGGTTCGGCATCATCGTCGTCGTCGTCGTCGAAATCAGCTTCATCACGCCGCCGGTCGGGCTGAACGTGGCGGTGCTGAAGAGCCTGCTGCCCGGGGTGTCGATGCGCACGCTGTTCGCCGGCGTGACCCCGTTCGTCGTCGTCGACATCGTCCGCCTCGCGCTGCTGATCGCCTTCCCGGGCATCGTGCTGCTGCTGCCGCGCTACCTGGGCTAGTCCCGCCCGCGCGCCGGGTCCGGGCGTTGCGGCGCAGCCGCGCTGTCGATAATCCCGGGCCGGCGCGGGCATGACGCGTCGGCCCCCCGATGCCCGCCATCCCTACCCTCGCTGCCGCCCACCGCCTGCTCGCCGTCACCGTGCTCGGCTTCGCCTCGGGCCTGCCGCTGGCGCTCACGGGGCAGGCGATGCAGGCCTGGCTGACGGCCGACGGGGTGGACCTGGCGACCATCGGCTTCCTCAGCCTCGTGGGCCTGCCCTACACCTTCAAGTTCCTGTGGGCGCCGCTGATGGACCGCTTCGACCTGCCGCTGCTGGGCCGGCGGCGCGGCTGGCTGGTGCTGACGCAGCTGGCGCTGGCGGCGGCGCTGCTGGCGCTGTCGGCGGCCTCGCCGCAGGAATCGATCCGCGTGTTCGCGCTGCTGGCGGTGACGGTGGCCTTCGTCTCGGCCTCGCAGGACGTCGTCGTCGACGCCTACCGCACCGACCTGCTCCCCGCGCGCGAGCGCGGGCTCGGGGCCTCGCTCAACGTCATGGGCTACCGGCTGGCGATGATCGTCTCGGGCGGCCTCGCGCTGATCTGGACCGACGCGGCCCAGGGCGGCGGCTGGGACTGGCCCGCGGTCTACCGGCTGATGGCGCTGCTGATGGCCGGTGCGGCGCTGGCCTCGGCCACGCTGCTGCCGCGCCTGGCGCCGCTGCCGCCCGCGCCGGATGCCGCGGCGGCGCCCGCCAGCGCGCGCCAGGACCTGCTCGGTTTTGCCGCCGTGCTCGCCGCGGTGGCGCTGGGCGTGGTGCTGAGCGACCTCTACGCTCGGCCCTTGGCGCAGGCGCTGGCCGGCGGCTGGCTCGAGTCCACCGCGCTGCCGGCGGCGCTGCAGCGGCGCTGGGTCGAGCTGATCGCGCTGCTGCTGGGCATCGCCTTCACGCTGCCGCTGGCGGCCTGGGCGGCGCGGCGCGCTCGCTTCGTCACCCTGCTCGACGGGCTGCGCAACTACTTCGCGCAGCCGGGGGCCGCGGCCTTCCTGCTGTTCATCGTGCTCTACAAGCTCGGCGACGCCTTCGCCGGCTCGCTGATGACGCCCTTCCTGCTCAAGGGCATGGCCTACGCGCCGGCCGAGGTGGGCGTGGTCAACAAGGTGATCGGGCTGTGGCTGACGATCGGCGGCGCGCTGCTCGGCGGCGCGTTGATGGTGGCCCTCGGCCTGTGGCGCGCCTTGCTGGCCTTCGGCGTGCTGCAGATGGCCAGCAACCTGGGCTTCTGGTGGCTGGCCGTCGGCGGCAAGGGCATGCTGCCGGGCCTCGTGATCCCGGCCTTCGACTGGGGCTTCGTCTCGCTGGCCACGGCAGCGCCGGTGGACGGCGGGCTGCTGCTGGTGGTGGCCTTCGAGAACATCAGCGGCGGCATGGGTACAGCCGCCTTCGTCGCCTTCCTGATGAGCCTGTGCAACCAGCGCTTCACGGCCACGCAGTTCGCGCTGCTGTCGGCCTTCGCCTCGGTCGGCCGCGTCTGGGTGGGCCCGCTGGCCGGGGTGCTGGCCGAGACCATAGGCTGGCCGACCTTCTTCGTCGTGAGCACGGTCGCAGCGCTGCCGGCCTTGGCGATGCTCTGGTGGCTGCGCGCCACGGTGCGGGCGCTGGAAGCCCCGGCGCGCCCCCGCGGCGCGGTGGACGATTGAGAGCACCCGCCATGTGGATCAAGGAAACCGGGGGCGACCCTGCGTCCTCGACAGACGCTGAGCAGATGGCGCTGCGCCAAGGCGAGGCCGAAGCGGCGCTCACGGAGGGGGTTGGCGCGCCACGCCGCCTTCGCCGGCCCTGAACATTCCGAGGACGGCACCATGCTGACCGACACCTTCGAAGTCCTGGACGAACGCTTCCTGCGCTACGCCCCCGGCAACGTGCACCTGGAGCAGCTCCACACCGGGTGCCGCTGGGCCGAGGGCCCGGTGTACTTTCCTGCCGGGCGCTACCTGCTGTGGTCTGACATTCCGAACGACCGCGTCATGCGCTGGGACGAGAACGACGGCTCGGTCTCGGTCTTCGAGCAGCCGGCCTGGCACCCCAACGGCCACACCCGCGACCTGCAGGGCCGGCTCGTCAGCTGCGAGCACCGCGGCCGCCGCGTCTCGCGGACCGAGCACGACGGCTCGCGCACCGTGCTGGCCTCGCACCACGAGGGCCGGCGTCTGAACTCGCCCAACGACGTCGTCGTCAAGTCCGACGGCAGCGTCTGGTTCACCGACCCGACCTACGGCATCGACTCCGACTACGAGGGCGACGCCGCGCCCTCGGAGATCGGCGGCTCGCACGTCTACCGCATCGACCCGGACGACGGCCGTCTGGACGCCGTCGTCACCGACATGTCCAAGCCGAACGGGCTGGCGTTCTCCCCGGACGAACAGTGGCTCTACGTCGTCGACACCGGCATCTCGCACGCGCCGGACGGGCCGCGCCACATCCGCCGCCACCGCGTGCAGGCAGACGGCCGGCGCGTCGGCCGCGGCGAGGTCCTGGCCACCTGCTCGGCGGGCCTGTTCGACGGCCTGCGAGTGGATGTCGACGGCAACCTCTGGGCCGGCGCCGGCGACGGGGTGCACTGCCTCGCGCCCGACGGCACGCTCATCGGCAAGATCCGCGTGCCCGAGGTCGTCGCCAATGTCTGCTTCGGCGGCCCCAAGCGCAACCGGCTGTTCATCTGTGCCACGCGGTCTCTGTACGCGGTCTACCTGAAGGCCCGGGGCGCCGCGGCCTGATGCCGGTGTGCGTTCGGACGGGCATTTCAGGCGCCCGAGAATCGCGGTTCACCCGCTCGCGCCCATGCCCAGCCTCAGTCTCGACGACCTGCGCCGCCACGCCGTGGCCCGCAGCCTGTTCGCGCCCACGTCCCTGGGCGAGGCCGTGCAGCGCCTGGGCGGCTTCGTGCAGGCCGACCCCCTGCGTGCGCCCGCGCGGGCGCAAGACCTGAGCTTGCGCCACCGCGTGCGCGGCTACCGGGTGGGTGACCTGGAGCGCCGCTACCCGCGCAGTGGTCTGCAAGAGGACTTCTTCATCAACTACGGCTTCGTCACACCGGGCCTGCGGGCGCTGATGCACCCGCGCCGCGCCCGGCGCACATGGGACGCCACCCGCCAGCGCCAGGCCGGCGAGGTGCTGGCGGTCGTCGCCGAGTTGGGCGAAGCCCATCCGGCTGCTGTGGACGCTGCGCTCGGACAGGGCAAGGTCAGGAACTGGTTCGGCGGCGACAGCCGCTTGTCCACCGAGCTGCTGGACGGCCTGCACTACCGGGGCCTGCTCGACGTGGTGCGCCGCGACCAGGGGACCCGCGTTTACGCGCTCGCCGCGCCCTGGACACCGCCCGCCGACCCGCAGGCGGCGATGGACGCGATGGCCGATGCCCTGGTGCAAAAGTACGCGCCCTTGCCCGCCGCCACGCTGTCGCAGCTGATCTCGATGCTCTACGCCGCCGCCTACCAGTGGGTGGGCTTGCGCAAGGTCACGCTGGCTCGCGCCAAACAGCGCCTGGAGCACGCCCGCGTGGACGGCACCGACTGGTTCTGGCCAGCCCACGAATCGCCGGCCGAGGGCTGGCGCATCCCCAGCCAAGTGCGCCTGCTCGCCCCCTTCGACCCCGTGGTGTGGGACCGACGGCGCTTCGAACAGCTGTGGGGCTGGGCCTACCGCTTCGAGGCCTACACCCCAGCCGCGAAACGCGTGCGCGGCCATTACGCCCTCCCCCTGCTGTGGCGTGACCGCGTCATCGGCTGGAGCAATTTGCAATGGCGCGACGGCGCTCTGCGCGCGGAGTTGGGCTATGCCAGCGGCCACGAGCCCCGCGAGCCCGGCTACGCCGATGCCCTGCAACACGAACTCGACCGATTCACCACCTTCATGGCCCCTTCTTCCGCACCCCGGCCATGACTCGACGCCCCGTCGACTTCCTGCTCGGCACCCCGGGCTGCTGAGATCTGGCCTGCGGCCCGCGTGGGCCGCCCTGGCGGCCTAGAGAAAACCCCGAAACAGCGCGGCCGGCGCAGGCCCTAGAGTCCGGCGCTCCCGTGCCGCCGGCCGCGCTTCGCCTCCTGCGGCCCCGGTGTGTCGCGGTCTGGCCGCGGCCGGACGCATCCTTCCCTCCTGCGCCATGCAGCCCTCTTCATCGCACGTGCTCATCGTCGGCGCCGGCCCGGTTGGCCTTGCCCTGGCCCATGGCCTCGGGCTGGCCGGGGTGGACGTCACGCTCATCGAGCGCGAAGCCGCGGTCTCCCGCCAGTTGCGCGCCTCCACCTTCCACCCGCCCACGCTCGACATGCTCGACGCCTGGGGCGTGACGCCGGAGCTCCTGGCGCAGGGCCGCGTCACGCCGGTCTGGCAGATCCGCCTGCACGAGACCGGCGAGCACGTCGACTTCGATCTCTCGGTGCTCGGCGACGAGACGGCCCACCCCTACCGCCTGCAGTGCGAGCAGGCGGTGCTGAGCGAGGCCCTGGAGCGTCGCCTGCGCCTGCTGCCGGGGGTCCGCATGCTGCGCGGGGTCACGGTCGCTGCGGTCGGCCAGGAGGCCGACCACGCCTGGATCGAGCTCGAGGGCGGCGACCGCCTGCAGGCGGCCTACGTCGTGGGCTGCGACGGCGCGCACAGCCTGGTGCGCAAGGCGATCGGCGCGAGCTTCGACGGCAGCACCTACCCCGACACGACGCTGCTCGCCACCACCACCTTCGCCTTCGACGCGATGTGGGACGACCTCGCGGGTGTGAACTACATCTGGCAGGACAGCGGCACCTACAGCCTGCTGCACCTGCCCGAGGTCTGGCGCGTCAGCCTGCACCCGGTGAGCGACGCGCCGCTCGAGGAGGAGGCCGAGCCCGCGCGCATCCGGGCGCGGCTGGGCGCGCTGTTCCCCGGGCACGGCCCCTTCGAACTGCTCGAGATCCGGCCCTACCGGGTGCACAAGCGGCTGGCGTCGCGCTGGCGCGACCGCAGGCTGTTCCTCGCCGGGGACGCTGCCCACCTGAACAATCCGAAGGGCGGCATGGGCATGAACGGCGGCCTGCACGACGCGCTGTGCCTGGGCGGCCTGCTCGCGCGCCGCCTGGACGGCGCAGCCGACGAAAGCCTGGACGGCTACGAGCGCCAGCGCCTGCCGGTGGTGCGCGACGACATCATCGCCCAGGCCGACCGCAATCACGCGCGCATGCAGATCCGCGACCTGGTCGAACGCCGCGAGGCCCTGGCCCGGCTGCAGGCGCTGGCGCGTGACCGCGACCGCTGCCGCGCCTACCTGCGTCAGACCTCGATGCTCGAGGGGCTCGACAAGGCGCGTTCGCTCGCGGCGGCGCCGGGGCAGCCGTGACGGCGGGCGCGGCCTTTTCGCTGCCGGCGCGGCTCGGTGCCTGGATAGACGGCCGGTCCTGCGCGGGCGACGGCGCGCATTTGCCCGTCTTCAACCCGGCCCTGGGCCGGCCGATCAGCATGCTGGCGGAGAGTTCGGCCTCGCAGGTCGATGCGGCCGTGAAGGCGGCCGTGACGGCCTTCGAGCGCGGACCCTGGCCGCGCGCGAGCGTCGAGCACCGCCAGGGCGTGCTGCGGGCCATCCAGGCGCAGCTGCTGCGGCACGCCGAGGAACTGGCCTGGCTCGAGTGCCAGAACACCGGCATCGTGCTGCGCGAACTGCGCCAGCGCCACCTGCCGCGCGCGGCCGCCAACTTCGGCTTCTTCGCCGACTACATCGGCCAGAGTGCCGGGCAGGTGTACCGGCAGACCCCGGGCTACACCTCGACCGTGCTGCGCGAGCCCGCGGGCGTGGCCGCGCTGATCTCGCCTTGGAACGCGCCGGTGGCGCTGTCGTCCATGCAAATGGCCAGCGCCATCGCCTTCGGCGCCACCTGCGTGGTCAAGCCCTCGGAGCAGTCGCCGCTGGCGGTCCTGCGCATGGTCGAGCTGATGCACGAGGCCGGCCTGCCGCCCGGGGTCGTCAACCTCGTCAACGGCCGCGGCCCGCTCACCGGCCAGGCCCTGGTGGCCCACCCGGACGTGCGCCGCGTCTGCTTCACCGGCGGCACCGAGACCGGCCGGCACATCATGCAGACCGCGGCCGGCCACCTCGCGCCCTGCACGCTCGAGCTCGGCGGCAAGTCGGCCAACATCGTCTTCGAGTCGGCCGACCTCGGGCGCGCCCTCGACGGCGCGCTGCTGGGCATCTTCTCGAACAACGGCCAGCAGTGCCTGGCCGGCTCGCGCATCCTGGTGCAGCGCAGCGTGTTCGACGACTTCGTCGAGCGCTTCGTCGAGCGCGCGCGCCGCCTGCGCATCGGCGACCCGATGGACGAGGCCACCGAGCTCGGCCCGCTCGCCTCGCAGGCGCAGCTGCAGCGCGTGCTGCGCTATGCGGCGCTGGCACGCGAGGAGGGCGGCCGCGTGCTGACCGGCGGCGCCGCCATCCCCGCCCTCGGCCCCGGCTTCTATGCCGAGCCCACCGCCGTGCTCGTGCCCGGCAATGCCTGCCGCGTGGCCCAGGACGAGATCTTCGGCCCCTTCGCCACGCTGCTGCCCTTCGACGGTGTCGAGGACGCGCTGGCCATCGCCAACGCCTCGCGCTACGGCCTGGTCAGCTATGTCTGGTCCGACCACCTGCCCACGGTGACCGCGATGACCGAGGGTCTGCGCACCGGCGTGGTCTGGGTCAACACGCCGATGATGCGCGAGCTGCGCGCGCCCTTCGGCGGCTTCAAGGAGTCGGGCGTCGGTCGCCAGGGCGGCGCGGCGTGCGAGGCCTTCTTCACCGAGGAGAAGGTCGTCACCGTGCCGATGGTGCCCCCGGTGCTGCGGCGCCTGGGCGGGCAATGAACGCCCTCGCGGGCCGGCAGCCCCTGCCTTGAGCGCCTTCTATGCGCCGCAAGGGCTGGTCGGGCTGCTCGTGCCGCAGGCCAACACCACCGTCGAGCCCGAGTGCTCGCTGCTCTGGCCGCCCGGGGTGGCGATGCTGGTCGCCAGGATGACCAGCGCGGGCGCGACCATCGAGGCCCGCCTGGCCGACTACCACGAGGCGCTCGAGGAGCACGCGCGCCAGTTCGCCGACGCGCCCGTCGGCGTCCTGGCGGTGGGCGTGACGGGGGCGTCCTACGTCGTCGGGCCCGAGGCCGAGGACCGGCGCCTGGCGGCCTGGACCGGGCGCCTCGGCCGGCCGGTGACGAACGCGGCCTGCGCGCTGGTGGCAGCCCTGCATGCGCTGGGGGCCCGGCGCGTGGCGCTCGTCTCGCCATACCCCGAGCCCCTGACCCGCCTCAGCGCCACCTACTGGCAGGCACGGGGCTTCGAGCTCGTGCGGGTGCGCCGGCTGGAGTCTCCGCCCGGTCCGGGGCACCCGGTCTACCGCCTGGATGGCGCGGCGGCAGGCAGCGTCCTGACGGAGCTTGCCGACGCCGGCGCCGACGCCGTCATCCTGCTGGGCACGGGCATGCCAACGCTGACCACGCTGGCCAGCCAACCCCGGGTCGCAGGCGCCGCTGTGCTGTCGTCCACGCTGGCACTGGCCTGGCATGCGCTGGAGTGTCTGCAGGGGCGGCAGCATGCGCCTTCGCCAGCGACGCTGCACGACATGCTCTCGGCACGCGCCTGGCGCCACAGGCTGGACGAGCGGCTCGGCCACCGACCGCAGAACTGCACCGCGCAGGATGGCACCGCGCCGCCGGCGGCCCCGGGCCCCGACCCGCGCCATCCCTGAGTAAGATCCACAACCGGCCAGACGGCACCCCAACGCGGACACGAACACCATGGCACAGCGACGCCTCTTCCTCGGCCTGCCGGCCGCAGCGGCCCTTGGCCTTCCCGCCTTCCACCTGCGCGCGCAGGCCTGGCCGGTCCGGCCCGTGCGCGTCGTCGTGCCCTTCCCGCCGGGGGGCACCACCGATTTCATCGCCCGGCTGGTCTCCACACGGCTGGGCGCCGTCCTGGGGCAGAACTTCGTCATCGAGAACCGCGCTGGCGCGGGCGGCACGGTGGGTTCGGACCATGTGGCCAAGAGCGCCGCTGATGGCTACTCGCTGGTCGTCTCCAACGTCGCAGCGCATGGTGTCGGGCCCAGCATCTACAAGTCCATGCCCTACGACAGCGTGCGCGACTTCTCTCACATCGCGCTGATGGCCGAGATTCCCTCGGTGCTGGTCGTGCGTGTGGAAAGCCCCATACGATCGCTGGCGGAGTTCATCGCCGCAGCCAAGGCGCGCCCGGGGCAGATGACGGTGGGATCGCCCGGCAACGGCACGTCCAGCCACACCAAGCAGGAGCTCCTGAAGCGTTCGGCCGGGATCGACACCGTCCACGTGCCCTACCGGGGCAGCGGCCCGATGATGACCGACCTGGCGGGTGGACAGGTCGACGCCATCATCACCACGCTGGTCGAGGCCGGGCGCAACCCGCGGTACCGCCTGCTGGCGGTCACCGCGGGCGACCGCGTGCCGGGCTGGCTGGACCTGCCGACCTTCCGCGAACTCGGCCACCCTGATCTGGTGGCGTCGACCTGGTTCGGCCTTTCCGGCCCCGCCGGGATGCCCTCGGCCCTCGTCGACAAGCTCAATGCCGAAGTGCTGGCGGCGCTCGCGCACCCGGAGGTCGTGCCGCGCCTCATCGAGACCGGCTCGACCCCCCGGCGCATGAGTGCAGCCGAGTACTCGGCCTTCGTCGCCAGCGAAGTGCAGCGCTGGGCGGCGGTGGTCAAGGCGGCCAACATCCGCCTTTGACGGGTGCCGCGCAGGGACTTGCGTCTCACGAAGGGGCCGAGCGCGCGAGACGGGTGAGGCCTGGGTGGACTGAGTGCCTGATTTCGGGGACTTCAGGCGCCTCCTGGGCCCGTGCGTGGCTGGACCAGGCCTTGGATCAGGGGGTGGTGGCGGATTCACACGGGGCTGTCGGGGAGTCTGCAGCCTGCCGCAAGTCCTCGTACCATCCCTGCCATGTCGATCGCCGAAGTCCCCCAGCTGAATCGCACGCCTTCCTGCGGCTGCGTGACCCGGCGCTGGTTCACCCAGCTCCTGGCCGCGGGCGCGGCCGGCGCGTCGGCGCCGGCACTGGCCGCCATCCCCGAGTGCAAGCGCTCGGGCTTCGCCAAGGCCGTGCCGGCCGACCAGATCGAGCAGTCGGCCCAGCAGCAGTACCGGCAGATGCTGCAGCAGGCCTCGGGCCAGCGCGGGCTCGCGCCGGCCGACCACCCGCAGGTGCAGCGCCTGCGCGCGATGGCCGAGCGCATGATTCCCTTCGCGCCCGAGTGCAACGAGCGCGCGCGCGCCTGGCGCTGGGAGGTCAACCTCATCGGCAGCCCCGAGATCAATGCCTTCTGCATGCCGGGCGGCAAGATCGGCTTCTTCTACGGCATCCTCGCGCGGCTGCAGCTCAGCGACGACGAGGTCGCGGTCATCATGGGCCACGAGATCGCGCACGCGCTGCTCGAGCACGCGCGCGAGCAGCTCGGCAAGAACACGCTCACGCAGCAGGGCCTGCGCATCGGGGCGGCGCTGTTCGGGCTGGGCAGCGTGGGCGACCTGGCGGCCCAGCTCGGCTCGCAGCTCTTGAGCCTGACCTACAGCCGCAACGACGAGTCCGAGGCCGACGCGCTGGGCCTGGTGATGTCGGCGCGCGCCGGCTACCGGCCTGAGGCTGGCGTCACGCTGTGGGAGAAGATGGTGGCTGCCAGCGGCGGCAAGTCGCCGCCCAAGCTGCTTTCCACGCACCCGGCCAACGCCGACCGCATCCGCGACATCGAGTCACGCCTGCCGCGCGTTCAGCCGCTGTACGAGGCGGCGCCCAAACCGCCGCGCGTCTTCGGGCCGCCGCCGCCGATGCGCGAGACAAAGTAGCCGCGCCCTTGTTTCGCTGCGCCCCGCACTGCAGCTCGCGGGTCGCCGCCTCCGGCTGAGCAGCCAGGGGCCAGGCCGGCCTCCGACCGTACTGAGAGCCCGCGGTGACGGGGTCGTCACCGCGGGAGCAGCCCCCTGAGCCTGTGCTTTTCACGCAACAGCCGGCCTGTGCGCCGACACCGGGACTATCCCGGGTTAGTGCCTGCGCGTCACCGTTATCTTGCGAAGACATGCCAAAAAATTGCTAAACAGCGGGCCTGGTCCTCACGAGACCGGCCCCGCGCTCCACCGGTCCCGAGACCGCTGCTGCCCTTCGCTCCTGCGCATGACTTCCCTCAGATTCGGCCGCCTCGAGTGGTCCCCGACCGAGCGCAGGCTGCTGGTCGACGGTGAGCCGGCGGAGGTCGGCGCCCGGGCCTTCGACCTGTTGTCGACGCTGATCAAGCACCGCGACCGTGTCGTCGGCAAGGACGAGTTGCTGCGCCGCGTCTGGCAGGGCGTGGTTGTCGAGGAGAACAACCTGACGGTGCAGGTGGCGGCGCTGCGCAAGGTCGTCGGCGCCAAGGCCATCGCCACCGTGCCCGGCCGCGGCTATCGCTGGGCCGCGCCCCTGTCCGAGCCCGACGCCGCCGGCCCGCCTGGCGCCGCGCCCGGGCCGCGGCCGACGATCTCCGTGCTGCCCTTCGGCAACCCGGGCGGCAACCCGCAGGAGGAGTACCTGGCGGACGGGCTGGCCGAGGACATCGCCGCCGGCCTGGCACGCTCGCCCTGGCTGTTCGTGATCGCCCAGGATTCGGCGCGCACCTTCCGCGACAGCGCTTTGCCCCCCGCGGAGTTGTGCCGCCGCCTGGGCGCACAGTACCTCGTGCGGGGCTCCTTGCGGCGCGCCGGCGGGCGGCTGCGCGTGAGTGCCGAGCTGCTGCATGGCGAGAACGCCGAGGTGCTGCTGGCCGAGCGCTACGACCGCCCGACGGACGACCTGTTCGCTCTCCAGGACGAGCTGACCGAGCGCATCGTGGCCACGGTCGTACCGCTGTTCCTGAAGCACGAAGCCACCAAGGCGACGGCGCGCGAAGTGCGCGAGCTGCGGCACTGGGAGCTGCTGATGCGGGCCCGGTGGCACTACTGGCGCTCCTCGCGCGGCCACCATGCCGAGGCGAAGCGCCTGCTCGCCGAGGCGCTGGCGCGCCGGCCCGACGACGTGGTTGCGCTGTCCATGCTCGCCTTCTGCCTGGCCACCGAGGTCTGGTCGGGCTGGGCCGCCGACGCCAAGGCGACCATGCTGGAGGCCCTGCGCCTGGCGCAGCGTGCGGTCGCTGTCGACGAGCGCGACAGCTTCGCCCACGTCGCGCTCGGCGTCACGCTGGCGGGCTTCGGGCAGCTCGACCGTGCCATCGCCGAGCAGCGGCGCGCGCTGGAGCTGTACCCCCACTTCGCCGCCGCCGCCGGAGAGCTGGGGCGCTTGCTGGCCTTCGCCGGCGAGACCACCGAGGCCCGGGAGTGGACCCGCCGCGCCATGGCGGCCAGCCCGACGGAGCCGCGCGTGAGCCTGTGGCTGTTCGGGCTGGGGATCGCCGATTTCGTCGATGGCGATTGGCCCCAGGCGGCGCGCCATGCCGCGCAGGCGGTGTCGAACCGTCCGGACTGGTTCTTCAACCATTACCTGCTGGCAGCCAGCTTGGTGGGCAGTGGAGACCTCGAGTCCGCGCGCGCAGCCTTTGCCGAGGGCCAGCGCCTGCTGCCGGGCTTCGATGTGGCGGCCATGCGCGTGGGCCACCCCTTTCGGCACGACGCACCACGGGACCGCTACATCCAGGCCCTGAAGGGCCTGGGCTGGAAGGGTTGACGCAGCGCCCCCCTGCGGGCCAGGAACACACGCCATGACGCACCGCAAGAAGATCGCAATCCTCGGCGGCGGCATCGCCGGGCTGACCACGGCGCTGCACCTCAGCGCCACCCAGGCGCTGCGGGCACGGCACGACATCACCGTCTACCAGATGGGCTGGCGCCTGGGCAGCAAGTGCGCCACCGGGCGCGGGCCGGCCGGGCGGGTGGCAACCTGACGCTGGACCGCACGGCACTGGCCTACATGCGCGTCATCGTGTGGGGCCTCTTCAGGGACCGCCTCTGGCCCCGCCGTACCTTCGGCGAACTGGACCGCGAGCCCTATGACGCCTGGCTGAAGCGCCACGGCGCGTCCGACGCCGTCATCGACAGCCCGCTCGCGCAGGCGCCGCTGCGCCTGCTCTACCAGTACCCCGGCGGCGACGCGGCGGCCCACCCGCGCGGCGACATGGCCCCGGGCGCCGACCCGCTGACGGCGCAGTGGGCGCGTGCCCACGTGCAGCCATCCGATCGCTACGTGCAAGCGCCCGCCGGCAGCGCCGAGGCGCGCCTCGAGGCCGGGGCCTCGGGCTTCGCCGGCCTGGTGCTGGCCGGGGACTGGATCCACACCGGCCTGAACGTCGGCTGCGTCGAGGCCACGGTGATGAGCGGGCGGCTGGCCGCCAACGCCGTCACCGGGCGGCCGCCCGGCGAGGGCCTGGTGGGCTACTTCCCCAAAGTCTGAGACGTCCCGGGCTTCCGCAAGGCCGGGGCCGCCCGGCGGCGGGACGGCGCCACCGCCTGCGGCAGCGGCTCGTCGTCACCCAGGTTGCGGGAGATGCCCTCGAGCACACGCAGGCAGGCGGCCACGTCCTGCGGCGGCAGGCCCTGCACCATCTGCGCGAGGAAGCGCGCGCGCAGCCGCATCACGCGCCGCACCTCGGCCTGGCCGGCGCGCGTGAGGGCCACGCGCGTGAGCCGCGTGTCCTGCGGGTCGTCCGAGCGTTCGACCAGGCCCTCGCGCTCGAGCGCGCTCAACTGCCGGGTGATCGAGCCCGGGTCCACGCGCACCTGGCGGATGAGCTGCTTCTGGCTCACCAGCGGCTGCGCATGCACCAGGTAGAGCAGGCGCCAGCGCGCCGCGCCCACGCCGGTGAGCGCCTCGAAGGCCTGGGTGGCGCTGTTGTAGGCCTTGCCCAGGCGCAGGAAGACGGTCGCGTGGTCCTGGTCGGGGTCGGAGGCGGCATCCACCTCAGTTCAGCACCGGCTGCCGGTTTTCGCCGTCCAGGCGGTCCCCTTCGACCCAGCAGGCGTGCGTGCCGATGCCCATGCGCTCGGGCAGCAGGATGCGCGCCACCGGGCCGGCGGCGATGTCGTCGGCGCGCAGGACCAGGATCTCCGAGGTGTCGGCCCCCATGTCGGCCACCATGCTGATGACGTAGCCGTCGTCCTCGGCCTTGGCGCCCACCGCGCGCGCCACCTGGGGCTCGCTGCCGTAGCGGCCCGGGCCGTACTCGTAGCGCGCGGTCGCGCCGGTGCGCAGGTCGAAGCGCTTGAGCCCCGAGAACAGCCACTCGCCCTTCTGGTAGAGCACGTTGTAGCTGTAGCGGTAGGGCCGGCCGACGTAGTCGTTGCTGCACACCGGGAACTCGGTGATCTCGTCGTCCAGGCGCTCCTCGGTGGTGCGGCCGGTGCGCAGGTTGAAGCGCCAGCGGTGCATCAGCGTCGGGTTGTTGTGCTTGTCCAGGTTGGCGCGGATGCGCTCGTAGATGTTGGCGATCTGGTTCACCGGCACGGTCTTGTAGTCCGGCATGATGCAGCCGTCCATGACCACCTCGTCACCGCTCTCGTGGCAGTTGGTGATGTGCAGGATGTAGCACGGCGCGGCCTCGAACCAGCGCACCGATGCGTTGTTGCCGCGGCGCGGCAGGATGCCGAAGCGCGAGGGCTGGTCGCGGTTGAAGACGAGCCTGTGCTGGCCCTGCGCCAGGCCGGCGGGGTCGAAGTACAGCGGCAGGTCGTGCAGCACGGTGTAGTGCTGGGTGATGCCCAGGTCGTGTGGCCAGCGCGCCCCGGGCAGATCGATGGCCTCGTAGTGGACGAGCCGGTTGTCGCGGTCGATCACGCCGTAGTTCATGTACGGCGGGTGCTCCGGGTAGTTGAAGAACATCATCTCGCCGGTGAAGTTGTCCACCTTGTAGTGCGAGGCCACGCCGTCGGGCACGCGGCGCGCCCAGGCCGGGTCCGGGCCCAGGGTCTCGAGCGTGTACGGGTCCAGGCGCCAGGGCTCGCTGCCCTGCGACATGCTGGCCAGCAGGCGGCCGGCGTGGCACTTGACGTCGGTGCCGGCGTTGTCCTTCATCGCCCCCATCGCGCCCCAGCCGCGGCGGCAAGCGAGGTCGGGGCGCAGCATGCCCGGCCACAGCGCGCGCCCGGCCGCCTCCTCGGCCAGGAAGCCCGTGGTGCGCACGAAGCGGTTGCGGTACTCGGCTTGCCCGTTCTCGAAGCGCACCGCGTGCAGCATGCCGTCGCCGTCGAAGGGGTGGTAGGTGCCCAGGGGCTCGTGCACCTGGTTGTGGTGGTTGCGCACGAACAGGCCGTGCAGGTCCTTCGGGATCTCGCCGATGACCTTCAGGCTGCGCGTGTCGGCGGTGTACTCGCGCGCATTCGACGCGAACGGCCCCTTCAGGTAGGGGTTGTCGTTGTCGGGGCGGATGGTGAGGCGGACCTCGTTGACGATCTCGAGCATGGCGGGCTCCTGCGCGGGGGTGGGCGGGGGGGGCGGGACGGCGCCTCTCAGCGGCCCTCGATCCAGTCGACGAGGCAGCGCGCCAGCGCCGCCGGCTGCTCCATGGGCACCAGGTGGCCGGCGCCCTCGATCGTGCGCTGGCGCGCCCCGGGCACCTGCTGCGCGTAGGACAGCACCTCGGGCGTGAACAGCTTGTCGTGCGAGCCGCCGACCACCAGCGTCGGCCGGCTGCCGTCGAGCAGGGCGCTGCGGTCCGGGCGCGCGATCGTCGCGCGCACGTGCGCGGCGTAGCGCTCGGGGCCGTAGGCGCGCACCATGGCCATGCGCTCGGTCATCAGCGCCTCGTCGTGCAGGCTGTCGGGATGGAAGGCTGCGGCCGCCTGCGACTCGACCATCTGGACGTAGCGCCCCTCGGCCACGGCCTGCAGCCCGGCCTTGCGGCGCTCGGAGGCTGCGGGGGTGTCCGCCCCCGGCGCGGTGCACACCATCGCCAGGCCCGCCACGCGCTCGGGCGCCGCGGCCAGCAGCGCGAGCGAGACATAGCCGCCGAAGGAGAAGCCGACGAGCCAGAAGCGCAGCGGCAGCGTGGGCAGCAGGGCCTGCGCGATGGCGTCCACCGACTCCAGCGCCGGGTTGTCGACGGCCTGCGCGGGCACATGCGCCGGCAGGTGCGCGCGCAGCCGGTCGAACACCGCGGCGGTGTTGTTCAGGCCGGGCACGAGCACGAGGGGAAGGGTCATGAGAGGGCTCCAATTCCTTGCCCAGGACAAGCGTACCGATTGAATGCGATCCACACCGTGCTGTCAATCGGTGCGCGCCGCGCGTTGACAGCGCCCGACCTCGGGACGACACTCGATCGCTTGCCTGCGGCAAGCGACGCCCCATGGCCAGCCACGCGTGCATATCCGCACGATGGCCCCATGCGGTCCCATACCGAAGGCCCCACCGACCCAGGAGACGACCGATGCGCAGCTACCGACTCCCCGACTACATGGTCAGCGGTGAATCCGACACCACCCTCTACATGCTGCACGGTGCCTACGGCTCGAAGGAGTACTTCCGCTACACCATCCAGCGCTTCGTGCAGGCCGGCTACCGCGTGGTCGCCTGCGACGCGCCGGGCTACGGCATCTCCGAGGTGCCGGAGTCGGTGACGATCCCCGGCATGGCCGAGATGGTCAACCGCCTGATCGACGCCACGGCCACGCGCACCAACGTGCTGCTGGGCCACAGCATGGGCGGCATGGTGGCGCAGAAGGTGGCCGACCAGCAGCCCGGGCGTCTGGGCGCGCTCGTGCTCTCGGCCACGGCCCACACCTTCAACCACTCGGGCCTGCAGTGGCAGCAGGACTTCATGCGCACCCGCGTCGCGCCGCTGACCCAGGGCAAGGCGATTGCCGACTACGCCCCCGAGCTGCTGCGCACGATGATGGGCCCGGGCGCCGAGGGCCCGGAGATCGACCACGCGCTCTACAACATCCGCCTGATGCGCGGCGAGACCTTCCAGAAGGCCATTCAGGCGATCGCGCAGTACCTGGAAGACGACGTGCCGGCACGCCTGACGATGCCCGTGCTGTGCATCGCCGGCGAGCTCGACCTCACCTGCCCCGCTTCGGTGATGCAGAAGATGGCGGCCATGATGCCGCGCGGCGAGTTCCACGAGATGAAGGGCGTGGGCCACTACGGCTGGGGCGAGCGTCCCGACGAGTACCACGGCGTCGTCCACGCCTTCCTCGCGCGCGCGCTCGCGGCGGCGGGCTGAGCACGCTTCCCGCCGCCGCGGGCGCCGCCCGGCAGGGCGCCCTCAGGTGCCGCCCACGTAGGGGTTGGTGCGCCGCTCGCGCCCGAAGCTGCTCTCGGGCCCGTGGCCGGGGATGAAGACGGTGTCGTCGCCCATGGGCCACAGGCGCTGGGTGATGCTGTCGAGCAGCGTCTGGTGGTCGCCGCCGGGAAAGTCGGTGCGGCCGATGCTGCCGGCGAACAGCACGTCGCCGACGAAGGCGCGCCGGATCTCGGGGCTGTGGAAGACCACGTGCCCGGGCGTGTGGCCGGGGCAGTGGCGCACGTCCAACGTGCACTCGCCCACCTGCACCGTGTCGCCGTCGTGCAGCCAGCGCGTGGGCGCGAAGGGCTCGGCCGGGGCGAAGCCGAACATCTGGGCCTGCTGCGGCAGGCCGTCGATCCAGAACTGGTCGCCCGGGTGCGGACCGATGATGGGCAGGTCGTCCTCGCGCGCGAGCGTGCCGGTGCCGCCCGCGTGGTCGATGTGGGCGTGCGTGAGCCAGATCGCCTTCAGCGTCACGCCGTGGCGGCGCGCCGCGGCGCGCAGGCGCGGCAGTTCGCCGCCGGGGTCGATGACGGCGCCCTCCATCGTGCGGTCGCACCACACGAGCGAGCAGTTCTGGGCGAAGGGCGTGACGGGCAGGGTTTCGTAGCGGAGCATGGCGCGCAGGATCCTCGCACAAGATCGGGGTCGGCAGCGCACGCGGCCGGCAGCCCCGGGCCGGCCAGCAAAACGATGCGTCGAGCGCATCTTTTCGCAAGAAACCTCGCATTGGACTTCATGAAAACCGACCTTTAGCATGCGCTCCACCTTGTCGCCGTGCGCCCTGCCTCACGACGACAAAGGCAGCGCCCTCCCGACACACCCCCGGCGACCGACGAGCTGCGGCGCCATCGCCCCCGGAGACAGAAGACCATGAACGCTTCACACCTCATGAACCCGGGCCGCCGCGCCCTGATGGCCCGCACCGCCACCTTCCTGGCCGCGGCTGCGCTGGCCGGCGGCGCCGCCGCGCAGAGCTTCCCGTCCAAGCCCGTGACGCTGCTCGTGCCCTACCCGGCCGGCGGCCTGTCGGACGTGATCGCGCGTATGGTGGAGAAGCCCTTCGCCAAGGCCGTCGGGCAGATGGCCATCGTCGACAACGTCGGCGGCGCCTCCGGCGCGATCGCGGCGCAGAAGGTGCTCAACAGCCCGGCCGACGGCCACCTCGTCTACCAGGGCTCGCCCAACGAGCTGATCCTGGCCCCGATGGCGATGCAGTCGGTCAAGTACAAGGCCGAGGACTGGCGCATGGTCCAGGTCATCGGCAGCTTCCCGATGGCGGTGCTGGCGCGCAAGGGCCTGCCGGCCAGCAACATCGACGAGCTCGTGGCGCTGGCGAAGAAGGCCTCGGCCGAAGGCAAGCCGCTGAGCTACGCCAGCGTGGGCGTGGGCTCGCTGTACCACTTCGTGGGCGCGAACTTCGCGCACGCCATCGGCGCGCAGATGACGCACGTGCCCTACCGCGGCCTGGCCCCGGCGCTGCAGGACCTGGGCGGCAACCTCGTCGACGTGGGCTTCCTGGTGGTCGATTCGCGCCTGCCCGGCTTCGTCGACCAGGGCCTGTTCAAGGTGCTGGCCACGATGGCCCCGTCCGGCAAGCCTGAGGCCAAGTTCCTCGAGAAGTACCCGAGCATCAACGACAGCAAGGCGGTCAAGGACTTCGCCTTCGACGCCTGGACCGGCTACTTCGTGCGCAAGGACACGCCCGAGAACGTGGTCGTCGCCCTGAACCGCGCCCTGGCCTCGGCGATGAACGACCCCGAGGCGCGCAAGAAGCTCGAGGAGCTGGGCGGGCGCGTGCCACCGATGATGTCGGTGACCGACGCGCAGCGCGAGTTCGAGCGCCAGACCGCGCGCTTCCGCGCGATCGCGAGGAACATCAAGCTCGAGGCGCAGTGAGCGCCGCCGGCACCTGCCCTGCCACGGAGTTGCCCATGGGCCAGATGCTGGAAGGCCTGCTGCCGCAGGTCGAGGAGTTCATCGCGCTGCGACGCGAGATCCACCGCTTTCCGGAGCTCGCCTTCGAGGAGCACCGCACCTCCGCGCTCGTGGCCGAGAAGCTGGCGCTCTGGGGCTGGGAGGTGCACCGCGGGCTGGGTGGCGCCGGCGTCGTCGGCACGCTCAGGCGCGGCACCTCGAATCGGCGCCTGGGCCTGCGCGCCGACATGGACGCGCTGCCCATCGCCGAAGCCTCCGGCCGCCCCTGGGCCAGCGCCTGCGCCGGGCGCATGCATGCCTGCGGGCACGACGGCCACACGGCGATGCTGCTGGCCGCGGCGCGCCAGCTCGCGCTGCACGGGCAGTTCGACGGCACGCTGCACCTGATCTTCCAGCCGGCCGAGGAGGGCGCGGGCGGCGCGCTGAAGATGATGGAAGACGGGCTGTTCGACCTCTTCCCCTGCGACGCCGTCTTCGCCATGCACAACATGCCGGGCGTGCCGCAGGGCCACCTGTGGCTGCGCGAGGGCGCGGCCATGGCCTCGAGCGACAACGTCACGATCACGCTGCACGGCACCGGCGGCCACGGCGCGATGCCGCACAAGGCGGCCGACCCGGTGGTGGCCGCCGCCAGCCTGGTGATGGCGCTGCAAACCGTGGTCTCGCGCAACGTCGACCCGCAGGCCGCCGCCGTTGTGACCGTGGGCGCGCTGCACGCCGGCCAGGCCAACAACGTGATCCCGACCGCGGCCACGCTCGAGCTGAGCGTGCGCGCGCTCGACCGCGAGGTGCGGCGCCTGCTGCGCGAGCGCATCCACGCGCTGGCCGCGGCGCAGGCCGAGAGCTTCGGCGTGCGCGCCGAGGTGGACTGGCGCGACGGCTACGCCGTGCTCGTCAACACCCCGGCCGAAACCGCGCTGGCGCGCGAGGTGGCCACCGCCCTCGTCGGCCCGGGGCGCGTCAACCCCCAGGCCCCGGCGCTGACCGCGAGCGAGGACTTCGCCTTCATGCTCGAGCGCGTGCCCGGGTCCTACCTGTTCATCGGCAACGGCGACGGCCGCGACGGCAACGTCGCGAGCGCCTGCATGGTGCACAACCCCGGCTACGACTTCAACGACGACAACGTCGCCATCGGCTGCGCCTACTGGGTGCAGCTCGCGCAGACCTACCTGGCAGCCTGAGGCCGGCCCCGGTACCGGTCCTGCGGCGCGGCCTTCGCACTCCAGCCCGTCAGCCGGTCAGCCCTTCAGCCACCGGGCGATCAGCCCCTTCAGCAGCGGCAGCAGCGGCGGCTCCGAGCGGCCGGCCAGCGTCACCAAGGCGAAGCGCGCGTTGGCCTCCAGCGGCGGTTGCAGCTCCAGCTCCACCAGCGCGGGCGCGGCCGCGCGCGTGGTCAGCACCACGGCGTCGGTGACCTCGGCCACCGACGCGAGCGCGGCGATCTCCTCGCTGCGCAGCGTCACGCAGTGCTCCAGGTGGGCCTGCGGCCCGTAGCGCTCGACCAGCAGGCGGCCGATCTCGTCGCTCAGCGGCGTGGTGGCGAAAGGGTAGGCCAGCAGGTCATCGAAGCGCAGCGGCGCGCGGCGCTGCGTCAGCGGGTGGCCCGGCCGGCACAGGAAGGCGCCGCGCAGCTCGGTCACCGCCTGCACCTCCAGGTCGGGCGCGGGCGGGAGCGAGCGCGCGTCGATCACCAGCGCGTCCAGGCGCCGCTCGCGCAGCGCGAGCGCCAGCAGCGCGGTGTTGGCGCGGGCCAGCTCCAGGTGGGCGCGCGGGTGCTGCGTGGCCATGTGGCGCAGCAGCGGCTGCGTGAGGATGGCCCCCGGACCCGAGCCCAGGCCGAGGCGGATGGCGCCGGTCAGGCCCTCCTGCACGCGCCGCGCGTCCTCCTTCAGGTGCTCGGCCTCCTGCACCAGGCGGCGCGCGCGCCCGAGCACCGATTCGCCAAAGGGCGTGGCCACGCTGCGCCAGCCCTGGCGGTCGAACAGGCGCTGGCCGAGCTCGTCCTCCAGGGCCTTGATGCTGCGGCTGAAGGCCGGCTGCGTGAGGAAGGTCAGCTCGGCCGCGCGCCGGAACGAGCCGGTCTCGGCGAGCGCGATCAGGTGGCGCATCTGGACCAGGGTCATGGGCAAAGCATAACGCTCAGCGCATCGAACATCAAGAAAGAATGCATTGGACTCAAGGGTTGCTTCTTCCTAGGATGCTTTCCACGCCCCACAACCCCACGCCTGAAGTCAAAGGAAGCCTCCCATGAAAGTCATCGTCCTCGGCGCCGGCCTGCTCGGCGTGACGTCGGCCTACTTCCTGCGTCAGCTCGGCCACGACGTCGTCGTCGTCGACCGCCAGGCCACCCCTGCAGCCGAGACCAGCTTCGCCAACGGCGGGCAGATCTCGGTCAGCCACGCCGAGCCCTGGGCCAACCCGAGCGCGCCGCTGAAGGTGCTCAAGTGGCTGGGCAAGGAAGATGCGCCGCTGCTGTTCCGCCTGCGCGCCGACATGCGCCAGTGGCTGTGGGGCCTGCAGTTCCTGCGCGAGTGCACGCCGGCGCGCACGCGCCACAACATCGAGCAGATCGTGCGCCTGGGCACCTACAGCCGCGACACGCTGCAGGCGCTGCGCCGAGAACGCGACATCGCCTACGACGAGCGCACCCAGGGCATCCTGCATTTCTACACGAGCCAGAAGGAGTTCGACGGCGCCGAGGCACCGGCCGCGCAGATGCGCGCCCTCGGCTGCGACCGGCGCGTCATCTCCGCCGACGAGGCCGTGCGCCTGGAGCCGGCGCTGCGCCACATCCGCCCGCAGCTCGCCGGCGCCACCTACACCGCCGAGGACGAGTCCGGCGACGCCAACCGCTTCGCCCGCGAGCTGGTCGAGCGCTGCCGCGCCGACGGCGTGCAGTTCCTGATGAGCCACACCTTGACCGCGCTGCGCGAGGCGGGCGGGCGCATCGACCACATCGAGGCCACCGACGCCGAGGGCCGCTTCCAGCGCGTGCGCGGCGACGCCTACGTGCTGGCGATGGGCTCGCTCAGCCCGCTGTACGCCAAGCCGCTGGGCCTGGAGCTGCCGATCTACCCGGCCAAGGGCTACTCGGTGACGATGCCGGTGAAGGACGCCTCGATGGCGCACCAGGTCTCGCTGACCGACGACGAGTACAAGCTCGTGTTCTCGCGCCTGGGCAACCGCCTGCGCATCGCCGGCACGGCCGAGCTCAACGGCTACGACCGCGACCTGAACCGCGTGCGCTGCGAGGCCATCGTGCGCCGCGTCGAGGAGCTCTTCCCCGGCGCCGGGGACACGCAGCAGGCGCAGTTCTGGACCGGCCTGCGCCCGGCCACGCCGAGCAACGTGCCCATCATCGGACGCTCGAAGCTGCCCAACCTGTACCTGAACACCGGCCACGGCACGCTGGGCTGGACGCACTCCTGCGGCTCGGGGCGCAGCATCGCGCGCATCGTCTCGGGCCTCGAGCCCGAGGTCGACTTCGCCTTCGTCGGCGTCGAGCGGCCGCGCGCCGGGGTGGGGGCGGGCGCGCTGTCGCGCGCCTGAGCGGCGGCGCGGGCCCGGGACAGACAATGCCGGCGTGAACCCCGACCTGTCGCTCGCCCAGACCCTGCGCCTGGTCATCGAGGTGGCCGCCACCGCGGCCTTCGCACTCTCGGGCGTGTTCGAGGGCGCGCGCAAGCGCCTGGACGCGGTGGGCGTGTGCGTGGTGGGCGTGCTCGCCGCCTTCGGCGGCGGCACGCTGCGCGACCTGCTGCTGGACCAGCGGCCCTTCTTCTGGGTGCGCCACGTCGAGCTGCTGTGGGGCGTGCTGCTGCTGTGCGTCGTCGTCATGGCCGTGATGCGCCAGCGCCACTTCGCGCCCACGGAGCGCGCGATGCTCTGGCCCGACGCGCTCGGCCTGGGCCTGTTCACGGCCACCGGCGTGCAGGTGGCGCTGGAGACCGGCATGCCGGCGCTCGTGGCGGTGCTGATGGGCTTGGTCACCGGCGTCTTCGGCGGCGTGCTGCGCGACATCGTCTGCAACGAGATCCCCGCCGTGCTGCGCGACCACCGGCCCTACGCCGTGTGCGCCTTCGCCGGCGGCTGGGTGCACGTGGGCCTCACCCACGCGGGCACCGAGGCCTGGCTCGCCACGCTGGCCACGCTGCTGGTGACGGGCGGCAGCCGCATGCTGGCGCTGCGGCTGGGCTGGCGGCTGCCGGCGTGGCGGGCCTGAGCGCCCCCGGACGGTGACGGGTCGGGCTGCGCCGGCGCATTCGGCGCTATGCTGAGTGCCCTCGACCGAGCCGCCCATGTCGCTGCACACCGAGCACCTCCAACGCACAGCCAACACGCTGGAGCAGGCGCTGCTGGCCCTTCAGCGCTGCGCGCCTGCCGACGGGGTGGCGTGGGACCTGTACCGCAATGCCGCGATCAAGAGCTTCGAGCTCTCGCTCGAGACCGCGGGCAAGCTGCTGCGCAAGGCACTGAAGGCGTACGCCGGCAGCCCGCGCGAGGTGGACGCGCTGGTCTTCAATGACGTGCTGCGCCATGCCGGCCGCCATGGCCTGCTCGACGCCACGGGTGTGGCGCGCTGGCTCGCCTACCGCGCCAACCGCAACACGACGGCGCACGACTGCGGCGAGGGCTTCGCGAACGAGACGCTGAAGCTGCTGCCCGCCTACCTGCAGGATCTGCGCGCCCTCGCCGCGCGGCTGCAGGCCCACTTCGATGCCGAGGCGGCGGGGCCGGATGCCGGCGCTTGACCTGCCTGAGGAGTGGCTGCAGCAGGTGCTGACGCTGCTGCGCGTCCATGTGCCAGAGACCAAGGTGTGGGCCTATGGCAGCCGGGTCAGCGGCGGCGCGCAGGTCTGCAGCGACCTCGACCTTGTCGTGCGCAACGCGTCGGACCCCACGCGCCCGGTGCCGGAAGTCGCCGCGCTGCGCGAGGCCTTTCGCGACAGCCTGATCCCCATCGTGGTGGACGTGCACGACTGGGCCTCGCTGCCGCCGGCCTTCAAGCCCGCGATCGAGCGGGAGCACAGGGAGTTGCAGGGCGGCACGCCGCGCGATGCCGGCGAGGCGATGTCCTGATGGACTTGCATCCCATCCTCGAACGCCTCCAGGCGCTCGAAGCCCGATCCGCCGCCACGCGTCGCGCTCCCGGTGACCGGGCCGCAGAGACGCCCGTGCCGGCCTTCGCGGCACAGGGCCGCCTGCCCTTGCAGGACCTTGCGGTGCAAGTCGCAGACTTCGGCGCGCTCGACGCGCCGCTGGCCGCCAGCGACGCGGCGCGATTGCACCGGGCCAGCCGCCCGGCGAAGTTCGGCCATCGCGAGCGCACCCTGCTCGACGCCTCGGTGCGGCACACGGGCGAGATCGCTGCTGACGCTGTCGAGCTGGCGTGGCCAGCCGCGCAACGCGAGGCCGTCCTGCGCGAGGTTGCCGACGCGCTCGGCACCGGCCCGCTGGAGGCGCGCCTGCACGCCCTGCTCGTCTACGGCCCAGGGCAGTTCTTCAAGCCGCACCAGGACACCGAGAAGCACGACGGCATGGTCGGCACGCTGGTCTTGGCGTGGCCATCGGCGCACATCGGCGGCCCACTGCGCGTGCGCCACGGCAGCGGCGAGTTCGCCTTCTCGTCGCAGCAGCTCGGGCATTCGAGCGAATTGCGCTGGTGTGCCTTCTACGCCGACTGCCGCCACGAGGTGCTGCCGGTGGAGGAAGGGTGGCGCGTCGCGCTCACCTTCGACCTCGTGGTGCCAGCCGCCGCCGCGGGCTCCGGAGGAGACGCCGCACCCGACGCCCGGTTGCAGGAGCTGCTGCAGACGGAGTTCGGCACGGACGGGCCCCCGCGCCTGCAGCCCTGGGCCCTGCTGCTGGACCACGAGTACACCGAGCACGGCCTGCGCTGGCACCTCCTGAAGGGCCCCGACCGTGCGCGGGTGGCCGCACTGCGCGCCGCCACCCGGCCGCTGGGCCTGAGCCTGCACCTGGCGCTGGCCGAACTGCACCAGACCTGGAGCGCCGAGCACCCGGACGGCCGGAGCCGGCGCGGCCGGCCCTCCGGTGCGCCCGAGCCCGGGGAACTGATCGACAGCAGCCTCACACTGGATCACTGGGTGGATGAAGACGGCGGCACCGGGTCGCGCCATGCAATGAGCATTGCGGAGGACGACCTGCATGGGTTCAGCGACACCGACGAGGCCTATCTCGTCGACGAGCAGTACGAAGGCTACATGGGCAACTGGGGCGAGACGCTGGACTACTGGTACCGGCGCGCCGCGCTCGTCATCCAGTCCCCTGCCGCGGCCGAGCGCAGCCGCTTCCAGCGCGACCCCGTCGGGGTGCTGAATGAGCTGCAGGCGCTCGCGAGCCACCGCGGCCAGGCCGAGGAGCTGGCACGTCGTCATGCGCGGCTGGGTGACCTGATCGCGCCCGAGGGACGTCTCCAGGATCCCGCACGGCTGCAGGCCTGCGCCGCGATCGCCGCGGCGCTGCCCGACGCGGAGGCGGCAAAGGCCCTGATGGCCGGCTTCGAACCGGCCGCGTTCACGCCTGCCGACGCGCCGGCGCTGGCAGGGCTGCAGGCTGCCCGCGGCCCCGAATGGCTGCAGTCGCTGTGGGACGGCTGGGCCCTGCGTGCCGCCCAGGCACCCGGCTGGACGGCGCGCGCCGCCGCGGCGGCTGCGGGCGGGCGGCGCAGCGGCCTGTGGCCCGATCCGGCACCCGACTTCGTCCGCGCCGGCCTCGACGCCGGCCTGGCGCCGGAGTTGCTGGCCCGGGTGATGGGCGTCCACGCGCTCGACGCCCTGGGGCGCGCCGACCGTCGCCGGGCGGCACAGACACCCGCCCAGCGCCTGGCGGGACAGGCTCACGCCCTGGAGGACGCCTGCGCCGCGGCCGCCGCCTTGCGCACCCTGCCGCAGGCGGGACCGCACCTCGCGCGCCTGCTCCGCCACGTGGCTGACCACCCGCAGCTCTACCCACCCGTCGAACTGGCCCCGCTGGTCGTGGCTGCCGGCGCGGCGGCCGCCAACCGATGGCCACCGGGCACGCCGCTGCGTGCGCGCACAGTCGCGGCCCTGCAGACCGCCCTCGAACGGCCACCGGCCGCGCCCGACGACCACAGCCTGCGCAACGTCGAATGGGTCTGCGCCTGTGCCGACTGCCTGCCGGTGCGCCGCTGGGCCGATTCCCCAGGCAACCAGCCCTTGGTCCTGGCCATGGCCGAGGCGCGGCGCGGGCACGTCGTCCAGGCACTGCGCGACGCCGGAGCACCCATCAGCAGCCAGACCCTCCGCCAGGGCTCACCGCACAAGCTGCGGCTGGACAAGGCCGCCGACCTGCACGCACGCGAGCACGCCGCGCGGCGGCGTTGGGGCCAGGCGCTGGAAGGCCTGGTGCGACTGCAGGAGTGAGCGCGGGGAAGCCGGTGCGGTGGAGCGCTACGCCCCGATGCCGACCTGCATCATGGCGGCGACGTCATGCATGGCGCCACTCGGCGCCTGGGATGATGCGCTTCATGAACTCGTCGAACATCGGGACCGTGAAGGCCGTGTCACCGTGGTTCGGGCTCCAGATCATCCCCTTGGCGATCAGCGAACTGCGCGTCGGTGCAAGCGACGTGACTTTGGCCGGGTAGCACGCCGCGATGTCGCCGGAGCGGTGGGGGCCGGGTCCGAGCTCGGCCATCGCGCGCAGGTAGCGCTTTTCCTTCGGCGTCAGCCGATCGAATCGCACGCGGAAAAAGCTTTCGTCGAGCGCCGCCACGGCGCTGCCCGACGCCCGCAGTACGGCGTCGATGCCGATCGGCGAGCGCGCAGCCTGCTCCCAGGTGTGGAAACCCCACTGCTGCAGGAAGTACGCATAGCCGCGCGTGACCTCCACCAAGCGATCCAGCGCGGCTTCGTCGATGTCGACCCCTTCCTTCTCGAGCGGCACGCGAATCGCCCGTTTCGCCGCGGGCCCCGGGAGGGCGCCGATCTCCGGGAAGTTGAACAGCCGCTCGGCATAGGACTTCGCGTTGCCCATCCGGCCGCGAAGCTGCGGCAGACCTGCACCCACGAGCACGACCGGCAGTTGCTGCTGCTCGACGCGGTGCATCGCTGTGATGAGCACAGCCAGCTGGTCCTCCGCCACGTACTGCAGCTCGTCGATGAAGATCGCCTCGGCAGTCCCGGCGGCCTTCGCCGCGCGGCCGACCTGCTCGAAGAGGGCCTGCAGATCGTGCTCGAGGTCACCGTTGTCGGCCAGGCCAGGCTCGGGCTCGTAGTCCAGGCCGACCTCCAGATCCTGGTACTTGATCTTCATCTTGCCGGCAAAGCCGGCCAGTGCACGCAGGCCACGGACAGCGTAGTCCCTGGCGGCGGCCACATGGCTCAGCCGCAGCAGAGCCTGGCGCAACTGGGGAGCGAGGATCGCGGGCAGTGATCGCCCCTCAGGCGCCTCGATGCGGATCGTGTGGATTCCTGCGGCTTCGGCGTCGCCCCGGATTCGGTCCAGCAGGACGGTCTTCCCGACACCGCGCAGGCCAACCAGCATCACGCTCTTCGCGTGCCGGCCGATTCGGGCACGCTGGAGCGCGACGCGCATCTCCTCGAGGAGCGCATCGCGACCGGCAAGCTCGACCGGTGGTGAGCCCGCTCCCGGCACGAAGGGGTTCCGGATGGAGTCCATGGGATGGGCAGGTTATAGCAAGGTTTGCAAGTTTACTTTGATGCGATAACTTTCCAAAGCTTTGTATAAACGCCCTCGAATTCACGCAAGACCCCCTGAGCGGGTGAGAGACTTCTTCGGGGGTTGACCGCTCGATCCTTGTGCAGGATGTCGTCGACGTTCTCGACGGTCTGCCCGAACACGGTCAGAGGTCTTCCAACGGCTGCGGGCCGCAAGGCGGATTCCCAAGTTCGACAGTTCAGCCATGTAAGCCGTTGATTCATAAAGAATCAACCAAAAGAAGTTTTCACTACAACGCGACGGTCGAGGCGGGTTCTGCCAGCTCCTGAGGCTTGGGGGTGGGCA
>JBILNB010000095.1:0-13855 GCA_044375195.1 Rubrivivax sp. | reverse complement strand
GGCGTGCCCACCCCCAAGCCTCAGGAGCTGGCAGAACCCGCCTCGACCGTCGCGTTGTAGTGAAAACTTCTTTTGGTTGATTCTTTATGAATCAACGGCTTACATGGCTGAACTGTCGAACTTGGGACGCCTGGGGCGGCGAGACGGTCTCGATCGGCGGTGAATCCGTGGGCGAGCCCCGAGCCCGGACCCCGGTGTCAGGAAATGTCAGAACTCCGCGGGAGGGAGCGGCAAGGGCCGCGTCCAGGCACTAGATCATCCAGGTGACGATCGAGTAACGGGTGCCGTGGGTGACTTCCTGGATCGCGTGCGGGAACATGAAGTTCGACGGGAACAGGACGACCGAGCCTCGCGACGGGTGCAGCGTGTGCTCACCGCCGAAGAAGGACCAAGCGCCGCCACCGAAATCGTCGTTCAGCGCGAACGAGCAGGACAAGGACCTCGGCACGCGCCGGAACGAATCCGTGTGCTCACGGTAGTAACCGCCAGTACGGTAACGAAGAAGTTCGAAGGCCTGCCCCTCGACGATGCGGCACGCCGGGAACAGGCTCTGATAGAGCCGCACCGCCTTCAGCGCCGCGGTGTAGAGAGCCTGCTCCAGGCGCCTGCGGGCTGCGGGGTTGCGCTCCAGCACGCCGCGATGCGAGAGTTCGATCACGTCCACCCGGCGGATCTCGGGGGCGACGACACGGTCGCCCACCAGTGCCGGCTTCCACTCGTCGGAGTCGGCGAATTCGCCGATCAACTGCTCGCAGGCGTCGACGGCCAGCAGGTTCTCGAAGACGAGGATGTAGGGGCGAAGGTGAGCGCTGTCCAGGGCCAGGGGCCCGAGCGTTGCCGGATCCCCCAAGGCGCCGCTCCCCCGGCCTGCTTCAGCGGGTTCGCTTCTTGTCGAAGTAGGCATAGGCACGGTCTCCGAAGGCGAACACGTAGTGCAGGAAGACCTGTGCGCACGACGTGCCGGGATAGGGCTCCCGCCAGTGCGGCGTCTGGCATCCGAGATACACCACCGCGTCTCCCGGCCGCTGCGAGATCGACACCGCGGTGCCGTCGGGGGACTTGAACCAGATCGGCCAGGGGTCGTCGGCGTCGAGGTTCAGTGACAGGCTCAGTTCACAGGCGTCGCGGTCTTCGTGCTGGCGCAAGGCGTCGCCGTGACCGTACAGGCGCGCATAGGTGTAGGTCGGCAGGATCCGTTCACCGACGACCTCCTCCACCTGCGGGATCTTCTCGACCATCAGGCGCACGAAGGGAAGGAAATCGTAGACCGACGGCGCGCCTGGCACCAGCACGTCCGGGGCCAGGGGCGTGGCCGAGTGATAGCGCACAAGGGTCTGCGCCAGCGCCCGGGCGCGCAAGGGCGGGACGAACTGCGGCAGCGGAAGGAAGTGCCGGGCCTGCAGTTCGGCATTCACGCTTGCAGGCCCCGCAGTTCCTCGACCATCGCGTCGATGGCGACGAGGCGACGCGCCTTGTCCGCCAGACGCAGGCCGCGATCGCGCAGCAGCCGGCGCCGGGCGAACCAGCGCAGTCGTTCCCGGCTGAGGGAGTCGCGCCGCGCGTAGGCGGCGAGCAGGATTTCGACCTGCCCGGCACTCAGGCCGGTTTCCAGCAGGAAGGCCAGGTCGCGCTCCACCGGGTAGGCGCCGATGCGGTCCCAATCGATGATCTTGAAGCTCTCGGAACTTACGATGACGTTGTCACGCCACAGATCGCCATGACCCAGCCGCACCGGGGCCGCCTGCACCGACGGCGGCAAGCGATTGGCCTGCTCGACGCCGTCTTCCAGCACCCGGGCCTGCACATCCGACACGTCGGATTCGGCCCAGTCCAGGCCCACTTCGGGCTGCTCAGAGAAATAGGCCGTCGCATCGGGGAAGGCGCCCTGGTTGTCGAAATCCAGCGGACCGAAACCCTGGGCGGGCAAGGCGTGCAGTCGCGCGAGGCCCTGGCCCAGGCGCTCCAGGGCGACCCAGGAAACCCGCGCACCGAGCGCGCCCCCTTCGACGTGGCGCTCCACCACGCTGACACCGTCGTGATAGATCTTTTCGGGCATCAGGCCCAGGGGGCCGACCAGCCGATAGGCGAGCATCGTCCGCTTGTGCTGCGGCAATCCGTGCTTGGCCACGCGGAACACGTAGCGGTGCCCCGCACGCTCGAACCGGATCACGACGTGCCCGCCGCCGGCAGACATCTCCGGGTCGCGGGCATCGGTCCAACCGAGCTTTTCAGTCAGCACGTAGACCAGGTGGTTGTGGATCTCGTCCAGCATCGCCTGATCCGGCTCGCCCGTGAGGGCGGGCTCGGGCGCTGACAAGCCTGGACCGTACATATGGGAAGGATCTTTGTGAGCAGGTACAGCGTGGGCGGGCCGAAGGCGCTCCGCGAGGAGGACTGTAATCCTGTTCCCGATCGACAATGCCGGGAGCCTCTTTCCGGGGCTCGACAAGGGGAGCACGTGACTTTGAGCCCGCGCCGCCTGACCTGGAGGGTCCGTCCGGCGGCGGCATGGCGTGTCCTGTGGATGGCCTGGCTGCTGTGCGGCTGGGCTGCGGGCGCCGCGTGGGCCAGCGCCGACGCCGGACGCCAGAGGCTGGCCACGGGCTGGGCGGTGCTGATGGACCCCGGGGAAACCCTGAGCCCCGACCAACTGGCCGACGCAGATGTCAGTAGCCGCTTGCGGACTCTGCCGGGCGCGCCCTCGCTGGGCTATGTGCGCGGCGCAGCCTGGCTGCGGCTGACCCTGCCGCCCGGGGGCGAGCATAGGAAATTCAAACGCCCTCCTCAAGCCCGACACCACCGCCTGATCCAAGGTCTCGCGGGTCTCGCTCATCCATCCCGGCCAGACAAGGCGCCTCGAGGCTCGGCCCAACACATCGCGCGCCGAGCTGGTCACGCCGGTGCTGCAGGTGGTGCAGCGCGTGGTCGAACGGCATCTGCTGGACCACACGGGGCTCGAGAGCGGCGAAGGCCAGGGTGGTGCTGTCACCTTGATCCAGCGCTTTGGCTCGGCTGCCAACTTGAACATCCATCTGCATTGCCTGGTGCTGGACGGCGTGTACCGCTGCGACGCCGACGGCGCGCCCAGCTTCGTCGAGGCAGACGCACCCACCGACCAGGAACTGCACGCGCTTTTGCACACCATCATTGCGCGGCTGATGAAGATGCTCAAGCGCCGGGGCGTGTTGGTCGAGGACATGGGCCAAACCTGGTTGGCCGAGCCCGATAGCGGCAGCGAAGAGGCGTGCACACTGCGGCTGCTGTAGGCGGCGGCCATCACCTATCGCATCGCCTTCGGCCCCCGCGCCGGGCAGAAGATGCTCACCCGCGCGAACTCACGGTGAACAACAGCCCCTGGTCGGACCCAAGACCGTGCTGGCCCTTAAGGTGATGGACCTGCTGACCCAGGCGGTGTTGACCCTGTTGGAAGGCATCGACCCTCGGCGACGGATCACGGCGGGGCCGGTTTGAGCTGCATGCGTTTGTCGGACAGCGCCGGGCGCATGATGTAGCGGCACAGCAGCTCAAGCCGCTTGCGGTCTTGGACGTAGAACTGAATCGCCCCGCCTTTCGAGGAGGCTCTTTCGATTGAGCATGGAGCCAACACGAGGAGGGCTGGGCGAGTCAGAGCGGGCCAAGCCCCTCGCGTCGTCCCCTGCGCGGTCAACCCGCCGCAAAGGACGTCAACCAGCCAGCCAGGACCGGACTCCTGTTTCGGTCGGCACAGTGGCTCGGATCTGCATCGGCGCGAGCAGAACGGCAGTCATCATTGCGGCGCTCTCGGCGCCAGCGCCGGGGATCTCGGGTTCAGGTGGTCGGGGCTGGGCTGGTAGACGACCGGACGATCAGCTCGACTTCGACCTGGGTAACCCTCGGCATGGACACTTGCTCGAGGCTGGCGATGATCCCGTCAGCCACCATCTGCCACATCCAGGATGACCCGCATCGGCATGGTGTCCGGCGAAGAGCGGCTCAACGCCGATCAGCGCCTGCGCTACTGTGCAACGCCGCAGCTCAGCGGCCTTCAGGGCTCGTCGGCCACATACTGGCTCTGACCTGACCTCAGGCCTCGTCGATGGCAGCTTGAAGGTCTTCCGGCGAGATGTCAGCGTTGCGGGCTTTCACAGCCTGCACCGAGTTGTCGAACATGCGTCACCGTACCGCGCCAGGCTGTGGATTTGTGGACGATGCGCTTCGCGCACCGGTCAGCTTGCCGTGGACAACGCTGCCGCGTTGCCCACCGCGCCGACCTTCGCCCACAAGCTCCACAGCCTCCCACCACCCGTTGGAAGAACTTGGAAGTCAAAGACCAAGTCCTATCGGAGCGACAACCATTCTGACGCGGGGGGGCCGTGCCCGGTTCGATGGCGATCAGGAACTTCATCGCAGTCCTCGTGTTCACTGCACGCCAGCTTGCTTCAGCAGCTTGTGCACCAGGCCGGCGCCCAGGCCTTGCTACTCCACTGCCGTAGCCATCGCGCGGGCCGCCTCCAGCAGCAGTGGCACCGTCTCGTGACCGCGCTGCAGCGCTGCGGCCAGGACGGCCGGGTCCCGGACGTATTCGTGGACCATGAAGTTGCGCAACTGGCGCGCCTCGATCCACTGTTCGCCCGAGCCGATGAGGCCCAGGCGCTCGGCCTTGGCGATGTTGTCGATGGCCGGGCCGACGGGTTCGGCCAGCCATTGCAGCAGGCGCGGCAGCAGCTTGTCACCGAGCGTGTCCTGCAGCCTGCCGAAGCGCGCGACGAAGGCGTCCACCCGCTCGCTGGTGTCGGCGTCCTCGCTCAGCGTGGCCGCGCGGGCGGCATCCATGGGCGTGGCGAACAGGCGGCGATCGGTCCCGCTCAGCAGCATCGCTTCGGCGAGCACGGTCTCGACCAGGAAGCGCAGCCTGTCGTCAGGCGGCGGGCGCAGGGGGTTGTCAGTCACAGCGACACCCCGTCGCGCCGAGCGCGCGCCAGCAGCGGGGTCACCGGGGTGGCCGGGTCGGCGACCAGCACGTCGATGCGGCGCAGGCCGATGCGGCGCTGGATGCGTGCCGACAGGCGCAGCGACAGGCCCAGCGCGTCGGCGCCGGGTTGCGGCAGTTCCACCAGCAGGTCGATGTCACCCCCGCGCGCGCTATCGTCGGTGCGCGAGCCGAAGAGCAGGGCCCGGGCCTGCGGACCGGCCAGCTCGGCGGTGGCGCGCAGGATGGCTTCGCGGTCGTGCGGGCTCAGGCGCATGGGGGGCGGAGACGCGATTGAGGATGACTGCTGAAGGCTTCGTGCTGGTTCAGCATGGTCTTGGAGAATCCCTCCATTGTCAGCCTGATCGCGCTGGCGACATCGACGAACACACGGGCCCTGCCATGACCGACTCCTCGCTCTTCGAGTCCCTCGACCTCACCCCCGAAGACACCACTGGCGGCGATTTGCCGGTGCGTTCGCCCATCGACGGCGCCACGATCGCCCAGGTGCGCCAGGCCGACGCCGCCGACGTCCCCGCGATGGTGGCGCGCGCGCGGGCGGCGTTCGCCGCCTGGCGCGAGGTGCCGGCGCCGCGGCGCGGCGAGCTCGTGCGCCTGCTGGCCGAGGAGCTGCGCGCCGCCAAGCCGGCGCTGGCCGCGCTGGTCACGCGCGAGGCCGGCAAGATCACGGCCGAGGGCCTGGGCGAGGTGCAGGAGATGATCGACATCTGCGACTTCGCCGTCGGGCTGTCGCGCCAGCTGCACGGCCTGACGATCGCCTCGGAGCGGCCCGGTCACCGCATGGCCGAGACCTGGCACCCGATGGGCCCGTGCGCGGTGATCACGGCCTTCAACTTCCCGGTGGCGGTGTGGTCGTGGAACGCTGCGCTGGCCCTGGTCTGCGGCGACCCGGTGATCTGGAAGCCCTCCGAGAAGACGCCGCTGACGGCGCTGGCGACGATGCGCATCGCGCAGCGAGCGTTGCGCCGCTTCGGCGCCGACGCGCCCGCGGGCCTGCTGCAGCTCGCCGTGGGCGGCGCCGGGCTCGGGCAGGCGCTCGCGGCCTCGCCGGCGGTGCCCATCGTCTCGGCCACCGGCTCCACGCGCATGGGGCGCGCGCTCGCTCCGGTGGTGGCGGCGCGCTTCGGGCGCGCCATCCTCGAGCTGGGCGGCAACAACGCGATGATCGTCGCCCCCTCGGCCGACCTGGACCTGGCTGTGCGCGCGATCGTGTTCTCGGCCGTGGGCACCGCCGGGCAGCGCTGCACCACGCTGCGCCGGCTGATCGTGCACCGCTCGGTGCGCGAGCCGCTGATGCAGCGGCTGCGCGCCGTCTACGCCGGCCTGCCGCTGGGCGACCCGCGCGCGCCCGGCACGCTGGTGGGCCCGCTGATCGACGCCGACGCGGTGGCGCGCATGCAGGCGGCGCTGGAGCGCGCGCAGACCGACGGCGGCGTGGCGCACGGCGGGCGTGTCGTGACGCAGGGCGTGCCCGCGGGCGGCGCCTACGTGCGCCCGGCGCTGGTGGAGATGCCGGCGCAGACGGCGGTGGTGCGCGAGGAGACCTTCGCGCCGCTGCTCTACGTCATGGCCTACGACACGCTGGCCGAGGCGATCGCGCTGCACAACGACGTGCCGCAGGGGCTGGCCTCGTGCATCTTCACGCTCGACCTGCGCGAGGCCGAGACCTTCCTCGCCGCCGCGGGCTCGGACTGCGGCATCGCCAACGTCAACATCGGCCCCTCGGGCGCCGAGATCGGCGGCGCCTTCGGCGGCGAGAAGGAGACCGGCGGCGGCCGCGAGAGCGGCTCGGACGCCTGGAAGGGCTACATGCGCCGGCAGACGAGCACGGTCAACTACTCCACGCGCCTGCCGCTGGCCCAGGGGGTGCGCTTCGACGTGTGAGTGCGCGGCCCGCTGTGATAGAAAGAGACTCATGGGAGACGCCGCCCGCAGACCCGCGCTCGACGCCGAAGCCTTCCTCGCCTGGGAGGCTGCGCAGGCGCTGCGGCACGAGCTCGTCGACGGCGAGGTCTACGCGATGGCCGGCACCGAGGAGCGGCATGTCACGGTGGGCATGAACATCGGCTTCGCGCTGCGCCAGGCCCTGGCAGGCACCCCGTGCCGTACCTTCCTCACCGACATGAAACTGCGCCCGCTGGGCGCCGACGACTTCTTCTACCCCGACGTCTTCGTCACCTGCGCCGAGGCCGACCGCGCGCTGGCGCAGTTCAAGCGCGAACCCGCCCTGATCGTCGAGGTGCTGTCGCCCGCGACGGCCGCTTACGACCGCGGCGAGAAGTTCGCGCGCTACCGCCGCATGGCCAGCGTGCGCGAGGTCGTCTTCGTCGACGTCGACACCCGCCGCATCGACGTGCACCGCCGCGGCGCCGACGGCCTGTTCGTGCTGCACGCCTTCGAGCCGGGCGAGGACGTCGTGCTCGCCAGCGTCGGCGCCACGCTGGCGGCTGCGGTGCTCTTCGCCGAGGTGCCCGAGGCGCCGCTGTCCACCGGCGGCTGGACGGGACCGGTGCCCGAGGTGCGGATGCCGCCGGGGTACTACGAGCCGGCGGGCGCCGCGCGCGGCTGAGGGCTTTTCCCGCGTGCAGCCCCGTGGCCTGGGGCCGGGGTCAGGTGTGCGCGGTGTCCTGCCAGTTCTCGACCGCCAAGCCGGGCACGCGCTGGAACTCGCGCAGATTTCGCGTCACCAGGGTGAGGCCCCGTGCGCGGGCCTGACCGGCGATCAGCACGTCGTAGGCGCCGATGGGCGTGCCTTGGCTCGCGAGGACGGCGCGCACCTCGCCGGCATGGCGCGCGTCCTCGGTGTCCATCGCCAGCACCTGGAAGCGCAGCGCGTCCACCAACGCCAGGTTGTGCTCGCGCCGGGCGCTCTTGAAGGCACCGAAGTACAACTCGTGCAGGACGACGGCGCTCACCGCCACCTCGGCGGGCGGCAGGCTGCGCAGCCGTAGGGCCACCGCGCCGCGGGGGTCGTTCAGCGCGGCGATCACCGCGTTGGCGTCCAGCAGGTAGCGCATCACCCGAAGAGCCGGTCGCGTTCGGGCTGTTCCTCGGCCAGAGGCTGATCGGTGGCGGCGTGGACGAAATCCTCATCCAGCGGTGCTGCCGCCGGGGGGAGCGCATCCAGCCAGGCCCAGTCGTGGGCGATGGGCTCCAGGATCACTGACGCGCCGTGACGGCGGATGCGAACCTCCTTGCCTTCGAGGCGGAAGTCCTTGGGCAGCCGCACCGCCTGGGAGCGGCCGGACCAGAAGAGCTTGGCGGTTTCCATGGGGTCCTACAAAGATAGATTCCAAAAAGATATATCAGGGATCTGGTCCCGTCAAGACTCATCTTGGCCTTGGGGGAATCTGCGTGGCCGGTGGCGCCGTGCAACATCACGGCGCTCGTCCCGTTGCGAGGGTGGCCCCCGCCGTGGTGGAACGCCAGGGATGAGAGGCCCCTTGCGATGGCCGGTGGCGAGGAGCGGCACGTCACCGTGGCGGGCATTACCGACCTGGCGCTGCGCCCAGCCCGTTCCACGGCCTCGCAGCGCCCGGCCCCACCCCGGTCAGGAGCTGCGTGCCGAACCGGGCGGTCTGAGAGCCTGGAGCATCGCGGTACGGCGCCAACTGCAGGCCTTACCGTCGCCGCAGCCCCAGCCCCATCACCGCGCTGACGACCAGCAGCGCGCCCACCCACTGCAGCGCGCCGATGCGCTGGCCCAGCAGGGCCCAGGCCAGCAGCAGCGCGGCCACGGGCTCGACGTTCAGGATGGGCGAGTTGCCCACCACGCCCAGCCGCGGCAGGATCGTGAACATCAGCGTGAAGGCGGTGCCGTAGAGCGCCGTCAGCGCGGCCAGGCCCAGCCAGCCGGCGGCGTCGGCAGGCCCCTGCAGGCCGCCGGTGACGGCCGCGCCGGCCAGCGCCATCACCCCCACCTGGGCCATCGTCAGCGCCGAGCGCAGGCGGCCGTCGAGCGCCGCCACTTCGTGCTGCGTCAGCGCCAGCGCGATGCCGAAGACCGCGGCTGCGGTCACCGCATAGGCCACGCCCGCAGCGGCGGCGCTGTCGCCCGCCAGGCCCGATGCCGCGCCGCCCGCGGCGAAGCCGGCCACGGCCCCGGCGACGTCCAGCGCCAGCGCCAGCCCGATCAGGATCACCGGCATCGCCAGCAGCACGGCGCGCTCGGGCCGGTGGCCGTAGAGCAGCCGGGCCCACAGCGCCGTCCACAGTGGGTAGGTGTTGAAGGCCAGCAACGCCACGCCGACGGGGATGCGCGCCACCGCGGAGTACAGGCACACGCTCTGTACCGCGATGATGAGCCCGATCAGCAGCATCACCCGCGCCTGGCGCGCGGTCATCGTCCAGGGCACGCGGTAGGCCAGCACGATCAGTGCGACGACGGCGGCCGTTCCCAGGCTGCGCGCGGCCACGGCGGTGACGACGTCCACGCCGTGGTCCATCGCGAAGCGCGCGGCCACGTGGTTGGCCGCGAACAGGCAGGCCACGAGCAGCAGCAGCGCGAAGGCGCGGGGGCTGGGGGAGGCGGGCTGCATCGGCGCGAGGGTAACAGCCGAGGCGGGCTGTGCCGGGCTCGCCGCCTCGCGCCGCACCGGTGCCCGCCCTGTCCGGCGCGCGCGCCGGTGCGTGCGTGTGCCGCCTGCGGCCCAGGGTCATGCGACCGGGCGCAGAATCAGCTTAGATGAGGAAACCCCTGATGCCGCCTACCGTGCCTTCGCTGCCCCCCGCCCTGCGCGGAAAGGCGCACACCCTTGCAGAGTCGGCCGGCGCGCTGGTGCTCTACGGTGCGGGGCCACAGCCTGCTGACGGAGCCACCGCAGGCGCCTTGCCCGTGCTGCTGGTGCACAGCGTCAACGCCGCAGCCTCGGCGGCCGAGGTCCGCCCGGTGTATGACGAACTCGGGCGCGAGCGCCCGGTCTATGCCCTCGACCTGCCGGGCTACGGCCTGTCGGAGCGGCGCGCGCAGACCTACACCCTGCGCCAGATGACGGACGCCGTGACCACGGCCGCGCGCTGGGTGCAGGCGCGCCACGGCGGGACGGCGGTGCACGGGCTGGGGGTCTCGCTGGGCTCGGAGTTCGTCGCGCGCTCGTCGGTCGAGCAGCCGGGTCTGTACGCCAGCCTGGCGTTGGTCAGCCCCACGGGTCTGCGCGGAGGCCAGGTGCTGGCCGGGCCGGAGGGCAGCAGCCGCCACGTGCGCGTGGCCGACCGCATGGTGCGCGGCCCGGGCTGGGGGGGCTGGCTGTTCCGGCAGCTCACGCGGCCGGGGGTGATCCGCTACTTCCTGCGCCGCACCTGGGGCCGGCGCGAGATCGACGAGGCCCTCTGGGCCTACGCCTGCCTCACCACGCGCCAGCCCGGCGCAGAGCACGCGCCGTTGTCCTTCCTGAGCGCCGGCCTCTTTGCCGCGGACATCCACCGCGTCTACGGCCGGCTCGGCGTGCCGGTGCTCGTGGTGCATGGCACCTGCGGGGATTTCACCGACTACCGAGCCCTGCCCACGGTCAGCGCCGGCCGAGGATGGCGCGTGCACGTGATGCGCGATGCCGGCGCGCTGCCTTACTTCGAGCGGCCGGACGAGTTCATGGCGGTGTACCGGGGCTTCCTGGGCGAGGCCCAGCCGCGCTGAAGATCTCTGCCTTCAGGTCTGCCCGGGACGCGGGGCGTCCTGGCCCGCCGGCGCCAGGCGTTCGGCCAGCCTTCGGCCGAACTCGTCCCAAAGGCGGTCCGCCTTGGTCTTCATCGGCGCGAGGCCGAAGGTGCCCAGGCGCCCCACGAGGTCGAGCGTGACCTTCAACTGCAGGCGCGTGCCGCCGTCCTCGGGCTCGAGCGTGATGTCGGTGCGCTGCCGGAGCGAACTCGCCAGCGCGTTCTCCTCGCCGGTTCCCTCGGCCCGCAGGCGCGACGGCGGCAGGCTCTCGACGATGCGCGTCCTCAGCGTGAAGCTGGCGCTGACGAAGGAGAAGCTCACCTTCATCTTCGCCAGGTATTCGTCGGGGCCGAGCACCTCCACCGACTGCATGCCGGGCACGCAGGACATCATGGCCTCGGGGTCGAGCAGCAGGGCCCAGACCTGTGCCGGCGCCGCCTCCAGGCGCAGCGACTTCTCAATCTCCATCGCGCCTCCCTGCCGCGTCGAGCACGGACTCGACGATCTGCGTGTAGCCCGTGCACCGGCACAGGTTGCCGCCGAGGGCCGCCCGCACCTCGTCCGCCGTCGGCTGCGGGTTGGCCTCGAGCAGGGCGCAGGCCGACATCAGCATGCCGGGGGTGCAGTAGCCGCACTGCAGGCCTGCGCAGCGCACGAAGCTCTCCTGGAGCCGTTGCAGCGTCTCGCCCTCGCGCAGGCCCTCGACCGTCCGCACTTCGCAGCCGCTGGCCATCACGGCGAGGCTGAGGCAGGACTTGAGCGGCTGGCCGTCCACCAGCACCGTGCAGGCGCCGCAGATGCCGGTCTCGCAGCCCCGCTTGGTGCCGGTGAGGTGCAGGTCCTCGCGCAGGAAGTCCGCGAGCAGGCGGCGCGCGGGAACGCTGGTGCTGACGGTTTCGCCGTTCACGGTCAGATCGAGCGTATGCATGCCCATCGTCAAGTCCTTTCGAGGCCGAAGGCGTCGCCCAGGCTGCGCAGCAGTTGCACCCTCACCATGGCCTGGCGGTAGTCCGCGCTGCCGCGGGCATCGTCCAGCGGCGACAACGTTGCGGCGGCGTTGGCGGCGCAGTGTTCGATGCGCTCGCGCGTGATCGCGAAGCCCGCGAGCTCGGCCTCTGCCGAGGGCAGGCGCTGCGCCACGGGCACGGCGGCGCCGACGGCGATGCGCGCGCGGGTGCACACGTCCCCCTCCACCTGCACGACGGTTGCCACGGTGGCGAGCGGCCGGTGTTCCGCCGCCGTGCGCAGGAAGCGTGCGTAGACGCCCCGAGCGCCGGGCGGGAGCGCAGGCAGGCGGATCTCCTGCAGGAGCTCGTCTTGCCCGAGCGCGGTCTCGTAGTAATCGACGAGGAAGTCCTCCAGTGCCAGCTCGCGCGTGCCGCGGTGACTGGCCAGCACCACCCGCGCGCCCAGGGCGAGCAGGCAGGCCGGTGGGTCGGTCGCGGGGTCGGCGTAGCAGAGGTTGCCGCCGATCGTGCCCTGGTTGCGCACCTGCGGGTTGGCAAGCCGTGCGGCCATCCCGGCCAGCATCGGCCAGTGCGCGCGGACGTGGGCATGGCCTGCGATCTCGGCGTGGCGGGTCAGCGCGCCGATGCGCAAGCCGCCGTCTGGCCCGACGTCGATGCCGCGCAGGCTGTCGATGCGCCCGAGCGAGATCAGGTGCGAAGGGCGCACCATGCGTTGGCGCAGGGTCAGCACCAGCGCGGTGCCGCCGGCGATGAACCGCACGCCGTCGCCGAGGTCGTCCGCCATGCGGCTCGCTTCCGCCAGAGTGGCGGGTTCGAGGAAGTCGAACTCATGCATGGTCCGGCTCCGTGCGGCCCGAGCCGGCCAAGGCGGCCAGCACCTTCTCGGGCGTGATCGGCAGGTCCCGGATGCGCACGCCGATGGCGTGGTGCACCGCGTTGGCAATGGCCGCCGCGCCGGGCAGGATGGCCGTCTCGCTGGCGCCCTTGGCCCCGTGAGGGCCATTGGGCTCGTCGGACTCGACGATGCCGCTGCGCAGCTCGGGCAGGGACTCGGCGGTGGGCATCGTGTAGTCGGCGAAGTTGCCGTTGACGAGGCGCCCGTTCTCGTAGCGCATCTGCTCGTACAGCGTCCAGCCCACGGCCTGCGCCGCTGCGCCGTTGCTCTGCCCGTGCACGGCCATGGGGTTCAGAGCCTTGCCGCAGTCGTCGCTGACGAAGCTCTGTAGCAGCCTCACCTGGCCCGTCTGCGTGTCCACCTCGACCTCCACCGCCTGTGCCGCGAAGGAGTAGCCTGGTGCGATGTTGCCCATCAGGTCCTGGTCGAACATCCGGGTCTGGGCGTCCCAGGTGCCGCTGACGTGCACGCCCTCGCCGCCGTGGCGCCAGATGTGCTGGCGCACGACCTCGGCCAGGCTGCGGGTGCGCGCGTGATCGGCACGGACGCGGACCTTGCCCGCGGCGAGCTCGAGTTCCGCCGCCGGGGCCTGCAGCAGGGCGCTGGCGGCCTCGAGCAGGGTGTCCCGGGCGCGCCGTGCCGCCACGATGGCGGCATTTCCCGACACGATGGTCACGCGCGAGGCGAGCGAGCCGATGCAGAAGGGTGCAACGTCGGTGTCGGGCGTCGCGACGTGCACGTGGTCGATGGGCAGGTCCAGCTCGTGCGCCACCACCTGCGCCAGCATCGTCATCGCCCCCTGGCCCATGTCCCCCTCGGCGCAGTGAACGACGACGCGCCCGTCCTCGTTCACCTTGACGACCACGGTGGAGCCGTCCCAGTTGCCGATCGTGCGGTTGCCGCTCACGTGCATCGCCGTGGCCATGCCCACGCCGCGCCGCAGCGTGCCGCTGCCGCGTGGCCGGGCACGGCGTTCAGCCCAGCCGATGGCGGCGGTGCACTGGTCCATGCATTCCTGCAGGCCCGTGCTGCCGATGTGCCAGCCGTGCACCGAAGTCTCACCGCGCCCGATGGCATTGCGTCGGTGGATCTCCACCGGGTCCAGGCCGAGCAGGCCCGCCATCGTGTCGATGTGGCTGTTCAGGGCGAAGAGCATCTGCGTGCCGCCGAAGCCGCGGAAGGCCCCGTGCGGCGGGTTGTTGGTGTAAGCGAGCGTGGCGTCGCAGCGCACGTTCGCCAGCCGGTGCATGTTGTCGCTGCGCATGGCGCTGACGTGCATGACCTCGGCACACAGGCCGCTGTAGGCGCCGCAGTCGGCGAGGATGCGCACGTCCTTGGCCACGATCAGGCCCTCGCGCGTCATGCCCAGC
>JBILNB010000149.1:0-3667 GCA_044375195.1 Rubrivivax sp. | reverse complement strand
GTGGGGTCGATGCGGTCGAGCTCGGTGGCCAGCGGCAGGATGTGGAACAGCGCATCGAACAGCGCGTTGCAGAACTCCTGCACGATGTAGGTGGCGCCGGCGTAGCCCATGAAGGGCGTGCCGGTGGCTCGGCGGATGATGGCTCCGGGGAACGACGCCGGGATGTAGGCCGGCTTCGGCCCGTGCCCAGCCGACTTCTCGGCCAGGTACATGCGCTCGTTGTAGGAGCCGAAGAGCACCAGCGGCGTCTTCTCGTGCACGAGGCGCCGCACCTCGGCGTTGTCGGTCTTGGCCCCTGGCTTGCGCGCGACGGCGAAGTTGCAGGGCAGGCCGAGCTCGTCCTCGAGGAAGTGGCGCAAGCCGCGGGCGTAGGTCTCGCTGGCGACGACGCCGAAGTTGGCGGTGCCGAAGAAGTCCTGCGTAACCGAGCGCCACAGGTCCCACACCGGCTTGATGGTGGTGTGCTTCTCGCGCTCGATGAAGGGCTCGGGATCCAGGTGCAGCAGGCGTCCGAGCTCGCGCAGGAAGGCGGTGGTGCTGTGCAGGCCGATGGGGGCTTGCAGGTAGGGCCGCTCGAGCGCCTCGCACAGCATGCGGCCGAACTCGCGGTAGAGGCAGATGTTGACGTCGGCGTCGGCGAGCTTCTGCACGTCGGCCAGGTGGCTGCCGAGCGGGAAGGCCATGTTGACCTCGGCCCCGATGCCCTCGACGAGGCGGCGCATCTCGGCCAGGTCGCTTGGCATGTTGAAAGTGCCGTAGGCCGGGCCGATGAGGTTGACGCGCGGCTTCTCGCCGGGCGCGCGCTCTTCGAAGGGCTTGCGCGCGGGCACCTTGCGCAGGCCGTACTCGCTCCAGAGCCAGTACATGGCGCGGTTGGCGCACTGCCACTGGTCCTCGTCGATGGTGCGCGGCAGGAAGCGCTGGATCGTGGTGCCCTCGGGCGTGACGCCGCCGCCGATCATCTCGGCGATGGAGCCGGTGACGACGACGCTGGGCAGGTCGGGGTCGAGCACGGCATGGGCGCGCTTCATGCTCCCCTCGGTGCCCTCACGCCCGAGCTGCTCCTCGGCCAGCCCGGTGACGACGATGGGCAGCTCGTGCGGCGGCAGCGCGTCGGTGTAGTGCAGCACGCTGGTGACGGGCAGGTTCTCGCAGCCCACGGGGCCGTCGATCACCACCTGCAGGCCCTTGATCGCGGTGAACACATACACCGCCCCCCAGTAGCCCCCGGCGCGGTCGTGGTCGAGGATCAACATGCCTTTGGCCCTCCTCCGGTGCGTACCTGGGCTTCGCGAGCCGCTGGGGGCGGGTGACCCCCTCCGCTCATGCCCAGGGCTGCCGCCCTGGGCGCTCGCCAGGCACGAACAGTCCCCCGGACTGTTCGTGTCCGGGCTCGCTCCTCCGGACTCGGCCGGCAGGCCGAGTCCTCCCCCTTTACTTCGCTGCGGGGGTCACCCACCCCCACCGGCTTGCCAAAAGGGCTGGCAGGCCGAGGGCGGTGGGCGCTTGCTGGAGCGAAGTAAAGGGGGAGGACCGGGCGCAGCCCGGTCCGGAGGACATGAGCGGAAGCAAGCGCCCGCCGCCCTCGGCCCGCGACTAGCAGGCTGGCACCAAAGACACCCGCAGCCCCCACCCTCACACCATTTCCTCCGCCTTGCGCTTCTTCATCAGCTTGATGACCTGGCGCCGCGTCTCGGCCCGGAACTCGGGGCGCAGGGCGGGCTCGTTTTCCCAGACGCCCGCGCGGTCGCCGGCCCCGGTGTCGCCGAAGAACTCGCGCATGGTCTCGAAGCGCGCCTTGTTGCCGATCGCGGCGTTGATCACCTGAGCGAGCGAGCCCGCGCCAGCCGGGCCCATCAGCGGGCGCGCGGAGATCAGGTTCGTGAAGTACAGCGCTGGGATCGTGGCCTGCTTGGCCGCCTGCACCACCGGCGTCGTGCCGATGGCCAGGTCAGGCTTGAATTCGCGGATCGCGGCGATGTCCTGCTCGAGCGATGCGCGGTACTGCACCTGCACGCCGCGCGCCTGCAGCCACGCCAGATCGGGTGCCGACCAGGGCGTCTTGGGGCAAGCGCTGCCCACGTAGGGCACCTCGGCGCCGCTCTCGATCAGCAGACGCGCCACCAGCAGTTCCGAGCCCTCGTAGCCGCTGACCGTCACCCGGCCCTTGATCGGCGTGCGGGCCAGGGCGCCGCGGATCGCCGGCAGCCACTTGTTCTTGGCTGCGTCGATGCGCGCCTGCGCCACGTTGCAGGCCCGTCCGATGGCCTGCAGCCACGCCTCGGTGCCGTCGTGCCCCACCGGGGCCGAGGCCACGACGGGCCGGCCGGCGGCCTCGAACTCGCGCACGCTGGCGGTGTAGAAGGGGTGGATGGCCGCGACGGCGGCGCAATCGAGCGCGGCGTAGAGCTCGCGCCACTCGCGCGTGGGCACCACCGGTCCGGCGGCCAGGCCCAGCGGCTCGAGCATCATGCCGATGCCCACCGGGTCGGCCGGGAACATCTCGCCCAGCAGCGTCACCGTCGGCCGGTCGGCCACGCCGGCGCGCGGGCGGCTCACCGGCCCGGCCTCGGCCTCGGCGCGTGCGAACTTCAGCATCGCCCCGGCCAGCACGTCCTTGGCCTCGGCGTGCGTGGGCACGCCGAAGCCCGGCACATCGATGCCGATGATGCGCACGCCGTTGATCTCGCGCGGCAGCAACTGCAGCGGCACGCCGCTGGCCGTGGGCACGCACAGGTTGATGATCACCAGCGCGTCGAGTTTGGCCGGGTCCGCCTTGGCATGGACGGCGTCGCGGATGTCCTCGAACAGCTTGCCCGTGACCAGCGTCTCGCTGTTGAAGGGCACGTAGCCGACGCTGCGGCGCGCGCCGTAGAAGTGCGAGGTGAAGGTCAGGCCGTAGACGCAGCAGGCCGAGCCCGACAGGATGGTGTCGGTGCGGCGCATGCGCAGCCCCACGCGCAGCGAGCCGAAGGCCGGGCACATGCTCTGCGGCTGGTCGTGAGGGCCCGCGCCCTCGGGCAGCGGGTAGTCGCGCGCGTACTGCGCGAGCGTCTCGCTCTTGCCTGCAGCCTGCGCTGCGGCGAGCATCTGCTCGCGCCCGCTGTGGCAGCCCAGGCCGTCACCCTGCAGCGCCTGCGGGCGGGGGAGTTCGACGGGTGTGGGTTCGCTCATGGCGGACTGCGCCTCAGGCGTCGTCGTAGACGACTTCGAGCGTGGGCTTGACCGTCTCATCACGGCCGACCATGTCGAAGATCGTCGCCGGCTCGAGCACCACGTCGCGCCCGACCGTGTCGCCCGAGAACAGGCCCAGCAACTGGTCCTGCGTCTGCGGCTTCGGGCGCACCGGGGGCGCCTCGGCGACGTTGGTGGCCAGTTGCTCGAACAGCGCGCTCCACTGGCCGCCGGGCTTGCCGATGATCTCGTACGAGGCGCTCTTGCGCCGGATGTCCTCGTGCGCCGGGATCGCCGCCAGCACCGGGATGCCGGCGTTCGCCGCGAAGGCGTGGGCCTCGCCGGTGCCGTCGTCCTTGTTGATCACCATGCCGGCCACGCCGACGTTGCCGCCGAGCTTGCGGAAGTACTCCACCGCCGAGCAGACGTTGTTGGCCACGTACAGGCTCTGCAGGTCGTTGCTGCCGACGACGATGACCTTCTGGCACATGTC
>JBILNB010000094.1:0-13926 GCA_044375195.1 Rubrivivax sp. | reverse complement strand
CAGCTTCGCTCTACGCTTCCTCCCCACGCTCGGTCGCCCTCACGCAGTTGCGCTTCGCTTCGTTCGCTGTGATCAACTCACGGGAGGACTTGCACCTCCAAGAGTGCGCCCGTGCCGGGCGCACAAGGCAAATGCCCCGATGCGCAGGCACCGGGGCATTCAGCACTCTTCCGACCCGGCCTTCCGCGAGGGCCAAGCCGGAAGAGCGCAGCGGACGGCTCAACGCCGCCGCCCTGCACGCTTACTGCAGCAGCGACAGCACCATCTGCGGCTGCTGGTTGGCCTGGGCCAGCATGGCGGTGGCGGCCTGCTGCACGATCTGGGCACGGGCCAGTTCGGTCGTCGCCTTGGCGTAGTCGGTGTCCATGATCCGGCCTTTGGCTTCGGCCAGGTTGGTGCTCTGGCTCGACAGGTTGTCGACCGCAGCAGTCAGTCGGTTCTGGAAGGCGCCGAGGTCGGCGCGGCTCATCGCCACCTGGTCCAGCGCCGAGTCGATCGCGGTGATCGCGCGGCCCGCGGAATCCTGCGTCGTGATGGTCAAGGCGCCACCTACCAGGGTGTCGGAGCCACCTTGGTCGGCGAGCCCGATCTTGGCTGCTGCGCCACTGGTGTAAGACTCGACACGAATGTCAGCGCCCGACTCCGATTCAAGCGCAATCCGACCTCGGAAGGTGTACACGTTTGTGGAAGCAGTGATCGTTGACCCACCCTGGTCCGCCGCAGCGGAAATGAATGCGTTGTCGTTGAACACCGCGATATCTGCGCCGCTCGTCGACGTCAAAACCAGATTACCCGTGGAGGCCTCAAGGCTCGCAGACACCCCATTGACGCCTGCCGAGTTGATTGCGGTCACGACATCGTCGATGGTGTTTTGGGCAGAAAGATCAATTGAGACTCCGTTGACCTTGAAGTCGTTGGTCGTTCCACCATCGAGATCGGTAAGCAGTGTCCCAGTCATGTCCACAGACAGAACAGCCCGTGTCAGCGCAGTTGCGGTGACCCCCGAGCGATCGGAAACAGCATTGATAGTAGCGGCCTTCGCGAGCGCGGAGGAGTCGTCAGAGATTCCAAGCTTTACGCCGTTGATCCTCAGGTCATCCGACACGAGGAGCTTGGTTGAAGTAACTGCGGTACCCGAGACGCCGCCGCCACTTACCGCCTCGTTCAGGCCCAACATCTGCACGTCAGCAATGGTGCCAGATCCTCCGGCATACCCGTTCGCGGCACTCCTGGCTCGGACGCTGATGTCTGAACCATCCATGCTCTTGAGCGTGACATAACCGGTGTACTGTCCAGAAGTCAAACCAGCCTTGGCCATGGTCGCGGCACTGGTGCCGGAAACGTTGATGTCATCACCGGTATCGTTGGACAACTCGATGGTGCCGTCAGATGCGAGCGTAGCCGTCACGCCCGCGGCGTCGCGATTGATGTTGGATACAAGTTCCTCGACGCTGCTCGCTGCGCTGATATCGGTACCGTTGATCTTGATATCGCCCGCCGAGAAGACGGTGGCCGTAGGCGCCACACCTTTCACGGTGTTAAAGGCCGTAGCCGCGACTCGGTGGTTTCCAATGTTCGAATTGATAGCCGAGGCGAGGTTCTTGGCTTCACTGGCAGGTGCAGCGGCAGCAGATGCAGACGACGTAGCAGAAGGCGCACTCGAAAATGCAGCGTACCCGTTGATCAACACATCGTCAACGGCCAGACCACTTGCAGCGTTCCCCACCCGGCCACTCGTGACTTGGCCTTCGACGCGGAAGCCCTGAAGGCCAAGCGCCTTGCTGGACGCCGCTTCGATACCCACAGTCACCTGATCACCTTCCTTCACCCCGGTCTGCAATGAGACCGAAGCGGCACTGCCGTCCAGCAGCTGGATGCCGTTGAAGTTCGTGGTCTTGGCGACATTGTCGACCTCGGCGATCAGCTGGTCCATTTCCTTCTGCAGCGCCTGGCGGTTCTGCGAGGTCAGCGAACCCGTGGCCGACTGGGCCGACAGATCACGCATGCGCTGCAGCATGTTGCTGATCTCGCCCAGCGCGCCCTCGGCCGTCTGCATCATCGAGATGCCGTCGTTGGCGTTGCGGATGGCCACCGACATGCCGCGCAGGTCGGCGGTCATGCGGGTGCCGATGGCCAGGCCGGCGGCGTCGTCCTTGGCGCTGTTGATGCGGCTGCCGGTGGACAACTGCTGCATCGCATTGGTCAGCGTGCGGTTGTTGACCTGCAGCGAGTTTTGCGCAAACAGCGCCTTGACGTTGGTATTGACGACGGTCATCTCGATGCTCCTTGGTGTCGGATCGGATCGGTTGGTTTCAGAGGTTTGCGACGTTCATGTCGCATCGACTCGCGGCTTCTGGCTCTCGAGAAAGCCGCTTGTCGCTGGCCTTCAATGAATGATTCGGGTGCAGTTGTCAGAACTTGAGCGTGCTCAACGCAATGCGTCGCAAGCGACGGGCTCAAGCCGTTTCGTTCAGCAGCAGGCCCTTCATGTCCTCGATGCTGTGGGCCACCTTCAGCACGGTTTCGCTGGGGATCTGGCGCACGACTTCGCCCGAGTGCTTGCTGCGCACGGTGATGACGGTGCGGTCCACGACCTCGTCGACGCGAAAGTTCAGGTCGCGCCCGTTGCGGCGGGATTGCTCGTTGAGCTGCTGCACCGCCTCTTCGAGTTGGCGGCGCATCTCCCTGGCGTCGAAGCCGACGTCCACCTTTTCGGGTGGGCGCAAGGTGACGGCGCGGGGCGCCGACACGGCGGGTGACGCTGCTCGGCCCTCGAGCATGGCGGCCTGGCCCGCAGCGGGCGGTTGGCGCGCTGACGCGGCTGCCGCTGTGGCGGCAGGGGGCTGTGTGCGGACAGCGGCCGCAATCGATGGGGTGTCTGCGGACATGGGGTCTCCAGGCATGGAGGGCCTGGCAAACCGGGCCCTGTACTGGATGACTCGACCGACGTCTCGCAAACTTGAGCAGGCGCAAGAGCCGACGCCCTGCCGCCCAGGCGCGCTACTTCCGCGTGTACATCGCCATCAGGCCCTCGAAGGTGCCAGTCAGGCTGTCGCGCAGGCTGCTGGCATTGCCGACGATGGCCTCCATCACGCTGAACTGGCGGGTGTAGCGCTCCAGCAGCGTGGCCATGCGCGCTTCCAGCTTGGTGAGGTCGGCGCGGTAGCGGTCGGCTTCCTTGGCGGCGGTCTCGTTCTGCCGCGCCAGCGTGGCGTTGCTGCGCAGCATCTGGTCCAGCTTGGTCACGGCGTCACCCGCCACGCCGGCGGGCCCGGGGCTGTAGACGCTGTGCGAGGCCTGGGCGGCGCTGAACATCTGCACCACCTCGTCGTAGTTCGACTGCAGCGCGGCCTCGAGCGCAGTGGCGTCGAGCGACATCCTGCCTTCGCGGTCGATGGACAGGCCCACGTCCCGCACGGCGCGCACGGTCGCACCGGGCGTGCTGGAGTCGCCCGTGAACAGGCGCCGCACCTCGCTGCGCACCACCTGCACCAGGCGGTCGCCGTCCAGCGCCCCGCCGAAGCCCTCGACGTCGCTGGCCGGGTCGGACAGCACTTTCAGCGTGTCCTCGAGGTCGTTGTAAGCGGCCACGAGGGCGTCGACCTTGGCGCGCACGCCGCTGGTGTCGCGCGCCAGGTCGAGGGTGGCCGGGCCCGCAGTCTGGGCCGACAGGTTGAGCGTGACACCGTCGAGCAGGTCGCCGATCTGGTTGGTCGAGCGCGTCACCGGCAGGCCGTCGACGGTCAACGAGGCGTCGCCAGCCACCTGCACCTGGTTCGACAGGTCCAGGCCGGCGGCGGCGCTGGTGAGGGTGAAAGATTGGGTGGCGCCGGTCTGGCCGGTGACGACGATGCGCCAGGGCGAGGCGCCGCCGACGTTCATCAAGCTGGCGTTCAGGCCGACGCCCGCGTCGTTGATCGCGTTGACCACGCCCTCGGGCGTGTCGGTCTCCACGGTGATGGCCTGCGCCGCGCCGCCGCCCACCGACAGGGTGAGGTCGAAGCTGCCGCCGCCGTTCAGGGACGTCGCCTTGGTGGCATAGCCGGCCACGCTGGTGTTGCGCTGCGCGGTGGCCAGCGTGGTGACGGTCACCGTGTGCCGTCCCACGGCTGCGGCCGAGGTGGCCGTGGCCGACACCGCCGTAGCCTGGCTGCTGCTGGCATTGACCGTGGCGAAGTCGCCCACCTCGTTCAGGCCGGCGAAGGCATCCTTCAGCGCCGACAAGGCGTAACGCACCGCGCCGTAGCCGGAAATCCGGGCTTCCGTGCGCTCGATGCGCTGGTCGATCAGTGTCTGCCGCGGCGCCCGCTCCGCAGCCACCAGGTCCTCGGCCAACTTCTTGATGTCGATGCCCGAGCCGGCGCCGAGGCTGCTGACGATGTTGGTGGTGGCCATGGGTGGAGTGGTTGCAATCATTTTGTGCGCTCATGATGATTCGACGCGAGGCGCTTGAACTTGAGCGTCTGGGTAGGTCGCGAGTGAAGGGCTGGTGTCCCGACCCGGTATCGGGATGGCCGAGGAAACCACTCGCCAATGGCAGCCATCAGGTTCGTAACCGACCGACAAAGACGCTGCCAGGTTCAGTCGTTCGGCACCGTCAGCGCCAGCGGGACCGAGCGGCAAGCTCAGCATGGCCGGATCGCCATCCATCGTGACGACATCGGCGTGGCCCCGATGCGCATCCTGGCGCAGACGCTGGGGGTCAGGCGTTGACCTCTTCAGCAGTGAGTGCGCGCAAAGCAAGCCGCGACGGTGTGCATCTCTGCAAGCTTGGCGCAGGTGTCGCGACAGCACCCGTACCTTGCGTGTCGAGAGTCTGCTTGCCAAGACGGCTTGCCTCAAACGTCGATCACGTTGAACAGCGTCAACATGGGAGTTTCTGCGCGGAAACCGGGGCCAGATCAAGCGCAGTGTGCCGTGCGCACCCGCTTGCGGCAAGGCCGAGCGGGGCTGGATTGCATCGATTCCCCGTGATTGCTATGATTGGCGAAGTTGGACTTGTACATCCAAGTCGCCTATGCTGATCTTGGTTGTGAAGGGTTTTCAGGCATCTCGGCCCACCGGATTACACCCCAGGTCAAGATCCGGGCAGGCGTCGACGAATTCGAGCGAGCTGGGCGCAGTGTGCAAGGCACCGGCGGTCGAGATCGGCAGTTTCTGCGCGGAAACTGGTGCGGCCACCCGATGCGGGATCGGAATATTCAGGGGAAAGAGATGAAGACGATCGTACTTGCGAGCCAGAAGGGCGGCGCAGGGAAGACCACTCTGAGTGGCCACCTGGCGGTCCAGGCCGAGTTGAGTGGCAACGGCCCCGTGGTGCTTCTGGACACCGATCCCCAGGGCTCATTGGCCGACTGGTGGAACGCCCGCGCCGGTGCTACGCCTGCATTTGCCCAAGCAGATGTCGCCAATCTTCGGCAGCAGTTGAAGGATCTCGACAAGAGCGGTTACCGGTTCGCGGTGGTCGACACACCGCCGGCCATCAGCGAGACGATCCAGTCGGTCATCCGCTGCGCAGACCTGGTGGTGATCCCAACGCGTCCGAGTCCGCACGACCTGCGCGCCGTCGGCAAGACGGTCTTGATGTGCGAGGCCGCGGGGATGCGGCCCTTCTTCGTGGTCAACGGCGCGGCCCAACGCGCAAGGATCACCGCCGAAGCGGCGATCGCGCTGTCTGAGTTCGGCACCGTGTGCCCGGTGGTCATCTATCAGCGAACGGATTTCGCCTCTTCCATGACCGATGGGCGCACGGCTCAGGAGTTCGACGCCGAAAGTCGCAGTGCCCAGGAGATCAAGTGTCTCTGGGAGTACTTGGTGGGACAACTGAGAAAAGGAAAGTGACGATGAGCAAGCCCAAAGCTGCGTCTCTCAATCCCAGCCTCGTAAGCAAAGCAGGCCTTGTCGTGAAAGGGGCGGCGCAAGCCATTCCATCCTCAGTCATCCATCAATCGTTGGCGAAATCGCAGCCGCACCCCGCGGCGCAGGGGCCCAACATCTTGAACACGGACACGGACACGGGCAGTTTCCGCGCGGAAACCAGGCCGGTTCAAGATGGCCGGGTGCTACGGGTCGCGATCTCCAAGGTCCACGACAACCCGTACAACGCCCGCCGACTCTACTCTCAGGATCTGGTGAAGGAGCGTGCTGCCTCGATCGCTGCCGAGGGTCAGAAGGTGCCTGCTGCGGCAGTTCCTCATCCGCAGCGCCCCGGCGAATACATCCTGATCGACGGGCAATACCGCAAGCGCGCGCTGCAGTTTCTTGGACGTTCCGAGATCGATGTCATCCTGGAACAGGCGGCGTCCCACAAGGACATGTATCGCCTCAGCCGTCTTTACAACAAGCAACGCAATGATGGTTCGGCCTATGACGATGCCCTCGTCTGGCAGCAGATGTTGATCGACAGAGTCGTGGTGGATCAGGATGAACTCGCTGAGCTTGCGGGTGTGAGCAAATCAGTCATGTCCAAGACCTTGGGCATGCTCAAGTTGCCAGATGCCGCCCTGCAGCGGATCCAGGAGCATCCCCAGGCTGTCGGGCCGACCATGGGTTACGAGCTCTATCTTCTTTCAAAGTCAGCCAACCAGGCAGACTTCATGCGTGTCCTCGAGCAGGCCCTCGCCGGTGACGTCACCACCAAGGACGTCGAGGCTGTGCGGGCGCGTCTGGAAAAGGGCGTACGGCGCAAGAGCAAGGAATTCAGCCGCCAGTACAAGATCAAGAGCGGCGCCGCTCAAATCGGTGTCCTCAAGGAATGGGACAGCGGCAAGGTGTCACTCGAAGTGCGCGTCGTCGATCCCAAGGAGCGGCTCGAGCTCATCGAGGACCTGAAGCGGCGCTTTGGGCTGAGCGAAGCGGCAGCTCAGCTCGACCTGTAGCGTCGATCACGAATGAGTTTCCGCGCGGAAACTCGACGCCCGCTGACCCGGCTCATGCCGAATCGCGGCAAGGCTGCGCCGCAGCATCAAGCCTGCCTGGCCAGCATCGACTGAGCGAACTCGAGCAGCTGTTCGGCCCCAGGCTCGCCCCACAGGTCCATGGCCAGCCAACGCTTGAACGCGATCTCGGACGCCTTTGAGACGCGCTTTCCGCTCAGTCGAAGCGCGGCCAGGGTCTGCTGTGAGTTATAGCGCTCGATCAGCAGGGCTTGATCTGCCGCGTCCAGCTCCTTGAAGTAGCCCTCGGCCTCGATGCTTCGCGCCTGCATGAAGGCCTCGCGCAGATCCAACTTCTTCGACCGCGCGCTCTGGCCCTCTGCTGTTGCGCCTGCTGTCGTGCGCCCCTCCTGCGCAGCCGCAGACACCTCCACGGTGGCGTACCCGTTGGCGAGCGCATGCCGGAAGTAGGCTGCAGGGTTGGCGAGCTTGTCGCCGCGCTTGTCCGCCTGGCGTCGCCGGGTGTACTCCAACGTCGCGCGTAGCTGTTCCACCGGGTGCTGCTTGAGAAGCTTCTTGGCCTCGGACTGCATCACGCCAAGCTTGATCAACTCACCCAGCAACTCGAGGTCTGCGCCGGACTCGATGACCTCGGTATCGACGTGCTTGCGCGCGATGTCGAAGCGAATGGTCGCCACGCTGCGACCGATCTTGGTCTCGACCAGATCGATGGTCAGATTGGATTCGGAGTTGATTTCCGCAATGGACGTGTTCAGCACCTTGCTCTTGAAGTGCTTGTACTCTTGGTAGGTCTTGGAGTCAGCCGTCTCGCCGAGCACCATGTCGCGGAAGATGCGCCACTGCACCTCGGCACTGCGGCCGATCTTCTCGTAGCGCACGCAGAACTCCCAGATCGCCAGCGAAGGCCCCCGCCGGAAACGTCGGACGATGCTCATGTCGATCATCGCGTAGATGTCAGGCTTGAGCATCAACTCGCGCAGGTGTGAACTCACCTGGAACTTCATCTGATCAGGGTGAAGTTCCACCTCCGGGAACATGACCGACGCCTTCCACGCCCCGCGCTTGGTCTGCGGGGCCATCTGGTCCCACTCGAACACGATCGCCATCAGCGCTCTGGCAGACTCCTTCAGGTACTCCCGGTTGTTGGAGTCGAAACCGACGTCGACCTGCAAGCTCCGAAGCGTGATCGACCACCAGCCGCGGTCATCTGCGGGCTTCTCGATGGCATGCTTGACCAGCGCATTGAAAAGCTTGCGCTGCAGCAGCGTCAGGGGGGCCTTCGGCTTGTTGTGGAGGATCTCGACCGCTTTTCGGAACGGATCCGGTACCTCGCGATTGGCGAAGAGCGATATCTGCCCTGGCAGGCTCACCAGATCGCGATTCGTGCTTGTCGTTGCCATGTTCCACAAGGTTAAGGCCTGCATGCTACACGCTCTGGGATGTGGACGCAATCGCGCCCGTCGTGGGCTTGTCCCTAGGGGCATACGCACGGCATGCGTTGTGCAATTTAAGGACACTCTAATAGCTTGAATATCTTTAATGGCCTAAAAAGCCTTTATAAACAACGGTTTACGTGATGATACGTCACTGTTTCTGGGTCCACGGGTCACTACCCCTGGGTGAACAGGTATGTGGACTTGGGTAATTGGGTATCCACATTTGATTCGACAGGTGTGTGGATATGGGTGATGGGTCACTGAATATGGGCTGCAATGGTTTTTCTGTGGATAAGTGCGGCGACATACACCGGAGTCCTTGCAAGATCGGCTGCAGGCGCAGTAGTGCTTCTTGTATCCCAGATGCCCGGGACACCCAAGTACAAGGATCCCGGACTGAACACCTTGCTCCGCGCGTGTGCACGGCTGGTCCCGGCGGTGGCCGACCCCCTTGAGGTCACCGTTCATGGGATGGTGGCAGGGTCACCATCTATGGGAGGTCAGGACCGCATGCGCTGCTTTTTCTCCGATGCGTGGCAGGCACACCTGCACGAGGGCAGGGCAGGGACGTGGTTTCGGGATTCCCCTGACCGTCCCCAATGCGGGACTCTCGGCAGTCCGAAGGCGGATGGATCTGATTCCGCCCGTATCTGCTTGGCGCCTGCCAGGTCACATTCCTTGGGACTGTCGATGGGTTACCGATCATGGGATTTGGTTACCTTGGACAAGGGCCAGACACGGTTGCATACGAACAGCCACAAGCTTGGAGGCGCTGCGACGACTCGCGATGACCCGTGGAGGCACAAGGTCACCATTCGTGGGATGCTGGTCAGGTCACTGTTCATGGGTCGCCTGCGTCGCAGCTGACCCACTCACTAACACCTGAGTTGGTGCTCACTCATCTACTTCAAACGAGATTACGGGATTCATGTAGGACGCCCGACCGTGAGGTCGCCATTTATGGGATGACTTTGAGGTCATCATCCATGGGATCCGCGACATCGCATGAACTGGTGTGGCGCTGTGGTTCCAGCATGACGCACCTTTGATCGGGTCTTGTTCTTCCCGAGGTCATGGCCGCGGGTCAGGTCACCATCTATGGGATGCGAGAAAGGTCACTGTTTGTGGGATTTTGTTTCTAGGCAGCCGGTCTGATGTGCCTCGTGGTGCGTCGCTCGCTGCCGGCTTTGTGTGAGATTCGCTATGACGAGGCCGCGCCCTCCTGATGGAGGTCTTGGGCTCGGCCTCCCGCTCGGGCCGCTTGGGGCTCCGCTCATGCGCGCAGGCCGGTCTGGGAATCGTCGTCCCGGTACCCGTGATCGGTTCGGGGGTGGGGTGCATCCCATAGCCGGTGACCTTTACGGCGACCGGCGCCCCTCAGGCCCTCAGCGGCGTCGCACCTTGCTCATCTCCCGCACCATCAGCCGCTCCTCGGCGTTGATGTAGATCGACGTTGTCTTCAGGTCCGCGTGGCCGAGCAACTTCTGCATGGCGGCGGGCAAGACGTGGTCGGTTGCCAGGGTATTGGCGAAGAAATGGCGCAGCCAGTGCGTGGACGCCTGCTGCAGCGCATGCGCATCGGCCTGGTCGACAAGGTCACCTCTCAGGCGGACAACATCCGCCGCGCGCCGGAACATGCGCTTGAGCGACTGGTACAGGGCGGTGGGGTCCAGGGCCCCGAAGCGATCGGCGAGGGCGACGGCATCGTGCGCAAGGACGGGCACGCCTAGCTCGTCCAGACGCCACCGTGCCGGCGGCGGTCTGAGCGCGCCCACGAGTGGACGCATGCCGGACTCGTCGGCGTCGATGGCGTCCAGGGACTGGGCGTCGGGCCGCTCGAGCAGGGTGCGGATGCGCCGCGCGTGCGGGTCGAAGTCGGTGCCGGCCGCGCGCATGTCCTCATGATGGCGGTCGATCAGGGCTTTCACGTCGTCGAAGATCATGACGCGGCGCCGGCGGTTGCCCTTGCCCTTCACCTCCAGCATCCACACGAGCTGCCCCTCGATCCATTCCTGGCGCAGGTCGCTCGTGCGCGCGGTGACGAGTTCGATCAGCCGCAGGCCCGTGGTGGCTGCGAGTTCCAGCACCAGGATGCTGCGGCGAAGGCCCGGGCCGTCCGGCAACGAGCGGACCGTACGCATCAACAGGCTCCACTGCGCTTCGGTGAAGGAGCGGCGGGTGTCGATGCGTGAGGGTGGCAGCTTCATCTTCGGGACTACGCCGCGCGCGGGGTTGGCTCGAAGGTAGCCAGCTTCCATCAGGCCCTGGAACAACGATGCGAGCACCGTGAAGGCATGGCGCTGGCTGCTCGGGCTCAACGGCCCCTTGAGGGGGCGCCAGTCGGTGCTGTCGCGCTCGGGGCGACCGACCTGCACCCAGTGGGCCTGAGGGGCGCGAAGAAAGTCGCGGTAGGCCATCAGATCGGTCTCGGCCACCGAAGACAGGGGTTTGCCCAGCTGGATCACGCAGAACAGGTAGAAGCACTCGACGGCGCGCTGATAGGACTGCAGGGTTCGCGGCGACTCCCGATAGCGGGCCAGCCAGCCAAGGACCGCCTGCAAGTCTGTCTGGGCATCGAGCACGTTGGGCCCCAGGGTGCGGAACTGCCCGGTGCGCCCATCCAGGTGGGGAGGGACCCTGAGGCGTTCGAGGGGCACGATCCCGAAGATGCGCATGGAGTCGGGCTCGATCTTCTCCAGTGCTGCGGTGCGTGCCAGCCGGGCCAGGGCCTGAGGCAGGAGCGCGCGCCGTTGCAATGGAGCTTCGCAGGCCGCGGCCCATGGCTCGAGCCAGAGCAGCAGGCGCCGCGCCAGCGTCGCCCCCACACCTTCGACGTGCCTGAACCATCTCTGTCCGTGCAGATTGACGTAGGCGGCAAAGTCCGCGAGCGTGAGCACCCCCACCCTCGCGAGCCGCCGGCACACGGGCTCCGCCAGCCAAACCGTGCAGGCGTCGGCCATGCGCGGGCTGGCGACGATGCGAACGTCCAGCTCGCTGAGGGCGTCGATCTGCTCCTGCCGGCTCGGTGCATGCCCCTGAGGGGTCTGCGGGCCTGCATGCGTTTGCGTTGGAGTGGGGGGCCGGGCAGGATGGTCATCCTCGTCGGGCGCTTGCTCGGCGTCGAGGCGTGTGGCCGGCAGTGCCAATTGGGCCTTGCGCTCGGCGTTGACGCCGAATTCCTCTTCGTACAGCTCGCGCCACTCCTGCTCCGTGTAGAACTCGGGCTCGAAATCCGGATTGCTCAGCTGCAGTGCGGCGATCTGTTCGTCCACCCACTCCATAAGGCTGGGCAACCCGCCCGATGAGGGCTGCTCATCCGCAAGGGCAGGGCGGCCCGACGGATCGAGACCGGCCGCGCTGGGTGGGGTGGCCTTTTCGGTCAGGCCGCCGGCCGGCGCGGCTCCCAGCAGCCGGGGGCGGTGCAGTGCGATTCGGGCGAGCTCGGCTTCCCTCGGGCCCACGCGCCGGGCGTGATCCGCCACCTGGCGGCACAGACGCTCGATGCGTGCGTCGTGCAGCCGCGGGTCGAAGGGTAGTCCGCAGAAGCCGAGGTAGCGGTTCCAACTCGGCCCGGCAGGCAGGCCCTCGGCCAGAGCGCGCAGCAATCCGAAGTGATGGCGCCCGATCGTCGCCCCGGCCGCGATGACGGCGGTGGCGGCCCCGGCGGGCCGGCCGGGGTTGCGTTGGACGGTGCCGCGCTCGACGCTGGCCTCGGCGGGGGTGGCGGCCAGCGGCGGCTGTAGGCTCTGCCCGGGTGTGCCGTGTGAGCCTGGTCCTGACAGCAGCGGTGGGTTCGAGGCCAAGTCCTTGATTCTTCAGGGGTGAGGACGCTCGTCAGGCGTCGCGATAGGACTGATGGGAGATTTTGGCTGTTGGAAGGATGTGATTTTATGGTTTCTAACGTACATGGATAATGGAAAATTATCAGGGTGTCAAAGCGCCTGGCAGCCGGGAAAGGGCGGTCCAGCGGACCGCCGAGCCTTGGCCGGGAAGCAAAGGACACCACCTCGCAATGGGCAAGGCCATGCGACCAGGGTGATGAGCCGCTCATCTCCGCGGTCCGGCGTCTGGAACGCGTGGCGAAGCCAGTGGAGGGTGCATGCCCGGGTGATGAACCGTTCCTCAACCCGGCCGAATGGCTGGCGCCCGATAACAGTTTTGAGCGCCAGACGCACCGTGAGCATCGAATTTTCGCTGCTGAGATCGATCGAAGCCATCATTCACCGATGGAGGCACCCAAAGATCTGAACGATCCCGTCGGTGCTGCCTGGCTGGTTCAGCGCCATGCGCTCCAGCTGGTCATGCCGCTGGCCGTTGCAAGTCACATCGGCGGACGAAGATCGACCCATGCCGGCCGGCCGGCGACCGTCGAGACCTACGTCGAGTCCATGCGTCCGGCTCAGACGCTGCGCGGTCACCTGACGTTCCACCTCAAGCACGAGGCCCCGCACTTCGAGTTGCTCTCCAGGCTCTTCGCATCATGCGACGCCGGTGAGATCGCCGCCTGGGTGGCCGACGAACCGACCGGGCAATATGCCAGGCGAGCCGCCTTCCTGTACGAGTTCTTCACCGGACACGAGTTGCCTGTGCCGCCCGGCATCGGTGGCGGCTACCACAATGCGATCAACGCACAGGATCTCGTGGCAACGAGTCCGGAGCAGGCCGAACTCAACAAGCGTTGGCGGATCCGCGACAACATGCCGGGCACGCGGGCCTTTTGCCCGATGATCGTCAAGGCGCAGGTGGGCGCCGCTGCGCTCGGGCTCGACGTGCGGGCTCTCATCCACGATCTCGAGGTCGAGTTCGGCGAGGAGCTTCTTCTTCGTTCGGCCGTTTGGATGACCTTGCGCGAAAGTCGCGCCAGCTTCGAAATCGAAGGCGAGGCTGACAAGACCGACCGGATCCAGCGGTTTGCTGACGTACTGGCACGTCGGACCGGGCAGGGCGATAGTCCGCCGCTGGAGGCCACCTCCTTGGCTGAACTTCAGCGTGAGATCCTAGGCGCCCGTACAACAGTCCGAAGCTTCGGGGTGCGGCAATCACCGGTCTTCGTCGGCGAGGTGGTCCGCGACCAGAACGTCGTCCACTACGTCGCACCGCCTCCGGAAGATCTCGCGGATATGCTGGCCGGCCTGCAGGTCTTCCTCGACAGGACTCGCGGGCAGTCGCCCGTGATGCGCAGCGCGGTGGCCGCCTTCGGCTTCGTCTACATCCATCCGCTGGCCGACGGCAACGGCCGCGTCCATCGCCTCCTGGTCAACGATGTCCTGCGTAGGGACGGCGTGGTCCAGGAGCCCATGATCCTGCCCGTGTCCTCACTCATCGCCAGCGACGCTTCGGAGCGCCGCGCGTACGACCGGATTCTCGACGTTGTCTCCCGGCCGCTGATGCGAACGCTCAGCGAGACATACCGCTTTGCCGAGACTGCGACGCTCTACCCCGACGGCATTGCGTCGAACTTCGTCTTCCCCGATGGCCACTTCAAATTCCTCCACCCGTGGCCGGGTCAAATTCCCCCAGGGCAGGACAGTGAGGAGTGTCTCTCAGTCGGCTGAGTCCTTGATGGCCAGGCGCTGGGCGGCTTCCTTGAGGCG
>JBILNB010000093.1:0-13971 GCA_044375195.1 Rubrivivax sp. | reverse complement strand
GAAGCCGGCCAGCCCCACCTTGGCGATGAAGCCGTGCGCGATCTCCAGCTGCTGCGCGCGCGGCAGGCCGCGCTCGCGCAGGCCGAAGCAGACGTTGTCGAGCACGGTCAGCCAGGGGAAGAGCGTGTAGCTCTGGAACACCATGCCGCGGTCGGCCCCGGGGCGGTCGATGCGCCGGCCGTCCAGCAGCACCTCGCCCGCGGTGGGCACATCCAGCCCGGCAACGATGCGCAGCAGCGTGCTCTTGCCGCAACCGCTGGGCCCGAGGATGGTGACGAAGTCATTCTCCTGGACTGCCAGGTCGGTGGCCCGCAGCGCCAGCGTGCCGCCGCCCACGCCCGCGAACCGGCGCTCGACGCCGCGGATGGAAAGGATCGTGCCCATCGTCAACGCCCCAGCGCCGCCCAGGGGAACAGGCGCCGGTTCAGCGCCTTGAACAGCAGGTCGCTGACCAGACCGATCACCCCGATGACGATGATGCCGAAGATGATCTGGTCGGTGGCCAGCAGCGCCTGGCTGTCGGTGATCATGTGGCCGATGCCGCTGGACGCACCGATCAGCTCGGCGACGATGACGTAGGTCCAGGCCCAGCCCAGCACCATGCGCAGCGTCTCGGCGATCTCGGGCGCGGCGCCGGGGATCATGACGCGCCGCACGAGGGAGCGGTCGCCCGCGCCCAGGGTGTAGGCGGCCTCGACCAGATCGCGCCGGGTGTTGCCCACGGTCACGGCGATCATCAGCACCAGCTGGAAGAAGCTGCCGATGAAGATGACGGCCAATTTCTGCGCCTCGCCGATGCCGGCCCACAGGATGAGCAGCGGGATGAAAGCGCTGGCCGGCAGGTAGCGCGCAAAGCTGACGAAGGGCTCGAAGAAGGCCTCGATGGGCTTGTAGGCGCCCATGGCCACGCCGAGCGGCAGCGCGATCGCCGCGGCGATGACGAAGCCGCCGACCACGCGCCACACCGTCATGCCGATGTCCTCGGCAAAGCCCATCTCGGTCAGCAGCATCCAGCCAGACTTCAGCATCGTCCAGGGGTCGGCCAGGAAGGTCTTGCTGACGTAGCCGGAAAAGGTGGCGGCCGACCACGCGGCGACGAAGACCACGAAGAAGGCGACGCCCAGGGCAACGCGGGCGCCCGCGGAGACGGGGGTCAGGGGTTTCATCGGCGCGGTAGTCCGGCAGGCTCGGGATCACGTGCAGGCACCACGGCCGGCGACCGGCCGGGGTGCCTGCGGCGGCCACTCACTGGATGAAGCGGGTGTCTACGAGCTTGCCCATGTCGGGCAGCGCGCGGATGATGCCGGCCTCCAGCAGGATCTGCGCAGCCTTGCGGCTGAACTCGGCGTGCTCACCGGCGAAGAACTTCTTGTTCGCCTCGCGGTCCTGCCAGCGCAGGTAGGCCTGGCTTTTCTCGAAGGCCTCGGCCGTCTGCTTGACGTCGGCGCCCATGATGCCGAAGCTCCTCTTCGGCTCGGCCTTGATCATCGCCAGCGCATCGAAGTAGGCATCGGCCAGCGCCTTGGCGGCCTTGGGGTTCTCGGCCAGGAACTTCGGCGTGCAGCCGAAGGTGTCCATGATCATCGGGTAGTCCAGCGTGGTGGCCAGGATCTTGCCCGCCTCGGGCTTGGCGCGCACGGCACTGAGGAAGGGCTCGTAGGTCATGGCCACGTCGATGCCCGAGGTGCCGGCGATAATCGCGTTGGCCGCGGCCTGCGCATCCAGGTTGACGACCTTGACGTCCTTCACGCTCAGGCCGTTCTCGCGCAGCATCCACGCCAGCGTGAAGTAGGGCGCGGTGCCCGGGGCGCTGGCGGCCACGGTCTTGCCCTTGAGCTCCTTGATGCTGTTGATGCCAGGCTTGACGACCATGCCGTCGGCGCCGTAGCTCTTGTCGAGCTGGAAGATCTGCGTCGTCGCCACGCCGTTGGCATTCCAGACGATCCAGGTCTCGACCGTCGTCGCGGCGCACTGGATGTCACCCGAGGCGATGGCCAGATGACGGTCCTTCTGCGGGATCTTCTTGATGCTGACGTCCAGGCCGTGCTTCTTGAACAGCCCGGCCTCCTTGGCCAGCGTCAGCGGCGCAAAGCCCGTCCAGCCGGAAATGCCGATGGCGACCTTGGTGTCCTGCGCGGAGGCGGCAGTGCCGAAGGTGGCCAGCGCGACGGCGGCCAGGGTGATCAGGGTCTTCTTCATGGTCATGGGAACTCCTCTCGGGGTGGTGGGGAACGTCGTGGGAGTGTCGTCGGTGCCGGACCGTCGTGCGCCCGTGTCGTCAGCGCGCCAGACGCAGCACCGGCAGGCCGGGCAGTGCATGCACGAGATGTGCCAGCGAGCCGTCGGCCACCATCTCGGTGGCCGCCTCGATGTCCGGCGAGAGATGGCGGTCCGTCATCATCGGGGCGCAACGGGCACGCAGCATCGCGTGCGCAGCCTCCAGCGCCGCCGAGCTCTTCAGCGGCCGCAGGAACTCGATGCCCTGAGCCGCGGCCAGCCACTCCACGCCGAGGATGTGCGCGACGTTGCCGATCATCGGCTGCAGCCGCCGCGCGGCGAAGGTGGCCATGCTGACATGGTCTTCCTGGTTGGCGCTGGTGGGCAGCGAGTCGACGCTGGCCGGGTGGGCGAGCGACTTGTTCTCGCTGGCCAGCGCCGCGGCCGTGACGTGCGCGATCATGAAACCGCTGTTCAGCCCCGGCTCGGCGCACAGGAAGGGCGGCAGGCGCGAGACATTGGCGTCGATCAGCATCGCGATCCGGCGCTCGGCGATCGCGCCGACCTCGGCGATCGCCACCGCCATCGCGTCGGCGGCCAGCGCCACCGGCTCGGCATGGAAGTTGCCCCCCGAGACCAGCTCGCCCGCACCCAGCGTGTCGACGAAGACCAGCGGGTTGTCGGTGACCGCATTGGCCTCACGCGACAGCACCTGCGCGGCGTGGCGCAGATGGTCCAAGCAGGCACCGACCACCTGGGGCTGGCAACGCAAGCAGTAGGGGTCCTGCACGCGATCGTCGCCCTCGCGATGCGAGGCGCGGATCTCGCTGCCGGCCAGCAGCGCGCGGCAGGCCTGCGCCACGTCGATCTGCCCGGGCTGGCCGCGCAGCGCGTGGATGCGCGGGTCGAAAGGCCCGTCGCTGCCACGTGCGGCGTCGACCGTCAGGGCACCGATCACCAGTGCGGCCTCGAGCACGGGCTCGAAGCTGAACAAGGCATGCAAGGCGAGCGCCGTCGAGACCTGCGTGCCGTTGATCAGCGCCAGGCCTTCCTTGGCCTGCAGTTCCAGCGAGGCGATGCCATGGGCTTGCAGCACCTCACCGGCCGGGCGGCGCGCGCCGTCCACCAGGAACTCGCCCTCGCCCATCAGCGCCAGCGTCAGATGCGACAGCGGCGCCAGGTCACCCGAGGCACCGACCGAGCCCTTCTCGGGGATCCAGGGCACGAGCCCGGCGTTGAACACCGCCCGCAGCGTGTCGATGACCACCGGCCGCACGCCCGAATGCCCGCGCGCCAGGCTGGCCGCCTTCAGCGCCAGGATCAGGCGCACCACGGGCGCGGCCATCGGCGCGCCCACACCCACGCTGTGCGAACGGATCAGGTTGCGCTGCAGCGCGGCCAGATCGGCCGCCCCGATGCGGGTGCTGGCCAGCTTGCCGAAGCCGGTGTTGACGCCGTAGACCGGCGCCTCGCCCCGCGCCGCACGCTGCACCGCCGCCGCGCTGGCCTCGATGGCGGGCAATGCGGTGGGATCGATGCGCAGCGGCTGCACCGGCACCGCGCTGTGCACGGCCCTGAGGTCGTCCAGGGTGAGGCTGCCGGGGGTGAGGATCATGGGGTTCCGTTCGTCATGGGGCTCTCAGCGCCAAGTGCGTACTTCCCGACAGGTTCGTGCCGACAACTCGCCAGCGCATCGCGAGCCAGGGAGGGCCAGTGGGTATCTCCGCTCATGTCCTCCGCACCGGGCTACGCCCGCTGCTCCCCCTTTACTTCGCTCCGACACCCACTGGCCCTCCCTGGCCTGCCTGCGTCGGCACACGCGCCCGGAGTTTGCTCACACGGATGCTTGGGTGCCAGCCGGCCCGGGCGGGCGGGGCGCTGTGCGCCGCGAAGTAAAGGGGGAGGCGTCCGCCGCCAGGCGGACGCCGGAGGACATGAGCGGAGCACAGTGCCCCGCACGCCCGGGCCCGCGAAGCTGCAGGCGCGTGGCCGCACGTTCTCCACGATCAACCTGCCACGCCATCCGCACCACGCACCATCGGCAGATCCAGCCCCCGCTCCCGTGCGCAGGCCAGGGCTTCGTCGTAGCCGGCATCGGCGTGCCGCATCACGCCGGTGCCCGGGTCGTTCCAGAGCACGCGCTCGATGCGGCGGTCGGCCTCGGGCGTGCCGTCGCAGACGATCACCACGCCCGAATGCTGCGAATAGCCCATGCCCACGCCGCCGCCGTGGTGCAGGCTGACCCAGGTGGCGCCGCCGGCGGTGTTGAGCAGCGCGTTCAGCAGCGGCCAGTCGCTCACCGCGTCGCTGCCGTCGCGCATGGCCTCGGTCTCGCGGTTGGGGCTGGCCACCGAGCCGCTGTCCAGGTGGTCGCGGCCGATCACGATGGGCGCCTTCAGCTCGCCGTTGCGCACCATCTCGTTGAAGGCCAGGCCCGCGCGGTGGCGCTCGCCCAGGCCGATCCAGCAGATGCGCGCCGGCAGGCCCTGGAAGGCGATGCGCTCGCCGGCCATGTCGAGCCAGCGGTGCAGGCGCGAATCGTCGGGGAAGAGCTCCTTCATCTTTGCGTCGGTGCGCCGGATGTCCTCGGGGTCGCCCGACAGCGCCACCCAGCGGAAGGGCCCGGTGCCGCGGCAGAACAGCGGCCGGATGTAGGCCGGCACGAAGCCGGGGTAGTCGAAGGCGTTCTTCACGCCGGCGTCCAGCGCCACCTGGCGGATGTTGTTGCCGTAGTCCACCGTGGGCACGCCCATGGTGTGGAAGTCGAGCATGGCCTGCACGTGCACCGCGCAGCTGCGCCGCGCGGCATCGCGCAGCGCCGCGTGCTGCGTGTCGTCGGCGCGCGCAGCCTGCCACTGCGCCAGCGTCCAGCCCGCGGGCAGGTAGCCGTTGACGAGGTCGTGCGCGCTGGTCTGGTCGGTCACCAGGTCGGGCCGCGGGCCGCCGGCGCGGGCGCGCTGCACCATTTCGGGCAGCACCTCGGCCGCGTTGCCCAGCAGCGCGATCGAGCGCGCCTGCCCGGCGGCGGTGTAACGCGCGATGCGCGCCAGCGCGTCGTCCAGGTCGGTCGCCTGCTCATCGACGTAGCGGGTGCGCAGGCGGAAGTCGATGCGGTTTTGCTGGCACTCGATGTTCAGCGAGCAGGCCCCGGCGAAGGTGGCTGCCAGCGGCTGCGCGCCGCCCATGCCGCCCAGGCCGGCGGTGAGGATCCAGCGGCCCTGCAGGCTGCCGCCGTAGTGCTGGCGTGCGGCCTCGGCAAAAGTCTCGTAGGTGCCCTGGACGATGCCCTGGGTGCCGATGTAGATCCACGAGCCCGCGGTCATCTGGCCGTACATCATCAGGCCGGCGCGGTCGAGCTCGTGGAAGTGCTCCCAGGTGGACCACTTGGGCACCAGGTTGGAGTTGGCGATCAGCACCCGCGGCGCGTCGGGGTGGGTGCGGAACACGCCCACCGGCTTGCCCGACTGCACCAGCAGCGACTCGTCGGGCCTCAGGCGGCGCAGCGTGGCCAGGATGGCCTCGAAGCAGTCCCAGTTGCGCGCGGCCTTGCCGATGCCGCCGTAGACCACCAGCGCCTCGGGGTTCTCGGCCACCTCGGGGTCGAGGTTGTTCTGGATCATCCGGTAGGCGGCCTCGACGAGCCAGTTGGCGCAGTGCAGCTGCGTGCCGCGCGGCGCGCGCACCTCACGTGTATGCGACGCTTTGCTGAGGACTGAAAGATCGGACATGGGGACACCACTTCAATCTATGTGGAAGGGTCAGAAAACGAGGAAGTGCTAATGGTCGGCACGAAGAGGCCGGCCCACCGCTGGTGGAATGATCAACCGACGTAATTGGCCTCCGGCCTCCGAAGCTCGAACTGGTCTCGGGTGCGCGCGTAGCGGTGTCCTGCCATTCGAGCGACATGGCCGAGCTTCGCTTGGTCGACGCGACCGGTAGCGGGGTCGTACAGACCCTCCCGAAGATGAAACATGACGACCTTGCCAATCACGAGCATATGTCCATCCTCCCCTACAGACAGGGTCTGCACAAGCTCACACTCCATAGAAACGGGTGCTTCCGCAACACGCGGTGGAAGCACGCGCAACGAGGGCGCAGGCGTTACACCGGCCAAGCTGAACTCGTCCACCTCAGGAGGTACCTCTGCCGAAGTCTGGTTCATTGCGTCAGCCAGTCCTTCATCGACGGTATTCACCACAAACTGACCAAGGGCCAGGATGTTGTTCACCGTATCCTTGTAGACGCCGACCTGTACCTGACCACCACCGTCCATACCGCGCAATGCAGAGGAAAACGCCACTGTGGGCGGCCGCCCGGCGGCACCCATGAAAAAGCTGAATGGCGCGAGGTTGTGAACACCATCTGAACCGAGGGTGGACACCCACGCAATGGGCCGTGGCACGACGCAACCTATCAGGAGCTTGTAGCCATCATTGGAGGACAGGTTCGTCGGGTCGAGCTGCATGGTTGTCTCCTACCGTTCGCCAGGCGGGCGCGCTCACAGGCGGGCAACCCCGCCTGCACCTATCAGTCTACTTGCCTAGACAAGTCTAGGCAAGTAGACTATCCATCATGAATCTCAGTGTTTACCCTGAATCTCCGTACCGGCAAACAACGCTTCAGATGCAGGCACCCTACGCGCGTATCAAGCAGTGGCTCAAGAACGAACTGGCGCGTGGCCGTTGGCCACCCGGTGCACCAATGCCCTCGGATGCAGAGTTGGTTGCGCAGTTCGGCGTCAGCCGAATGACGGTGACACGCGCGCTGAACGAACTGCGCAGCGAAGGAATGGTGGAACGCATCAAGGGCGTGGGCACCTTCGCTGCGCATCTGTCCCGAGTGTCGAGCACGCTGCACATCCGCGATCTGCACGAGGAGATCACTCAACGGGGTCATCATCATCATGCCAAGGTGTACCTGGCTCGCGAGGAGCCGGCAGCCGAAGGTCTGGCCCCCAAACTGGGGTTGGCCGCGGGGGCTTCGGTATTCCATACGCTGATCGTTCACTTTGAGGATGGTGTAGCGCTGCAGTGTGAGGATCGCTACGTCAACCCGGCAGCCGCACCCCGATATCTGGACAACGACTTCACGCAGACCACGCCCACGCAATACCTGCTGCAGGTGGCGCCGCTGTGGAAGGCTCAGTATTCAATCGTGGCCGCATTGCCCACCGCGCAGGAGGCAAAACTTCTTGCCATACGCCGTGACGAACCTTGCTTGGTGATCGTGCGTCGCACTGTCAGCCAGGACGTGCCGATCACGCTGGTAAGGCTCGTGCATCCAGGCTCGCGCTACTTGCTGCAAGGGGAGTTCAACCCTTGAGCAGCGAAAGGGCAGCCCGCTCCCGACGCGACATCGCGCCGGCGCTGATAGAGGAATTCGCCCACGAAGGCGCGGTCTGCCTGCGCGGTCTGTTCGACGCCGACGAAGTGGCGCTGCTGCGCGAGGGCATCGACGCCAACCTCGCCCGGCCCAGCCCGCGCGCCATCGTCGCCAGCCGGCCCGACGACCCCGGCTTCTTCATCGAGGATTTCTGCAACTGGCAGGACAACCCGGCCTACCGGCGCGTCATCTTCGAATCGGCGCTGGCCCCGGTGGCCGCCCGGCTGATGGGCAGCGCCAGCGCGCGCCTGTACCACGACCACATGCTCACCAAGGAGCCCGGCACCCGCCAGCCCACGCCCTGGCACCAGGACCAGCCCTACTACAACGTCGACGGCATGCAGAACGTCAGCTTCTGGATCCCTGCCGACCCCGTCAGCCGCGCGGCCACGCTGGAGTTCGCCGCCGGCACGCACCGCGGCCCGTGGCTGATGCCGCGCACCTTCATGACGCACGAGGCGCGCTGGTTCCCCGAGGGCACGCTGGCCGAGCTGCCCGACATCGAGGCCACGCGCGGGCGCGCCGACGCGCCGCACCCCGTCATCGGCTGGGCGCTCGAGCCCGGCGACGCGGTGGCCTTCCACATGCTGACGCTGCACGCCACGGGCGGAGTCGAGCCCGGGCGCCGGCGGCGCGTGTACTCGGTGCGCTTCCTCGGCGACGACATGCGCCACGCCCCGCGGCGCTGGAAAACCTCGCCCGACTTCCCCGGCCTGGCCGACGAGCTGCCGGCCGGGGCGCCGATGGAGCACCCGCTGTTCCCGCTGTTGTGGAGCGATGGCGATGCGTGAGGCTGCAGCCTCCGGCGCCCCGCCCACCCTGCAGCGCGTGCGCCTGGGCGACTGCCCGCCGCAGCCCTGGCGCAACGGCGGCGGGCTGACGCGCGAGCTGCTGGCCTGGGCGACCGCGGCCCATGACACGGCCGCCGGGCCCGGCACGACGCCGCCGGGATGGACCGTGCGCGTCAGCGTGGCCGAGATCACGCGCGACGGCCCCTTCTCGCCCTACCCCGGCGTGGACCGCGCCTTCGCCGTGCTCGAGGGCCGCGGCGTGGTGCTGGCGTGGCCACAGGGGGACACCGTGTGCCGCCCGGGCGACGAGGCCCTGCGCTTCGACGGCGCGCAGGCCCCGGGCTGCCGCCTCGTCGACGGGCCTACGCTGGACCTGAACTTGATGGTGCAGGCTTCCGCCGGCCGCGCCGCCATGCGCCTTGCCCGGCCCGGCAGCTCCGGTCCGGCGCCCGGCCGCTGGCGCGGCCTCTATGCCCACGGCGGGGGCCGGCTGGCGACGCAGGGCAGTGTCGTCACCCTCGAGCCCGGCACGCTGTGCTGGCAGGCAACCGGGGCTGCGCGTGGCGCCGACGACGCCTGGCAGCTCTTGGAAAGCGACCTCGCCTTCTGGCTCGCGCTCGAGCCCGACCCGCAGGAGGCCGTTGCATGACCGCGCCCGGCCGCTCCCGCTCGCGCCTGCCGGCACGCCCAGCACGATGGCCCCTCCCGTGAGGAAGACCGACATGCAGACCACCCCGTCCCCGGCCCGTCCCAGCACCCTCTGGCGCCGCGCGCGCCTGGCCACGCTGGACGGCCCCGAGCCCTGGGGCTGGGTCGAGGACGGCGCGCTGCTGACCGAAGGCGAGCACATCGCCTGGGTCGGCCGCGAGGCCGACGTGGCCGCCGCGCTCGCCAGCCGGCCGGCGCCGCAGGCCGAGCACGACCTGCAGGGCGCGCTGATGACGCCGGGGCTCATCGACGCCCACACCCACCTCGTCTACGGCGGTGACCGCGCCGCCGAGTTCGAGCTGCGCCTGCAGGGCGCCACCTACGAGCAGATCGCGCGCGCCGGTGGCGGCATCCGCTCCACCGTGGCCGCCACGCGCGCCGCCAGCGACGAATCGCTCTTCGCCGCCGCCGCGCGCCGCGCGCGGGTGCTGATGGCCGAGGGCGTGACCACGCTCGAGGTCAAGTCCGGCTACGGCCTGGACGCCACGCACGAGGCGCGCTGCCTGGCCGTGGCGCGCCGCCTCGGGCGGGAGCTGCCGCTGACGGTGCGCACCACCTCGCTCGGCGCGCACGCGCTGCCGCCGGAGTACGCCGGCCGCGCAGACGACTACATCGACGCCGTCTGCGCCTGGCTGCCGGCGCAGCAGGCGACCGGGCTGGTGGACGCGGTCGACGTCTTCTGCGACACCATCGGCTTCACACCGGCGCAGACCCGCCGCGTCTTCGACGCCGCGCGCGCGCTCGGGCTGCCAGTGAAGCTGCACGCCGAGCAGCTGAGCGACCAGGGCGGCGCCGCACTCGCCGCCAGCTACCGCGCGCTCAGCTGCGACCACCTCGAGCACCTGTCCGAGGCCGGGGTCGCGGCGATGGCCGCCAGCGGCACGGTGGCGATGCTGCTGCCCGGGGCCTACTACTTCCTGCGCGAGACCCGGCTGCCGCCGGTGGCGGCGCTGCGCGCGGCCGGGGTGCCGATGGCGATCGCGACCGACCACAACCCGGGCTCGTCGCCGGCGCTGTCGCTGCTGCTGATGCTGAGCATGGCCTGCACCCTCTTCAGGCTGACGCCCGAGGAGGCCTTCCGCGGCGTCACCGAGCACGCGGCGCGCGCCCTGGGCCTGTCCGACCGCGGCCGCCTGGCAGCCAGCCAGCGCGCCGACCTGGCCGTCTGGGACGCGCAGCACCCGCGTGAACTGGCCTACGTCTTCGGCCACAACCCCTGCCGCACTGCCGTCCACGGTGGCGTGGCGCGCGCGGCCAGGCAAGCCTGAGCACGCCCGCGTCCGCCACGACCGCGCCGCTCTCGCGCCTGCCATCCACACCCGGCCGACCAACCCATCGACCACCCGACCCTTGCCTGCCCGACGCAACGAGAGCCCCATGAGCCACACCCTGCACCGCGGCAGCACCCCGCTGCTGATCAGCATGCCCCACGTGGGCACCCACATCCCCGAGGAGCTGCGCGGGCGCTATGTCGAACGCGCGCTGCAGGCCGAGGACACCGACTGGCATCTCGAGCGGCTGTACGGCTTTGCGCGCGAGATGGGCGCGAGCCTGCTCGTGCCCCGGCTCAGCCGCTTCGTGATCGACCTGAACCGGCCGAGCGACAACCAGCCGATGTACCCCGGGCGCAACAACACCGAGCTCTGCCCGACGCGCTTCTTCACCGGCGAAGCCCTGTACCGGCCCGGCGCCGCGCCCGACGAGGCCGAGGTCCGCCACCGCGTCGAGCGCTGGTGGCAGCCCTACCACACGGCGCTCGCCGAGGAACTCGCCCGCATCCGCCAGGCCCACGGCCACGCCGTGCTCTTCGACGCGCACAGCATCAAGGGCGAGCTGCCCTGGCTGTTCGAGGGCCGGCTGCCCGACATGAACATCGGCACGGTCGAGGGCCGCAGCTGCGCGCCGACGCTGCGCGCCGCGGTGGCGGCCGTGTTCGAGGCGCAGCGCGACTACAGCCACGTCGTCGACGGGCGTTTCAAGGGCGGCCACATCACGCGCGGGCACGGCCGTCCGCAGGACGGCGTGCACGCCGTGCAGCTCGAGATGACCTGGGGCGCCTACATGGACGAGGCCCCGCCCTACGCCTGGCACGACGCCAAGGCCGCGGCGGTGCAGCCGCTGCTGCGGCGCCTGGTGCAGGCGCTGCGCGACTGGAAGCCCGCGCCATGACGCCCGCGCTGCTGTGGGCGCCGCGCGCCTGGGTGGGCGGACGCTGGGCCGACGAGGTGCTGCTGCGCGCGGACGCGCGCGGGCACTGGGCCGAGGTCCGCCCCGGCACGCCCGCGCCGCCCGACGCGCAGCGACTGCCCGGCGCGGTACTGCCGGGACTGGTCAACGCGCACAGCCACGCCTTCCAGCGCGCCTTCGCCGGCCTGACCGAGCGGCGCGAGGGCGCGCACGACGACTTCTGGTCCTGGCGCGACCGCATGTACGGCGTCGCGCTGCGCATCAGCCCGGCGCAGCTGCGCGCCGTCGCCGCGCAGCTCTACGCAGAGCTGCTGGCCGGCGGCCACACCCAGGTCTGCGAGTTCCACTACCTGCACCACGCGCCCGACGGCACGCCCTACCCCGACAGGCTGGAGATGGCGCGCGCGCTGGCGCAGGCAGCGGCCGACACCGGCATCGGGCTCACGCTGCTGCCAGTGCTGTATGAGCGCGCGGGCTTCGCCCAGCCCGCGCTGCGGCCCGACCAGCGCCGCTTCGCCACCACCGCCGACGAGGTGCTGGCGCTGCGCGACGGCATCCGCGCCTGGGGCCTGCCGCGGGTACAGGCGGGAGTGGCCATCCACTCGCTGCGCGCCGCTGCGCCGGGCTCGATCGAGCGCCTGGCGCGCGCCTGTGACGGCGACGCGGGGCCGATCCACATCCACATCGCCGAGCAGACGGCCGAGGTCGACGACTGCCTCGCCGCCACCGGCCTGCGCCCGATCGAGTGGCTGGCGCGGCAGCAGCGGCTGGACGCGCGCTGGCACCTGGTCCACGCCACCCACGCCAGCGCCGCCGAGATCGACGCCGTGGGCGCGGCCGGGGCCGGCGTCGTGCTGTGCCCGAGCACCGAGGCCGACCTCGGCGACGGCCTGTGCGAGCTGGCGCACTGGCTGGCCACGCCGACGCTGCTGTCGGTGGGCACGGACAGCCACGTCGGCCGCAGCTGGCCGCACGAGCTGCGCCTGCTCGAGCACGGGCAGCGCCTGCGGCTGCGCCGGCGCAACGTCGCCGCTGCTCCCGAGCACGGCCAGCCTTCGACCGCAGCGCGGCTGTTCGAGCGCTGCCTGCCAGGCGGCGCGCGCGCCGCCGGCTTCGACACGTGGGGCCTGCGGGCCGGCGCGCGCGCCGACCTGCTGGTGCTCGACCCCGCACACCCGGGCCTGGCCGGCGTGCCGGCCGCGAGCCAGCTCGACGCGCTGGTCTTCGCCACCGACGGCCCGGCCTTTGCCGAGACCTGGGTCGCCGGGGAGCGGATGGTGGCCGCGGGACGGCACGGCAGGGCATCCAGCCTCCAGGCAGCGTTCACTGAAGCCATGGACACGCTGCACGGCTGAACCCGGATCAGCGATCGCCACCCATTGGGCCGGTGATCCGACCCGTTCCTTGCGCAGACACAAGCCGGCCTGGCCCCGACCGGGAGAAGCTTGCGCGTCCCGCCGGCCCTTGTTCCGAGGGCGGGCACGCACCCACCTTCCCACCGAGGACCCGATCATGGATGCCCCCCTGCGCAGCTTCCCTCCCGACAGCACCCCGCAACAGGCCAGCCACAACCTGCGCCACATGGTCGATGAGATCGACACCTTCCTGCGCTCGGCCGCCGACACCGGCGACCAGAAGTTCGACGCGGTGCGCGAGCGCCTGAGCATGCAGGTGCGGCAGATGCGACAGCAGATCGAAGAACTGAATGAATCGGCGGCCGCGCGCGTCAAGCGCGCCGCGCAGCAGGCCGACCATACGGTGCAGGCCCATCCTTACACTGCCATGGGTCTGGCTGCGGCGGCCGGCCTGTTCATAGGCTACCTCGCGGCGCGGCGCTGATACCGTCCCGCCGCCACGGGAAGACCGCCACCGCACCAAGAGGAGGGAACCGACTGGATCCAGGCCTGGAATCATGCGCATTTCCGGGTGTACTTTCCGGGCTGAACGCGGCAAACTCCGGGATTCGAGCCCGCCGTGGGCCGAGCCCCGGGCAGCCGCAGGCGGCCGCGCTGACCGGATGCGCGCGTGTGGCGTCCGCCTGGAGATCCTGAATGGAATCCCATTTGCGGCCGGCGGCGACCGGCCGGCTTGGAACATGGCACTGGGCCACGCTGGTGATCGGTGTCTCTGCCCTCCTGGCAGGCTGCGGTGGCGGCAAGTCTGCTGCGGACACCGGCAGCAACGGCACGAGCACTCTGGCGGGCACCGTGGCCGTGGGGGCCCCCATGACTGGCGGGCGCGTGCGCATTCTCGACGCTACCGGAAGTGTGGTGGCGAGCGACGTGGCCGTCGACAGCCAGGGCCGCTACAGTGGCGTGACGCTCACGGGCACCGGCCCGTGGCGCGTTGAAGCTTGCGGCCATGCAGGCGATCAGTTCACCTGCCTGTATTCCATCGTGCAACAGGCAGGCACCGGCCACGTCACGCCGCTGACGAGCGCCATGTCCTTGCTGGCCACCGGCAAGGAGGTCGAAGACCTGATGACCGGCGCGCTCAACCCGACCCCCAGCGCGCTGAGCACCGCCCAGTCCACCTTGCGACAGAGCTTGGCGTCGCTGTTGACCGACGCGGGCCTCGACCCTTCGACCGATTTCGTCATCGGCACGCTGAACGCCGGTTCGCGTACCGGCTACGACCGCCTGCTTGACGCCATCGGTGTCAATTTGGGCGCCGACGACAAGCCCTT
>JBILNB010000148.1:0-3697 GCA_044375195.1 Rubrivivax sp. | reverse complement strand
GGATCAAAACCGCCCCGAGCCAGCAGAAAGCAGGTTTCGGCCACCACCGCCTCGCAGGTCAGGAAGGGGCCGGGGTGGCTTGCGAATTGTTCGCGTGCCCAGGCGTGATGGCTGTCGTCACGACACATCAGCGCCACCCAGGGCCCAGTGTCGAGCAGGATCTTCATCGCCGATCGCGCCGATGAGGCGGCTCAGATGCGGCCGAAACCGGCGAGGTGCTCAGGATTGGATGAAAGATCGCGGGGGCCTCCGGCGAAGCATCCAGCCAGATCACCCGCCTGGTCCAGCGCCGAGACAAACGGCTGCTCGACGTCGCGCTGCCGCAGGTAGAGATCCAGTGCCCGGCGAACCAACTCCGATTTGTTGATGTGCGTTCTGGCGCTGGCCTGGGCGAGCGCCTCGTCCAGACTGGGCGGGATCTTGACGGTGAGCGTGTTCATGCATGCGAATGATACCGATGGGCGGGCGGTCATACCATGACCTCGTCACGCTTTGCTTCCGGGCGATACGCCCGGCGCAGAAGCCACTCCGGGCCATCCCGCGTGCAGGCTCTGGCGGAAAAGTTGCGTTGCGGCATGGAGTCGAGCCGGCATCAGCGGGTGGTGGAGGTCGCCTGCGACGAGCCTGTCCCAGGCGACGTTTGAGAGCCTGAGAGTCATTCCCCCACGCTCGCCTTGCACGCCAAAACACCCTGGCTCGTCGTCGCAAATCCTCGCCATGGCCCGAGCTATGGCTGCGGTTTGCGCCTAGATCCAGGTCGTTTCGGCGTGCCTTTCGGGCACGGCGGAATGACTCTCAGCCTCTGAGTCGAGCGCCGGCAAGAGGTGTGGATCGACCGGCTTTTCGATGAGACAGGCGATTCGTTCAAGACCGCAGGCTGCGTGCGCGGGAACATCGGCCACCGAATGCCACCACGGAGCCTGTCGCGATGAAAACCTCGCTTGCCACCGCCTTCCGCCATGAGATGAAGGCCGCCCGCGCCGCCTGGCGCGCGGGGGACCCCGACGCCGCTTTCGGCTTCCTGGAGCGCGCCCACATCCTCGGCCAGCGCCACCTGTGGCCGCACGTGCTGACCCACCTGTGGATGCTGCGCGTGGGCTGGCGGCGCCGGGACGGGCGCGAGATCGTCGGGCAGATCGTGCGCTTGCTCGCCACGCTGCCCGGCGCACTGATCGGCTGGGTGCCGGCCGGCAACACCGGCGGTGCCAACGTGTCTGCGCTGCGCCCGATGCCGATGCCGGCGGAGTTCGCGCACCACTTCGCCGGCCACAGCATGGGGCGCAGCGTGGCCTGGCGCCTGGCGGCGCTCGTGACCGTCGGCGTGCTGGCGCTGGCCGGCATCGTCGGCGCGACGGAGTAGCGCCGTGGAGTACCGCCGGCTCCGTTCGATCGGGAGCTGAGGTCCGGGTGATCCGAGGTCATCATGACAAGTTGTCTACTTCGGGCCGGTCCAGTGATGAGCTTCAAGGCATGAAGACACTCTCCGTTGCCGAATTGAAAGCCCAGTTCTCCGAAGTGCTCACCCGCATGGCCGCCTACGGTGAACCTGTGGCCATCAGCTTCGGGCGTCGCAGGCAGAAGGTGGCGGCCCTCGTGCCCTACCAGATGCTGCAACAGCCTCGGCCGCGCGTATTGGGCCCGCTGCGCGGGGACTTCGCCCTGAGCGACGAAGAGTTCCTGAGCGCATGAAGCTGCTGCTGGACACGCACACCTTTCTGTGGGCGGCGTTCTCGCCGCGCAAGTTGAGTGCGCGGGCGCGCTCGGCCCTGATCGGCCTTGACAACGAGGTCGCCGTCAGCAGTCTGTCGTTCTGGGAGATCTCGCTGAAGTTCTCGCTGGGCAAGATCGCCCTCGAAGGTTGCACGCCTGACGAGTTGCCCGCGGTTCGCACCCAGCGGGCGAGTCCAGGGGGCGGCCGGACGGTCCGGGGTCGGCGATCGCTGGCCCCAGGGGGTCGGTTGGCGTCGCCGCTTCAAGCCCTGCGAATGCGCGAGGGTGTCGAGCAGGTTGATGGCGAGTGCGTCGGGTGTCTCCTCGACGTCGGGCATCCGCCGCCTCCACAGCCGCTGCGTCCCTACACGACCTGAAAGGTCATTGTCATGCCGACGCGGCGCCTCGACACTCGGGCCTGCCGTCGCGCTGGACGGCGCCCCGCACGCAAGAGCCATGACGAATCATCACCCTCCCCCGTGGTCCCGGGCGGCGTTCCTGCTCGGTGTCAGCTTGCTGTTCACGCACGAACTCGATGCCATGACGCATGCCGAATGGCGGGTCCTGCCCTTGACGAGTTGGCTGGATCCCGAGGTGGGGCGCATCGTGTTCGTCGTGCTCCATGTGCCCCTGTTCGCCCTGGTGCTCGGCGGGCTGACCAGTCTTGTTCCTGAGCGTGCCGCGAAGGTGCAGTTCTGGGTGTCGGTCTTCCTCGTCGTCCACGCCGGCCTGCACCTGGCGTTCGCCCGACATCCCGCCAACGAGTTCGAGGGGGTGCTGTCGCACACCCTGATCTTCGGTGCTGCGGTTTTCGGCGCAGTGCATCTGTGGGGCGTCCGGGCGCGAAGGTGAAAGGGGCGCGCGACATCGCTGCTGCGTTGCGTCGGGCGGAGCGGGGGCGATGGGCGCGCTGCTGGCGCATGCGCTGGCGGTCGTCGAGTTCGCGAGGCGTACGGGGCAGGCCTGATGCTGGTTCGGCGACGGCGGCGGGGGCGGGTGCGCCGCCATGGTGAGTCGCTCTTCTGACCCAGCCTTGCATCCATGCCGCAGGGTGGATCTCTCCTGGGCCGCTACCATTGTGCGGTGGTCACCGTCACCCGCTTCATGACCGGCTTCGCGCGCTTCGTTGCCCGGGTCTTCGTCACCGTGCTGGGCGCGGTGTTCGCGCTTGTCGGGCTGCTGCTGGTGCTGGGCGTGGGCCTGTTCGGTGTGGCGGCGGCGCTGGTTCTGGTGGCCTGGGCCCGGCTGCGGGGGCGGCCGGCGCCGCCCGTGCGCTTCCAGTGGCGCCAGGCCTGGGTGCGCCGGGGCCGCTTCGGCGCGCGGTTCGGTGGCAGTGCCGGGGCTTTCGGGCGTCGCCAGGACACCGACGTGGTGGATGTCGAATTCACCGAGTCCCGCGCGCCGGATGCGCGGCCGCCGCGGCGCCTCGAATGAGGCGCGCAGGCACCGCGGCGGGCAGGCTGGGCGGGTGGGCTCGCGCGCGCGTCGCCGCCCTGTTCTGCGTCGGGTGGCCCGATGGGGTTTGAAGCCGTGCCTGTGCCGCAGCGGGTGCTGCTGCTCGGCGCCACCGGCACCATCGGCCAGGCCACGGCGCGGGCGCTGGTGCGGGGTGGGCACGCGGTGGTGGCGCTGGTGCGGCCGCGCAGCGGCTTGGGCGCGCGCCTGACGCAGGACGACGTCCGGCGCCTGCTGCCCGGGGTCGAGCTGCGCGTCGCGCAGGCGCAGGATCCGGCCTCGCTCGCGCGTGACGGCCTGCGCGGCGAGCGCTTCGACGCGATCGTCTCCTGCCTTGCCTCGCGCAGCGGCGCGCCGCGCGACGCCTGGGCAGTGGATCACGCTGCTCATGTGCAGGCGCTGCGCGCGGCGCAGGGCGCCGGCGTGGCGCACTTCGTGCTGTTGTCGGCGATCTGCGTGCAGAAGCCGCTGTTGGCCTTCCAGCAGGCCAAGCTCGCCTTCGAGCGCGAACTCGCCGCCTCGGGCCTGCGCC
>JBILNB010000092.1:0-14024 GCA_044375195.1 Rubrivivax sp. | reverse complement strand
GCGACTGGATGGCCGGCGACGGCATCGCGCGCGCGCTGGATGCGCTGGACGCCCGCAGCCGCCGCATCGTCGAGCAGCGCTGGCTCGAGGTCAACGACGACAGTTCAGGCGGCATGACGCTGCACCAGCTCGCCGCCGAGTACGGCGTCAGCGCCGAGCGCATCCGCCAGATCGAAGTGGCGGCGATGAAGAAGATGCGCAAGGCGCTCGAGGCCGCGGCCGCGGCCTGAAAGGCCTCTCGGCCTCGGAGCCTGACCCGCCTTAGCTGCGGTAGTCAGCGTTGATGCTGACGTAGTCGTGCGAGAGGTCGCAGGTCCAGACCGTGGCTGAAGCGCTGCCGCGGTGCAGGTCCACGCGCACCGTGATCTCGCTGCCCTTCATCACGCGCTGGCCGTCCTCCTCGCGGTAGTCGGGGTGGCGGCCGCCGGCGCGGGCGACGTGCACGTCGTCCAGGAAGAGGTCGATCAGGCCCTGCTCCAGGTCGTCGATGCCGGCATAGCCCACCGCCGCGAGGATGCGCCCCAGGTTCGGGTCGCTGGCGTAGAACGCTGTCTTGACCAGCGGCGAGTGCGCAATCGCGTAGGCCACGAGGCGGCACTCCTCGACGCTGCGCCCGCCGTCCACGCGCACGGTGATGAACTTGGTCGCGCCCTCGCCGTCGCGCACGATGGCCTGGGCCAGCCGGCGCGAGACGTCGAACACCGCCGCGCGCAGCGCCTGGCCCTCGGGCGAGTCGAGCGACGTGATCGGCGCGTGCCCGGCGGCCTGCGTGGCCATCAGCACGAAGCTGTCGTTGGTGGAGGTGTCGCCGTCGATCGTGATGCGGTTGAAGCTCTCGTCGGCAGCCTCGCGCACGAGCTGCTGCAGCAGCACCGGCGCGACGACGGCGTCGGTGGCCACGTAGCCGAGCATGGTGGCCATGTTCGGCCGGATCATGCCGGCGCCCTTGGAGATGCCGGTCACGCTGACCGTGCGCCCGCCGATCTGCACTTGCGTCGAGGCGCCCTTGGGCACGGTGTCGGTGGTCATGATGCCCTGGGCGGCCTCGGCCCAGCGCGCGCCGTCGGCCGGCGCGGGCGCCGCGGCGTTGGCCAGCAAGGCCGGCAGCCCGGTCTCGATGCGGTCCACCGGCAACGGCTCGAGGATGACGCCGGTGGAGAAAGGGAGCACCTGCTGCGGCGCAACACCGAGGTGGCGCGCCAGCGCCTCGCAGGTGCGCGTGGCGCGCGCCAGCCCCTCGGCCCCGGTGCCGGCGTTCGCATTGCCGGTGTTGACGACGAGCGCGCGGATGCCCTGCCCGCCGCCCGCCGCCAGGCGCGCCTGGCACAGCTGCACCGGCGCGGCGCAGAAGCGGTTCTTCGTGAACACCCCGGCCACCGCCGCGCCCTCGTCGAGCAGGAAGACAACCAGATCGCGCCGGTTCGCCTTGCGGATGCCGGCCATCGCTGTGCCGATGCGCAGCCCGGCCACCGTGTGCAGGTGGGCGGGATCGGGGGCGCTCAGGTTGACGGGCATGGGATCTCTCCTGGAGGGCGGGTGGCTCTTCGGGATGCAGGCAGCCGGGGAGCTGGTCTTCAGTCGGTGCCGTGCACTCGCCCGGCCACGCCGGCGGTCAGGCCAGCTTGCCGTGGCAGAGCTTGTACTTCTTGCCACTGCCGCAGGGGCAGGGATCGTTGCGGCCGACCTTGGGCACCTCGGCCGCGCGCGTGGCGGGTTCGGTCTCCTCGGAGACGCTGCCGTCCTCGTTCGGATGGGTGTAGGTGACGTTGGACAGGTGCGAGGCCGTCTGCTCGATGGCCTCGGCCGCCTGCGCCACCTGCTCCTGGGTCTGGATGCGCACCGTCAGCAGCAGGCGCGCCACCTCCATCTTCACCACGTCCAGCAGCTTGGCGAAGAGCTCGAAGGCCTCGCGCTTGTACTCCTGCTTCGGATTCTTCTGGGCGTAGCCGCGCAGGTGGATGCCCTGGCGCAGGTAGTCCAGCGCCGCCAGGTGCTCGCGCCAGTGCGAGTCGATGGACTGCAGCAGCACCATGCGCATGAAGGGCGTGAACTGCGCCGCGCCGACGACGTCCATCTTGGACTGGAACTGCGCGTCGCCGGCGGCCAGCACCTTCGCGAGCACGTCCTCGTCGGTCATCGACTCGCTGCCCTCGACCGTGGACTGCAGCGCCACCTCGAGCTGCCACTCCTCACGCAGCACCTTCTCGAGGCCGGTCAGGTCCCACTGCTCCTCGATGCTCTCGGCCGGCACGTACGCACGCACGACCTCGCCAAGCGCGCCCTGGCGCAGTTGGGCGATGCGGTCGTCCAGCGACGCAGCCTCGAGGATCTCGTTGCGCTCCTGGTAGATGACCTTGCGCTGGTCGTTGGCGACGTCGTCATACTCGAGCAGTTGCTTGCGCATGTCGAAGTTGCGCGCCTCGACCTTGCGCTGCGCGCTCTCGATGCTGCGCGAGACGATGCCGGCCTCGATGGCCTCGCCCTCGGGCATCTTCAGGCGGTCCATGATGGCGCGCACGCGGTCGCCCGCGAAGATGCGCATCAGCGGGTCGTCCAGGCTGAGGTAGAAGCGGCTCGAACCCGGGTCGCCCTGACGCCCGGCGCGGCCGCGCAACTGGTTGTCGATGCGCCGGCTCTCGTGGCGCTCGGTGGCGATGATGCGCAGGCCGCCCTGGGCCTTGACCTGCTCGTGCAGGCCCTGCCACTCGTCGTGCAGTTGCTGCGCGCGCACGCTGCGCGCCTCGTCGGACAGCGAGGCATCGGCCTCAAGGAGCTGGACCTGCTTCTCGACGTTGCCGCCGAGCACGATGTCGGTGCCGCGGCCTGCCATGTTGGTGGCGATGGTGATCATTCCCGGCCGCCCGGCCTGGGCCACGATCTCGGCCTCGCGCGCGTGCTGCTTGGCGTTGAGCACCTGGTGCGGCAGGCCGGCCTTGGTCAGCAGCGCCGAGACGAGCTCGGAGTTCTCGATCGAGGTCGTGCCCACCAGCACCGGCTGGCCGCGCTCGTGGCATTCGCGGATGTCGGAGGTCACCGCGTCGTGCTTCTCCTTCGTCGTCTTGTAGACGAGGTCGAGCTCGTCCTTTCGCACCGTCGGCTTGTTCGGCGGGATGACCACGGTCTCCAGGCCGTAGATCTCCTGAAACTCGTAGGCCTCGGTGTCGGCCGTGCCGGTCATGCCCCCGAGCTTGCGGTAGAGGCGGAAGTAGTTCTGGAAGGTGACCGAGGCGAGCGTCTGGTTCTCGTTCTGGATCTGCACCCGCTCCTTGGCCTCCACCGCCTGGTGCAGGCCGTCGCTCCAGCGCCGGCCGGTCATCAGGCGGCCGGTGAACTCGTCGACGATGATGATCTCGCCGTTCTGCACGACGTAGTGCTGGTCGCGGTGGTAGAGGTGTCGTGCGCGCAGGGCCGCGTACACGTGGTGCATCAGCGTGATGTTGGCCGGGTCGTACAGGCTTGCGCCCTCGGCCAGCAGGCCTGCGGCGGTGAGCAGCTGCTCGGCGTGCTCGTGCCCGGCGTCGGTCAGGAAGACCTGGTGCTGCTTCTCGTCGACGGTGAAGTCGCCCGGCTCGATCACGCCCTCGCCGGTACGCGGGTCGGCCTCGCCGATCTGCTTCTTCAGTTGCGGGACGACGGCGTCGATGCTGACGTAGAGCTCGGTGTGGTCCTCGGCCTGGCCGCTGATGATCAGCGGCGTGCGCGCCTCGTCGATCAGGATGGAGTCCACCTCATCGACGATGGCGTACTGCTGGCCACGCGCCATCACGCGCTCGGCCACCTCGTAGACCATGTTGTCGCGCAGGTAGTCGAAGCCGAACTCGTTGTTGGTGCCGTAGGTGACGTCGGCAGCGAAGGCGGCCTGCTTCTGCTCGCGCGTCATGCCGGGCACGTTGACGCCCACCGTCAGGCCGAGGAAGCCGTAGAGCCGGCCCATCCACTCGGCGTCACGCCGCGCGAGGTAGTCGTTGACCGTCACGACGTGCACGCCCTGGCCGGCCAGCGCGTTCAGGTAGACGGGCAGCGTGGCCATCAGCGTCTTGCCCTCGCCGGTGCGCATCTCGGCGATCTTGCCCTGGTGCAGCGCCATGCCGCCCATGAGCTGGACGTCGAAGTGGCGCATCTTCAGCGTACGCTTGCCGGCCTCGCGCACCGCCGCGAAGGCCTCGGGCAGCAGTTCGTCCAGCATCGTGCCCGAGGCCAGGCGCTGGCGGAACTCGTCGGTCTTGGCGCGCAACTGCGCGTCGTCGAGCTGCTCGAAGGCCGGCTCCAGCGCATTGACCTGCTGCACCACCTTCCGGTAGGACTTCAGCAGGCGGTCGTTGCGACTGCCGAAAATCTGGGTCAGGAACTTGGGCAACATGCGGGATGGCTCGCTCGGGTGGGGTCGGCCGCCGCACGGCGGCCTCGGGTGCCCGGCACGCCGTCGCAGGCGCCGGCGACACCCCGGGCAGGGCCTGCGGCGACCTTCGGGACGCCGCAGACAAAGCCCGTCACTTTACCATCCGGCCCACCCTGCCGGAGGGGCTGGCCGGGCGGGCGGCCAGGAAGCGCGAGGGGTCCTGCGGTACGCCGTCGAGCAGCACCTCGAAGTGCAGGTGGGGGCCGGTCGAGCGGCCGGTGTTGCCGACCTCGGCCACCACCTGACCGCGCCGCACGATGTCGCCCGCCGCCGCGCGCGCTTTCGACAGGTGGGCGTACAGCGTGCTGAGGCCGTTGCCGTGGTCGATCTCGAGCACCTGGCCGTACTGCGGGTGCCAGCCCACCGACAGCACCACGCCGCCGGCGGCCGCACGCACCGGCGTGCCGACATCGGCGGGGAAGTCCAGCCCGGTATGCAGCGCCATGCGGCCGGCGAAGGGGTCGGACCGGAAGCCGAAGCCCGAGCCGACCGGTCCCTCGACGGGAACGATGCTGGGCACCATGAGCGCGCGCATGCGCTCCTCGAACAGACGGGACTCGGCCAGCGTGAACAGGTCGGCCGTCTGCTCGGCGCGCTCGCCGAGCCATCCGAGCACCTGATCGAGTTGCTCGAGGGTCGGCCGCTCCAGCGGGACGTACAGACCGCCCTGCGCCGTGGCCAGGGGCTTCGCGGGGGCCTGCGCGCCCTTGCCTGCCCCCTTCTCAGCGCCCTTCTCGCTGGACTTTGCGCCGGCAGGCCGGTCTGCGCCCGGGCCGGGCGCGGGACTGCGCCCACCGGCAGCCGGCACGCTGCCACGCTGCAGCGGGGCCAGGTCCTCGGATTTCACCCCGGCCAGGCCGGTGACGCGCTCGCCCACAGCCTCCAGCCTGATCAGGCGCGCCTGCATCTCGCCCACCTTCTGCGCCATCGCGTCCAGGTTCTCGCGCAGGAAGCGCTCGCGCTGCGCGATCTCGTCGCGGACGACGAAGCGCACCAGCGTGCTGACCACCGGCCAGCCGTCGCGCGCGGCCTTCAGGAAGAACCAGTGGTAAACCGCGCCCGAGGTCAGCATCAGCAGCAGGGCCAGGGCCACCGCCGCGGCGGCCAGCTGCCAGCGGCTGAACTGCAGCACGCGCGTGCGCGCCAGCGCGCCGTGGGTGATCATGATCTGCATCGCAAGGCTGCTCCCGCCGACACGGCCGATACACTGGAACGCATGGCACGCTCCACCCCACCGGGCACCCGGTCACTGGCCGAGGCGCTGCAGGGCCACGAGACCCTGGGCGCGCTGCTCGGCAGCTGGCGCACGGCCCAGGAGTGTATGCAGGCGGCACGGCCCGTCATCGGCGCCGGCCTGGGGACGTTGCTGCGCCCGGGGCCGCTCGAGAACGGCTGCTGGGTGCTGCTGGCCGACAGCGGCCCGGCCGCGTCCAAGGCGCGCCAACTGCTGCCGCGCATTGCCGCCGAGCTGCAGCAGCGCGGCTTGCCTGTGAGCGAGGTGAAGGTGCGGGTGTCGCCGCGCCACGCAGCGCCTTCGTCCGGGCGTTCCGCCGCTTGAGGGCCGGGAGCCCCGGGGCTGCGGAGCCCCATGGTCGTGGTGCCGACTATCCGAATCGAACGGATGACCTCCCGCTTACAAGGCGGATGCTCTACCAGCTGAGCTAAGTCGGCAGAAGGAACAAGATTCTAGGAGCGTGGCGTCCGGTCACCGCGGCAGCGGGGCGCGGTCGCGCAGGCTTCACTTCACACGCTTCAGCGAGGGTCGTCCTCCGCCCGAGGGGGTGGGCGCAGGCGGCGGGCTGTCGGGGCGGGTGGGCGAAGTGCGCTCGCGCTTGGGCTTGGCCGGGGCCTCGGCGCCTGCGAGCTTGATCACCGGCGCGGCGCGCCGCGGCTCCGGGGCCGGCTCAGGCTGCGGCTGGGGCGGCGCCGGCTCGGCCGGGGCGGAGGCCTCGACCGGCACCGGGAAGGCCATGCCCTGCCCGTTCTCGCGCGCGTAGATCGCCACGACATGGCCCACCGGCACGACGATATCGCGCGGCACCCCGCCGAAGCGGGCCTTGAACTCGACGAACTCGTTGCCCAGGCGCAGGCCGCTCGTGGCCTCGAAGCTCACGTTGAGTACGATCTCTCGGTTCTTGACGTACTCCATCGGCACCTGCACGGTCTCGTCGACGAAGACCGCGAGGTAGGGTGTGAAGCCGTTGTCGGTGCACCAGTCGTGCAACGCCCGGATCAGGTAGGGGCGCGTAGGCGTGCCCTGGGACTCGGGGGACAAAGGCGTGGTCATGACGGCAGCGTGCCCAGGGTCGACGGGCTTACTTGCGCATCACCTTCTCGGACGGCGTCAGCGCCTCGATGTAGGCCGGGCGCGAGAAGATGCGCTCGGCGTACTTCAGCAGCGGCGCGGCGTTCTTGGAAAGCTCGATGCCGTAGTAATCCAGGCGCCACAACAGCGGGGCGATGGCCACGTCGAGCATGGAGAAGTCGTCGCCGAGCATGTACTTGTTCTTCATGAAGATCGGCGCGAGCTGGGTCAGCCGGTCGCGGATCTGCTCGCGCGCCCTCTCGAGCTGCTTCTCGGTGGCCTTGACGCCCCGGCCCTCGAGCAGGTTGACCTGCGAGAACAGTTCCTTCTCGAAATTGAAGAGGAACAGGCGCACGCGCGCGCGCGCCACCGGATCGCCCGGCATCAGCTGCGGGTGAGGAAAGCGCTCGTCGATGTACTCGTTGATGATGTGCGACTCGTACAGGATGAGGTCGCGCTCCACCAGGATGGGCACCTCGTTGTACGGGTTCATCAGCGCGATGTCCTCGGGCTTGGCGAACAGATCGACGTCGCGGATCTCGAAATCCATGCCCTTCTCGAACAGCACGAAGCGGCAGCGGTGCGAGTAGGGGCAGGTGGTTCCGGAGTAGAGGACCATCATGGCGACAGCTTTTCCTTCAGCGACAGGGCACGAGCGGCCCCGGAGAAAACACAAACGCAGTGGGGCCCCGAGGCCGCCACTGCGCTGCAGGCCCCGGCAGCGCCGGGCCCAGGCAGGCTTACTTGACGTCTTTCCAGAACGCGGCGTTCAGGCGCCAGGCGATCACGGTGAAGACGGCGAGGAACAGCAGCACCCACACGCCGATGCGCACGCGGTCGGCCTGCATGGGCTCGCTCATCCACTGCAGGTAGGCGACGAGGTCGGCCACGGCCTCGTTGTACTTCGCCGGCGTGAGCGTGCCCGGCGTGACCTGCTCGAGGCCCTTGAAAACGTGCGTCACCTTCTTCGGGTCGTGCGCGTCGGGCACGTCGGCCCAGACCGCGCGAGTCTGCCCCTGCAGTTCCCAAAGCACGTGCGGCATGCCCACGTTCGGGAAGGCAGCGTTGTTCCAGCCGGTGGCCTTGGTGTCGTCCCGGTAGTAGGTGCGCAGGTAGGTGTAGATGTAGTCGGCCCCCGTGCCCTTGCCCGCAGCCGAGCGCGAGCGCGCGATCACGGTCAGGTCGGGGGGCTGGCCGCCGAACCACTCCTTGGCGTCCTTGGGCGCGAGTGCGACCTTCATCGTCTCGCCGACCTTGGCGCCGGTGAAGACCAGGCTCCCCGCGATCTGCTCCTCGGTCAGGCCGATGTCGCGCAGGCGGTTGTAGCGCATGAACTCGGCTGCGTGGCAGTTCAGGCAGTAGTTGGCGAACAGCTTGGCCCCGTTCTGCAGCGCAGCCAGGTCGGTGACCCGCTCGGCGGGGAACTTGTCCCAGGCAATGCCGTCGCCGGCCGCGCGCGCCCCACCGGCCGCCAGCGAGAGCGCCGCCACCAGCGCCAGGAGAAGTTTCTTCATCATGGATGCAAAGCTCTGTGCTGGGCGCCGGCTCAGTGCGGCTGGAAGACCACGCGCTCGGGGACGGGCTTGAACTCGCCGATGCGGCTCCAGAAGGGCATCAGCAGGAAGAATCCGAAGTAGAAGATCGTGCCGATCTGCGAGATCAGCGTGCCGGCGTCGGACGGCGGCTTGATGCCGAGGTAGCCCAGCACGACCATGTTGATGGCGAAGACCGTGTACATCCACTTGTGCCAGTTCGGACGGTAGCGGATCGACTTGACCGGACTGTTGTCGAGCCAGGGCAGGAAGAACATGATGACGACGGCGCCGCCCATCACCACCACACCCCAGAACTTGGCGTCGAAGGCCTTGAGCAAGCCGATGAAGACCAGTGCCGAGACGGCCACGACGACCTTGGCGTTGCGAGAGAGCCCGCCCAGCAGCAGCGTCACCGCCGCGCCCAGGGCCACGAGCACGACGAAGACGTTGACCATGGGGTCGGTCGTCGCGCGCAGCATCGAGTAGTAGGGCGTGAAGTACCACACCGGGGCGATGTGGGCCGGCGTCTTCAGAGGGTCGGCCGGGATGAAGTTGTTGTACTCGAGGAAGTAGCCACCCATCTCCGGGGCCAGGAAGACCACGGCGCTGAACAGCAGCAGGAAGACCGACACCCCCATGATGTCGTGCACGGTGTAGTAGGGGTGGAAGGGGATGCCGTCCAGCGGGCGGCCCTGGGCATCCTTCTTGGCCTTGATCTCGATGCCGTCGGGGTTGTTGGAACCCACCTCGTGCAGGGCGATGATGTGCGCCGCCACCAGACCGATCAGCACCAGCGGGATGGCGATCACGTGGAAGCTGAAGAACCGGTTGAGCGTCGCGTCGCTCACCACGTAGTCGCCACGGATCAGCAGCGCCAGGTCCGGGCCGACGAAGGGTACGGCAGCGAACAGGTTGACGATCACCTGGGCGCCCCAGTAGCTCATCTGGCCCCAGGGCAGCAGGTAGCCGAAGAAGGCCTCGGCCATCAGGCACAGGAAGATCGCGCAGCCGAAGATCCACACCAGCTCGCGCGGCTTGCGGTAACTGCCGTAGAGCATGCCACGGAACATGTGCAGGTAGACGACGACGAAGAAGGCCGAGGCGCCGGTGGAGTGCATGTAGCGCACCAACCAGCCCCAGGGCACGTCGCGCATGATGTATTCGACCGACGCGAAAGCGAGCGCCGCATCGGGCTTGTAGTGCATCACCAGGAAGATGCCGGTCACGATCTGGATCACCAGCACCAGCATGGCCAGCGAGCCGAAGAAATACATGAAGTTGAAGTTCTTCGGCGCGTAGTACTCGGACAGGTGCTCCTTGTACAACTTCGACGCCGGGAACCGGTTGTCGACCCAGGTCAGCAGCTTCTGCCCCGCGGTCGCGCCGGCCGGAGCTTCCTTGAATTCAGCCATGGAGTCCTCGGTGGAATCTGGAGTAAGCGCAAGAAGGGCCGCTCAGGCCTTCTTGTCCTCGCCGATCAGCAGCACGGTGTCCGACAGGTACATGTGCGGCGGTACCTCGAGGTTGTCGGGCGCGGGCTTGTTCTTGAAGACACGGCCGGCGACGTCGAAGGTCGAGCCGTGGCAGGGGCAGAGAAAGCCACCCGCCCAGTCGTCAGGCAGAGAGGGCTGCGGCCCGGCCTGCAGCTTGTCGCTGGGCGAGCAGCCCAGGTGCGAACAGATACCCACGCCGACGAAGACCTCGGGCTTGATCGAGCGGTGGGTGTTCTTGGCGTAGTCGGGCGTGGGGTACTGCGTGCGCAGGCTCTTGGGGTCGGCAACCTGAGCCTCGGTCTTCTTCAGCGTCTCGAGCTGCTCGGGCGTGCGGCGCAGGATCCACACCGGCTTGCCGCGCCACTCGACGGTGAGCTTCTCGCCCGGCTTCAAGGCCGAGATGTCGACCTGCACCGGCGCACCCGCGGCGCGCGCGCGCTCCGAAGGCGTGAAGGTGCTGACGAAGGGCACCGCGACGGCCGCGCCTCCCACGGCGCCCGCGCCGCATGTGATCGCGATCCAGGTCCGGCGGCCCGGATCGGCAACGGCCTCACTCATGAAAACCCTCTTGCATTATTCGTTCAACGGACGAAACCCACGGATTCTAGCGGAGCGCCGTCTTCGCCCCGCTGACTGCGCAGCCTGCCACGGCCCCGGCTCAGGCTTTCGCCACCGGGCCGCCGTCGTCCCCCTGGACGAGCCGGCGCGCCATCGCGAGCGCGGCCTTCAGGCTCGAGGGGTCGGCGCGCCCTTGCCCGGCGATGTCGAAGGCCGTGCCGTGGTCGGGGCTCGTGCGCACGAAGGGCAGCCCCAGCGTGACGTTGACGCCGTGCTCCACGCCGAGGTACTTCACGGGGATGAGCCCGTGGTCGTGCGTCATCGCGACCACGAGGTCGAACTCGCCTGGGTGGCCTGCCGCGTTGCGCGCCCGCATGAAGACGGTGTCGGGCGCATGCGGACCGCGGGCGTCGATACCCTCGGCGCGGGCGGCCTCCACGGCCGGGCCGATGATGCGCAACTCCTCGTCCCCGAACAAGCCGCCCTCGCCGGCGTGCGGGTTCAGCCCGGCCACGCCGATGCGCGGCCGCGGCTGGCCCCACAGTGCCGCCGAGCGATGCGCGATGCGCAGCGTCTGCAGCACGGCGTCGAAGTTGACCGCCTCGATCGCACGCCGTAGCGCCAGATGAATCGTGACGAGGACGACGCGCAGTTCCTCGTTGGCCAGCATCATGCGCACCGGCGGTAGGGCGCCGCCGGGGTCGGCGCGCCCGGCCAGTGCCTGCAGCATCTCGGTGTGGCCGGGGAAGTCGACGCCCGCCGCGGCGAGTGCCTCCTTGTGCAGCGGCGCCGTCACGACCGCGGCGCCCTGCCCGCGCTGCACCAGGTCCACCGCCCGATCGATGCAGCGCGCGGCCGCGGCACCGCAGCGTGCATCGACGCGGCCGTGCGGCAACCCGGCCAGCCCCTCGGGCAGGCGGTCCGGCTCGATCACCGGCAGGCAGCCCGGCGGCACGTCGGCGAGATCGGCAGGCGCGTCGATGCGTGCCACCGGCACCGGCAGGCCCGGCAGCAACGCGGCCGCACGCCGCATCACGCCCACATCGCCGATGACGACGCTGTCGGCTGCCGCACCCGCGGCGAAGGCGCGGACGATGCATTCGGGGCCGATGCCGGCGGCATCGCCCATCGTGAGCAGCAAAGGGGGACGGGGCACGGTACGCCTTTCGGTCGAGCTGGGACGCCCTGGCGATCAGGCCGGGTTCGGCACGTCGATGAAGCCGTGCTCGAGCCCGAAGCGCGCCGCGAGTTCGGCACCGAGCGCCGGCGCCCCGTAGCGTTCGGTCGCGTGGTGGCCGCAGGCCAGGAAGGCCACGCCTGTCTCCCGCGCCAGGTGCGCCTGGGGCTCGGAGATCTCGCCGGTGAGGAAGGCGTCGGCCCCGGCGGCGACGGCAGCCTCGAAGTAGCCCTGCGCGCCGCCGGTGCACCAGGCCACGCGCCGCAGCGGACGCCCGTCACCGGGCACGGTCAGCGGGTCGCGGCCCAGGGCGTGCGCCACCCGCCCGGCCAGGGCATCGACGCTGCCGAGCCCGCCGGCCGCGCCGACGAAGCCCAGGTCCTGCTCACCGAAGCGGGCGTCCGCCCGCAGGCCCAGACGCAGGCCGAGCTGGGCGTTGTTGCCCCAGGACGGGTGGGCGTCCAGCGGCAGGTGGAAGGCGAATAGGTTGAGTTCGTGACGCATCAGCAGCGCCACGCGCTCGCGCAGCCAGCCGATCAGGCGGCCGTCCTGCCCGCGCCAGAACAGGCCGTGGTGCACGAGCAGCGTGTCGGCCCCGGCAGCGATCGCGGCCTCGATGAAGGCACGGCTCGCGGTCACCCCGCTGGCGATGCGGCGCACCTGCGTCCCCCCCTCGACCTGCAGGCCGTTCGGCCCATAATCCTTGAACCGGTCCACGGCCAGCGTCTCGCGCAGCCAGGCATCGACTTCGTTGCGGTGGGCCATCGGTGGTGGGTGGGTCGAGGGTTGTGGACCGTTTGGTGATGCGCAGGCTCTGGCTGATTTTCTCGCAGGCCGTCACCGTGCTCTTGGCGGGGCTGTTCGTCGTCGCGACGCTGAAGCCGGACTGGCTCAGCGGGCGCACGCTGCTGCCGGTCACGGTCTCGGTCGTCCAGGCCCCGGCTGCCGCGGGCAGGCCGGCCCCTGGCCTGAGCGCCGCCGCAAGCGTGGCCATGCCGGCCGTGGTGAGCGTGACGGCGCAGCGCGCCGACGCGCGCCGTCCGGCTCCGGACGACCCCGCCTCGCGCTTCTTCCACGGCGAGCGCACGCCGCCGCCGCAGGCCGGCCTGGGCTCGGGCGTCATCGTCTCGCCCGAGGGCTATCTGCTCACCAACCACCACGTCATCGCCGGCGCCGAGGAGATCGACGTGCGACTGGCCGACGGCCGCGAGGCGCGCGCCCGGCTCGTCGGCACCGACCCCGAAACCGACATCGCGGTGCTGAAGGTCGAGCTCGCGCCGCTGCCCGTGATCGCGCTGGGCGACGTCGCGGGGCTGCAGGTGGGGGACCCGGTGCTGGCCATCGGCAACCCGTTCAACGTCGGCCAGACCGTGACGGGCGGCATCGTCAGCGCGCTCGGGCGCAACCGCCTGGGCCTTTCGACCTTCGAGAACTTCATCCAGACCGATGCCGCGATCAACCCGGGCAACTCCGGCGGCGCGCTGGTGGACGCGCGCGGCGCACTGGTGGGCATCAACACCGCGATCTACTCCGAGAGCGGCGGCAGCCTGGGCATCGGCTTCGCGGTGCCGGTGGACCTGGCACGCGAGGTGATGGAGGCCATCGTGCGCCACGGGCGCGTGATCCGCGGTTGGATCGGCGTCGAGCCGCGCGACCTGAGCCCCGACCTCGCCGCCTCGCTCGGCCTGGGACAGGCGCGGGGCGTGCTGATCACCGGCGTGTTGCAGAACGGCCCGGCCGCGCAGGCCGGGCTGCGGCCCGGCGACGTGGTGACGCAGGTTGGCGCCCGCCGCGTCGACAACACCGCCGACCTGCTGCGGGCCGTGGCCTCCTTGAGCCCGCGCTCGCGCGCTCCCATCGTCGTGCAACGCAACGGACAGGCACAGACCTTGCAAGTCACCGTCGGCCAGCGGCCGCTGCCTGACGAACTGCGCCGTTGACGTCAACGCGCGACCCGCGAGCTGCCCGCGAGCCACCTCAGGCGGCCGCCTCAGGCCGTCTTCTGCTCGTCGCTCTCGGGCGCCTTCGTGTGCTTGACGAAGATGCGCGCCGCGATGATGCCGATCTCGTAGAGGATGCACATGGGCACCGCCAGCGCGAGCTGCGAGATCACGTCGGGCGGTGTCACGACGGCGGCGATGATGAAGGAGGCGACCACGAAGTAGCCACGGAACTTCTTCAACTGCTCGATCGAGACCACGCCAATGCGCACGAGCACGATCACGGCCACGGGCACCTCGAAGGCGATGCCGAAGACGAGGAAGAGCGTGAGCACGAAGCCGAAGTACTGCTCGATGTCCGGCGCCGCCGTGATGGCGCTCGGCGCGAAGGCCTGGATGAACTTCGACATCCCCGGGATGACGAGGAAGTAGCAGAAGGCCACGCCGAGCAGGAAGAGGAAGGTGCTCGAGATCACGAGCGGCAGCACGAGCTTCTTCTCGTGCGAGTACAGCCCGGGCGCGACGAAGGCCCAGACCTGGTAGAGCACGACCGGCAGAGCCACCAGGAAGGCGGCCATCAGCGTGATCTTCAGCGGCACCAGGATCGGGGAGATCAC
>JBILNB010000038.1:0-43340 GCA_044375195.1 Rubrivivax sp. | reverse complement strand
GTGGCGCTGGACGTGTTCGGTTTCGTGCAGGTCGAGGGCGACTTCGCCTTCGACAAGGCGGCCGCGCCGGTGGCGCTGACGCTGTCGGACGGCAGCACGGCGCAGGCGCAGGCGCTGAAGGTGGGGGCGTCGAACCTGCGGGCGTTTGCCGGCGTCAACGGCGGCACCGACGAGGCGCTGGGCCTGGAGTTGACGGGTGTGGCCTTCGGCTTGGCGCTGCTCAGCGAGGTGCCGCCCACGCCTGAGCCCGGCCAGACGGCCGCTGCGGCGCGCAACTGGACCAGCCTGCAGGCCAGCGCCGCGGGCGCGGCCTTCGTGGGCGTGGACGGGCTGGAGATCTCGGCCGACACGATCACCATCGAGGTCAACCGCGCCTCCACCGAGGCTGGCGCGGTGGTGGACTACGGCTGGAAGAACCCGGACAACCAAGCCCTGGGCCGGCGCACCGCGCTGAGCGTGGCCACGGGCCCGGGCAGCAGCATCGGGCTGACGATGGACGGCGCGCAGGGCCGGCTGCTGCGCGCCTCGGGCAACCTGGAACTGGACGTCTTCGGCTTCTTCCAGGTCAGCGGCGGTTTTGCGATCGAGAGCAAGGACGACAGCTTCTTCCTCAACGACGGGGTGATCTCCGAGGACCCCACGAAGGCCCAGGCGCCCACCGAGATCCAGACCCGCGTGCTGACCATCGGCGGCAGCGGCGTGCAGGCGTTTGCGGGGCTGAACGGCGGCACGGGCGAGGCGATGGGCCTGTCGCTGGCCGACGTGGACTTCGGCCTGCTGCTGGCCAGCGAGACGCTGGAAGAGGGCAGCACGGCCACGCCGCGCAGCTTCACGACGCTGAAGGCCACGGCCGGCAGCATCGGCGTGGTGGGCCTGGAAGGCTTCACGGCCAGCGCCAGCGACCTGAGCGTGGAGATCAACCGCGGCGTCAAGGGCACGGGCGGGGCCGACGACATCGTGCTGGACCACGGGTTCCGGCAGTACGAGGTGGCCAGCGGCCCGGACAGCACCATCACGCTGGACAGCGACGGCAGCCTGGGCGAGCTCACGCGTGCCAGCGGCAACCTGAAGCTGGACGTGCTGGGTTTCGTGCAGGTCGAGGGCTTCCTGTCGCTGCAGCAGTCCACGCAGACGCTGAAGCTGGCGGATGCGACCACCGTGCAAGCCGACCTGCTGGCCATCGGCGGCAGCGACCTCGACGGCTTCGTGGGCATCGGCGGCGAGGAGGGCGAGCGCATCGGCCTGGCGGTGCAGGACGTGGAGTTCGCACTGGCGCTGCTGAGCGACCGCGCCGACGCCACGCGCAGCTGGACCAGCCTGCAGGCCACGGCCGGGCAGGTGGCCTTCGAGGGCATCGACGGGCTGACGATGTCGGCCACGAGCCTGAGCGTGGCGGTCAACCAGGCGGGCAAGGACGGCGACAAGGTGGCGGACTACGCCGCCGGGGCCACCACGCTGAGCGTGGTCACCGACGCCGAAGGCGGCACGCTGAGCCTGGATCTGAAGGGCTCCGAGGGCGAGGCCATCAAGGCGGCCGGCCACCTGGACGTGGACCTGTTCGGCTTCCTGAGCGTGGAGGGCGGTTTCGGGATCGAGCAGCGCAGCCAGGACGTGACGCTGTCCGACGGCTCGACGATCGAGGACGCGCGGCTTGTCACCATCGGCGGGCGCAACATCGACGCTTTTGCCGGCATCAACGGCGGCACCAGCGGCGAGGTGGGGCTGAAGCTCGGGCAGGTGAACTTCGGGCTGGCGCTGATCCAGGACCCCGAGGATGACAGCCGGCGCTTCACCAGCCTGCAGGCCACGGCGGCGAGCGCGCAGTTCAAGGGCATCGACGGGCTGACGGTGCAGGCCCAGCAGGTGCTGGTGAACATCAACCAGGGCATCACGCTGGCGGCGCAGCCCGAGCAGACGATCAAGGTCAACACCGAGCTGGCGCTGAGCTTCGCGCACGACTTCGTGGGCACGCTGAAGCTGCAGCGCGCCGCGGGCACGGGCTACGCGGCCAGCAGCGCGGACGTGCAGATCGGCCGCGGCGACACCGAAGAGCAGGTGCTGGCCAAGCTGAAGGCGGGGCTGGAGAGCCTGCAGGGCGTGGGCGCGGGCAACGTGCAGGTCACGGGCAACCGCGTGGACGGCTACGTGGTGGAGTTCGTCGGTGCGCTGGCAGGCGTGGACGTGACGGGCATCACGGTGAGCGCCCAAGCCGCGGCCACGAGCTACCAGGTGGAGCAGGCGCAGGCCGCGCAGGCCGGGGTGGACGAGCGCAAGCAGGTGGTGCTGCAGGCGCTGCGCGAGGAGCCCGCGCCGGTCAGCATCACGGTGAGCACGCTCGACGACGGCCAGGCCGGCGTGGACGAGGTCAACACCATCACCTTCACGAGCCCGGGCACGGCCGGACAGTACACCGTCTACCTCGTCACCGACGGGCTGGTGCAGGAGCAGACGGCCGCCGTGGCGGGCACGAGCGAGCTGCAGCGCCTGACGCTGGTGGGCGACACGAAGGCCAGCGCACCGGCAGGCAGCGCCAGCGTGACCCAGGTGCAGCCCGGCGGGGCCGGGGCGTCGGCGGCGCTGGGCATCGTCTTCAAGGCCGAGAAGGTCATCCAGGAGTACGACATCTTCCTGATGTCGAACCCGTCCAAGAGCGTGCGCGCGGTCTACCGCGGCGACCGCGCCGTGCAGGACACCATCTCCGAGATGCGCACGGCCTACGCCACGCTGCTGAAGGACCTGACCGGCGGGCAGGTCAGGACCAGCGCCGTGCAGGTCGAGCTCGACAGCGCCTACAGCGGCCCTGGCGACCGCTACGTGGTGCGCTTCACCGGCGAGCTGGCCGGGCGCGCGATCCCGGCCACGGGCTTCAAGTTCCACCTGGGCAGCAAGGCCTCCTCCAGCACCGGCTACACCTACACCACGCTGTCCGACGGCGCGGCGCAGGCCGAGGTGCAGAAGGTCCAGATCAATGCTGCAGCCGGGGGGAGTTTCACGCTCAAGCTCACGCACGGCGCCCAGACCTACACCACCACCGGCATCCAGGTCGGCGCCAACGCCGCCACGGTGGCCTACGCGCTGAACACCGCGCTCGGCAGCGCCGGGCGCGTGGAGGTTGCGAGCGCAGGCGCCAACACCTACCTCGTCACCTTTGGCGGGGCGTTGGCGGGTGTGAACCTGGCCGACCTGCAGGTGAACTTCGCCAGCACGCAGAGCGTGCCCGGGGGCAACTTCACGCTCGGCTACGGCGGCCAGACCACCAGCGCCATCAGCTACAGCAGCGACGGCGCCGTGCTGGCCGCGCGCGTGCAGGCCGCGCTGACCGGTCTGTCGACCATCGGCTCGGGCAACGTCAAGGTCAGCTACAACGCCCAGCAGTCCAACAGCGGGCTGATCGGCCTGGACATCGCCTTCACCGGGGCGCTGGCGGGCACCGACGCGCAGGCGGTCACGGTCAACACCACGGGCCTGGTCAACGCCACGGCCAGCACGCGCACCGTCACCGCCGGCGTGACCGCCGTGCAGCAGCAGCAGCGCATCGTGCTGGGGTCGGATGCGCTGGCGCAGGGTTTCCGGCTCACGCTGACGCACGAGGGCCAGGGTTACACCACGGCGCTGATCGCGGGCAACGCCAGCGCCGCGCAGGTGCAGGCGGCGGTGCAGGCCGCCTTCGGCCAGATCCCGGGCGCGAGCTTCACCGTCAGCCGCGCCAGCACCAGCAGCGACACCCTCGTTCTGGGCATCGGCGGCAGCCTGGCCGGCCAGAACCTGGGGCTGGTGGCGCTGCAGGCGCAGGGCGCCACGGCCCAGGGCTCCACGGTGCAGGGCCGTTTCGTGGTGGGCAACCCGGCGCAGAACATCGCCAACCTGCGCGCGGCCTACGCGGAGCTGTTCAAGGCCAGCACGGGCGGGGTGGCCGACACCAGCGCCGTGGAGGTGAGCTACCGCAAGGTCGCCGCGGGCGAGCAGTACACGGTGCGCTTCGTCGGCGCGCTCGGGGCCCAGGACCTGCCGGGCAAGGGCATCAGCATCGCCAGCACGACGCTGGACTGGGTGCTCAGCGCCAACGGCGAGCCGGGCCAGGGCGAGCGGCAGCTCGTCGTGGTGGACCGCGCGGCCGACACCGCGGGCACCTTCAGGCTGAACCTGGCGCACGCAGGCAAGACCTGGACGACGGGGACGATCGCGCTCGGCGCGACGCCCGCGCAGGTGCAGACGGCCCTGCGCGCCGCCACCGCCACCGGGGCCACGGGCACGCTGGGCGCACTGGGCACCGTCGACGTCGGCGGCCAGACCGACCGCTACACGGTGAGCTTCGGCGGCGGGCTGGGCAGCGCGAACCTCGCGTCGCTGCAATCCAGCGCGCTGCAGGTGGACGCGCAGCTGCCCGAGGGCAGTTTCCAGGTCTCCTACGTGGACGAGGACGGCGATCGCATCTACAGCGATCCGATCGCCTACAGCGCCAACGCGCAGACGCTGCGCGCGAACCTGCAGACGGCGCTGAACACGCTGTACGGCGGCAGCGGCCGCGTGGCCGTGAGCGTGGACGAGGCGCAGACCGAGGGCCGCCGCGCGACCTTCGTTCTGAACTTCCAGGGCACGCTCGAGCGCACCGACATCGCCGACATCACCACGCACTACGGCAGCGGCAGCGAGGCTGCGCGCAACCTGAGCCTGGCGGTGGTCAAGCCCAGCAACCTGGCCCAGGGCGCGCCGCGCACGGGCGAGGTGCAGCGCATCGTGGCCAGCGCCCAGGTCGCCACGCCGGCGTGGACACTGTCGCTCACGCACCAGGCCAAGACCGCCACCAGCCAGGCCATCGACGCGGACATGAGCCGCGAAGAGGTCCAGGCCGAGGTGGACGCGATGATGGCCGCGCTGAACACGGCCATCGGCAACGGCTTCGCCGCCAGCGCCACGGTGGAGTTCTGGAGCGGGCGCGCGCTGGAGCTGCGCTTCACGGGCAGCCTGCTCGGTGTGGACGTGGCGGCGCTGCAGGTCACCGACGCGCCGCGCGCCGAGGCCGCCGCGCTGAGCGTGCAGCAGGCCGGGTCGACCACCCTCATCCCCAAGGTCGAGGCCCGGACCTTGGTCGTGGACTACTCGCTCATCGATCCCGAGGACGCCAGCCAGGGCCGGCGCACCGAACTGCTGGTGCGCAACGGCCAGGGAGCCGAAGACGTCTTCGAGCTCACGATGGACGGCAGCAAGGGCAAGCTGCTCGAGGTGCGGGCCGACCTGAAGATCGACGTCTTCGGCTTCGTCGGGCTGGAGGGCAGCTTCGGCTTCAGCACGCAGACGCAGGGCGAGGCCGAGCAACTGGTGGCCGTCGGCACCGACATCGACGCGCGCCTGGCCGCTGGCGATGCGGCCCACGTGAGCTTGAACGATGCGCGCTTCGGTCTCTTCGCGAGCAGCGCCAGCGGCGGGACCGGCAAGCAATTCGGCTTCGAACTTTCTAAGGGTTCTTTCTCGGCCGGCATCTCGGGCCTGGCCGATGTCTCCGCCGACGAGGTCATCGTCCAGTACACGAATGCGGACACCTCGGTGGCGAAGGACACCAAGGTCGGCGTGCTCGACATCGAGTACACCTTCGCGCAGGCGATCGCGGCCAATACGGTGGCCTTCGGGGTCAAGGGCTTCGAGGCCAACGTGGCCGACTTCGTCAAGCTCGGCGGTGACCTGGCCTTCAAGAAGGTGGGCAGCGACATCGTGGCTGCAGGCCGCGATGTCAGTGCCTCTTTGGAGGCTGGCCCGGTCTACGTGCGGCTGGCCGATGCCGGCTTCGGCCTGATCGCGGGCAGCGGCAAGACAGCCTTCGAACTGTCGCAAGGTTCTTTCGCGGCCGGCATCGACGGCCTGGGTGGTGTCTCGGCCGACGAGGTGATCGTCCAGTACACCAACGCGGGCACCTCGGTGGCGGCGGGCACCAAGCTCGGCGTGCTCGACATCGAGTACACCTTCGCACAGGCGATCGCGTCCAACACGGTGGCCTTCGGGGTCAAGGGCTTCGAGGCCAACGTGGCCGACTTCGTCAGGCTCGAGGGCGATCTGGCCTTCAAGAAGGTGGGCAGCGACATCGTGGCCGCGGGCCGTGATGTCAGTGCCTCCCTCGAGGCCGGGCCCGTGTATGTGCGGCTGGCTGATGCCGGCTTCGGCCTGATCGCGGGCAGCGGCAAGACGGCCTTCGAACTGTCGCAAGGTTCTTTCGCGGCCGGCATCGACGGCCTGGCGGGTATCTCGGCCGACGAGGTCATCGTCCAGTACACCAATGCCGCCACCGCGGTGGCGAAAGACACGAAGGTCGGTGTGCTCGACATCGAGTACACCTTCGCGCAGGCGATCGCGGCCAACACGGTGGCCTTCGGGGTCAAGGGCTTCGAGGCCAACGTGGCCGATTTCGTCACGCTGGGCGGCGATCTGGCCTTCAAGAAGGTGGGCAGCGACATCGTGGCTGCGGGCCGCGACGTCAGCGCCTCGCTGGAAGCCGGGCCGGTGTACGTGCGGCTGGCAGACGCCGACTTCGGCCTGATCGCCGGCGGCGGCAAGACAGCCTTCGAGCTGTCGAACGGATCGTTCGCTGCCGGCATCGACGGCCTGGCAGGCATCTCGGCCGACGAGGTCATCGTCCAGTACACCAATGCCGCCACCGCGGTGGCGAAGGACACGAAGGTGGGTGTGCTCGACATCGAGTACATCTTCGCGCAGGCGATCGCGGCCAATACGGTGGCCTTCGGGGTCAAGGGCTTCGAGGCCAACGTGGCCGATTTCGTGAAGCTCAGCGGTGACTTGGCGTTCAAGAAGTCCGGCAATGACATCCAGGCAGCCGGGCAGGCGGTGGACGCCAGCCTGGGCATCGACGGGGTCATCGGGCTGTCGCTGCAGGACGCAAGCTTCGGTCTGCTGGCCGGCAACGGCAAGACCGCCTTCGAGCTCAGCCGTGGCAGCTTCTCGGCCTCGATCGCCGGCTTCCAGGCGATCACGGCGCGCGAGGTCATCGTCCAGTACACCAACGCGACCACGTCGGTCGCTGCCGGCACCACGGTGGGCGTGCCAGGCGTCAGCTACACCTTCGGGCAGGCGATCGCCGCCAGCACGGTGGCCTTTGGCGTGCGCGGCTTCAGCGCCAGCCTGGCAGACTTCGTCACGCTCTCGGGTGACATCGGCTTCAAGCAGCAGGGCAGCGGCAACACGCGCCAGATCGTCGCCGTTGGCAACGGGGTCACCGCGGCGCTGAACGCCGGGCCGGTGGCGAGCCTGAGCCTTGCGAACGCCGATTTCGGCTTCAAGTCCACCGCCTCCGGTGGTGTGGTGTTCGAGCTGGCGAACGGCGAGCTCGACGCCAACATCGCCAGTCTGGCCGGCCTTTCTTCGGACGCTGTGTTCGTGCGCTACGCCAACGCCCAGGGCAGCGCCGCCAAGAACGAGAAACTCTCGGTCGGGCCCATCAGCTACACCTTCGGCGAAGCGGTGACCGCCGGTGCGCAGGCCTTCGCGGTGCGTGGCTTCGAGGCCGATGTGCTTGGTTTCGCCAAGGTGGCTGGCGACCTGGGCTTCTCGAAGAACGGCAACCAACTGCGCGCCGTCGGCAATACCTTCTCGGCTTCGCTGGAGGCGGGCGCGGCCGGCCATGTGCGCCTGGGCAACGCCGACTTCGGCCTGATCGTCGACAGCGGCAAGCTCGCCTTCGAGCTGAAGAACGGCACCTTCGACGTCAGCCTCGCCGGCCTGGCGCAGGTGTCGGCGCAGAGCGTGAGCGTGCGCTACGCGAACCAGGCCGTAGCGGCCGGCACCGTGCTGTCGGTGGGCGGTGTCTCCTACACCTTCGACAGCGCGCTCACCGCGGGCACCGCGGCCTTCGCCGCCACGGGACTGCGCGCCCGGCTGGCCGACTTCGTCAGCTTCGAGGCCGACGTCTTCTTCAAGACCGTGGACGACACGCGTGTGCTGGTGCGCCAGGGCAGCGGGCAGCGCGAGGAGACGGTCTCGGGCCTGAGCTTCGGCGCCGCGAACGCGAACTTCTTCGTCGGTGTGGACGCCGCCAACCCGGCCGACCGCCTGGGCTTCACCGTGCAGAACGCGGCCTTCGCGTTCGCGGCGCTCGAGGGTGCCCAGGGCAGCTACACCTCGCTCGAGGCGAGCGCCAGCGCGATCGGCCTGGTGGGCATCGACAACGAGGTGCTGCGCATCGACGCGCTGCGCGACGTCGAGGTGGCGGTCAACCGGGCCGCCGCCGACGGCAGCGTCATCGACTACCGCGCCACGGCGTCGGCCTTCGGCACCCGCATCGGCGAGGCCGGCATCTTCGAACTCGATCTGGACGGCCGGCGCGGCCAGACCGAAGCGGCCTACTTCGACGTCGACGTTGCGGTGGCCGACTTCTTCCGCGTCTCGGGCACGCTGGGGGTGGAGCGCGTGACCCGCAGCGCCACGCTGTCCGACGGCCAGCAGGCGCAGGTGCAGGGCCTGGTGCTCAGCGCCGCCGACCTCGACGCCTACGCCGGGTTGAAGGGCGTGGCCGAGTTGAAGCTCGACGACGTCGACTTCGCGCTCGCGCTGCTCGACGAGGTGCCGCCCGCCCCGAATGTGACCGGGCGCTCCTGGACCGGCCTGCAGGCTCGCGCCGCGAGCGCGAGCTTCGAGGGCCTGGGCGGCCAGGTGCAGGTCAGCGGCCAGGACCTCGACGTCGAGATCAACCTGGCTGCCGGAGACGGCACCACGGTCGACTTCCGGGCCGCCAAGAATGCCGGGGTGGGCTTCGGCAGCGAGCGCACCCGCTTGCTCGACATGGCCGGTCGCCCGGGCGACACGGTGCGCGCTTCCGGCGTCGTCAGCCTGACCGCCTTCGACTTCCTGCACGCGCAGGCGCGCCTGGTCTTCGAGCAGGCGCAGGAGACGGTGAAGCTGAACGACGGAAAGTCCGTCGCCGTCGACGTGCTCACCATCGGCGCCACCGACGTCACGGCCTTCGTCGGCATCGAGCCCGGCACCGCCGATGCGGTGGGTTTCGGCATCGAGGACGCCGACTTCATGATGCTGACGCTGGTGGAGTCGGCGCCGGCGGCGGGCCAGGTGGCGCGGCAGTGGTCGACGATCGCCGGCAGCGCGGCGCGCGCCGGCTTCCAGGGCGCCGACGCGCTGGAGATCAGCGGCACCGGCATCGAGCTGTCGCTCAACCGCTCGGCGTACGACGACAGCCTGGTCGACTACACCGCCACGCCGCTGACCTTCGGCGGCTTCACGGTCAACCTGCCGAAGATGGACCTGCCGACGGCGTCGATCGCGGGCACCTTCAACTTCAAGGCCTTCGACTTCATCGACATCTCGGTCGATCTGTCGATCACGCAGAACTTCGTCACGGTCGATGTGATCGAGGCGGGCGGCACACGCAGCCAGGCCGATGTCGCCATCCTGAGCTTCGCGCAGACCGACATCGATTTCTTTGCCGGCGTGGGCGACATCGGCTTCACGCTGGAAGACGCCGATCTGGGCTTTGCGGTGGCGGTGGACCTGTTGAACCCCAGCCGCTACTGGCTCTCGGCCAAGGCGACGACGAGCAAGGTCGGCTTCACGGGGCTCGACATCCTGGAGGTCACCGCCACCGACATGGCGCTGGCCATCAACGAGAAGGCCCGCGACGGCAGCGCGATCGACTACTCGCAGCGCAAGATCGAGCTCGACGAGGGCTTCGGCCTGCGGCTGTCGCCGACGCAGGGCGGCGGCACGCCCAGCGGCATCCTGCTCGACATGGCGGGCGCGCGCTTCGACGTCAGCGGCGAGCTCGAGCTGAACGTGCTCGAGGTGCTGAAGGTCGATGGCGAGTTCAGCTTCTCCAAGGCCACCGAATCCATTGTCCTGACCGACGGGACAAGGTCCACTGTCGATGCGCTCACCTTCACCGCTACCGGTGCCAATGGCTTCGTCGGCGTGGATCTCGGCGGCGGGGACCGCTTCGGATTCGAGGTCACCGACCTGGACTTCGGCCTGGGCATCTTCACCGACCGCGCGAACTCGAGCCGCACGTGGACGACGATGGCCGCCGAGATCGGCCGCATGGGCCTGGTGGGCCTTCCCGGGGTGGATCTCTCGGCCAGCAACGTAGCCCTGTCCTACGTCAAGCTGCCGATCGACCGCATCGGTATCGACCTGGAGCTCAGCCCGCTCAGCTTCGGCAACCTCGACCTCGACCTCGGCATCGACATGGCCGAGATCACCAAGGGCAGCCTGTTCACCTTCGACGGCCTGTTCGACATCGACCTGCTCGGCTTGGCCCAGGCCCAGGAGCAGGTGGAACTGGTGCTCGAGTTCGAGACCCTGGTGCTCAGCGACGGCTCGCTCGAGGACGTCGTCTACTTCACCCTGGGTCTGGCGGACCTGGACATCTTCGCAGGCATCGGCGACCAGCCCACGCGCAACGCGCAGGGCGAACTGGTCGAGAACGGCGGCGTCGGCCTGTTCATCGAGAACCTGGACCTGGCCGCTGCCGTGGTGCTGGGTCTCGGCGGGGACGTCTGGCTCTCGGCCAAGGCCGAGACCGACTTTGCCGGTCTGGTGGGCCTGCCCTTCCTGGACCTGAGCGTGCAGCAGGCCGAGCTGGCGATCAACACCGCGAGCAACGGACGCACGATCGACTACAGCGCCAAGAACCTGAAGGTGCCGGTCGGCCTGGGCGGCAATGTCGGCGGCATCGAGGCCGGCATCGGCGGCGGGGGCGGCGAGCTGGTGCTCGACATCGACGGCAGCAAGGGCGAGACGGTCGAGGTCAACCTGCGCGGCGCCACCTTCGCGGTGGAGAAGTTCGTCCACCTCAGCGGAGACCTGAGCTTCAGCCTGGGCAAGGGCGAGGTCGTGCAACTGGGCGGTACCAACCCGACGCAGCAGTCGACCCAGACCTTCGACACGCTGAACATCGTCGGCACCAACCTGAACGCCTTCGTCGGCATCGGCGACCCCTACTTCGGCGTCGGCGACCCCGACGGTGCGATCGGCCTGTACGCCGGCGGCGTGGACTTCGCCTTCAGCCAGTACAAGAACGACGACCACGCCATCAACACGCTGGCCCTGCACGTGGACCAGGCGGGCGTGGTCGGGCTGGATCCGCTGCTGACCGCCACGCTGCGCGACATTGACGTGGCGATGAACGCCGGTGGCAAGAAGGACGGCGGCGTCTACGTCGACTTCAAGAAGACCTACGGCGCCACCGGGCGCGAGATGAAGACGCTGGGCGGCTCTGTGTTCCTGGCCCATGACAAGCGCATCCAGATCGCCGCGAGCGTGGAGCACGCCGAGTTGTCGGTCGCGGAGTTCCTGCACCTGGAGGGCTCGCTCGCCTTCGCCAAGGGCGAGCGCAAGGAACTGGTGCGGGTGGAGACGGGCATCCTCTCCAACTTCGGCCTGGACAAGCTCTACCACGACGTCGAGATCATGACCGTCGGGGCGTCCAACCTGAACGGCTATGCCGGCATCGGCACGCCGGGCAGCGACGACTTCATCGGGCTGGAGGTCAAGGGCGTGGACCTGGGCCTGTCTTTGATGACGGCCACCGGCTTCGCCGGGGTGGAGATCAAGGGCATCGAGAAGTTGTTCCCGAAGTACGTCTCGCTGAAGGCGCAGGTCGACCGCGCGGCGCTCGTGGGCATGGACGACGTGCTCGACGCCCGGCTGGAAAACGTCGAGATCAACATCAACACCGGCCTGCTGCCTGGCCTGGCCAAGGCAGCGCTGGTGCTGCCCATGCCCTACATCGACCTGACGCAGGGCGGGCTGGACCCGAAGACCCTGCTCGAAGACCTGAACCTGCCCACGCTGGACGTCAACCTGCCGACGCTCCCGCCCGGCCTGCCGCTGGGTAGCCTGCAGGGCGTCTTCGACGTGTTGAGCGATGTCCAGAAGGTGCTCGACGGCGATCTGACGCCGGTGCTCGCCGGCCTGAACCTGCCGCCCGTGGGCACGCCAGTCTTCGGCCAGGACGCCAAGGGCAACAAGGGTCTGGTGGTGCCGACCGGCAACCCCAACGAGCCTGTGCTGCTGGGCTTTGCCGAAGACCTGGTGCAGGCCAAGATCGAGTATTTCCACGGCGACCTGGCGGGCATCCTGCAGGTGGCCGGCTCGATGGCCTTCACCAAGCGCGGCGCCGAGAACGTCAAGCTCTCCGACGGCAGCCAGCGCGAGGTCACGTCGATCGCGATCGGCATGTCCAACGTCTACGGCTTCGCCGGCGTGGGCGGCTATTGGGAAGAGAACGCGCAGCGCCGCATCGACGGTGTGGGCCGGGACGAAAGCGCCTTCGGCCTGAAGGTGGACAACCTCAACGTCGGTGTCGTGTTCATGCTCGACACCAACATCACCAACCCTGCCGCCTACTTCGCCGGCAGCGTGAACCTGGACGCCGCCGGTCTGGTGGGGCTGGACGGCGTGACGGCCGAGGTGCGCGAGGCCATGCTCGAGCTGAACCAGGCGCTCAGCGGCGACATGGCCGTGGTGGATTTCTCGGAGTCGGTGTCCACCGTGCGCGTGGACGCGCGCACCGGCGAGCTGTACGTGCCGGGCGGGGTGCAGGGCACCTTGAAGGTGCACACGGGCAGTGGCAGCGAGAAGAGCGTCGACTTCGGTCCCTCCACCACGCCGCAGCAGCGGCTGGCTGCGCTGCAGCAGGCGATGGGGGCCGAGCTGACCGTCACGAGCACAGTCCAGGGCGGCTTCAAGGTGGTGATCGCTACCACCGACCCGTCGCGCCGCGATGTGCTGCTGCGCAACCTGGCCATCGACCTGCCCGGCTACCGCGTCGAGACCGGCAACGCCGCCGGCGCGATCATGCTGGACTTCGACGAGCGCATCGTCCGCCTGCAGGGCGAGGCCGAGTTCAACGTCTTCGATCTGATGCAGCTCGATGGCGTGTTCGAGCTCAAGCTTACCGACGAGGAGTTCACGCTCTTCGTCGACGCCCACGCGAAGATCGGACCCTCGGGCTTCCAGATCGAGGCCGACGCGCAGTTCCTGTTGATCGCCAACGCCGATGGCTTCGGCCTGAAGGCGTCCATCACCGACCTGAAGCTCGAGCTCGGGCCGGTGGCGACGCTCGAGGTGCCCAAGTTCGAGCTGATCTTCTTCGCGGCTGACCAGAGCCTCGTCTACCAGGTGCCGTCCGAGTTCCAGGAGCGCCTGGGCGGCATCACGACCATCACGATCCCGAACATCCCGCCGGGGCAGAAGGACCCGGTGAACTTCTACACCTCGCTCAGCGGCAAGGGCAGCCTGGACCTGCTCAGCGGGGCGCTGAAACTGCAGGGCGAATTCGAGATCGTCATTTCCGAAGACGGGCTGAAGGTGGGCGTGGCGGCCACGCTGGACCTGCCCATCCTGGAGCCGCTCGACGTGGTCGGCACCCTGGGCATCGTCGAAGGCGGGGTCTACGGCAGCGTGCAGATCGGCTCACCGGGGGAGAAGCTGCTCGAGGTCCCGGGGGTGTTCTCTATCGGCGCCAGCGTCCTGCTGCAGATCAACACCACCAGCACGACGCAGAAGGTCAAGGCGCTGAAGCTCAACGCCGACAAGGAGGTGGTGCGCGACGCCAACGGCATGGCCGAACTGGTGGAGGAAGATCTCGAGGCACAGTCCCTTTTCCTGCGCGGCACCGGGGTCATCGATCTGGTCGGCATCGAGCTCACGGGCGCGATGGCGCTGAAGATCGACAGCAGCGGCCTGCAGGCGGCGCTGGACATGAAGCTGGATCTTGGGGCCTTCGGCGAGCTGAAGTTCGAGGGCGCGGCGGCGATCATGGATCGCGGACAAGGCACTTTCTTCGCGCTGCGCGCATCGACGAGTGTCGAACTCGGCATCGCGGTGATCGGCATCAAGGCCAAGGCCACGCTGGAGATCAACACCGGGTCTGAGGACTACCAGCCGCTGCTGGGCGGTGAAGTCATCAAGGGCGACACCAACTTCAAGCTCGACTTGGACGGCGCGATCAAGCTGCTGGCCTTCGATATCGAGTTCAAGGGCGGCATGAGCCTGATCGGCGACGTGTTCGAGATCCGGCTTGACCGGGCCAGTCTCGATTTCTTCGGCGTCCTTGAAGTCAACATCAGCGGCTACCTGCGTTCCGACGGGAACTTCGAACTCAAGGGTTCGGTGACCTTGGAAGTGGACATGGAGATCCTGGTGCTGAGGGCCGGGATGTCGATGACCTTCAGCAACAAGATGTTCGCGGCCAGTGTCTACGGCAGTCTCGACGTGCACCTGGACCTGGGCTTCTTCGAGATCAACACCACGCTGGCCGGCTTCAGCGGCGACATTCTGATCACTGCCGCCAGCGCCTCCCTGAGCGCCAGCGTCACCGTGGCGGGCATCAGCATCTCGGCCGGCTACGTGTGGAAGTACGGGCCCGATCCCGTCATCAGCGTCCGGGTGGGAGACACGCTGTACCTGAACATGGGGGATACGAAGAACCGCTACGGTTCGGACATTTACGACGATATCACCCACGAAACCTACACTGTCCAGGCCGTGCGAAACCCGGAAACCGGTAAGTACACCGGCGCCGTCGAGGTCAGTTCGCTGGGCTTCACCAACACCTACACCGGCATCACGCGCATCGTCGCCCGCGGCGGCCGCGGCAACGACTCGATCTTCGTCAGCGATGGCGTCGAGGCGGTTTTGGACTTTGACGGCGGTGCTGGCAACGACAACCTGATCGTGCTCGGCGGCACGAGCGGCAGCACGATCCGCGGCGGCGACGGCAATGACGTGCTGATGGGCGGCGGCGCCAGCGGCGTGCTCTTCGAGGGTGGCGCAGGCAACGACAAGTTCACCGGCGGCACAGGCTCCAACACCATTGACCTGGGCGCCGGCAAGAACGAGATCGTGGCCGGCAGCGGCGACAACACCATCACGGTTCGGGGTTCCACCGAGACCCAGATCGAGTTCGGTGGCGGTGAAAACGTCGTGAACGCGGACAACGCCGGCTTGCTGAAGATCAAGGGCGGCGCCGGCCTGGACCGCGTCGTGCTCGACCCCCTGAACACGGACACCGCCATATTCCTCGAGCCACAGCGCTACCGCTACAAGGACCGGGTCATCGAATTCGACGACGCGCTCGACACGATCGAGGTGACCGACAACGCGGCCAGGACGGTGCTGAACAACCCGGCGGGCAACTCCTGGGGCGCCACGGGCCTGAAGCTGAACGCTGCGGGTGTGCTTGACGTGACCGAGGCACGCCTCGTGGCGCCGCTGGGCCATTTCAACCTGCAGTCCACCGGGGTGGCCGCCGCCGCGGGGGGAATCGGCACCGAACTGGGCACGCTCACCCTGGTCAACCGGGGCGCTGGCGACCTTACCATCAATGAGAAGGACAGCCTGAAGATCGCCGACGGTGCACGCGGTGGCCAGGGCGGCCTGTACGCCAGCAGCGGCGCCATCAACGTGACGCTGGCCGGCCGGGAGGCGCTGCTCTCGCTGGACAGTGGCGTGATCGAGGCCGCCAGTGCCGGCAAGGACATCATCCTGGTGGCCGACGACATGGACTTCAAGTCCGGCGACGACCAGGTGCGCGGCACAGGACGGCTGGTGCTGAAGTCCAAGGACGTGGCGCAGGACTACCGCATCGGCGGTGCCGGCCAGTCGGTCTACGGGCGCGACTATTCCATCGGCGGCGCCACCGGCACCTTCGACCTGGGCATGCGTGACCTTTCAGCGCTGCGCGACGGCTTCACCCACGTGGAGATCGGGCACCGTGCACCGGGCGTGAGGATGCAGATCGGCGATGTGAAGGACATCCCCATCGGCATCTTCGACTTCCGCGCCAAGCTCACCGATCGCGCCACCTTCACGGCCGAGCGCATCGACGTCATGGGCGACGTGCAGTCCAGCGACGTGCTGAACTTCCAGGCTGCGCTGATGGAGGTGCAGCGCGCCAACATCCGCACGCCGATGGAGCCGGGAGGGTCGGGTGTGCGCGGCCGCGAGACCCACATCGACCTGAGCGAGCAGCTGCTCGTGACCGGTTTCGTGCAGGGCGACACGCTGGTGGACATCCAGGTGCACGGCTCCACCGGCATCGGTGCCATGGTGACGTACGGCACGGCGCCCAACAGCGTCACCGCCGACACCGGCAGCGTCATCAAGACCTTCAGCAACGGCGGGCTGGTGAAGATCGAGACTTCGCACTCGGTCATCAGCGCCACGATGATCGAGGTCGAGGGTACCGGTGCGAGCATCTATGTGGATGCTGGCACGGGTATCCAGCTGCTGTTCGGCGGCGTGATCGCGGCGCGCAACGACGATGCGCTCGTCACGCTGAAGTCCCGTGATTACCTGTACGTCGACAGCGGCTCTGCCGTCACCGTGGGCGCGCGCTTCGACACCGTCGGCGGGCAGCAGGTGGCGGTGGCCACCGGCGCCCGCACCCGCCTGATCATCGACACCGACGGGCAGATGCGGCTGGACGGCGCGATCACCGCCGCCGGCGGCATGAGCCTGGACTACGCCCGCAACACCGACGACTACGCGCGCTACTTCGACACCATCCCGGGCGCCGAGATCGCCGCGGTGGCCTTCGACAACGCCATCCTCGCGGCGCTGAAGAACCGCACCCTGCCCACCGCGCTGCGCGACGCGCTGGCGGCCAAGGGCATCACCTTGTCGCAGACGGCGGGTATCACGGGTCTGGCGAACTACACGCCCTTCAACTCGCTGCCGGCGCAGGCGCGGGCCCAGATCGCGCAAAGCCTGGGCTACACCGTCTACACCGAGGGCGGCTTCCACAACGTCCCGGGCGGCTTCTTCGTCACCGGGCTGGAGCCGGCGAAGCTGACCGCAGCCCAGCAGGACGCGCAGGCTGCCGCCCAGGGCTACACCCGGCTCACGGGCACGGTGTTCTTCGACCCGGCCTCGGGCACCTACAAGACCTCGCTGCTCGAGGGCGAATCTGCGGATTACAGCAACGACCAGATCGACTGGGCGCGCGGCGGTGTGCAGGACCCCGGGGCGGGTGCCAGTTTCGACAGCCTGAGCCAGGCGCAGAAGGAAGTGGTGGCGCGTCAGCTCGGCTATACCGTCGAGCCCAGCTTCCAGTTCAGCAAGCGGGCCAGTGCTCCGGGGTACCAGGCTGGCGCGCCCGACAACCAGCGCAGCACCTTTGGCGTCTACTACTACGACCCGACGGCCGATTGGGTGGTCGACAGCCAGGGCAAGAAGGAGAACGTCGATCCGGGGCCCGCCAAGAAGTACAGCGAGCTCACGATCAACCAGAAGATCGCCGCGGCCAGGTACCTGGGGTATTTCCCGGAGTACGACGTCCACGGCATCGCCTGGGGTGCAGTCACCGTGCCCGATGCCGACACGGCTTTCGGCAAGCTCACGCCAGCGCAGAAGGCGAAGGTAGCCGACAGCCTTGGGTTCGATACCCAGGCCACCGGTTACTACTTCAGCAACTTCGGCGCCAAACCCGAGAAACGGGTGATGACCACCTTCACGCAGGGCGTGGTCACCGACTACCAGAACAAGGACATCTACTGGGGTAGCGCAGGCCGGCCGGGCACCGGAACGTCCTTCGGCTCCCTGAGCCTGGCGCAGCAGAAGCAGGTGGCCTACGCCCTGGGCTACGAGGTGTTCACCGGCACGAGTTACTACAAGAAGACCGCTCCTGCCGGCGCTCAGATGGTGCAGGGCTTCCACCTGCAGGGGCAGGTCGACTACAACCTCATCGACTGGGGCGGCGCCGGGCAGCCCAAGTTGCCCGATGGCAAGTATGCAGAGTTCGCCCCCTTCGAGGACCTGAACCTGACCCAGCGCACTCTGGTGGCCCAGACGCTGGACTACCGCTTGTACGGCGAGCAGGTCTTCTACAACCCGACGACGACCGAGAAGAACCCCCAGGGCGAGATCCGCACCACCATCAAGGACGCGGACTACAGCATCGACGAAGTCAGCTGGGGCGACACCACCAAGCCCGAGACCGGTACCGCCTTTGCCGACATGAGCGTCGAGCAGCAGGACCGCGTTCTCGAGAAGCTGCGCTTCGTTCGTTACAACGGCGTGGTCTGGTTCAACGACAAGACCAAGGATTTCAGGCTCGCCTTCACGCAGGGCGACGAGAGCAAGGACGACAAGGACGAGTACGTCACCATCAAGACCCCCTACGACTACCGTAACAGCCTGATCAACTGGACGGTGGTCACGCCGCCGAAGGCCGATGCCCGCTTCGAAGGCGAACTGACCGAGGAGGAGATCGACGCCGGAGAGACGGTGCTCACCGCGGCCCAGCAGTTCCGTGTGCTGCAGCAGACCGGCTTCGAGTGGTACCCCTACGAGGTGTATTTCAAGGCGAACCCAGACGCGAACCGGCAGCAGGAAGCGGTGATGACCCGCTTTACCGAGGGCGTGCACTACAGCAACTCGGAGCTGCCTTCCGCGAGCCAGGAGAACCGCTGGATCGTGACCGACGGCGGCAAGACCTACGTCGTCTACGCGTATGACGAGACCAACGACGGCGTCATCGACAGCTTCAAGCTGCAGGAACCCAATGCGCTTCTGGGCCAGCGCGGCTACGGTTTCCTGCTGACGGGCACGCTGACGACGCTGGACGCCGGCCAAGGTCTGACGGTCAGCGGTGATCAGGATGTCATCATCCGCGGCAATCTCGACCTGCGTGGCGCGGGCGCCGACCTGGTGCTGCAGTCCGACCGCTTCGTGTACCTCGAGGGCACGGCGCGGGTCTCGGGCGACATCAAGCTCTACGGCGGCGTGGAAATCGATGGCAGCCTGCCCGCCGGCGCCAGCGCCGGGGGCGCCAACAGCAAGGGCGTGAGCGTCTACACCCACGCCACCTCCTTCATCAACACAACGTCCGCTGGCTCGAGCATCACCATTCGCGGCGGGCAGGATGTCGAGCTGCACGGGGCCACGATCGCCGGCGGCTCGGTGGGCGCCACGGGCACGGTATGGTTAGGCGACGGCGACGCCACGATCGCCGTCAGCGCGGGTCAGCGCATCCTCGTGAACACCGGCTTGGCGGCTTCCAAGTCGGTGACGCTCACGACGGAGCGCGCTCCTGGTGCGGGTGACGACGGCGTTTCGGTGCGCGTGACGACGCTGGGCGGGCTCACCGCCGCAGGCCAGACTTCCAACCACAGTGGTGGCCTGGTGAAGATCGACGCCGTCGGCCATGTCGAGTTGGTCGGCATGGTGCTCGCGGGCGGCACGGTCACGCAGGTCTACGAAGCTGGCGTACTGAAGTCGGAGACGGTCAGCTACTCCGACGAGTCTTCCACGGCCGACATCCGGGCCGGCGGCCAGCTCTGGCTTGGCGGGATGACCGAGACCAAGAGCGGTGCCCTGGTCGAGATTGGCGGCAGCGTGCGCGCCAACCAGACCATCAAGCTGACCGGCGGCAGCGGGCGGGTGGTCAGCGAGGGCGGCGTCAGCGTCAACGACGGCATCGGCGTCAAGATGCCGGGCGGGGCCCACGTGGCCACCGCCAATGCCACCGGCGAGATCGTCGTCAACGCCGCCGACGACGCGCAGCTCTACGGCCTGCTGGTGGCGGGTGGGCAGATCCTCGACCAGCTCGACGCCGCGGGCATGGTGGTCGGCACGCTGGTGCAGTACGGCACCGGCGCCTCGAAGATCTCGATCTCGGCCGAGAAGCAGGTGCGGCTGGGCCGCGATCTGTATGCCGGCGCGCTGATCGACGTGCGCGGTGGAAGCGGCTCGGCCCGCGCCGACCGCCTGTACGCCGACCAGGGCGTGGTGCTGCTGAGCACCGTGCACCTGAAGACCGGGCTCGAGAACAGCACGATCAACCTCAGCGCCAGCGGCCACCTGACCGTGCAGGCGCCGGCGTGGTCGCGCCAGGTGGTGGCAGCCGCCTTCACCGAACTGGCCACCGGGAAGATCAGTGCCGACACCAGCCTCGCGCTGGAGGTCGACATGGGTACCTACAAGCTGCGCGGCGTGGTGACGGTGACCCAGGCCGCCACCGCGAACAACGCGGGCTTCACCACGCTGATGGACGATCTGAAGACGGCGCTGTATTCGACGGCGTTCACCGTCTTCGACAGCACCGGCCAGGCGGGCGCGCCGGCCAATGGCGCGTCGCAGACCCTGACCGCCGCCGTGCTCGGCGTCGAAGAGATCAACGGCCGGCTGATGTTCACCAGCGACCGGGAGTTCGCGGTGCTGGCCCAGGGCTCGGTGGGCGCGCAGCGCCTGGGCTTCACCCAGCTCGCCACCACCGCGCGCCTGGCGGCCGCGCGCGAGTACGCCATCGACGCCAGCCAGCGCGGGTCGGTGGTCAACCTGGGCAAGGCCGGCGTGGCTGGCGGCAGGATCTCGATCGACAACTGGGTCGTCGGCCACACCGCGGTGAACTTGAACGCGGGCTCGGTGGAGAGCAACGCCGCGAAGGACCTGGAACTCGGCGTGCTCGGGGTCATCGAGACGCGCAGCGGCAACATCGTGCTGAACCCGGCCGGCAACAGCACGCTGCTGGGCAGCCTGATCGCCGCCGGCCCCAATGCCGACGTGCTGATCAATGCGCGCGACCGGCTCGACATCAAGGGCAAGATCAGCGCCAGCCGCGACATCGTCGTCAACGCCGGCAGCAATGTGCTGCCCGGCCAGACCAGCCTGCAGACCTGGGCCAGCAGCAGCTTCAGCTCCACCGGCAGCAGCGGCCGCATCGTGCTGACCGGCGTCAACGATGTCGTGATCGACAGCCGCGTCGGCGTTGGCAACCCGGGCCTGACGCTGGTCAGCGCCACCTCGCAGACGGGCACGCTGAAGCTGGCGCGCAGCGGCGGCAAGATCGAGACCGCGGGTCAGCTCAATCTGCGCGGCGACAGCATTGTGCTCGAGGGCTCGGTGCTGAGCAGCCGAGCCACGACGTCCAAGCTCGACTTCGAAGTGCAGGTCAACGCCGTCAAGGACCTGCGCCTGAGCGGGGAGTTCAAGCTGCAGGGCTCGGCGCAGCTGGTGGCCGGGCGCGACATGGACGCGCTGAACACCACGATCGAGGCCACCAACACCGGCGAGCGCCTGCTGCTGCAGGCCGGTGGTTACATGAACCTGGGCAACGTGCTGCCTCAGGCGGGCGACACCAGCCCTTATGGGGTGAAACTGGCAGCCGACGCGCTGCTGGACCTGCGCGCCGGTGGCGCGATGACGGCGGCTGGCGACAGCGCCCTGTACACCCACGGTGCCAACAGCACGCTGCGCCTGCGTGCGGGCACGCTGGAACTCGGCGGCACGGCCCGGGCGGGCCTCGATGCCGACCGCATCCTCAAGGGGGCTGGCGCGCTGCTGGACGTGCGCACCGACTATGGCGCCTACCTCGGGGGGCAGCGGGTGGATGTGGCCACCGGTGAACTCGTCACCGCCACGGCACAGATGCAGGCCAGCGGAGACCTGACCTTCGTCACCGGCCAGCAGAGCAACGGGCTGGGCCTGCTGGTGGGCGCCGGCAGCGAGATCGGCACGGCCAGCGCTGGCAGCCAGGTGCGCATCAGCAGCACTGGCAACGTCACGGTCGACGGCACCGTCGAGGCCACCGGCGCCGGGGCTGACCTGAGCCTGAGCGCCGGCGGGCTGCTGACCATCAACAACCGCATCGAGGCCGCCGACCGGCTGGTGGTCAGCGGCGGCACGCACAGCAGCCGTGTGGGCGTGATCGTCGCCGCTAAGGACATTGCCCAGGGCATCGCCGGCGGCGTGCTCGACACTGCGCTGGGCGGCAGCATCACGCTGACTGCCAACGACACCATCCTGATCAATGCCAACATCGGCACCGCGCGCCAGGATGTGAACACCCCGCCGGTGCCCAACAAGGTGGCGAGCATCAGCGTCGCCTCGGCCGGCGGCAACGTCACGGCCTATGGCCAGATCGACGCGGTGCAGAGCATCAGCGTCACGGGCAACCAGATCAACCTGCTGCCGGGCAGCCATGCCTACACCACGGGCACCGGCGCCAGCGTCACGATGGTGGCGCGCCAGTCCATGGTGCTGGCCGGCAAGCAGGTGCAGCCGCCGCTGCAGGACGCGATCATCCAGACCGACGCGCTGATCCACCTGGTGGCGCCGACGATCACGATCGACGGCGTGCTGAAGACGCTGAGCGCGACCGACGGGCTGCTGCTGCTGAACGCTGGCACGCAGCTGGTGGTGGGCGGCAGGATGGTGTCGGGCAAGGACGTGCGCATGAACGCCGGCGTCGACGTGCTGCAGAGCACGACGACGCTGGCTGACACGATCGACGCAGCCTCGCTGCGCGGCGGCCGCATCACCGTGATGGGCCAGGGCACGATCGAGGCCCCGGGTGACGTGACGCTCCAGGCTGGCGGGGATGTCAACATCTTGTCCGATGCGGGCATCGGTGACGAAGACAAGCTCAAGCGCACGTTCATCACCATCGTTCCTCAGCAGTACCAGGAGGTGGTGGGCACGCGGCAGGTCGATTCCGGGCGCACCTACACCACCTATACCGAGTACGAGAGCACGGTCACGAAGATCCAGCGCGTGAAGGACGAGTTGGTCGAGGTGGAGAGCAACTTCACGCAGTTCAAGGTCACGCTGTCGCAGATCGGCTACTACAAGCCGAATGCGCCCGTGGGCCAGCAGGAGCGCGAGTTCTTCATCGAGGGCGTGGACTACTTCAACAGCGAGGTCAACTGGAGTAACGCCGGCACCGACGCGCTGCCCGACCGCAGCGCCGAGGCCGTGACCGGCGACTACAAGAGCACCGCCTACAAGACCTTCACCCAGCTCAGCGACGCGCAGCGCCAGGCGGTGCTGAACCACCTGGGCTACATGCCGCTGTACCGCATGAGCTACGCCAGCGGCGACGTCGGCGTGCAGGGGGCCGCGAACTACCAGGCCAGCCAGTTGGACAAGGTCAAGGTGACCCGCACCCGCAACGGCACCACCACCCAGACCATCGAGGACGCGAGCTGGAAGAACAACAGCGCGAAGATCTACCACATCGACGTCGCAGGCTGGAAGGACAAGTACATCCAGATGCCCGAGGGCGCGCAGAACGACATCCTGCGCGTGGTCTCGGAGGGCGAGGCGAAGTACCTGGCTTTCGACACCGACATGAGCGGCAGCGACTCTTCGGGCCGCTGGGTCAGCGCCAGCGAAGCCAGGGCGGAGCGCAGGTTCGTCAAGGGCACGACGATCGTCGCGAGCCTGAGCTTCACGATCGCCGAGGTCGACTGGGCCAAGTACGGCGTCAGCGCCCCTACCACCACCAGCTTCAGCCAGCTGAGCGACGCGCAGCAGACGGCGGTGGCCCTGTCCCAGGGCTATGCGGTCGTCGAAGGGGCGGGCGAGTGGGTCGGCCAGTACAAGGACGAGGCCAAGGTCTTCTACGAGCAGCAGGGTTCGCGCACCACTGCGGCCAACGCCACTGCGGTCATCAGCGGCAAGAATCTCACGGGCTACTACAACCTCACCCAGAGCGACATCGGCGCTGCGGCCTGGGCAGCAGGCTACACGCTCGACACCGGCACGCGCTACTTCAACCTGGCCGACAAGACCACGGGCGACAACAAGGACTACGAGCGCGACTACGACCCGTCATGGGCCTGGGCGCCGCCACTGCAGATCCTGACCCAGGACCCCGTGGTCGATGGCAGCTACACCAGCAAGTCCTACAACGAGAGCACGGGCGGCGTGTCCTACGCCACGGCGACCACCAAGATGGTCAAGGCCGACGAGCGCTATTTCGACGCGCTTCAGTTCGACACGAACAGCCTGACCCAGCTCGAGGAGAAGGCCCGGCCGACCAAGTCCGATGCCTACAACTTCAGCTTCTGGAAGGACTCGAATCAGTGGAAGTGGCGTGACATCAACAGCTACTCCTACATGTCCTGGGGCTGGCGCAAGGACTACTGGAACACCAAGCCGCGTGTCAGCAACGACACACCGCGCTACTACGACTTCAGCCACCCGCACCAGAACCCGATCAGCGGCGAGACCCTCTACGGCCACACCGAGGTGTGGACGATGGCCAGGACCGACCCCGCGCCGATCTTCGAGCGTAACGACAAGGAGTACTGGATCCAGTACAAGGACCAGTTCTCCGTGACGATGAAGGAGACGTTCTACGACTACAGCCAGCAGTGGGTCTCGAAGTGGCACGACATACGCGACCAGCGGGTGCAGGTCTTCTACGAGCTGACGACGCAGGCGAACAAGGTCTACGCCTACAAGCCCGTCTACGCCGAGGTCACCACCAAGCAGGTGACGCAGGTGCCCGAGGTGCACACGATCTGGGAAACCGTCGAAGACGTGGTCACCAAGTCGCGCGACGTGCGCGTGGAGCAGACCGAGGAGATCAGCGTGCGCGGCGCCGACTTCGCCGGCGAGACGGTGAAGGCCCGCAACATCACCATCACGGCCGGGGGCAACAGCCGCATCAGCGGCTGGCTGCAGTCGGCGGTGGATCTGACGGTGTCGGCCCGCGGCAACCTCGAGCTCAGCGGATCGGTCTTCACCAAGAATGGCGTCACCGGCAGCTCGCAGGCCTTGCTGGTGGCCGGTGACGACGTCACGCTGAGCACGGTGTCGGGTGACATGACGGTGGCGGCCACCGCCCTGGTCTCCGGCCGTGCGGTGGACCTGCGCTCGGGCGACGACCTTGTCGTCGCCGGCCTGCTGGGCAGCGTGGTGCCGAGCAAGTCGATCACCCCGGCGGCGCCCGCGGGCACCGCCTACACCACCGAGACCGTCAGCCTGCGGGGCGGCGCCGACGTCAGCTTGCTGGTCGACGCCAACAGCCCGATCCGGGCCAGCGTCCTGGCCCGCGATGCGGTATGGATACAGGCAGGCGCCGGCAGCAGCAAGGACGGCGACATCCGCACCACCGCCGGCGCCGTGATCGAAGTCAGCGGCTCGACCGCAGCCGCCGGCCGGGCCGAGATCGAGCTGAGCGCGGGCGAGCTGGGCGGCGTCATCAGCCTGAACGGGACGGCACTCACAGCCCGTCATGCCAGCGGCGACATCAAGCTCAGCGCCGCCGAGGGCAGCATCCGGCAGTCGGCGGGGCAGATCACGCGCACCGTCGGCGGCGTCACCAGCACCATCAGCACCGATGGCCTGATCCTGGCTGCCACTCTGAGCGCAAAGGCTTTCAATGCCATCGACCTGAAGTCGGCCGTCGGCACGGCCTCGCTGGAGCTGATCGGCGCCGGTGATATCGTGCTCGCCAACACCGGCGCACTCGACCTGAAGTCGGTGTCTGCGGCCGACGGCGCGATCACCATCGTCAACACCGGCGCGCTGGTCGTCACCAGCGTGCGCGCGCTGGGCAGCAGCGACCGCAACGACATCAGCCTGACCGCCACGGCGACGACCTCGGGCACCCCGCCCACCCGCGTGGAGGCCGGCATCACCGTCCACACGCTGAGCAGCGCCGACCGCGGCGACATCGCGCTGAGCGCGCAGGGCACGGTCAAGCGCGCGGCGGCGGGCAGCGCGGACATCTTGGCCGACCAGCTGACGGTGCTTGCCGATGCCGTGGTCGCGACCGGGGGCCGCGCCATCGAGCTGAACACCCAGGCCCGCGCGCTGCAGCTCGAGACGCGGCGTGCCGGCGAGGTCTGGGTGAAGCAGGGCGATCGCGACGTTGTCGTCGTTAGCACCCGCGTGGCCAACGGCGACTTCACGCTCGACGCCTCAGGCCGCGTGGACCTGGCGAGTGTCGAGCTGCTGTCCAACGCCACGGGCAACGACATCGTCGTGACCGCCAGGAAAGACCTGTCGGTGCAGCGCGTCGTGGCTGGCTCGATCGATCTGGCCGCCCAGGACGGCACAGCCACCGTCACCCAGATCGGCTCCAGCGGCAAGGTGATCCTCGAGTCCAAGGAGGGTGCGATCCGCGAGAGCGAGGACGACGCCGAGGCCGACGTGGTCGCGGCCCACCTGAGGCTGCGCGCGGCCGCCGGCATCACGAACCTCGAGACCCGGATCGCCACGCTGAATGCCGAGACCACGGCGGGCAGCATCGTACTGAGCGACGTCAATCCCTACGGCAACACCACCGTTGCGGGCCAGAGCGTCAACCGCGGCCTGACAGTGGAGCGTGCCGTCACCTCGACGGCCGGCGGCACCGAGGTGCGCATCCAGAGCCAGAACAACCTGACCGTGCCCGCAGCGGCCCAGACCGGAGAGACGCTGCCGCTGGTGCGCGGCGGCAGCCTGCACCTGGCCAGCTTCCGCGGCGACCTGACGGTGCACAACCCGAGCAGCGGTGATTCGCTGGCCTATGCCACCGGCGTGGGTTTCGTGGCCGGCGGCACGGTGGATCTGTACCGTTTCTTCGACGCCAGCGGCCGCATGGAGTACCGGGCGGGCGAGCGCTTCCAGTTCGGCACCACGGCCGCCAACAAGTCGGTGGTGCTGCCCAGCAGCATCGCCTCGGACACCATCATCATCGAGAGCGGCGACATCCTGTCCTTCGCCGGCACGCTCACCGCCAAGGACAGGCTGGAACTCGTCTCGGCCAAGGACGTCTTCCTGAACGCTGACATCCTGGCCAAGTCCGGCAGCGCCATCGGCACGGTGATCATCACCGCGCGTGGCCAGGGGCAGGTCAAGAGCTACCTGAACATGGCCCAGGATGTCGGCACCACGCTGACGCAGGCGCAGATGGACGCGCTGTCGGCTTCCGCCACGGCGCGCGACACCGGCTTCATCAGCATCAAGGCGCCCCGGTTCCAGGCCGACGAGTTCGAGCTGCGCGCGGCGCGCGACATCTATGTCGGCCTGCAGAGCAACTGGGCGCTGAGTGGCTTTGTCGGCGGCCTGAGCGGCTACGGCAAGGCGCGCAACATCGAGCTCAACATCGCCGGCAAGCTGTCGCTGGAGGGCGGCATCGTCGGCGCCACCGGCGCGATCAAGATCGACGCGACCGAGATTTCTGCCGACGGTGCCTCGGTCTTCATTGCCGACGACCTGAGTGTGCGGGCCAGCAATGCGATCCAGCTGAACACCCTGGTCGAGTCGATCACGGCCCGTTCCACCACCGCCGGTGACATCAGCATCAGCGAGGCCACCGGGCTGTATGTCAAGCAGGTGGAGGCGCAGAGCGGCGTCGTCTCGATCGACGCGGGCGGCCCGATGTGGGCGCGCGATATCTCCGTGTACGCCGACAGCAGCGCCGCCCGTACGGACGGTAACGGGCGGCCGGTGTCGACGATCACGCTGAAGTCCAGCGGCAACCTCTACGTGGATCGCGTCGAGGCGGGCGTGGTGGCCGGCACCGAGAAGCAGCACACCAGCATCACGCTCGACAGCGCCGGCACGATCTTCGAACTGCCTGACCTTCTGCTCGACAGCGCCGGCAACCCTCAGACGGCCAACTGGAAGGACCTGCTGCCCTTCGACCGGGAAACCAACCCCACGCCGCGGACCGGCGCAGGTATCGCCTGGTACGACAACGCGGGCGCAGATGTCTGGGCCAGGACCGTGCTGCTGCGCGGCACCGTGGGCGGCGGCGCCGCCCAGGTGCTCATCAGCGCTGACGATCGCGGCGCGGACACCCAGATCGAGGTCCGCACCACGCTCAATGCGGCCATGGGATCGACCTCGCCGGGCGTGTCCTATGGCTCCACCACGCTGAGCGCGAGCAGCACCAACGTGCCCGATGGCGCGTACGTGGACATCAACCCCAGCACCTCGCAGCAGGCTGTCACCGCCCGCGCGCAGACCAGCCGGCTGAGCTTCTCATCGGCGCTGACGCTGGGCGCAGGCACCAGCCTGAGCGTGAAGGTGACCGCAGGGTCGGTGGTCTCGACGGTCAGTGTGAAGGTGGGCGATGCCGAGGGCGGGCAGACGGTCACCGCCACCTGGGCCAGCCTGCTCGGCGCGCTCGCCAGTCGCCTGGCGGCGCTGGACGCGATCGGCACGGCCGTGGCCGACAGCACGGCTCGCACGATCACGCTCACCGGGGCTGGCGGGACGGCCTTCACCCTGAGCGATCTGCAGGCGGGCACCACGGTCAGCAGCACGCTGCAGGGCGCCGTGCAGAGCGACGGCTCGGAGGCTACGGTGCTGGCCGGCAACGTGGCCACGCAGGTGAGCTACGTGCAGTTCTCCGGCGCGGCGCCGGCGGCGGACAGCGTCTACGTGATCGTCGTCGACGGCAAGACGGTCAGCGCGACCACGGGGAGCAGCCCGGGCTGGGGCGACGTCACCTCGGCCCTGACGGCGGCGCTGTCCGCTGCTGCGGTGCCGGTGACGGTGGCGGTGGCGGCAGCGCCTGCGCCCGACACTGGTCAGCGGCTGACGCTGACGGCGAATGCTGCGAACACGCCGTTCTCGGTGACCTCGGCCTATGTGGCGTCGCTCGGCCTGGTCAACGACAGCGCCTACGCCACACCGCGGCAGGCCGCCGGCGCCAGCCAGCCGCAGCGCAGCGTCGTCGAGTTCCACGGCGACTTCGACACCAGCGCCGTCTATCGACTGACGCTGGACGGCACCGAATTCCAGGTTTACGGCAGCGCGCTGACCCCGGCGGCCGTGGGCACTGCGCCGCAGACGGCCACCACCACCCCCTCGAATGCCGGCAGCCCGCAGGTCAGCGTGGTGCGCTTTGCCGATACGAGCCCTGTGGACGGCGCCGAATACACCGTCGAGATCGACGGCAGCGCCTACACCAGCACGGCGGACGCATCGTCGACCTGGGCAGGTGTTCTGGCTGACCTGAGGACCAAGGTGGCCGCCCACGCCAAGGTCGGCAGCGCCAGCCTCGTGGTCGTCGATGCGGGCGCGCGCACGCTGCAGGTCACCGGGAAGGACATGGGGGTTGCTTTCGCGGTCACCGCTGCTGCCGACGGCAGCGCGCAGACCGTCGACACCACGCCGGCGGTGACCCCGGTCAAGCAGGTCAGCACCGTGACCTTCGTGGCCGGCAGCGCGCCGCGCCAAGGCTATGTCTACAGCGTGACCGTCGACAGCGGCACGCCCCGCACCCACACGGCGGCGGCGTCCGACGACTGGTCGGCGGTGCTCAATGCCCTGAAGACAGCGCTGGCGCCGGACGTGGATGTCACGGTGGACGCCGCCGCGCGCAAGCTGACGCTGACGGCCAAGACCGCGGGCGTGGGCTTCGCCGTCACGCAGGCCGGTGTGAAGCATGCCAGCGCTGCCAGCTGGGCGGCGCTGGGCGCCGTGTTCGAGGGGCAGGTCGAGAAGGCAGCCGGGGTGGCTACCGGCTTCAGCGTCGATGTCGGCACCGAGCGGCGCGTCACGATCGAGAAGGGCAACAACCAGAGCTTCGCACTGACCAGTGCCCGGGTCACCGATGGGGTGGGCACCGCCAAGGCCGGCCATCGTGTCAACGAGCGCGCCTACGGCACGCCGGTGACGGCAGCGGCCAGCGGTGTGGCCCAGGTCAGCGAGGTGCAGTTCTTGGGCAGTGTGAACGCGGCGGCCACCTACCGCGTGGTGCTCGACGGCAAGGTGTTCGATGTCCCTGGCCTCAAGCCCACCGATCCGACCGTGGCGGCCGCCTGGTCGGAAGTGCTGTCCGGGCTCGAGACCCGCATCGAAGCCTCGAAGACCGGTGACGTCAACGACGGCTACGTCGTGACCACCGACACCACCGCAGGCCAGGCGGCGCTTCGCATCAGCAAGGGCCTGAACCAGGCGTTCACGCTGGCCGCTGCCGCGGTGGTCACCGACCTGAATGCCGCCAGCCGGGCAACCACCACGGACGCCGGCGAATCGCGCTTCGAGAAGCGTGAGGTGCGCTTCGATACCGCCGCCGTGCCTCTGGCAGCCGGCCAGCGCTACGGCCTGACCGTGACCTCCGGCTCCGTCTCGTCACCGGTGCAGGTGACGGCTGCGGCCAGCGACACCATCGTCACGCTGATCGGCAAGCTGGTCACGGCGATCAACGGGGCTTCGAACCTGCCGGTGACGGCCTCGTATGCATACACCGCTGCCGACAACAGCGACAGCGAATTCCCCATTCCTGAAAGACACACGCTGATGCTGACCGCAGATGTCATCAATACGGAGTTCGCCGTCAGCGCCGTCGTGGTCGAGGCCGACCTCACGACGCTGATGCCCAACGCCATCGGCAGCAGCACCAGCAGCACGGCCGTCGCCGGGCGGGCGCAGGTGACTGCGCTGGCTTTCACCGGCGCGCCGAGCACCGCCGTCACCTACAAGGTCAGCATCGACGGCACCGAGTACGCCGTGCGTCCGGGCACCACGCAGGGCGTGACGGCTGCCTGGGACTCGGTGCTGGGCAAGCTCAAGGCCCTGATCGATTCGGGCCCGCAAGCCACGGCCACCTTCTCTGGTCAGACGCTCACGCTCACCGGAAAGACGACGAACGCCTTCAACGCCCAGGCGACCCAGGTCGACGAGACGCTGCTGAGCGCCAGCTCGGTCACCAAGACCGGCGATTTCGTGCTGATCCTGCCCACACGCGCCGCCGGCGACTACGCGTTGCAGGTCACCGGCAGCCTGTCGGTGGTGGCGCTGGCCGTCAGCGCGGGCGACAACATCACGCTCGGCGCGCAGGGTGGCGATCTGGTGATCGTCGATGCCATCGACGTGGGTACCGGCGACCTGGATTTCAGCGCCCCGGCAGGTGGCATCGCACTGGGTGGCCTGATCCGCGCCGATCAGCTCAGCCTCAACGCCAGGGACAACCTGAGCCTGACTTCGCAGGTGCAGAGCCTGACGCTCGACATGACCGGGGCAGGCCACGTCAGCGTCAACCAGACCGGCGCGCTGACGCTGGCCGACGTCGACATGGCTGGCGGCAACCTCAGCCTTGTGACGACGGGCGATGTCACGATCACCAAGCTCACCGGCACCATCGGCACGCTGTCGATCCAGACCACCGGCAAGGTGCGCTTCGAGTCCGGCGTCGTCGCCACGGCACAGGCCGTGCGCATCGTGGCCGGGGATGTCGTCAGCGGCAACCTCCGCGCCGCCAGCCTGGACGTCACCACCACCGGCGACGCGGTGGAACTCAGCAACACCGGCGCTCTGGTGGTGACCCGCCTGGACAGCGGCGGCGCGCCGATCACGCTGGCCAATGCGGGGGCCTTGACGATCGACGGCGCGCTCGTGCTGGCTGGCACTGCGGCGCTGAACCTGAGCACCAGCAGCGGGCTGCTGCGGTTGAACCAGGCGGTGACGAGTGGCAGCGGTGCGGTGTCGATCAGCGGCGCCGCGGGCCTGACGATGGGAGCCCAGGGCGATATCACCTCTTTGTCCGGCGAGGTCAAGCTGGACGCCGGCACTGGGGCATTGACGATGGACGACCTGACGGTCGTGGACGCCGGCAGCGGCCTCATCAGCCTGGAGGCCGACGGACTCGTCACGCTGGGCAAGCTGCGCTCGGCCGCCGCCGGCAGCACGGCCGTGCTCAGCATCACGGCCGCAGGTGTCAAGGACGCCGGTGAGGGTGGCATCGACATCGTTGCGCCCGACACGCAGCTCGTCGTCCGCAGCAGCGCCGGCTTCGGCGAGGCTGGCGACGCCATCGAGACCCGCGTGGCTTCTGTCGACCTGATCGATACGGGCGCGGCCAGCGCCGTCCACCTGGAGGAACAGGACGCTCTGACGGTCAGCCGCCTGCAGCAGACCGCGGCAACGGCCAGCGGGACTGTGACCGTCGCCACGGTCAACGGCGCGATCACGGTCGCTTCGACCGACGGGGTGCGTATCCGCACCGGCACCGGCCTGCTGAAGCTCTACGCTGGAGGCGGCGCCGGAGCCCTGACCGTGAACGCCGACATACGCACCACCGGTGGCGGCGTCAGCGGCACCGCCGAGGGTGGCGACATCGTGCTGGCCGCGGGTATCCGCGTGCAGGGGGCGGCTGGCGCCACGACCGGCGGCGTGACGCTGGCCGCGCCGGTGGGTCGCATCGTCAACGACATCCGAGCCGTCGGCTGGCTCAGCAACGACGTCGGCGCAGTCAGCTACCCCGTGGCCGGGCAGACGGCGGAGGTATCGCTGCAATCCCTGGCCGTGGCAGTTGGCCGGGCCTATTTCGTCACCGTCGGCGGTCAGGCCTACACCTACACAGCGGTCACCGGGGATACCGCGGCCAAAGTGGCTACCGGCCTTGCCGCGGCCATCGGCGCGCAGGCCACGGTGGCCGGAAGCATCATCACGATCACCGGCTTGGCCGGCAACGCCGTCAGGTCCTTCGTCTTCGAGGCCGACATGGACTGGGCGATGCGCCAGGGCCTGTTCGCCTCCGACGAGTTGACGGGCAGGATCGAGGCCGATATCCCGACCCGCCTGCAGTCGCCGTCTCGCATCGCGGACGCCACCGTCATGCGCCCGGCCGATGGGCCCATGCTGCAGGCCACGGGCGGGCGCATCACGCTGACGGCGGCCTATGAAGTGGGCCAGGCCGTCGCTGGCTTCCTGTACAGCCCGCGCGCGCTGGTGCTGGACGCGAACGAGCTGAGCGTGATGAGCTCGGAGCGGCGCAACGTGTCGGTCATCGCCACCGGCGAAGTTGAGGTCGTCAACGACAGCGCCACGGTCAGCAACGACGGCTCCAAGGGCGGCGCCACCGGGGTCATCACGCTGACGGGCACGCAGACGGTGTCGGCGCCGGTCGATGCAGCCGGCGAGAACTTGAGCTTTGCCTCGAACGATCTGGACTTGTCGGCACCGCTGCGCAGCGCAGGAGCCACGCTGAGCATCCAGGCGCTGCAGACCGACACGACGATCCAGCTCGGCACCAACACGGGCGCGGGCAGTGGGGCGCTCTACCTCGACAGCACCGAGCTCGGCCAACTGCAGCCAGGCTTCGGCAAGATCGTGATCGGCAGCGAGCAGACCAACGGTCTGATCCAGGTGGGCGACCCCGGCGCCGAGGGTGACGTGGTGACCTTCGCCGACGATCTCGTGCTGATGAGCCCGGCGGCTGGCGGCGAGGTGGTGCTGGACGCGAAACTGGTGGCCAAGTCCGTCACGATCTACGGCTCCGGCCACACGACGCTGCTCGCGGATTCCGTCGAGGCCAGTGGCCCGAACAATTTCTTCGACTCCATCGAGGTGCAGGGCGAACGTTCGATCACGTCGCAGACTGCTGGAGTCAACATCGGCAGCAACCTGTCGCACACCTTGTCGGGCAAGGCGGGCAGCCCCACGGCCGACAAGCTGACCATCAACGCCGGAACCAACGTCGTGTTCAACGCCCTGGTCGGCACCGGCGATGGCACCGAGCCGCTGCTCCAGGGGCTGACTGTCAACGCCACATCCGGGTCGGTGACCTTCAACCAGAGTGTCACGATCCAGGGCGATCTCGTCATCAACGCGGGTGGATTGGGCGTTGTCGACTTCAAGGGCAGCGTCTACACCACAGGCGGCAAGCTGACGATCAAGGGCGCCAGCCAGGTGATCTTCCGCGGCCAGGTGGTGACCGGTGCGGGTGACATCACGATCGAGGCCAACGAGATCGACTTCCTCGGGGGCGGCGGCTCGGTGCAGGGTACCGGGCGTCTCGATCTGCGCACCAATGTGGGCAGCAAGAGCTGGGCGGTGGACGTGGCCAACCCCTCCACCACGAACCCGTTGAACAGCACGCTGAACATCGACAACACCGACATCGCGGCGCTGGCCGACGGGTTCAGCAGCATCAACATCGGCTGGTATGACAGCGGGACGAACCTGGCCGACACGGGCGCTTCGGGTGTCGTGACCTTGGGTGCGGTGCAGTCCTTCGAGACGGCGACTTTCGTCGACAACCTGAACGTCTACGGCGGCAGCATCACGGTTTCGGACGTATCGAACAAGGATTACGTGCTCTGGGTCCAGGGCAGCCTGCGGCTGGACGCGGTGAACAACATCGTGATCCGCAACGAGGTCGTTGCGCTGAACGCCGACTTCACGACCTACCGTGATCTGGTCCTGTATTCCGCTTCGGGCAGTGTTGCGCAGCAGGACGCTGCAGCGTCACCGCGAGACTCGGTGTCGAGCGAGCCGTTGCGCGCCGCTGACCTGAACGTCCGCGCCGCCACCGGCATCAACCTGGGCTTCACCGAGATCGCCACGCTGACCGCGGTGAACACCACCTCGGGCAATATTGCCATCACCGAGACCGCCACCGGCGGCGATGTTTTGGTGACGCTGATCGAGCAGCAGAGCATCGGCAGCGACAGCGGCAATTTGAGCCTGATCACCACGTCGGGCAGCATCACGGTGGCGGCCAGCGGTACCGGGGTGCGCAATCTGGGCACCGGAAGCCTGACGCTCGAGGCGCGCGGCACAGCCAAGACGCTGACCATCAACGAGGCCGTCTCGGCGACCACCGGCCAGATCACGCTCAAGGCCACCGGCGCCATCACCCACACCGACGACGCAGCCACCGGGGGCAGCGCGCTCGACGGCACGATCACGACCGCCGGCGGGGGCATCCAGATCGATTCCAGCGGCGCAGCCGTCAACATCGCCGGCGACATTACCGCGGCTGGCGGCCTGATCGATATCCGCGCCGAGACCTCGATCACGATGACCGACGGCAAGGTCATGTCGTCGATCGACCCGACGGGCAATGCGGGGGCCGTGACGCTGCTGGCCGACACCGGCGACATCGGGCTGAGCATCGTCCGCGCCGACGGCAGCGTGAGCGTGACCGCCACTGCAGGCAAGATCAGCGACCTGCTGACGGGCACGGGCGCCAACATCGACGGCGACACCGCGGCGGTGACCTTCAGCGCGGCCACCGGTATCGGCGCGGCGACACCGAGCCCCTACACCAACCAGCGCCTTGGCGCGCTGTACACCCAGGTGGCGTCGATCAGCGCCACGAACACCTCCAGTGGCGGCCTGTATGTGCGCGAGGCCACGGCCTTGTCGCTGGGCAGTACCACGTTGTCCGGGACCGGCGGCAATCTGGTGGTGATCACCGACAGCGGCAACCTGGACACCACGGGCACCGTCAACACCGCGGGCTCCACCGGCGACATGCGGCTGGAGGCCGTCTCGGGCGATCTGACCGTGGGCGCCAACGTCGGCAGCAGCCAGGGCAGCATCAGCCTGCTCGCCAGCGGCAGCGTGGCGATGACCGACAGCAATGGCGCGAACAACGTACCCACTATCCAGACCTCGGCTGGCGGCGAGACCATCGACGTGCAGGCCGGTGGCGCCCTGACGATGGAGGCCGACGCGCGCCTGATCACGGCCAACGGCAATGTCCGGCTGGTCAGCACGCTGGGCGCGGTGACCGTGGGCGTGGTCAGTGCCGGCACGGGCAAGGTGAGCATCGAGGCAGCCACCAGCATCCTGGACGCCCAGACCGACCCCGAGACCGTGGCCAACGTCACCGCTGCCAGCCTGCGCCTGAGCGCGGGTACCGGCAACATCGGCAGCAGCGGCAACCTCTTCGACACCGCGGTCGGCACGTTGGCCGTGGGCGTGACGAGTGGCAGCGCCTTCGTCCGCGAGGCCGACGCCGTGACCGTCGGCACCGTGACCGCGGGCGAAGCTCTGGTGAATCGGGTCAAGGATGACGGCACGCTTGATACCACCACGGCCACGCACGCCGCGATGAGCGGGCTGAGTACCGCTGCGGGCAACGGCGCGTTGGTGCTGGTGGCCGGCGGCAACACCACGGTCAGCCAGATGGTGTCGGCGGTGGGCAGCGGCCATGTCCTGCTCGAGATCACCGGCGCGCTGACGTTGAACGCCGCGCTGCACGCGGGCAGCGGCAGCGTGAGCGTCGTGTCGAGCGGCAACCAGACCTACGCGGCGGCGGGCGACATCACGACCACGGCGGGCACGATCGACGTGCAGGCCACGGGGGCGGGCAGCACGATTGGGATGGATGCGGGGACGGTGTTGCAGACCGTTGGCGGCAACATTCGCGTGATGGCCGGGGGTAGCATCACCCTGGGCGTGGTGGATGCGCGTACGTCGGCGGACCGGACCAACGGCCTGCTGACCGGCCAGGCGGGCTGGGGCTCGGCGAGCCTGGTGAGCACGAGCGGCAGCGTCCTGGACGCAGCGGCGGCGGGCGACACGGCGGTCAAGGTGTACGCCAACGCCCTGCGCCTGACGGCTGCAGGCAGCATCGGGCTGCTGGGGGCAGGGACGACGAATGCGATCGAGACCGAGGCGGCCAGGCTTTCCGCGCAGGCTGCCAGCGGTGGCATCAGCCTGGCCGAAGCGGGCGCCGTGACGGTGGGCAGCCTGGCGGCCGTGCCCTTGAAGCGCGTGACGAGCACGGGCGCTTTGGCGGGCAGCGACACCACGGACGCGGCGGCGCAGGCCGGTCTGGTGACCACGGGCGGCAACGGCTCGGTCGTGCTGGTCTCCGCCGGTACGCAGACGGTGAGCGAGGCCGTCACTGCCCACGGCAGCGGCAACGTGCGGCTCGAGACCACGGCCGGAGGTCTGGTGCTGAACGCGGCGCTGTCCAGCACCTCAGGCCATGTGACGGTCGTTGCCAAGGCGGCGCTGACGCAGAGCGCTGCGGGCGACATCACCACCGGTGGCGCAGGCACGGTGGACGTGGAGGCCGGCACCAGCATCACGATGACCGGCGGCGCGGACGGTTCTGACACTGTGGTCACCGCCGCGAAGGACATCCGCTACCGGGCGCTGGGCGGTGACTTGTCATTGGGCCGCTTCGTGACCGGCACCGGTGAGACCACGGGCGGCACCGTCGTGCTGACAGCCAGTGGCAGCGTCATCGACGGCGACACCGGGGTCGATGTGACGGCGAACCAGCTGTACCTGGAATCTGGCAGTGCCGGCGCCATCGCCGGCGGGGCGGACGCGCTCGAGACGAGCGTGAACACGCTGGCGCTGTCGGCGGGCTCGGGCGGCGCCTTCGTCAGCGAGTCCGCCGGGCTGACGGTGGCCACGGTGAGCCTGCCTACGCTGCAGCGTGTCGCGGCGACGGGCGTCGCGAGCGCGCAGACGGGCGACGGCTCGGGCACGGCCGGCACGGGCTTCGAGGATCTGGCCACCAGCAATGGCGGGGCGCTGGTGGTCAGCGTGACGGCGGGCGATCTGACCGTCAACGGCGGGACCATCACGACGACCAGCGGCGTGAATGCCGTCGGCGCGGGCCACGTGCTGCTGCAGGCCGTGGCGGGCGGGCTGGCGCTGAACGCCGCGCTGGATGCAGGCAGCGGCAGCGTGAGCCTGCTGTCGAGCGGCTCGCAGAGCTATGCCGCGGCCGGCGACGTCAGGACCAGCGGCGCGGGCACGATCGACGTCCACGCCACGGGCGCGGGCAGCACGGTCACGATGGCCGCGGGCGCGGCGTTCGAGACCGATGGCCGCAACATCCGCCTGATGACCGGCACGGACGGCGGTTCTGCGCAGGCCGGCGGGACCATCACGCTGGGCCTGCTGGATGCCCGCACGGCGGCGAACCGGCTGGACGGTCTGTCGACCGGCCAGGCCTCATGGGGCTCGGTCAGCGTAGGAACCACCGGCGGCAGCATCCTGGACGCGGACGCGCTGGTCGGCGGCATCGACGACGCTGTTCGCAATGTCTTTGCGGCTGGCCTGCGCCTGTTCGCCCAAGGTGCGGCGGGCAGCACGACGAACCACCTCGACACCTCGGCAGCGAGGCTGACGGCCCGTGCCCTCGGCGGGATCTACCTGCTCGAGGCCGACGACGTGAGCGTCGAAGGCGTGGCGGTCAGCGTGGACCGTGTCGCCGACAACGGGACGATCGCCAGCACGGTCACCGACAACACGTCGAGCAATCTGCGCACCCGGATCCTGAGCGCGCCCGCCGGCAGTGACGGCAGCGACGGGAACATCGTGCTGCGCACGACGGCGGGCAGCATCACGCTGGTTGGCGATACCAACAATGACGCGGTCATCGCCCATGGTTCGGGCAATGTGCTGCTGCAGACCCTGGGTCAGAACACCGACATCGTCGTCAAGGCCGATGTCTCGAGCACCAGCGGCAACATCAGCCTGCTGGCAGCGCGCAACGTGTCGTTCGAGGTGCTGCCGGCCTTTGCAGCCAGCGCCCAGACCGGCATCCAGACCACCAGCACCGGCGCCGGCGGCGGCAGCATCGAGGTGGTGGCCGACACGGGCTCGATCACCCAGGATTACCGCAGCCTGCTGACCAGCACCGGGGGCACGGCGCAGGCGCGGCTGTGGGCGGCGCAGGGCGTGACGGTGGGCGACATCGTCGTCGGCGGCAAGGTCAGCATCACCGCGCAATCCGGCAGCATCGTCGACGCCGATGCCTTGGTGGGGGCCGGCAGCGACACCAACGACGCCGACCAGGACATCAGCGCCTCGAGCCTGCGGCTGAGTGCCGGCACGGCTGTGGGCGGCGCGGTCAACCACCTCGAGACCACGGTGGACACGCTGAGCGCCCGCGGCGGCGCTGGCGGCATCTTTGTCCTTGAAGCCGACGACCTCATCGTCGGCGACGTGGCCGTGACGGTGAAGCGCGTGGGGGCCACCGGCGGCGTGGCGGATTCGACCGATGCCGCGCCGACGCAGAACGACGTCCGCACGACGGCCGGCAACGGCAGCATCGTGCTGCGCACGACCGATGGCGGCATCACGCTGGACGGCGCTGTCGGCGCGGACGGTACGGGCCACGTGCTGATCCAGGCCCAAGGCACCGCCAAGACCATCGCTGCCCATGCCGACATCGCCAGTGGTGGCGGGCATGTGAGCGTGGTGGCCAGCGGGGCGCTGACCCTGTCGGCCACGACCGACGTGACGAGTTTGGGCGCCGGCACGCTGGACCTGCGCGCGGCCTCGTTGACGATGACGCACGGCGCGACGCTGTCCACGGGCAGCGGCAACATCCGGGTGGCGGCCACGGGGGCGATCGCGCTGGGTGCGATCAGCACGACGGGCGACGTGAGCCTGAGCGGCTCGACGATCACGGACGCGTTTGCCAGCGGCACCGACACGGTGAACGTGACGGCCGACGAACTGCGCATCGTGACCACGGGCACGGCGGCGGGCGATGGAGCAGGCACGGGGGCCAACCATCTGGAGGTCAACGCCACCAAACTGGCCGCTGACGTCAATGGCACGGTCACGGGCGGCCTGTACCTGACGGAGTCGACGGCACTGCAGATCGGCACGCTGAATGCGATCCACGTGAATCAGGTGGGCACGGATGGCTCGACGCTGACGGCCACCACGGACGCGGCGCTGTCGCAGGTGGATTCCGACGCGAACCTGGTGGTGGTGACGCTGGCGGGCGCGATCGAGATGCTGGCGACCGGAGGCGCGGTCACGGCCACCGGCAACCTGCTGCTGAAGGCAGGGGGCGCAACGAGTAACCTGACGCTGGGCGCGGTGGTGACGAACACGGCGTCTGGCGGGCACATCAGCCTGGACGCGGGCCAGGACGTGCTTCAGAACGCGGACGTGCGGGCGCTGGAATCTGGCAAGACCGTGGACGTGCTGGCGGGCCGGCACATCACGATGGCGCAGGGCGTGAGCATCGCCAGTACCGACGGTAACGTGCTGCTGCACGCGGTGGCGGGCAATGTGACGGTGGAGACGATCACGGCGGGCACGGCTGGGGTGAGCATCTCCGCGGTGGCGACGAGTCCGTCGGTCACGGCGGGGGCCATCGTCGACGGCGACGCCGACGGTGACGCAGAGGTGGACATCACGGCGGCGAGCCTGATCCTGCGCGCGGCCTACGGCGCCGGCACGGGGACGAACCACCTGGAGACCACGGTGACGACGGCCAGCGCCAGCGCGGGTGCGGGCGGCGTGTTCTTGACCGAGACGAGCGGGCTGGTCATCGACGCCCTGACGATAGCCGTGAGCCGTGTGGCAGGGGATGGCACCGTGCCGGTCAGTGCCAGCGGCACGGCGACGCTGACGCAGGAAGACGCGGGAGCGAGCGCTGGCGGTGCGGTGGTGCTGGCGGTGACGGCGGGCGATTTGACAGTCAACGGCGGCACGGTCACGGCGGCCAGCGGCGTGACGGCCGCGGGCGCGGGCCATGTTCTGCTGCAGGCGGTGGCGGGCGCGCTGGCGCTGAACGCCGATGTGGACGCGGGCAGTGGCAACGTGAGTGTGGTGGCGGGCGGTGCGCTGACGATGGCGGCCACGGCCGACGTGCTGAGCACGGGTGCGGCGACGGTCGATGTGAGGGCGGCGTCGGTGACGATGACGCACGGCGCGACGCTGTCCACGGGCAGCGGGAACGTCAGGGTGGCGGCCACGGGGTCGATCGCGCTGGGCGCGATCAGCACGACGGGCGACGTGAGCCTGAGCGGCTCGACGATCACGGACGCCTTTGCCAGCGGCATCGACACGGTGAACGTGACGGCCGACGAATTGAGCATCGTGACCACGGACACGGCGGCGGGTAATGGCGTCGGTACGGGTACCAACCATTTGGAGCTGAACGTCGCGAAGCTGGCCGCCGACGTCAATGGCACGGGCACAGGCGGCCTGTACCTGACGGAGTCGACGGCGCTGCAGATCGGCACGCTGAATGCGATCAACGTGAACCAGGTGGGCACGGACGGCTCGACGCTGACGGCCACGACGGATGCGGCGTTGTCGGAGGTGGATTCCGACGCGAACCTGGTGGTGGTGACGCTGGCGGGCTCGATCGAGACGCTGGCAGCGGGCGGCGCGGTCACGGCCACGGGCAACCTGCTGCTGAAGGCGGGCGGTGCCGCAGGTGATATCACCCTGGGCGCCAACGTCACGAGTTCGGCGGGCCACATCAGCCTGGACGCCGGGCGCAACCTGCTGCAGCAAGCCGACGTGGCCGCCCAGACCGCGGACCGCACGGTCGAGGCCTTTGCCGTGGGCAACATCACGATGGCCGACGGCACGCGCACGACGACCGTGGGCAGCGCCAGCGTGATCCGCTACAACGCCTCGCCCGCAGGCACCGATGCCGTGGGCGCGACGCCCACGGCATCGAACATCCTGCGCATCAGCTCGCTGCAGGCCGGTTCGGGTAACACCCTGGGCGACGTGAGCCTGCGGGCCGGTCACATCCTCGACAACGGCGACACGCACGTCGACGTGCTGGCCCGCAACCTGCGCCTGCAGGCCACGGTGGGCATCGGAAACGACGCCGGCACGGTCAATGCGCTCGACACCCAGGTGGACACCATGACCGCGCGTGCGGCCGCTGGTGGCATCTTCATCAACGAGCGGGATGCGCTCACGCTGGATGCCGTGGGCGCGCTGACTGTCAACCGGGTGCTGGCCGACTGGACGGTCGTGGGCTCGGTGCGGACGGACTCGGCGCAGACCCAGGTGGCGGTGACGGGCGCGGGCTCGATCGTCGTCGAGGCGGGCAGCATCGTGGCGATGCCCGATGCGGGCGTGGGCGCTCAGAGCGTGGCGGTCAGTGCGGCGCTCGGGGCGGGCCATGTCCGTCTGCAGGCACGGGGCGACAACGGCACGACGGGTGACCTGGACATTCGTGGCCTTGTCCGCGGGGGTTCGGGCAACGTCAGCCTGCTCGCTGAACGGGACGTGCTGCTCGCGGGGCTGGCCAACATCGTCAACACGACCGCCGCGACCAGCATCGAGGTAGATGCCGGGCGCGACATCGTGATGGCGGCGTCGTCGACGGTCACGACCATCGACGGCAACGCCCGTCTGGATGCCGGCCGTGACGTCGTGCTGGCGACTGCGAACGTGGGCACCGGACGCGTGTCCGTGATCGCGGTCGGCAGCATCGCCGACGCGCACACCACGGCGGGAGATCAGGCCACTGGCACCGTCAACGTCATCGCGAGTCAGCTCCTGCTCGACGCAGGCCAGGGCGTCGGCGCCGGCAGCAACATCCTCGAGACGACCGTGGATCGGGTGGCGGCGAAGGCCGGGGCGGGCGGGGTGTTTGTCTACAACACCGGCTCGGTGAGCGTCGACACGGTCAGCGTCACCACCCAGCGTGTGCTGAGCGACGCGACCCTGGCCGGGCAAGGCAGCACGCCCCCAGGCCCCTTTATCGACGAACTGAGCGACCTGAGGACGAGTCTGGGCGGCGCCATCGTGCTGCAGGCCGCCAGCAACCTGACACTCAACGCCGGGGGCGATCCGGCAGGTGCCGTCCTGGCGGCCGGCGCGGGCAACGTGCTGCTCGAAGCCGTGGCCGGCACGCTGACCATCGCCGCCGGCGCGGGCATCGATGGCGGCACCGGCAGCATCAGCCTGCGCGGCCACACCGGCATCGTGCAGAGCGCCGACGTCATCACCGGTGGCGCAGGCACCCTCGACTACCGCGCCGACGGCTCCAACACCGCCGCCATCACGATGGCATCTGCAGCGCAGGCGCGCACTGACGGCGGCAACGTCCGCATGCTGGCGCGCGGCGACGTGACCGTGGGCGTCATCGATGCGCGCAAGGCGGCGTCGGGCGGGGGCTTCGAGCCCGAAGCGCAGTGGGGAAGTGTCGCCCTGCTTGCAGGCAACACGACCAATGTCGGCTCGGTCCTGGACGCGCAGATCGATGACGCCGGCCCGTTGGTGGTAAACCTTAACGCGAATGGCCTGAGGCTGAACGCAGGCACGGGCATCGGGGCCAGCGTGAACCACCTGGAGACGACGGTGGGCACGCTGAGCGCGCGTGCAGGCAACGGCAGCATCTACGTGCTGGAGGCCGATGCGCTGACGGTGGGCGACGTGGGCCTGAGCGTGAACCGTGTGGGCAGCGACGCGACGACGACGACTGCGGACAGCACGGATGCGGCGCAGAGCGATGTGCGCACCACGGGGGGCAGCGGCCACATCGTGATCCGCACGACGGCCGGCTCGATCACGCTGAACAACGGGACGGCGCCGAGCGACGACACGGCCGTGAGCGCGTTCGGCGCGGGCAACGTGCTGATCCAGGCGCTGGGTGAGGACACGGACATCACGGCCAACGCGGACATCGTGAGCACCAGCGGCAACGTGAGCGTGCTGGCGGCCCGGAGCGTGAGCTTCACGGGCACGGCCGACATCCGCACGACGAGCACGGGCGGCACGAGCGGCAGCATCGACGTGGTGGCGGGCACGGGCTCGATCACGCAGAGCGCGACGAGCCTGTTCGTGAGCACGAGCGTGACGGCGACGGCGCGGCTGCTGGCGGCGCAGAGCGTGACGGTGGGCGACATCGATCTCACGCTGGGCCAGGTGAGCATCACGGCCACGGCGGGCAGCATCCTGGATGCGGACGTGGTCACGACGACCAACGATGTCGACCAGGACGTCACGGCCAGCGCCCTGCGTCTGGTGGCGGGCGCAGCGGTTGGCGAGAGCGTCGACCACCTGGAGACGACGGTGGGCACGCTGAGCGCGCGTGCAGGCAACGGCAGCATCTACGTGCTGGAGGCCGATGCGCTGACGGTGGGCGACGTGGGCCTGAGCGTGAACCGTGTGGGCAGCGACGC
>JBILNB010000036.1:0-44457 GCA_044375195.1 Rubrivivax sp. | reverse complement strand
GGGCACAAAGCGCCAAGGGGTAAGCGGTCACGCTGCACGCCGACACCGAACCGTGCAAATCTAATCGGTTCCGGGCCACAAGCCGGCGGCGCGGTGCGCTGCATAGTTCTCTCCCGCAAGGGGAGAGGGGCCGAAGAGCGCGACGAGCCTCACCCCGCTGGCGAAACCCCGGCCGTCGAACCCCCCAAGGCCCCCCAAGCCTCTGCCTGCGTCGCGAACACCTGCCCCGACAGCTCCGACAGCACCCCACTGGCCGAAAGCCGGTCCCGCAGCGGCCCCTTCACCTCCGACAGGTGCAACCGGATGCCGCGCCCGCCCAGGGCGCGGTCGAGCTGGCGCAGGCCGTCCAGGCCGCTGTAGTCGATGTCGTTCACGCCCGACATCATCAGCACCAGGTGCCGCAGTTCCGGCCGCGCGGCGGCCTGTGCCTCCAGCGTCTCGGCCAGCCAGCGCGAGTTGGTGAACAGCAGGCTCTCGTCGATGCGCACCGCCAGCACCTGCGGCAGCGTCTCCACCGCGAAGCGCCGCACGTTGCGGAAGACCTCCGTCCCCGGCAGGCGGCCCACCTCGGCCCAGTGCGGGCGGGCCGTGCGCTGCATCAGCAGCGCCATCGACGCCAGCACCCCCACCAGCAGCGCCGCCTCCACCCCGGCCAGCACCGTCAGCGCCGTCACCAACGCCATCAGGCCGAACTCCGCGCGCGACCAGCGCCAAGCCTCCCGGAAAGGCTGCAGGTCCACCAGCGACAGCACCGCCACCACGATGGTGGCCGCCAGCACCGCCTTTGGCAGCGCGCCCAGCAGGTCGCCCAGCAGCAGGATCGTCACCCCCAGGAACAACGCCGTCCACACCCCCGCCACCCGCGTGCGCGCCCCCGCGTCGAAGTTCACGATGCTGCGCGCGAAGCCGCCCGTCACCGGCATCGCGCCCGAGAGCCCGGCCGCCGCGTTGGCGGCCGCCAGCCCCATCAGCTCGCGCCGCGGCAGCACCCTCTCGCCGCGGCGCGCGCCCAGGGCCTCCGCCACCGCCAGGCTCTCCACATAGGCCACCAGCCCCAGCAGCGCCGCCGGCCCCGCCAGCGCCAGCCACAGCCCGGCGGGCGCCTCCCACAGCGGTGTGAAGGCCAGCCCCTCGCCCAGGCTCACCCGCCCGGCCAGCGCCACCCCCTGCACCGCCTGCGGCAGCGCCAGCACCGCGGCAATCGACAGCACCACCACGAACATCGGCGCCATGCGCGCCAGCAGCTGCGCCGCGCGTGCCGGCAGCCCCAGCGCGCGCAGCGCCGCCAGCCCGTGGCGGCGGATCAGCCACAGCAGCGCCACCGCGCCCACGCCGATGGCCGCCGTGGCGACGTGCGGGCTCACGCTCGGGGCCTGCGCCAGGCTCTCCAGCAGCTCGGTCAGCGTGCTGCCGCGCGCCGGCACCCCCAGCAGCGCCGGCAACTGCCCGAGCGCGATCACCAATGACGCACCGGTGACGAAGCCGTGCAGCACCGGCGCGCTCAGCAGCGCGGCAAACACGTCCAGCCGCAGCAGCAGCGCCAGCACGAACACGCCCGCGATCTCCACGGCCAGCACCATCGCCGCCAGGTGCACGCCCACCCCGTGCGCCTGCGCCGCGGGCACGATGGCCTGCGCCGTCATCATCGACAGCACCGCCACCGGGCCCACCGCCAGCGTCGTGCTCGAGCCGAAGGCCGCGTAGGCCACGATGGGCAGCAGGCTCGCCATCACCCCTACCACCGGCGGCAGCCCGGCCAGCAGCGCGTAGGCCAGACTCTGCGGCACCAGCAGGATGGTGACGATCAGCGCCGCGACCAGGTCGTCGCCCAGCGCCGCGCGGCGGTAGTCGCGCCAGCGCGCGGGCCAGGCGCCGCCGGTGGCGGGGGCCGCCGGGGCGCCGGTGTCGGCGTCAGGACCGGGCCGTGGGCTCACAGCGCGTTCAGCGGGATCTTCAGGTAGCTGATGCCGTTGTCCTCGGCCGGCGGCAGGCGCCCGGCGCGGGCGTTGACCTGCACCGCGGGCAGCATCAGCACCGGCATGTCGAGCGTGCGGTCGCGCGCGGTGCGCATCTGCACGAACTCCTCCTCCGTGACGCCCTCGCGCACGTGGATGTTGCCCTGCCGCTCCTCGCCGGCGGTGGTCTCCCAGCGCACCTCGCGCCCGCCGGGCATGTAGTCGTGGCACAGGTGCAGCCGCAGGTCGTCGCCCAGGGCCAGCAGCTTGCGGATGGACTGGTAGAGCACGCGCGCGTCGCCGCCGGGGAAGTCGCAGCGCGCGGTGCCGTAGTCGGGCATGAACAGCGTGTCGCCGACGAAGGCGTCGCGCCCGACGACATAGCTCACGCAGGCGGGGGTGTGGCCGGGCGTGTGCAGCACGCGCGCCTGCAGCTGCCCGATGGCGAAGGTCTCGCCGTCCTGGAACAGGTGGTCGAACTCGCCGCCGTCGGTGCGCAGGTCGGCGGCGTTGAACAGGCCCTTGAAGACGCGCTGCACGTCGCGGATGTGCTCGCCGATGGCGATGCGCCCGCCGAGCTGCGCCTTCAGGTAGGGCGCGGCCGAGAGGTGGTCCGCGTGGGCGTGCGTCTCCAGGTGCCAGTCCACCGTCAGGCCGGCCTCGCGCACGTGGGCGATCACGGCGTCGGCGCTGCGCGTGGCCGTGCGGCCCGACTTCGGGTCGTAGTCGAGCACGCTGTCGATGATGGCCGCGCGCTGCGTCGCCAGGTCGCTGACGACGTGGGTGACGGTGTAGGTGGCCGGGTCGAAGAAGGATCGGATCGTGGCGTCGGTCATCGGGATCTCCTGCGTCGGGGTCGGGCCGGAAGCACCGGCTCGAACATCAGTGGTTGAAAATATAACAGAACATGATATATTTGCAAATAGATTGTTTAAGGCCCTCGCCATGAACGCCACCGCCCTGCCCACGCCGCCCCTGGCGCCGCCCTTCGATGCCGCCTTGGCGGCGCGCGCCGCCGCGCCCGGCCCGGCCGACGGCGCGGCCTGCGCGCCGGTGGCCGGCCTGCAGGCCGCGGCCGGGCAGGCGGCCGGCCTGCTGCGCACGCTGGCCAACCCCGAGCGGCTGATGCTGATGTGCGTGCTGGCCGAGGGCGAGCGCTGCGTCATGGACCTGGCGCGCGCCACCGGCATCCAGCAGCCCACGTTGTCGCAGCAGCTCGGCGTGCTGCGCGAAGAGGGCCTCGTGGCCACGCGCCGCGAGGGCAAGTTCATCTTCTACCGCGTCTGCTCACCAGCGGCGCTGGAGTTGATGGCGGTGCTGTACCGGCTGTATTGCAGCCCGGCGTCGCCATCTTGAGCCTGCGCGCCCCGGCTCGCTTGCGCGCGCGCACGATGCCCGGGCCCGCACCGTCACAACCCCATCCCGACCCTCGCTTCCACATCCCAAGGAGACTCTCGTGAACATCGACTGGAACGCCTTCACCCCCTGGGCCTCGCTGGCCGGCGGCCTGCTGATCGGCCTGGCCTCGGCGCTGTACGTGCTGGGCAACGGCCGTATCGCCGGCATCGCCGGCATCGTCGGCAGCCCGTTGCGGGCGCTTACCACCGGCGGCCGGCTGGCGCCGGAGCGCTCGCGCCTGCTGTTCATCGTGGGGCTGCTGGTGGCGCCCTGGGCCTGGCAGCTGTTCGCGCCGCTGCCCGCGGCCACGGTGTCGGCCGGCTGGCCGCTGCTCGTGCTGGCCGGCCTGCTGGTGGGCGTGGGCGTGCGCATGGGCAACGGCTGCACCAGCGGCCACGGCGTGTGCGGTCTGAGCCGCCTGTCGCTGCGCTCGCTGGCCAACGTGCTGGCCTTCATGGGCGCCGGTTTCGCCACGGTGTTCGTGCTGCGCCACCTGGCCTGATCCCATCCCTCAAGGAGCCACGAACATGATGAAAGACCTCTTCTCCGTCGTCAGCGGCCTCGTCTTCGGTCTCGGCCTGATCGCCGGCGGCATGACCGACCCGGCCAAGGTGCAGGGCTTCCTGGACCTCTTCGGCACCTGGGACCCGAGCCTGGCCTTCGTGATGGGCGGCGCCATCGCGGTGGGCGTGTTCGCCTTCGCGGCGGCCAGGCGGCGCACCGTCTCCTGGACCGGCGAGCACATGGAGCTGCCGCGCAGCACCGTGATCGACACCCGCCTCATCGTCGGCGGCGTGCTCTTCGGCGCCGGCTGGGGCCTGGGCGGCTTCTGCCCGGGGCCGGCCATCGTGGCGCTGGGCGGCGGCCTGCCCGCGGCCGGCATCTTCATCGTCGCCATGCTCGCCGGCATGGTGGGGCACGACCGCTGGATGCAGGGGCTGTTCGCGTCGCCGCCGGCGTCAGCCGCGGCCCGCTGAGGCAGTTCCGGCGGCGGCGGGCGCGGCGGGCAGCTCCAGCACCGCGCGCAGCCCACCCCAGGGCGAGGGCTGCAGCCCGAGCCGGCCACCGTGGAGGGCGGCGAGCTCCTGCACGATGGCCAGGCCCAGGCCGCTGCCGGGGGTGCTCTCGTCTAGGCGGCCCCCGCGCGCCAGCGCCTGGGCACGCTGCGCCTCGGGGATGCCCGGGCCGTCGTCGTCGATGACGATGTGAAGGCGCGGCCCGCGGGTGGCGGCGCCGTCGGCCACGGCCCCGGCGTGCACCTCGACGCGCGTGCGCGCCCACTGGCAGGCGTTGTCCATCAGGTTGCCCAGCATCTCGTGCAGGTCCTGTGACTCGCCGGCGAAGGCGGGGCCCGCGCCTGCGCCTGCCCCGTCGACCGTGATCTCCAGCCCGCGCGCGGCGTGCAGCCGCCGCATCGCGCGCGCCAGGCCCTCCAGCACCGGGACGGCCTCGGTGCGCGTGCCGGGCAGCCCCTGCGCGGCGGCGGCGCGGGCGCGCGCGAGGTGCCAGTCCACGTGGCGCCGCGCCAGCACCACCTGCTCGCGCACGGCGTGCGGCAGCTCGGCCAGCGCCTGCGGCCGGGTCGGTGCCGCCTCGGCGGCCTGCAGCAGGGTGGCCAGCGGGGTCTTCAGCGCGTGCGCCAGGTTGCCGGCCTGGGTGCGCGCACGCTCGACGACCGCGGTGTTGCGCGCCAGCACGGCGTTGAAGTCGTCCACCAGCCCCTGCACCTCGGCCGGGAAGCGGCCCTCGAGCCGCGCTGCCTGGCCCTCGCGCAGGCGCGCCAGGGCCAGGCGCAGCCGCCCCAGCGGCGCCAGCCCCACGCGCACCTGCCACCACGCGGTGCCGCCCAGCAGCGCCAGCAGCACCGCCAGCGAGGCCGCGAGCACGCTGTTGAAGCGCGCGATCGCGGCCTGGGTCTCGCCCAGGTCGGCGGCCACCAGCAGGCGCCAGGCGGGCTCGTCGGCGGCCTGGTGGCCGACGGGCGCGCGCACCGTGCGCTCCACCAGCCGCAGGCGGGCGCCTTTGGGGCCGGGGATCTCGTGCACGTGCACGGCGGCGGCGGGCAGCTCGTCCGCAGGGGCTGTGAGCGCGGCGTCCCAGAGCGAGCGCGAGCGCAGCACCGCGGCCTGTTCCCGCGGCCCGCGCCCGTCGACCTGCCAGTACAGGCCTGAATAGGGACGCGACCAGCGCGGGTCGCTGAGCGTGGCCGCCTCCAGCTGCGGCCGGCCCTCGGCGTCGAACTCCAGCCGGGCCGTCACCTGGTCGAGCTGTGCCGTCAGCGCGGCGTCGAACTGGCGCAGCACCTCGGCGCGGAACAAGCCGGCCAGCACCACCCCAGCCAGTGCCAGCGCGGCCGCCGCCGCAGCCAGCGTCGCCGCCAGCAGGCGCCAGCGCAGGGAGCGCGGCCGCGCGCCGCTCATGCCGGTGCCGCCGCCAGCCGGTAGCCCAGGCCGCGCACGGTCTCGATCGCCTCCGGCGGCAGCTTGCGGCGCAGTCGGCCGACGAAGACCTCGATGGTGTTGGAGTCGCGGTCGAAGTCCTGCGCGTACAGGTGCTCGGTCAGCTCGGTGCGCGAGACCACCTGCCCCGGCCGGTGCATCAGGTAGGCGAGCAGGCGGAACTCGTGCGCCGTCAGCGCCACGGCCTGGCCGTCGACCGTGACGCGGCCGCTGCGCGTGTCCAGCGCGAGCCGCCCGCAGCGCAGCAGCGGCGAGGCCAGGCCCTGGGCGCGGCGGATCAGCGCGCGCAGCCGCGCCAGCAGCTCCTCCATGTGGAAGGGCTTGGCGAGGTAGTCGTCGGCGCCGGCGTCGATGCCGGCCACCTTCTCGTGCCAGCCGTCGCGCGCGGTCAGGATGAGCACCGGCATCGCCCGGCCGGCCGCGCGCCAGCGCTCGAGCACGCTCAGGCCGTCCAGCCGCGGCAGCCCCAGGTCCAGCACGACAGCGTCATAGGCCTCGGCCTGCCCCAGGTGCTGCGCGTCGACGCCGTTGTCGGCCTCGTCCACGGCGTAGCCCACCTCCTCGAGCCCGGCGCGCAGCTGCGCGCGCAGGCGCGGATCGTCCTCGACGAGCAGCAGGCGCATGGGGGCGGGCGGGTCAGCGGCGCTCCGCGGGCGCCGGGGGCGCCGCCGTGGCGGCGCGGCCGCGCACGCGCTGCGACAGCACCTCGGCCGTGCGCGCGTCCAGCACCAGGCGGGCGAGGCGGCCGTCGGGCTGCAGCAGCTTGACCTCGTAGGTCCAGCGGCCGTCGTCGCGCTCGAGCTCCACCTCCAGCACCTGGCCCGGGTGGCTGCGCTGCAGGCGTTCCAGCACCGCGGGCAGCGGCAGCACCGTGCCCGCCTGCACGGCGGCGCGCGCGCGCTCGTGGTCGCCCGAGCCGGCCGCGGCCATGCCGCCCAGCAGCGCCAGCGCCCCGGCCGCGGCCGCGCGAGCCCAGGCCCGGCGTGCGCCTTGCGCAGGGTGCGCTGCAGGGGGCGGCAGGAGGGAGATCGTGGAAGGGGTCACGGCAGACATTGTCGCGAGCGGCCGATGAACGCCCGATGAACGCGCCCTTCAGCTTCGATTCAAGTGCGGCTTCCAAGAATGGATGCCACAGACACCGACGGAGTCCTCGACATGACCGACACCCCGACCCCCCGGCCTTGGCGCCTCGCCGGGCGCAGCCTGCGCGCGGCCGCGGCCGGCCTGGCCCTTGCGCTGCTCGCGCCCTGGGCGGGCGCGGCCGACACGACGCCGGCGCGCCAGCTCGAGCGCTTCGCCTCCGAGGCGGGCCGACCGGGCGCGGTGGAGGCCGGCCGCGCCTTCTTCACCCGCACCCATGGTGGCGCGTGGTCCTGCGCGTCGTGCCACGGCGAGGTGTCGACCGCCCCCGGCCGGCACGCCAGCACCGGCAAGGCCATCGCCCCGCTGGCGCCGGCGGCCAACCCGCGCGCCTTCACCGACACCGCACAGGTGGACAAGTGGCTACGCCGCAACTGCCGCGACGTGCTGAAGCGCGAGTGCAGTGCCGGCGAGAAGGCCGATGTGCTGGCCTGGCTGGGGAGCTTGCGATGAGCGCGTGGGGCCGTTCCCAAGCGCTCATCCCGGAGCGCGCAGCGCGCAGGTTGGTCCAAGTGATCCCGCGGGCTGCCGAGACCCTGGCCGGGGCCCGGCCTGCCGACGAGCACGCCCCGGCGTACCCACCGGTGGCGACGATGTCGGCGGGACGGGCAGGCGCCCGGGCGGTGCCGGCTTTCGTGGCCCTGCTGCTGGCGCTGTGCGCATGGATGCCGGCGGCAGCCGGTGAGCGCGCGCTCCTGCCCGCCGACACCCCGCCCGTCTACCGGCAGGAGTGCGGCGCCTGCCACCTGGCCTACCCGCCGGCACTGCTGCCGGCGACATCATGGCAACGCGTGATGTCCGGCCTGGCGCAGCACCACGGCAGCGACGCGACGCTGGCGGCTGCCGACCAGGAGCGCATCGCGCGCTGGCTGCAGGCCCAGGCGGGCACGTCGCGCCGCGTGCGCGAGGTGCCGCCCGAGGACCGCATCACGCGCTCGTCCTGGTTCCTGCGCGAGCACCGCAAGGTCGAAGCGGCGGTCTGGAAGCACAGCGCCGTCGGCAGCCCGGCGAACTGCGCCGCCTGCCACGCCGGCGCCGAGCGCGGCCGCTTCGACGAGCACGCGCTGCGCGTGCCGCCGGGGCTGGACTCGCGGCTGCTGCGGGCCTGGAGGGATTGAGATGCCGCGCCGCAACCCCTGCAAACAGCGTCTTCTTCGACCGGCCTGCCCCGCAGCGAGGGGCAGCGCGGGCCTCGAGACCGGACACCCTGGGAGCGAATGATGACCAGCACCACCACCGCCACCCCCACTGGGCCCCTGGCCGCGCGCGCCCAGGCGTTTGCCGAGGCCGGCTCCGGCATCCCGCCCCCCGGCCGCCGCATCATCGACGCGCCGCTGCGCATGTTCCACGCCCTCTTCGGCCTGGCCTTCGCCGTGGCCTATGCCACCGGTGACAGCGAGGCCTGGCGCGCGCTGCACGTCACTGCGGGCTACACCCTGGCCGGCCTGCTGGGCCTGCGCATCGTCTACGGCCTGGTCGGGCCGCGGCCGGCGCGGCTCTCGGCGCGCTGGCGCCGCCTGGCCGGCCTGGTGCCCTGGCTGCGTGCGCTGCCGCGGCAATGGCGCTCGGGCGCCGCGGCGCTGCGCCAGGGCGAGCACCTGGCGATGGCCGTGAGCGTGCTCGCGCTGCTGGCCCTGGCGCTGCCTGTGGTGGCCAGCGGCTGGGTGGTCTACCTGGACTGGGCCGGCGAGGCCGTGGCCGAACTGCACGAGGCCCTGGCCAGCGCGATGCTGGCCACCGCGCTGACGCACCTGGCGCTGGTGCTGCTGGGCAGCGTGCTGCACCGGCGCAACCAGGCCCTGCCCATGCTCGACGGCCGCCTGCCGGGCACCCGCGGCCCCGATCTGGTGACGAAGGACCGGCGCGGTCTCGCAGCCCTGCTGCTGCTGGCCGTGCTGGCCTTCGGCGCCTGGCAGTGGCAGTCCTACCCCCACGGACTGCTGCCGGCTGACGGCGCGAGCGCCGGCACCCACGAGGACCGGCAGGGGCAAGGTCGCGATCACGGAGACGACGACGATTGATGGGGCGCCCGCTCCCGTGCCGGGCCGTCCACAATAGACGCCCATGACCCTCACCGAGCTGCGCTACATCGTCGCCGTCGCGCGCGAGCGGCACTTCGGCCGCGCGGCCGAGGCCTGCTTCGTCTCCCAGCCCACGCTCAGCGTGGCGGTGAAGAAGCTCGAGGAGGAGCTGGACGTCAAGCTCTTCGAGCGCGGCGGCAACGAGGTCAGCGTCACGCCGCTGGGCGAGGCCATCGTGCGCCAGGCGCAGGTCGTCGTCGAGCAGGCCGCGGCGATCAAGGAAATCGCCAAGAGCGGCAAGGACCCGCTGTCCGGCCCGCTGAAGCTGGGCATCATCTACACCATCGGGCCCTACCTGCTGCCCGAGCTGGTGCGGCATGCGATCGAGACCACGCCGCAGATGCCGCTGATGCTGCAGGAGAACTTCACCGTCAAGCTGCTCGACATGCTGCGCACCGGGGAGCTCGACTGCGCCATCCTGGCCGAGCCCTTCCCCGACACCGGGCTGGCGGTGGCCCCGTTGTACGACGAGCCCTTCATGGTGGCGGTGCCGAAGTCGCACCCGCTGGCGCGGCGCAAGCGCGTGTCCTCCGAGGAGCTCAAGCGCGAGACCATGCTGCTGCTGGGCACCGGGCACTGCTTCCGCGACCAGGTGCTCGAGGTCTGCCCCGAATTCGCGCGCTTCTCGAGTGACGCCGACGGCATCCGCAAGAGCTTCGAGGGCTCGTCGCTCGAGACCATCAAGCACATGGTGGCATCGGGCATGGGCGTGACGGTGGTGCCCCAGCTCAGCGTGCCGGCCGGGCCGCAGCCGCACGTGGCCTACATCCGCTTCGAGCCGCCCGTGCCCACGCGCCGCGTGGTGCTGGCCTGGCGGCGCAGCTTCACGCGCTACGAGGCCATCGCGGCGCTGCGCAATGCGGTCTACGCCTGCACGCTGCCGGGGGTGCAGCGGCTGACCTGATGTCTCCGAGTCAGGTCTTTCCCGGCAGCCGGTCGCGCCAGCGGGCATACGCGGCCAGCATCTCCTTCGAGGCCTGCGCAGCGGCCTTGAGCGTGGCCCAGCGCACTTCGGTCTGCTCCGGAGACTCGTGGGAAAGCCGGTTGCGCAGATCGCGCCACTGCAGCCAGTCGTCGAGCCGGAGATAGCCGAGCCGGTCGAGCCGGTTCAGCTTGTCGAGCATGGGGCGGTCGGAATCCGGCTCCAGCAGGACCGCCAGCGTCGCAGGCACCAGGCGCTCACCCAACGCGTCCTGAAGCTTCAGGAAGCGGAAGAGCAGCTGGTCCGTCATCCGGCGCAGCGCCGGGTTGCCCTCGACCTGCTGAAGCCCGTGCGGAGGCGCCGCGTCCCAATCGGCGAGCGCGTCGCCGAGCGCCGCAGCGTGACGATCAGTCTCCCAGAGGGCGATCCCGAGGCGGTCCATGACCGTGTCGCCTGTCCTCAGGCGCGCGCCAGTTCGACGCCGTGCTGCCGCGCCGTGGCGACCACGGGACGCGTGTCGGGAGGTCCCGGGTCCGCTTCCGAGCCGACGGTCATGACGATGTCGATGCGCTGCTCGCCGAGCGCCCGGTACAGGCGCGCAGCGAAGCGCGTGCGCCGCGCGACCAGTTCCTCGGCCGGCAGCGGCTGAGGAAACTCGATCAGCAGATCAATGTCCCCGCCGCGACGCGTGTCGTCGAGCCGCGAGCCGAACAGCCGCACGCGCGAGCCCGCGGGCAGGGTGTCCCGGCACGCCCTGCGTATCGCTTCCTGTTCGGCGGGTTGCAGTCTCATGGGCGAAGAGTATAGGAACAGCCCCGCTGACGGACAGCCCGAGCCGGGATGATTGCCGCTCTGCGCAATCCGGTCTGCACCGGCACCATGCCGGGGGTGCAGCGGCTCACCTGATCCCTGTCCCGGGCCGCGGGCCGAAGGTGCAGTGACGCGTCGTTCGGGCTGTCACGACGCCGTCATCGTCGCCGCCTACCGTATGGGGATGGCATTCGCAACGACGGCCGCCGTGCAGGTGCAGCAGGCCCGAAAGACCTTCCATGCCGGCGGCGGCGCGCGGCGCGCGCTGGCCGACGTCAGCTTCTCTGTCCAGCCTGGTGAGCGTGTGGCGCTGCTCGGGGCCTCGGGCTCGGGCAAGTCCACGCTGCTGCGCTGCCTCTGCGGCCTGGAGACGCTGGACGCCGACGGCGGCGAGATCCTCACCTTCGGGCGCACGCTGCAGGGCGGCGGCGCGCTCAGCCCCGAGGTGCGCGCGCTGCGCCGGCGCATCGGCATCGTCTTCCAGCAGTTCAACCTGGTCGGCCGCCTGCCGCTCCTGACCAACGTGCTCACCGGCCTGGTGGCCGAGCTGCCGTCGTGGCGCGCGCTGACGGCGCGCTTCACGCTGCAGGAGCGGGCCCGCGCGCTCGACGCGCTGCAGGCCGTGGGGTTGGCGCCGCAGGCCTTCCAGCGTGCGTCCACGCTCTCGGGCGGGCAGCAGCAGCGCGCCGCGGTGGCGCGCGCGCTGGTGCAAGGCGCGCAGCTGCTGCTGGCCGACGAGCCCGTGGCCTCGCTCGACCCCGAATCCACGCGCCGCGTGATGGAGCTGCTGCTGGCGCTGAACCGAGAACATGGCCTGACGCTGATGATCAGCCTGCACCACGTGGCGCTGGCCCGGCGCTACTGCGAGCGTGTGATCGCGCTGCGCGACGGCGCGCTCGTCTTCGACGGTCCGACCTCGGCGCTGACGCCGGCCTTCCTGCGCGACCTCTACGGCACCGCGGCCGACGAGCTCATCGACGCCGGCGGCGAGGACGATGCCGAGACCGCTGCACCGCGACAGACGGGGCGGGCCGGGCTCCAGGCGGAGTTGTCGCTGGTGGCCTGATCACTGAGCCCCCCGAACCCCTATCCCACCCTCCACCCGGCCCCGTGCCGACCCTCTCACCCAGGAGCACACCGTGAAGAACTTCGTCCGCTACACCCTCGCCGCGGCCACCTTCGGCCTGGCTTCGCTCGCCGCCAGCGTGCAGGCGCAGGAGATCAGCTTCGGCATCATCGCCACCGATGCCGCCAGCGTGCAGCGCGAGCGCTGGGAGCCCTTCTTCCGCGACATGGAGAAGAAGACCGGGTTGACGGTCAAGTCCTTCTACGCCCCCGACTACGCGGGCGTGATCGAGGCGATGCGCTTCAACAAGATCCAGGTGGCCTGGTACGGCAACAAGGCCGCGATGGAGGCGGTGGACCGCGCCAACGGCGAGGTCTTCGCCCAGGTCCGCTACAAGGACGGCAGCTACGGCTATCACGCCCTGCTGATCACGCACAAGGACTCGCCCTACCGGACGCTGGACGACGTGCTGAAGAACTCGAAGAGCATCAACTTCGGCATCGGCGACCCGAACTCGACGTCGGGCTTCCTCGTTCCCACCTTCTACATCTTCGCGCAGAACAAGGTCGACCACCGCACCGCGTTCAAGACCATCCGCAGCGCGAGCCACGGCGCCAACATCCAGGCCACGCTGGCGAAGCAGGTCGACGTGGCCACCAACAACACCGAGGACATGGGCAAGCTCGAAGCCAATCGGCCCGAGCTGTTCAACCAGCTGCGCATCGTCTGGAAGAGCCCGCTGATCCCGAGCGACCCCTTCGTCTGGCGCAAGGACCTGGACCCCGCCGTCAAGGAGAAGCTGCGCACCTTCGTGCTGAACTACGCCTCGAAGGACCCGGCGGAAAAAGCCATCCTGAACAAGATCTACGACTACGACGGCTTCCGCCCCTCCAACAACGACCAGCTGATCCCGATCCGCGAGCTCGAGTTCTTCCGTGACCGCCGCCGTGCCGAGACCGACGAGAAGCTCAGCCCTGCCGAGCGCGCCCGCGTCATCGCCGAGATCGACGCCAAGCTCGCGGCCCTGAAGAAGTGAGCGCAGCGCTGCAGACTGCGCCGGGGGCAGCGGCGGTGCCGCTGCCCAGCAGGGCCTCGCTCGAGCTGCTGCGCCACCGCGCCGCGGCCGAGCGCCCGGGCTGGCTGTACTACACGGCCTGGGCAGTGGCGCTCGGTGTGCTGGCCTGGGCCTGGCGCGGCGCCGAGATCCGCCCGCTGGATCTGCTGCGCGACAGCGGCAACATCGGCACCTACGCGAGCGAGTTCTTCCCGCCCGACTTCGGCGACTGGCGCATCTACGTGCGCGAGATGATCGTCACCGTGCACATCGCGGTCTGGGGCACGCTGCTGGCCATCGTGGCGGCGGTGCCGCTGGGGCTTGCCGCATCGGCCAACATCGCGCCGGCCTGGCTGCACCAGCCCGTGCGGCGCCTGATGGACGCCTGCCGCGCCATCAACGAAATGGTGTTCGCGATGCTGTTCATCGTCGCGGTGGGCCTGGGCCCGTTTGCCGGCGTGCTGGCGCTGGCGGTGCACACCACGGGAACGCTGGCCAAGCTGTTCTCCGAGGCGGTCGAGGCCATCGACCCGCGCCCGGTGGAGGGCATCCGCGCCACCGGCGCGCGCAAGCTGGTGGAGATCGCCTACGGCGTGATCCCGCAGGTGTTGCCGCTGTGGCTGTCCTTCGCGCTTTACCGCTTCGAGTCCAACGTGCGCTCGGCCTCGGTGGTGGGCATGGTGGGTGCGGGCGGCATCGGCGTGGTGCTGTTCGAGGTGATCCGCGGCTTCCAGTACGCGCAGACCTGCGCGGTGCTGATCATCCTGGTGGTGAGCGTCAGCCTGATCGACCTGCTGTCGGCGCGGCTGCGCGCGCGCTTCGTTTGATGGGCGTGGCGGCGCACGGTTCGGGCCTGGCACCCGGCTTCGGCCACGGGCCCGGCTTCGCCTGGCACCTGCCCGTGACCGTGCGCTTCGGTGCCGGCTGCACCGAGGCACTGCCCGCCGAGCTGGGCGAACGCCGCGCCGTCGTGCTGGGCTTCACGCCGGCCACGGCCTTGGGCTGGCGCGCGCGCTGGCAGGAGCGGCTGGGCGATCGACTGGTGGAGTGGATCGAGGTCGATGACGGCCTGTCGAGCCTGGCGCGCTGCCGCGAGCTCTCGGCGCGCGTGTGGCCCCTGCTCGCGCGCGAGCCCGGCGCGGTGCTGCTGGCGTTGGGCGGCGGCACGACGCTGGACGTGGCCAAGGTGCTGCGCTGTCGGCCGCTGGACGGCCGCTTCGACGGCATCGAGCACGCGCTGCGCGGCCAGGCCGCCTGGCCGGCGCTCGAACGGGCCCCGCTGTGGATGGTGCCCACCACCGCCGGCACCGGCAGCGAAGTCACACGCTGGGCCACGGTGTGGGACACCGGGGCCGAGCCCCCGGTCAAGCGCTCCTTCGACGAGCCCTTCGGCTGGGCCGAGCGGGCCTACGTCGACCCGGTGCTGACGCTGAGCTGCCCGCTGGCCGTGACCCGCGACACCGCGCTGGACGCGCTGTCGCACGCGCTGGAATCGGTGTGGAACCGCCACGCCAACCCGGTGAGCGACGCGCTGGCGCTCACGGCCGCGCGGCGCGTGCTGCGCGCGCTGCCGGCGGCCCTGCAGTCGCCCGACGACCTTGCGCTGCGCACCGAGCTCGCGCTCGCGGCGCTCGAAGCCGGGCTGGCCTTCTCTCAGACGCGCACGGCGCTCGCGCACGCGCTGTCCTATGCCGTCACCTTGGAGCAGGGCCTTCCGCACGGCCTGGCCGTGGCCCTGTGGCTGCCCACCGCCTGGGAACTGGCCGTGGGGCACGACGCGCGCGTCGACGCGCTGCTGGCGCGGGTGTTCGCGCCCGAGACCGCCACGCTCGACCACGCGGCCGCGGCGTCCGCGCAGGCCGCGCGCGGCGGGCAGATGCTGCGCGCCTGGCTGCAGCGCCTGGGCGTGGAACTCGACCCCGCCCGCCTGGGCATCACCGACGCCGCACAGCGCGTGCAGGTGGCGCTGGGCAGCGTGCGGGGGAGGAACTTCGTCGGGGCGGTGGGTCACGGCGGGGCGTAGGGCCTGTCCTGCATCAGGCGCTAGGCGCCGCTCGCCTCGTCGACCGTTTCATCGGCCGTCTGCTCGGGCGCCCCAGGCTTCAATACCTCTCCGGCACGAACATCTCCGCCGGCACCGGGTGGCGGATGTAGTCGGGGTTGCGCACCCGCGCGGGCAGCTCGACGGTGGGCTTGACGATCTCCTGGTAGGGTAGCAGCGAGAGCAGGTGCACGATGCAGTTCAGGCGCGCGCGCTTCTTGTCCACGGCCTGCACCACCCACCACGGGGCCTCGGGGATGTGGGTGCGCTCGAGCATCGCCTCCTTGGCGCGTGTGTAGTCCTCCCAGCGGCGGCGGCTCTCCAGGTCCATGGGGCTGAGCTTCCACTGCTTCAGCGGGTCATGGATGCGGCCAAGGAAGCGCAGGTGCTGCTCATCGTCGGTGATGGAGAACCAGTACTTGATCAGCCGGATGCCGCTGCGCACCAGCATGCGCTCGAACTCGGGCACCGAGCGGAAGAACTCCTCGACGTCGGCCTCGCTGCAGAAGCCCATGACGCGCTCGACCCCGGCACGGTTGTACCAACTGCGGTCGAACAGAACCATCTCGCCGGCCGCGGGCAGGTGCGCCGTGTAGCGCTGGAAGTACCACTGCGTGCACTCGCGGTCGTTGGGCGCGGGCAGCGCGACGACACGTGCGATCCGCGGGTTCAGGCGCTGCGTGATGCGCTTGATCACCCCGCCCTTGCCGGCGGCGTCGCGGCCCTCGAAGACGATCACCACCTTCTCGCCGGTGTGCGCCACCCAGTCCTGCAGCTTGACGAGCTCGCCCTGCAGGCGGAACAGCTCGCGGAAGTAGCTCTGGCGCGCGGCGCGCCGGGTGCCTTCGGGCTCGCCCCCATCGGCGCCCGCCACGGCCGGGGCCGGTGCGTCCAGGCGGTCGTCGTCCAGCTCGAGCTCGAACTCCTCGTCGTAGCCGTCGACGATGTCCTCCTCGAGCCGGCGCAGCATGGCATCGCGTTCGGGGGGCGTGATCGGGTCTTGCATGGTGCGCTTCCAGGTCGGCTCGGGGCCACCAGCCACAGGCTGCCTGCGTCCTTTGACAGCGTTGTGACACACAGTCGCCATTGAAGCGCCTCCACAAAAAGACGCCGGGCCGCCCCCAAGTTTTCTTGACCCCCGCGGGGGGCAGGCTGGGCGCAGCCCAGCCTTGGGAGCACGCACAATCCGCCAATGCTGATGCAAGCCCCCTTCTTCGCCCCGGCGCGCTTCGACGATGCCGACACTGCGGTCGAGCGCGTGCGCGCCATCCACGACGCCGGTCTCGCCCACCTGCAGGAGCACCTGCGCCGCTTCGTCGCCGGGCAGGAGCCGGGCGGCCGCGTGCGCGCGGCCTACCCCTTCGTGCGCGTGCGCGTCATCGGCCAGGCGCGTGGGGACTCGCGCCTGGCCTACGGTGCGGTGGCCGAGCCCGGCACCTACGAGACGACGCTCACGCGCCCGGCGCTGTACGCGGCCTACCTGCGCGAGCAGTTCGCGCTGCTGTTGCGCCACCACGGCGCGCCGCTGGAGGTGGGCACGAGCGCGCTGCCGATCCCGCTGCACTTCGCGCTGGCCGAGGGCGAGCACCTGGAGGGCAGCCTGGACACTGCGCGGCGCCAGCGCCTGCGCGAGTGCTTCGACCTGCCGGACCTGGCCGCCATGGACGACGGCATCGCCAACGGCACGCACGCGCCGCCGCCGGGCGAGCCGCAGCCGCTGGCGCTGTTCACCGCGCCGCGCATCGACTACTCGCTGCACCGCCTGCGCCACTACACCGGCACCGCGCCCGAGTACTTCCAGCACTTCGTGCTGTTCACGAACTACCAGTTCTACGTCGACGAGTTCGTGGCCCGGGGGCGCGCCCTGATGGGCGACGCGGACAGCCCCTACGCGGCCTTCGTCGAGCCCGGCAACGTGGTGACGCGGCGCGTGCCGGCCGGCCAGGCCCGGCCCGCGGTGGAAGGCAGCGCGCCGCCGCGCCTGCCGCAGATGCCGGCCTACCACCTGGTGCGGCCTGACGGCGCTGGCGTGACCCTGGTCAACATCGGCGTCGGCCCCGCCAACGCCAAGACCATCACCGACCACGTGGCCGTGCTGCGGCCGCACGCCTGGATCATGCTTGGCCACTGCGCCGGGCTGCGCAACACGCAGCAGCTCGGCGACTACGTGCTCGCCCACGGCTACGTGCGCGAGGACCACGTGCTCGACGAGGAGTTGCCGCTGTGGGTGCCGATCCCGGCGCTGGCCGAGGTGCAGGTGGCGCTGGAGCAGGCGGTGGCGCAGGTGACCCAGCTGCAGGGCTGGGAGCTCAAGCGCGTGCTGCGCACCGGCACCGTGGCCTCCACCGACAACCGCAACTGGGAGCTGCTGCCCCACCCCGGCCCCGAGCGCCGCTTCAGCCAGAGCCGCGCCGTGGCGCTGGACATGGAGAGCGCCACCATCGCCGCCAACGGCTTCCGCTTCCGCGTGCCCTACGGCACGCTGCTGTGCGTGAGCGACCGCCCGCTGCACGGCGAGATCAAGCTCCCCGGCATGGCCGACACCTTCTACCGCGAGCGCGTGGACCAGCACCTGCGCATCGGCCTGCAGACCGTGGACCTGCTGCGCGCCCAGCCGCCCGAGCGCTTGCACAGCCGCAAGCTGCGCAGCTTTGCGGAGGTGGCGTTTAGGTGAGGTGGGGCGCAGCCCGCGCGTCGATTGCGCGTGACTGCCCGATCGGCCGGGGGCGGTAACGTGCTCTCAACAGGGGGCTCAGGCCCTCTCGACCCGGGGATCGCCCTGGCGTTCCAGGGTGACCGCCTGCACGCAGGGGAGCACGCTCTCGCGCAGCAGGCGGTGCGCGAGATCGGCCCCGATCCGCAGGCGTTGCGCCCCCCCCGGTGAGCGTGGAGAACACCTCGGCCAGCGCATGCACGTACAGGACGTGTCCGCCTTGCAGGAGCAGCGTGTTGCAGGCTTCGTGATGCGGTTCGGCCTCGTGCAGCGAAGCGAGCACCACCGAGCGGTCAAGACACCGGATCGCCGCGGGCTCAGGCACGACGGGCGCGCCCTGCCAGAGCGTCACGCTCCGCGCGCACGGCCTGCGCCGCGTCGAGGTGCTCTCCCGTGTTCGTCAGTATCAGGCGCCCCGACTTGCGGACGAGCGCGGGTTCGGGTGGGGCCGCGGGCGTCAGTTCGATTCGATCGGCGACGATCTCGACCGTGAACCGAGTGCCCGTGGCCAGGCCCAGCGTTCGCCTCACCTCACGGGGCAGGACGATGCGACCCGTGCTGTCGAGCGTGGTGGATGCGGCGGCAGCGTCGCCAGGGTTCATCATTCACCCGGGCGAGAACACCAAGGCCGGCGAACCACCTGAGAGACTGTGGCCTGGCGACCGGGGCTACTGCCGCCCGGGCCGACCCCGCTCGGCCACCATCGTCATCATGCGGGAAGACGGCGGGGTGATCGGGGTCTGGAGTCTGCGCAGCGCGGCGCCGCCCACCGCGGGGCGCGCCGTCATCCTCGCCGCGTCCATCGCCGTGGACACCGGACTGTCACGGAAGTTTCAAGATCGCGACTCAGAATCCGGTCTCTGTGTTGATCAAACCCACTCGCAGAGCGGCCCTACTGCTGGTGCTGACCTTGGGCCTGCAGGGATGCGCGTCACCTCGGCAGTGGCTCCTGAGCGGCGTGGCCGATGCACTGGCCGCCCAGGGCCAGGCCGACGAAGACGACCTGCTCCTGGCGCGCGATGCGGCGCCGTTCTACCTCAAGCTGTCGGAATCCCTGCTCCGCCAGACCCCGGGGCACGTCGGTCTGGCCGAATCGGTGGCCGGTGGTTTCACGCAGTACGCCTACGCCTTCGTCGCTTTCGAGGCCGACCGCATCGAGAGCCGCGACGCCCGCGCCGCCCAGCGCCTGCGTGAGCGGGCGGCTCGCCTGTACGAGCGCGCGCACCGCCATGCCATGGCGGTGCTCGAGCAGGCGCAACCGGGTCTGCGGGCCTCGCTGGCCAAGGCGCCTGCCGGCGTGCGCATCCCCTCGGCGCAGGCGGGCCTGGCCTATTGGGCCGCCGCGTCCTGGGCCGCGGCCATCTCGCTGTCGAAGGACCGTCCCGATGCCGTGGCCGACCTTCCGTTGGCCTTGGCGCTGGCGCAGGCCGCTCACTCGGCCGATCCGGGCCATGGCCAGGGCGCCTTGGCCTCTTTGCTTGGCACGCTCGAGGCCTCGCGGCCTGGCGGCACGCGGGCGCAGGCCCTGGCCTATTTCGATCAGGCCCTGGCCCGAGCCGGCCGTACGCGTGCAGCGGTCTACGTGGCCATGGCCGAGGCGCTGGCCCAACCCTCTGGTGACCGCGCCGCCTTCGAACGCTGGTTGCAGCTGGCACTCGAACCCCCCGCCGAAGCCGCTGCCAGCGCAACCGACCTCGGCACCCTGGTGATGACCGAGCGGGCGCGCTGGCTGCTGGCCTCCATCGATGATCTCTTCTGACCTTCAAGCACTCTCCATGCAACGTCGACATCTCCTGGCCGCGGGCGGCGGGCTCGTTCTTCCTTCCGCTGCATCGCTCGCCCAGGCAGTCGTGCAACTGCGCATCGGCAGCGTGGTGCCCAAGAACTCGCTGTACCACCAGAAGCTGCTCGAGATTGGCGAGGCCTGGCGCAGCGTCCAGGGTGCGCCGGCACGCTTCGCAGTCTTCACCGATGGCAGCCAGGGCGGCGAGGCCGAGATCGTGCGGCGCATGCGCATCGGACAGCTGCAGGGCGGCCTGATCTCGGTGGTGGGCCTGCGCGACATCGAGCCGACGGTCGCTGCCCTGCAGAACCTTCCGCTGCTGTTTCGAAGCTGGGAAGAGGTCGACCACGTGCGCGAGAAGATGCGCCCGTCGATCGAGAAGCGAGTGCTGGAGCGCGGCTTCGTCATCATCGGTTGGGGTGACGCCGGCTGGGTGCGCTTCTTCTCTAAGGACCCGGCGGTGCGCCCCGACGACTACAAGGGCATGAAGTTCTTCGCCTGGGGCAGCGAGCCCGAGCAGCAGGCGATCATGAAGAGCCTGGGCTACACGCCGGTTCCGCTGGAGACCACGGACATCCTGCCCGCCATGCAGACCGGGATGATCAACGTCGTCCCGTCAACGCCCTACTTCGCGCTGGCCACCCAGATCTTCGGCACGGCCGCGCACATGCTGGAGATCAACTGGGCGCCCATCGTGGGCGCGCTTGCCCTGACGCGACGGGCCTGGGACGCGATGAGCCCCGCGGCGCAGCAGGCCCTGCGCACGGGCGGCGAAAGCGCCAGCATCGCCATGCGGTTGCAGGCGCGCAAGGAAGTCGACGAAGCGGTCGAGGCGATGAAGAAGCGCGGCCTCGTCGTGAACCGTCCCAACGCCGAGCAGATGCGCGAGTGGGATCAGCTGGCCGAGCGTCTTTACCCGCGCATCCGCGGCACCATGGTGCCTACCGAGACCTTTGACGAAGTCTTCGCCCACCTGAAGGCCTTCCGCGCCACACGGGGGCGCTGAGTTGACATCGCCTTCGATGGTGCAGCCGGTCCTCTCCTCGGCTGCGGTGCGCTGGTCGGCCGACAACGCCCTGGCCTCGCTGGCGCTCGTGCTGATGGTGCTGATTCCGGCGATCGAGGTGGCGCTGCGACCCTCGCTGGGCCGCGGCATCGACAACGCGCCCGTCCTGGTGCAACACCTGGCGCTGGTGCTGGCGATGGCGGGTGCCCTGGCGGCAGAGCGCCATGGGCACCTCACGACGCTGGGGGGCAGCCCGGCGCTGTTCGTCGGCGTGCCCTGGCAACAGCGCCTGCACCTGGTGGCCCATGCGGCCTCGGCCGGCGTGTGCGGCGTGCTGGCGCTGGCCAGCGGCCGCTTCGTCGCCGCCGAGATGGCGGCCACCCAGGAACTCGCCTACGGCCTGCCGACCTGGTGGGTGCAGGCGGTGATGCCGGTTGGTTTCCTGCTCCTGGGCGGCAAGCTCGGCGCGCGCTGCTCGGCCGTCACGGGGTGGCGCTGGCTCTGGGCGCTCGTCGCGCCTGGCGCCGGCATCGCCCTCGGTGTGGCCTTCGACGGTCAGGTCGTGCCCATCGGGGCGGCTGTGCTGCTGTTGGTGGCGGCCCTGCTGGCGGGGGCACCGATCTTTGCCTTTCTGGGCGGCCTGGCGCTGCTGCTTTTCTGGGGCGATGGTCTGCCGCTGGCGTCGGTGGCGTTGTCGCACTATGCGATCACGGTCAACCCGTCCTTGCCCGCCCTGCCCCTGTTCACGCTGGCCGGCCTGGTGTTCGCGCGCACCGGCGCGGCGCAGCGGCTGGGCGAGCTCTTCGTCGCCCTCTTGGGGGGCGGGGTGGGCGGCACGGTGCTTGCCACCGCCGTGCTGTGTTCAGCGTTCACGGCCTTCACCGGCGGCAGCGGCGTCACCATCCTCGCCGTGGGGGGCCTGCTGCTGCCGCTGCTGCTGCGCGCGGGCTACCCGGAGCGGCGCGGCATCGGGCTGGTCACCAGCGCCAGTGCGCTGGGCGTGCTGCTGGCGCCATCGGTGCCGTTGATCATGGTGGCGGTAGTGGCGCGGGTGCCCATCCTTGACATGTTCCTGGCCGGGCTGGTGCCTGCGCTGGTGATGGTGGCCTGCCTGCTGCTGCTGGGCAACTTCCTCCGGCACGATGCGGCTGCCTCCCCTGCTGAATCATCCGCTGCGTCATCCGTTGCTTTGCCCGCTGCTCCAGCGGGCGCGGCGCCTGGGGCGGCGCCGGTGACCGCCAGTCGCCCGGACCTGCGCGCCGCCGCCCACGCGGCCTGGGTCGCCAAGTGGGAACTAGGCGCACCGCTGGTGGCCATCGGCAGCCTGGCCAGCGGGCTGGCCACACCCACCGAGAGCGCGGCGATGACGGCGCTCTATGCCGTGCTGACGCAGGCGCTGGCACACCGCGAGTTGCCCTGGGCGCGGCTTCGCGACTGCCTCGCCGAGTGTGTGCAGATCATCGGTGGCGTGATGCTGATCCTGGGCATGGCGCTGGCGCTGACGAACTTCCTGGTCGACGCCGGCGTGCCGGACGCCGCCGTGCAGTGGGTGCAGGGAGTGATCCCGAACAAGGGGCTGTTCCTGCTTGCGCTGTGCCTGTTCCTCTTTGCGGCGGCGGCGCTGATGGAGATTTACGCCGCCATCGTCGTGCTCGTGCCGCTGCTGCTGCCGGTGGCGCTGGCCTACGGCGTAGAGCCGATCCACTTCGGCATCATCTTCCTGGCCGCCATGGAGGTCGGGTTCCTGTGTCCACCGGCCGGGCTGAACATCTACTTCGCCTCGGCCATGTTCGGCAAGAGCGTGCGCTACGTGGCGGTCTCGGTGGCGCCTGCCATGGCAGCCATCCTCGTGGGCACGCTGCTCATCGCCGCTTTCCCCTGGCTGGCCACCGCGCTGCCGTCGTGGCTGGGTTCGCACTGACGACGCAGCCCTTCAGCACGCACGGTGCGGAGCACCATCGGGGCGGCGCGCCAGGCCGTCAGGGCTGGGGTCGGGCCTGCGCCGTGCTTTCGATGGCGCGACGCAAGTCGAGGTATTCCTCGCACCGCATGCCGCACAGGCGTTCCAGCGCTTGGAGGTGGACCAGGGCCTCTTCGCGACGGCCCAGCGTCAACACCAGTTCACCGCGGTACGGGGAATCTTGCTCTCCGAGCAGTGGCCCTGATGCGAGAAAAGGATTGACACACAGGGGTCAAACGGGTGATGTGTACTTGGTGGGAGATTCGCCCCTTCGCATCCTTTCGTGTCCCTTCGTGTCCCTGCCCTGAGCCCTGTGGCGGACGGCCGTGGAACTGATTGCTCACTGAGTGCAACCATGCGTGAACCCTCTTCAACCCCGTTCAAAGCCCTGCTGGCATCGACCAGGAAGCTGGCGATGTCGACCGTCTTGGCATGGTCGGCCATGTTGCCGGTACACGCGCAGAGCTTTCACTTCGTCGCGCTGGGTGACCTGCCCTATGGTCCCCCAGCCCAGTCCTACCCGCCCTACCGAAAGCTCATTGACCGCATCAACCAGGAAGCCGGGGCCTTCAGCATCCATGTCGGCGACATCAAGTCCGGATCGACGCTTTGCAACGACGAGGAGTTCGCCCACCAGCTTGAGCATTTCCGGCGCTTCAAGGGCGCCGTGGTGTACACCCCTGGTGACAACGAGTGGACAGACTGCCACCGACTCAACAACGGGGGGTTCGACCCGCTCGAGCGGCTGGCCGCCCTGCGCCAACGCTTCTTCCAGACCGGTCGTTCGCTGGGCCAGACACCCATCGCCGTGGAGAACCAGTCCGCGGTCACGCCCGATCGGGGGAAGTTCATCGAAAACCAGCGCTGGCACCATCAGGGTGTGACCTTCGCCACGCTGCACATCGTCGGCAGCAACAACAATCTCGAGGCCCGGACCCTGTCGGCTGCCGCAGAATTCTTCGAGCGAGACGAGGCCAACATCGAGTGGCTACGGTCCACCTTCAACAGCGCGAGCGAGAAGGGTTCAAGTGCGGTGGTGATCGCCTTCCAGGCCGACGTCTTTGATCCGCGCTCACCGTTCGAGGACTTTCCCGGTTGGTCCGGATTCAAGCGGTCCATCGAAGGCACCCTCTTGCCGCTGGCCGAGCGCTGGGGCAAACCGGTCCTGGTGATCCACGGCGACAGCCACCAGTTCCGCGTCGATCAACCCTTTTCCCTGCAGAAGCGCCCCTTACGGAACATCACGCGGCTCATCGTCCCCGGAGCCTCCGATGTGCGCGCTGTGCGGGTCGATGTCCGGTCCTCGGGTGGCTTCGGCTTCGAGTTGATCGAGGCGCGCTGATGGCGCGTTGCCACAGGGTTGGTCGTCGATCAGGCCACTCCCTGGCCTGTCAAGACCAGACGCCAGGCCTGCCAGCGCCCTGCATCACTTGCCTGCATGTCCTGGATCTGCAACCGCCACGGTCCGGGTGCAGATTCCCCCATGTGGGCGAGTGAGTGGAACGTCCATCCCGTGGGGAGGTCACCGCAATGCACTTGCACCTCATCGGTTTAGAAATGAGAGCGGTCGAGCATGCTGATGCGATGGGCTGGGGATGTCAGCTCGATCTGAAGATCCGCTGCGCAGTCGTGGTCGGCGTACACCCTGACCTGGATCGCGTGACCGTGCCAAGCGGCTTCTGACTTAGGTGCCGAGCGCGCCGACGAAGCGCATCGGGTTGGGTCGGTCCATGCGGGCGTAGGCGACGAGGCCGATCCAGGAGGGCGGTGCAGGCGAGGGCGGTGGGCTTCATGGGCTGGCGATTTCGACGTGGCGCAGGTGCTGCTCGGGAGATGGTGCCGCCGCTTGCTCCACCCTCGTGCATGGCTTCGACACAGGCCTGTGGCTTCTTCCAGCTTGATGGTTCCCGCTCCCGCGGGGAGGATGTGCTCGGCGGCGCATGACGCCGATGCCACACCGCTGACGCCGTGGCGTCATGCCGCGCTGTTCAAGTCGATGGGTTGGTCCCGCTTTGGCGGCTGTCGCCGTTCCAGGTTGCCGTATCGCGTGCGGGACGTAGCTTGAAGGACCGGGGTGCACGCTGACACCGCGGATCCTCTGCACACCCCCGGAGCCGGGGATGTCGGCGTTTGGGGTTGTTGTTCCAGGAAGGGAGGCCACGGATGTCGCGCATCGTGATCTGGTTCGAGTCGATCGTCGGTGGCGGGCACCTGCAGGTCGCTGACCTGCTGGCCCGCGGGGCCCTGGCCGCGGGCCTCGAGACTCATCTCGTGTCGGGCAGCTTCCACCGCAGTCCCGACCTGGACTTCGGCGGCGCCGTTCGGCACGCGTATCCGAAGGAACTGGGCCTGCACCACGAGGCGGCACGCGGCTACGTCACGGCCAACGGGATCCCGCTGGCATCGGCGGGTGCCCTTCTCGAGCGTCGGCGGGCCTTCCTGCACGACGTCATCGGGCAGGTCCGCCCAGACGCCATCCTGACCGAGCACTGGCCCTTCGGCCGCGGGCACCTGGACCGGGAGATCCTGCCGGTCATCGAGGCGGTCAAGGCCGACCGCCCCTGGACGCGCCTGTACGGATCAGCCCGGGACGTGATGCTCCTGGCCGAGGGCGAGCACGCGGGGGGGTCGGCCGACGCCTCTGCTGACATCGTGAACCGGCTCTTCGATCGCATCTTCGTCCACGCCGATCCGGCCTTCGTGCGCTTCGAGGACAGCTTCCCGGCCACGGCGCGCATCCAGGCGAAGCTCAGCTACACCGGCTACCTCGTGCACCCGATGTCGCGTCGCGAGATCTGGCCTGACGAGCGACGGCCCGTGGTCGTCTCCTGCGGGGCCGGGCGCACCCAGGACGGGGCCGACCTGTACCTCGCCGCGATCGCCTGCCGGCAGATGCTTCCGCCGCGCCATCCGCTGGCCGTTCGACCCTGGCAGTTCTTCGTCAGCCCGGCCTACGACGAGGAATTCCTACAGTTCGTGCGCGAGCGCGCCTCGGCCAGCGGCTGCGAGGTGGATGTGGTCGGCAACCTGCCCGGCCCGGCCTTTCGGGCGGCGCTGGTCAACGCGGCCCTGTCGATTTCGCTGGGCGGCTACAACACGGTGATCGAGACCTACGTGGCGGACGTGCCTGCCGTGCTGCTGCCGCACCACAACCGTGCAGGGGGCCAGTCCCGGCGCGCCCAGGCCTTCGCCGTGCTCGGAAAGATGGTCGTGCTGCCGCATGCGGGCCGGTGCGATCCCCGCTGCCTGCGGTCGGCCCTGGAGCGCGCCTGGAGCAAGCGCCATGTCAAGCAACGCCCGCTCAGGCTGGCGGGTGAGGGCGCACTGGGAGCGCAGATCGCGCACGATCTGGCCGAGGTCGGGGCCATGCCGACCTCGTGAGTGGTGTGCTGCGTGCGTGGCGGCTCGGGCTCGAGCTGCCGGCCGCCATCGATCTTCAAGGGGTCGGTGGTCAGGATAGAACCTCGCACGCAGAATTGCGGACGGGTTCCGCAAGACTCGCCCGGGACCCCGGTCAACACGCCACGGAGCATCACCATGAGCCCCCGCCTGCCCTTCATCACACGCCGTCGTTTGTTCGCGCTGCTGGGATCGGGGGCCGCGCTGTCTGCCCTGCCCACCTGGGCGCAAGCCCCCGGCGCCGACTGGGCGGCGGTCGAGACTGCCGCTCGCGGGCAGACCGTGCATTTCAACGCCTGGGCCGGCAGCGAGCAGATCAACGCCTACATCCAGTGGGTGGCCGGTGAACTTCAGCAGCGCCACGGCGTGAAGCTGCGCCACGTCAAGATCAGCGACGCGGCGGATGTGGTCAAGCGTGTCCGCGCCGAGAAGGCCGCGGGGCGCGGGGTGGCCGAAGGCACGGTGGACCTGATCTGGATCAATGGCGAGAACTTCGCGGCCATGAAGCGCGAGGGCCTGCTGGGCCCGCCCTTCGCGCCATCGCTGCCGAACTTCCGCTACGTGGACACCGTGGGCAAACCCACGACGCTCGAGGATTTCTCGGTGCCCACCGACGGGCTGGAATCGCCCTGGGGCATGGCCCAGTTGACCTTCTTCGCGGACAGCCGGCGTCTGTCGCAGCCGCCTCAGAGCACGGCCGAACTGCTGGCCCTGGCGCGGCAGCAGCCGGGGCGCATCAGCTACCCGCGCCCGCCGGCCTTTCACGGCACCACCTTCGTCAAGCAGGTGCTGCTCGAGCACACGCCAGAGGTCGCCGCGCTGGCCCGCCCTTACAGCGCCGAGGCCTTCGCCGCCGTCACCGCGCCGCTGTGGCGCTATCTTGACGTCCTGCACCCGCACCTGTGGCGCGGCGGCAGGCAGTTCCCGCAGAACGCCGGTGCCGTCCGCCAGATGATGGCCGACGGCGAGTTGCTCCTGGCCCTGACCTTCAACCCCAACGAAGCGGCCAACGAGATCGCCGCCCGGCGCCTGCCGGCCACGGTGACGAGCTGGCAGTTCGCCCGGGGCACCATCGGCAACACGCACTTCGTCGCGATCCCCTACAACGCCCCGGCCCGGGCCGGGGCGCTGGCGACGGCCAACTTCCTGCTCTCGCCCCAGGCGCAGGCGCGCAAGGCCGACATCGCGCATTGGGGCGACCCGACCGTGCTGGACCTGGCGAGGCTGCCCGCTCCCGAGCGTGCGCTGTTCCAGTCCACGCCCCTGCCCGGGGCCGTGAGCCGGACCGCGCCTGCGCTGGCGGAGCCGCACGCCTCCTGGGTGGAGCCCGTCGAGAAGGAATGGATCCGTCGTTACGGTGCGGGCGGTTGATCCAGCCGCCGTGATGCGCTGGCCCCTGCCCGCGGCGCTGCTGCTGCTCGCGGCCCTGCCCTTGCTCGGCGCCGCGGTGCTGTCGCTGAGCGCGCTGTTCGACGCCAACGCCTGGCGCGCGCTCTGGCAGGACCCGCAGGGGCCCCGCGCCCTGGCCCTGAGCGTGTGGACCGCGCTGGCGTCGACCATCCTGGCCTGGTGGGCGACGCGGTCGCTGCTTGCGCAGGGCTTCGTGCAGCGGCGGCTCGCCCGGGTGCTGCGCGGCCTGCCGCCCATGCTTGCCACACCGCATGCGGCCTTTGCCATCGGCCTGGTCTTCCTGCTCGCACCCAGCGGCTGGGTGCTGCGCGCGGTGTCGCCCTGGCTGACCGGTCTCGGTTCCCCGCCGTCCTGGCCCACCACACAGGACCCCTGGGGCCTGGGCCTGATCGCGGCGCTGGCGCTCAAGGAAACCCCCTTCCTGTTGTGGACCGCGGCGACCCAGCTGCAGCGCGACGATGTGCGCCGGCGCTGGCGGGCCGAGCACGACCTGGCACAGACGCTGGGCTACGCGCCGCGCAGGGCCTTCGACCTCGTGGTCTGGCCCCAGTTGGCGCCGCGCCTGATCGGGCCGCTGGTGGCCGTGCTGGCCTATGGCCTCACCGTCGTGGACATGGCGCTGGTCATTGGCCCGGCCAGCCCCCCGACCTTGGCCGTGCTGGCCTGGCAGTGGCTGCAGGATGCCGACCCGGCTGCCAACGCCCAGGGCGCGGCGGCGGGCGGTGTGCTCGCGCTGGCGGTGGCGGTGTCGGTGGGGCTGTGGCGCCTGGTGCCGGCGCGTGCTGCGCTTCGCGCGAGGCTCGACACCGGCGCGCGCGGGCCGCTGGCGGCAGCGTCGCGCTGCGGCCGCTGGTGGGGTGGGGCACTGCTGATCGCCGTCTACGGGGCGGTGTTCGCAGCCCTTGCCTTGGGCAGCGTGGCCGGGGTCTGGCCCTTCCCGGATCTCTGGCCCGAGACGCTCAGCACCCGGGCCTGGGCCAGCGTGTGGGACGGCCGTGTCACGGTGCTCACCACGCTGGGGCTGGCGGCCGCGTCGGCGGCGCTGGCGCTCGCGTGGAGCGTGGCCTGGCTGGAAACCGCGCCGCGCCGCTGGAACGCGGGGCTGCGCCCGCTGCTCTACCTGCCGCTGGTGACGCCCGCCGTGCTCTGGGTGGTCGGCCTGTATGGCGCAGCACTGTGGCTGCGCATCGAAGGCCGCTGGTCCGCGCTGCTGGCGGCCCATACGCTGATGGCCCTGCCTTATGTGCTGCTGGCCCTGGAGCCCGCCTACCTGGGTTTCGACCCCCGCCACCGCGCCGTCAGCAGCAGCCTGGGCCATGGCCGGGCGCGCTTCCTGCTGCTGGTCAAGTGGCCGCTGCTGCGCCGCGCGCTGGCGGCCAGCGCGGCGGTCGGTTTCGCGGTGAGCGTGGCGCAGTACCTGCCCACGCTCTACCTGGGCGCGGGCCGCTGGAGCACGGTCACCACCGAGGCGGTCAGCCTGGCCGCCGGGGGGCAGCGTTCGCTCACCAGCGCCTATGCCGGCCTGCAGTTCGCGCTGCCCTTGCTGGGCTTCGCGCTGGCCGCATGGGTCGGCCGCCCGCGCCGCTTCGCCGCGACGTCCCCGGAAGCGGCCGACGGCGGCACCGGCGACCCGGCCCGGGCCCGCGCCGGGCCTGCCCGCGCGGGCGTGCCAGGATCGACCCCATGACGTTGTGTGTCGACATCGTCGCCCTGGGCAACACCCAGCGCACGCTGCTGCGCGGCTTGCGCTTCGAGGTGCCACCGGGCGCGGTGCTGACCCTCATGGGCCCCAGCGGCTGCGGCAAGAGCTCGGTGCTGGCGGCGATCGCCGGCACGCTGGACAGCGGGGCCGAAGATGCCGAGCCCCTGCGCCTGGACGGCAGCATCCGCCTGAACGGGGTCGACCTGGGCCCTGTGCCCACCGCCCGGCGCGGCGTCGGGCTGCTGTTCCAGGACGCGCTGTTGTTCCCCCATCTCACGGTGGCCGAGAACCTGCTGTTCGCCGTGCCTCCTGGCGCGCGCGCATCGCGGCGGGCGCGGGTGCAGCAGGCACTGCAGGACGCGGGCCTGGCCGGCTTCGGCGACCGCGATCCGGCCACGCTCTCGGGCGGGCAACAGGCGCGTGTGGCGGTGATGCGAGCGCTGCTCGCGCAGCCGCGGGCGCTGTTGCTGGACGAGCCCTTCTCCAAGCTCGACACGGCGCTGCGCAGCCAGTTCCGCACCTTCGTGTTCGACCACATCCGGGCCCGCAGCATCCCCGCCGTTCTCGTCACGCACGACCGCGCCGACATCGCCGATGCGGCGCGGGTGCTGGAACTGGCCGGTGGCGAGCCCTACCATGCGTCCACCCGCTGAACCGACACCGGAGCAAAGCACATGGAACAGCCTGACCCGCTCATGAAGCCGGAAGCCGGCGGTCGCCGGTCGGGCGGCCTCACGCTGGCGGCCCTGCGGGCCTTCGTCGCGGTGGTCGACAAGCGCAGTTTCTCGCTGGCTGCGCAGGCACTCGGCGTGACGCAGCCCAGCATCTCGGCCCAGCTCGCCGCGCTCGAGGCCACCTGCGGTGTGTTGCTGTGCCACCGCAAGCCCGAGATTGCGCTCACCCAGGCCGGCGAGGATCTGTTCGTCCGCGCCCGGCTCATCCTGGGCCGGGTGGACGAGTTCGAGTCGGCCGCGGGCGCCGCGCGTGCCGCGGTCGACAGCCGGCTGTCGCTGGGCACCTCGGCACCCCACCTCGCGATGCCGCTGGTGGCAGGCTTCAAGGGGCTGCATCCCCGCGCCAGCCTGGCTGTGTCGATCGGCAACACGACCACCCTGCTCGACGACGTGGCGCGATGCCGCATCGATATCGGGATCATGACGCTGTTGGATCCCCCGCCGCACCTGGCTTGCGCGCTCGTGGACGCCCCGCGTCTGGCGGTGTGCATGCGCCGTGACGATCCCCTGGCGCGTCGCGCCGCGCTGTCGCCCGTGGACCTGGCGGGCCGCGCCTTCGTGCTGCGGGAGCCCGGATCGCAGACCCGCCAGTTGCTGGAGGCGGTGTTTGCCGCCGACGGCGTGCCGCTCGTGTGCGCACTGGAACTCGCCACGCGCGAGGCCATGCGCGAGGCGGTCGCGGCCGGCATCGGCCTGGGTGCGCTGTTCGAGGGTGAATCGGGGCAGGACGCGCGCTTCGTCAGCGTGCCCTTCCGCGCGCTGCCGCGCGCGTCGGGTGTCTATGCGGTGGCATTGCGCGACTCCCTGGGCATCCCCGCTGTCAAGGCCTTCTTCGACCACGTCGCCGCCGTGGGGAGGCACTGAGTCGCATCACCGGCGCCTCATCAGATTTTCAAATAGACATCTAACTGTCATCGATGATTCCTATGCTATCGGTTCTGCGAACGTCCACAGACCGACAGCGTGCAAGCCCTCGACATCCTCCCCGGTGAGCGCTGCCTTCCCCGAGGCAGACCTGCCACACCCGCCACCCGTGCTGTCCGATCCGGCAGGCCGGACACGTGCGTACACGTCCCGTCCCGCGGCGCTGCCGCCGCATGGCCGACGTCAGACGCAGGACGTGCGCCGTGAGCCTCGACGACATGGACCCCATCGCCCACATCCGCGCCACCTTCGACCGGCACGGCCGGATGATCTATGGCGAACGCGTGAACCAGATCCAGCATGCGCTGCAGTGCGGCCAACTCGCCGAGCGGGCCGGCGCCAGCGCGGCGCTGATCACGGCGGCCTTGCTGCACGACATCGGCCACATGCTGCACCGGGACCCGGCGGGCGCGCTGGCCACGGACACCGATGACCACCACGAGCGGCTGGGCGCCAAGTACCTCGGGCGCTGGTTCGGGGCCGAGGTGGCGGCCCCGGTGGCCCTGCACGTCGAGGCCAAGCGCTACCTGTGCGCTCGGGCGCCGGGCTATCTGGAAAGCCTGTCGCCCGTCTCGCTGAAGACGCTCGGCCTGCAGGGCGGGCCGATGACGGCGCAGGAGGCCGACGCCTTCGAGGCCCGGCCCGGCTTCGCGGATGCCGTCGCGCTGAGGCGCTGGGACGAGGCCGGCAAGGACCCTTGCCTCGACACCCCGGACCTGGACCACTTCCTCGAGATCGCCGGGCGATGCCTCGCCCGCTGAACTCGCCCGCCGACCCCAGCCCACCCTCGACCGAAAGGCTGTCCGCATGACCCCGATCCGATCAAATCCACGACGCTCGCCCGCGGCGATCGCCTGCATCGCCGCGCTCGTCGCGGGCGCCCTGGCCGCTCCCGTGGCCGCGCAGACCCTGCGTGTGGGCGTGGCCACGCACCCGCCCACCCTCGACCCGCAAAAGGAAACCGGCAACGACGCCGCGCAGTTCCTCTACAACATCTTCGACACGCTGATCGAGCGCGTGCCCGACGCCACGCCGCTGCAGTTCAGGCCCGGTCTGGCCACCAGCTGGTCGCGCGTGTCGCCCACGGTGTGGGAGCTGAAGCTGCGCGAGGGCGTCAAGATGCACGACGGCTCGACACTCACGGCCGAGGACGTGCAGTTCTCGCTCGACCGCGTCTTCAAGAAGGCCGACCCGCGCTTTGCCTCCGCCCAGGGCCGCTTCTTCTACAACTTCTCGCACGTCGAGGTCACGGGGCCGCTGACCGTGCGCATCCACACCCGGGTGCCCGAGCCGCTGTTCGAGGTGCTGATCTCGGCGCGCAACGCCGGCATCACCTCGCGCAGTCACGTCGAACGCCTGGGCCTGGACAAGGCGATGCTTGCGCCGGTGGGCACCGGCCCCTACAAGGTGACCCGGTTGACGCCCAACCGCGAGACAGTGCTCGAGCGCCACGATGCATTCTGGGGCGAGAAGGCGCCTCTGGCCACCATCCGCTACCAGCGCATCCCCGAGGTGTCCGCGCGCGTCACGGCACTGGCCAACAACGAAGTCGACTTCATCGTCAGTGTCCCCCCCGACCAGGAGCGCCTGATCCCCACGCAACGCTTCACGGTCAAGGGTGTGGTCTGGCCGATGTTCCATGTCATGGTGGTCAAGATGACCGACGGGCCGACGCGCGATGCCCGCATCCGTCAGGCGATGAGTCTGTCGGTAGACCGTGAAAAGCTGACCACCGCACTCTGGTCGGGCAAGGGCAAGGCGGCGACCGCGCACCAGTTCCCGGAGTACGGCGCACCGCTGTACATCGAGGGCCTGCGCACCATCGCCCACGACCCCAAGCGCGCGGCGCAACTGGTGAAGGAGGCGGGCTACGACGGCACGCCGATCAAGATCAGCTACGAGCCGGGCTACTACCTGTATTTCGACCTCGCGGCGCAGGCCATCCAGCAGATGTGGCAGGCCATCGGCCTGAAGGTGCAGATCGAGCAGACCGAGCGGTACGACGAAAAGCAGACCTTCGTGCGCCCGTGGTCGAACCCGATGTATTACCCCGACCCGATGGGGGCCTTCGACACGCACTGGTCCAAGGCGAGCTGGACATCCACGCGCGGCTACTTCAAGCCCCAGCATCCGCAGTGGGACGCCCTTTACCAGCAGGCCCGCTTCTCGCTCGATGCACAGGTGCGCAAGGACGCCTACCGCAAGCTGATCGAGATCGGCGAGCAGGAAGGAGGCTGGATCCTGCTGTACCAGCCCCACGAGGCCTTCGCGATGCGCTCGGACATCCGCTGGAACATCCCGACGGCGCTTCGGCCCTATTCGCTGAACTTCCGGGCCGGCCAGATCAGCGTCGGCAGCCGTCCCTGAAGCCGGGTCGGGCGGTCCGTCCTCCGCGTGGCCGCCTGACCGCAGCGCTAACCTTCCGCGAGCAATGTCCAGAGCCATCCTCCTGCGCACCCTTCGCCTGGTGCTGACGGTGTGCGTGGTCCTGGCCCTGGCCTTCGTCTTCCTGCGCCTGACCGGCACGCCGGTCGAGCGCATGTTCCCCGAAGGCATCGACCAGGAGACCGAGCAGCAGTTGACGGCGCTGTGGGGGCTGGACCGGCCCTGGCTGGTGCAGTTCCTCGACTACGCTGGCAAGACGCTTCGGGGTGACTTCGGCCACAGCCTGCTGTCGGGTCAGGACGTCGTCGGGATGTACCGCGAAGTGCTTGCGCCGACGCTCTGGCTCGGCGGCCTGGCCCTCGCGCTGAGCATCGCGGTGGGCATGCCGGTGGGCATCTACAGCGCCCTGCGCCGGGGCCGCAGCGTCGACCGCGTCGTCAACTCGCTGGTCTTCCTGGCTTACGCGTTGCCGGGCTTCGTCGTCGCGCTCTTGCTGACCTATGTCTTCGGCTACCAGCTGAACTGGCTGCCCACCATCGGCGCCGACACCGCCTGGCACTACGTACTGCCGGTGGGCGTGCTCGCGCTCGGCACAGCCGCCTCGCTGGCGCGATACACCCGCGGGGCGATGCTCGATGAACTCGGCCAGGAGTACATCCGCACCGCCCTGTCCAAGGGCCTGCACCGCACCGACGCCATCACGCGCCACGGACTGCGCAACGCGATGATCCCCGTGGTGACCGTGATCGGCATGGAACTGCAGGCCATCGTCAACGGCTCCTTCATCATCGAGACGCTCTTCGCCTGGCCGGGGGTCGGCCGCATCTTCATCGGCGCGGTCAAGGACAGCGACTACCCGGTGTTCCAGTTCGGCGTGCTGTTCTACGCCGCGGTCATCGTCCTGATCAACTACCTGATCGACCTGTGCTACCTGCTGCTCGACCCCCGGGTGAGGGTCGATGCCTGAGGTGGGCGCGATCACCCCGGCGAGGGCCCGTGAGGCCCGAGCAGGCGCCGTGCCCGCCTCGGTGCTCGTCGCCGCGGTGGTGCTGGCGCTGATCGCGCTGGCCAGCGGCCTGTACGCCGCCACCGGCTCCGACCTCCACAACCGCACCGACCTGCTGGCGCGCCTGTCGGCGCCCGGCACGCCCAGCACGTGGATCGGCGTGCACCTGGCGGGCACCGACGAGCTGGGCCGGGACGTGCTGCTGCGATCCCTGATGGGGTCGGCCATCAGCTTCGGGGTCGCGCTGGCCGGCGTGCTCGGCGGCTGCCTGATCGGCATCCTCATCGGCATCTTCAGCGGCTACCGGGGCGGCTGGGTCGACCGCGGGCTGATGGTCGTGGTCGACGCCCAGCTCGCCCTGCCCAACCTGCTGCTGATCCTGTGCGGGATCGCCCTGCTGGGCACCAGTGTGTGGGTGCTGATCGCGATGATCTCGCTGTCGCGCTGGGAGACCTACGCGCGCCTGACCCGCTCGCTGGTGCTGTCGGCGCGCGAGCGCGACTACGTGGACGCCGTGCGCGCCATCGGCGGCGGCACCCTGCGCACCGTCTTCGTCCACATCCTGCCCAACATCGCCTCGCCGCTGTGGGTCATGCTGACGCTGAGCTTCCCGGCGGTGATGTTGACCGAGGCTGGCCTTTCCTTCCTCGGGGTGGGTGTGCAGCCGCCCACGCCTTCGCTGGGCCGGATGGTGGCCGAGGGGCGCAACCAGCTGATCACCGCACCCTGGGTGGCCCTGGTACCCGCCCTGTTCATCGTCTTGATCACGCTGAGCGTCCAGCTCATCGGCGACTGGCTGCGCGACCGGACCGACGTCAGGGCCAGGGTGTGAACGTCGACGCGGTCTTAACACCGACGGGCGCCGCGCCCGCGCTGGGGCCAGCCGGGCTTCAGGACGCGTCGCAGCTTCAGGCCGCCCGCTCTGCGGCACAGGTCGACATGCTGCTGGACGTCCAGGCGCTGCAGGTGGGCCTGCGCGCTCCTGGGGGGCAGATCCGCCCCATCGTGCGTGCGGCCGGCTTCACCGTCGGCCGTGGCGAGGCCCTGGCGCTGGTGGGGGAATCCGGCTCGGGCAAGTCGCTGACGGCCCTGGCGCTGGTGCGCCTGTTCGGTGCCAACGGTCTCGACCCGCGGCTCGTCGCGGCCGGGCGGGCCTGGCTGCGCACGAGGAGCGGTGAGCGCGTCGATTTGCTGAGCCTCGGCGATGCCGAGCTGCTGGCGATCCGCGGCCGGGAGATCGGGCTCATCGCGCAGGACCCGATGAGCGCGCTGAATCCGGTGATGCGCGTGATCGACCAGATCGTGGAGGCTCGGCAGCGGCATCTGGACGAAACCGCCGCGCAGTCGGCGGGGCAGGCGCGGCGGCTGCTGGCCGACGCCGGCTTCGGCGACCCGGATCGTGTCGCGCGCTGCTACCCGCACCAACTGTCCGGCGGCATGCGTCAGCGCGCCATGATCGCGATCGCCCTGGCGGCGCAGCCCCGGCTGCTGATCGCCGACGAGCCGACCACCGCCCTAGATGCCGCCGTGCAGTGGCAGGTCATCGACACGCTGCTGCGGCTGCGGGCGCAGCAGGGCCTGTCGATACTGTTCATCTCGCACGACCTCGGGGTCGTCAGCCGCATCGCCGACCGCATCGCGGTCATGTACGGCGGCCAGGTGGTCGAGTGCGGGCCCGCGCAGGAGGTCTTGTTGCGCCCGGCGCATCCGTACACCGCGGCGCTGATCGACAGCCTGCCGCGCATGACGCCTGAGGCCACGTTGCCGCGGCCGATCCCCGACATCCCGGCCGACCCGCTGAACCCGCCGCCCGGTTGCGCCTTCCACCCGCGCTGCGCCCACGCCCGGCCGGGGGCCTGCACGACCCAAGTGCCGGGGCCTACCGACCTGCACGCTCGGAGGATGGTGCGCTGCCATCATCCGCAGGGCCGCCCGGAGGAAAGAGCCCATGGATGACGCCGCACGCTCCGGCCCGGTCGCCGAGCTCGTCCGCGCATCGAAGGCCTACACCGCGGCCACCCTCTGGCGCGGGCCGTCGGTCATGGCGGTGCGCGAGGTGTCGCTGGCGCTCGATGCCGGTGAGGTCCTCGGCATCGTCGGCGAATCGGGCAGCGGCAAGTCCACGCTGGGCCGGATGCTGGCTGGCCTGCTCGAGCCGAGTGCAGGCGTGGCGCGGTTCCGCGGCCGCGACCTGCGGTCCTTGCGTGGTGCCGACCTGCGCGCCCTGCGGGCCGAGGTCCAGTACGTATTCCAGAACGCGTCGGCTGCGCTCTCGCCCCGGCGCCAGGTCGGCGCGAGCCTGGAGGAGCCACTGCGCATCCAGGGGGGTCTGGACGCGCCAGCCCGCCGGCAGCGCATCGAGCGCGCGCTCGCGCAGGTGGGCCTGGGCGACAGCCTGCTGGGGCGTCATCCGCACGAACTGTCGGGCGGGCAGCGCCAGCGCGCGGCCATCGCGAGATCGTTGGTGCTCGAGCCCGCCGTGCTCATCGCCGACGAGCCCGTGGCCTCGCTCGATGTGTCGATCCAGGCCCAGATCCTCCAGGTGCTGCACGCGCTTCGGGGCGCGTCGGGCATGACGATCGTGCTGATTTCGCACGACATCGCGGTGATCAACGCCCTGGCCGACCGCGTTGCCGTGATGCACCAGGGGCAGATCGTCGAGATCGGCCCGCGCCGGCAAGTGCTGTTCGAGCCACGGCACGACTACACGAAGCAGTTGCTGCAGGCTTGCGCGGCGCTCGGCTTGCAGCGCTGAGCCCTGCGGCGTCCAAGCGGCCTCCAGGCCGAACCGAAGAAGGGAATCCGATGCTCCGAAACGTCCTGCTCATTACCCTGGACCAGTGGCGCGGCGACTGCCTCCAGCACCTGGGGCACCCCGCGGTGCAGACGCCCCATCTGTCGCGCTTCGCGCGGCAGGCCACCGGTTTCAGCCGGCACTTCGCCCAGGGCGCGCCCTGCGCGCCGAGCAGGATGTCGCTGTACTCGAGCCGCTATGTGTTCAACCACCGCGTCGTCAGCAACGAGACGCCGGTGGACCCGACCGTGCCCACCCTCCCCGACCATCTGCGGGAGTGCGGGATCGACCCCTGGGTGGCCGGCCACACCAGCACCGTCTGGTCGCCGCAAGGGCGCTCGCCCCGGGACCCCATCCTGGTCGAACCCGCGATCGGCCCGGGCTGGTCCACGATCCGGGCCTTCGACGGCGATCGGCGCCGCTACCTGGAGTACCTCCATGCCCGGGGCTTCGAGCGGCACGCGCGCTTTGCCGACATCTTCACCGGCGTGCTCGGCCGGACGCCACCCGGGGAGGTGCCGGCCTCGCCGGTACCGATCGAGTGGTCGGAGACCGCCTGGCTGGTGGACGGGGTGATCGACCACCTGCGCTATTCGACCGACCGGCCCTGGGGCATCCACCTGTCGGTCTTCAAGCCGCACCCGCCGTTCTTCCCTTCGGCCGATTTCGCGCGGCGAGCCGCCTCCATCACCGAAGTCGCGACGGTCGGCCGAAGCTGCGTCGACGACGCGGTCACGCACGCACATCCCTTCCTCGGGTTCTGCCGCTCGGCCGTCAAGGCGGGCTATCTGTGGCCGGGACTGGAGGGCCTGGCCTGCGACGTCGATGCGACGACGCTGGCCCGTGCGCGCTGCGCCTACTACGCCTTGTGCGAGGAGGTCGACCATCAGGTCGGTCGCGTGCTCGACGCGCTCGAGTCCTCCGGGCAGGCGCAGCGGACCCTGGTGATCATCACCGCCGACCACGGCGAGATGCTGGGCGACCAGTCGCTGTGGGGCAAGACGAGCTGCCTGCCGCAGGCCTACCACATTCCCTTGCTGATCAGGGACCCGCGGCCCGAAGCCGACGCGTCCCGGGGGCTGACGATCGCCGACTTCACCGAGAACGTCGACCTGCTGCCAACGATCATGGACTGGCTCGGACAGGACGCGCAGCCGCACTGGGACGGCCAGTCACTCATGCCCTATCTCAGCTCGGGCCGGCATCCGTGGCCCCGACAGGCGGTGAGCTGGGAGTTCGATTTCCGCCACCACGCCGGTGCACAGCACGGCCCGGTGGCCGCGCTGCCCGCGAGCGACCGCTGCCTGACGGCGGTCCTGTCGTCCGACGCGCTGTACGTGCACTTCCCCAGCCTTGACCCGCTGTCCTTCTCGGTCGAGTGGAAGGGGGCTGCGAGCATCGACTACACGCCGCGCTCGGGCCATGACGCGCAGCCCATCCGGGAGTGGGGGCGCGACGCCCTGCTGGCCCTGCGCATGCGCCATGCGGACAACCGTCGCACGCACCTGATGCAGACAGCCGACGGGATCCGCAGCGTCGCGCCTTTCTCGCGGCCGGGCGCGGCCAGTTGATGTTTCAGAGCGTCTGGCGGCCTGCGACGGTGTCGTCCGTCACGAAGCCGTGGGCAGCATCCGGGCTGGATCGGCTCGACAGCACGGGGCATCCGAAGTCGAAGACCGCGTTCGTCGGGCAGTGGCTGCTTGACTCGCACCGGCCGCAGCGGACCTTCCTGGCGGGTACTCGACCGCGAGGTCTGCGGGACGGTGTTCGGGACCGTGCGCCTCACTCCAGCGTGCGCAACCCATGCCGACGGCATTTCTCCCACAGCGTCTTGCGCGAGATGCCCAGCGTGGCCGCCGCCAGCCCGACACGCCCGTCGTGGCGCGCGAGCACGGCCTTGAGGTAGCTGCGCTCGGCCTCGCCGACGAAGGCGTCCAGCGTCGGCAGCGCGGCCTCCAGCGGCGATGTGGCCGCCTCGTCCTCGAAGAGGTCGGCCGCGGTCAGCACCTCGTGGGGCGTGAGCACGCAGGCGCGCTCCAGGCGGTTGTGGAGTTCGCGCACGTTCCCTGGCCACGCATGGCCCAGCAGCGCGGCGCGCGCGCTGACGCCCAGCACGTGCCGCTCGCCCCCTTGCTGCCGTGCGTGCGCCTCGAGGAAGCGCTCGGCCAGCCACAGCACGTCCTCCGGCCTGTCGCGCAGCGGGGGCACGCGCAGGTGCACCACGTGGATGCGGTAGTACAGGTCCTCCCTGAAGCGCCCCTGCTCGACCAGGGCGCGCAGGTCACGGTGCGTGGCGCACAGCAGCCGCAGGTCGACCGCGATCTCGGCGTCTCCGCCGAGACGGCGGATGCGGCGGTCCTGCAGCACGCGCAGCAGCTTGACCTGCAGCGCGGGGCTCAGCTCGGCGATCTCGTCGAGGAACAGCGTGCCGCCGTCGGCCTTCTCGAAATGGCCGCGCCGGGCGCGGTCGGCCCCGGTGTAGGCGCCACGCTCGTGGCCGAAGAGCTCGGCCTCGATCAGCGTCTCCGGGATGGCGCCGCAGTTCACCGCGACGAAGGGCGCCTGCTCCTGCGGGAAGGCAAGCTGGTGCAGGTGCCGGGCCAGCACTTCCTTGCCACTGCCGCTCTCCCCGGTGACGAGCACGGTGCGTGCGCGCGCCGCGATCCGGGGCGCCTGCTGCTCCAGCGCGCGGATCGCGCGCGAGCGGCCGAGCACCCCCGGGGGCTCGCCGGTGTCGTCCCGGCTGTCGGGTTCCCCGGCTGCATGGCGGACCTTGGCCACCAGTTCGGCGATGTCGAAGGGCTTGGTCACATAGTCCGCGGCGCCCTGCTTCAGCAGCGCCACGGCCCGGTCCAGCGAACCGTGGGCGGTCACGAACAGGAAGGGCGGCCGCCGGCGTCCGCGTGCGGCCAGTGCCGTGAACAGGTCCTCGCCGGACAGGTCGGGCAGCCGGATGTCGCTGACGACGACGTCGTAGGCGCGCTGCTCGAGCGCGTGTGAGGCCTCGCCGCCGGTCCTGAACCAGTCGAGCTCGAAACCTTCGAGCTGGAAGCGGTCGGCCAGCGATTCCCCCATGATGGGGTCGTCCTCGATCAGGCACAGCGTGGGCATCAGGCGGGCTCCGGGTTCGGCGCGGCGGGCAGGTCGGGCACGGGCAGGGTGACGGAGAACCGCGTCCATCCGTCCGCGCTCTGGGCGTCGATGCGGCCCTGCAGGCGCTGCACGATCTGATAGCACACCCACAGCCCGAGGCCGAAGCCGCGCTCGCCGCTGCCGCCTCCTGGCGGGGTGACGAAGGGCTCGAACATGCGCGCCAGATCGGAGGGCTGGACCGGGCGGCCGGTGTTGCCGACGACGATGGCCAGCAGGCCCGGCGCACGTGCCACGGTGAGCTCGACCGTGGCCGCCGGGGCCGCATCGGAGGACGCGGCTGCCGGCTGCGCCGCCTTCACGGCGTTGAGCAGCAGGTTCAAGACCAGCTGCCGCACCTCGTGCGCCGGCAAGGGCACCGCTGCCTGGGCCGACTCCTCGACCTGCCAGTGCAGGGCCAGCCCGCGCGCGGCGACCTGCGGCGCGATCAAGGTCTGCAGGTCCTGCCAGTCCTGGGCCGCCAGCGCCGGCGAGTCCAGCCGTGCCTCCACGAGCAGCGCGCTGACGGTGGCCCGGATCTGCTGCAGCCCGCGCTCCAGCAGGCCCAGCGTCTTGCGCGTGAAGGCGTCCGCCTTGCCGTGCCGCGCCACCGTGTCGATGGCGTTGAGCATGCCGCCCAGCGGGTTGTTGATCTCGTGCGCGATGGCCGCCGAGACGCGCCCCACCGCCGCCAGGCGCTCGGTGGCCATCACCTCCTGCTCCAGCGCCTCCTTGCGCGCGAGCCCGTCGAGCATCAGGCGCACCTGCGTCGACAGCCGGCCCACCTCGTCGGGGCCCTCGGGCGGCAGCCGCCCGGCCACCTTCTGCGGCGGCTCGCGGCCCACCTGTGCCAGGGCTTGTGCCATCTGCACGAGCGGCGAGGCCAGGCGCCGCCCGGCCAGCCAGCCCAGCGGCACCAGCAGCAGCAGGCCCGGCACGCTGACCAGCGCGAGCTCGCGCAGCAGCGCGAACAGGCGCGCGTGGTAGACGGTCGCATCGAACTCCACCAGGACCGTGCCCAGCGCGGTCCCGTCCTCCGCGTTGACCGGGCCCGCGGCGGCGATCAGGGTCTGCGAGCCCTCGCGCTGCGCGAGGAACGCGAATCCCGAGCTTGCCGCCGCCTCGGCCGCCGCCCGCGCCAGGGCTTCGGGAAGCTCCGCCGCCGCGGAGGCCACCTGGATGCGCCGCGGATCGGTGGCGACGAACACCTGCCCGGCGGCGTCGAGCACGACGATGCGCTGCAGCGGGTTGTCCGCCGTGCGCGTGGCCACCGGGGTGCTGATCACCTCGAAGGCCTGCCACAGGTGGTCGCGCACCAGCGGCTCGCGCAGCGACCGGCCGAGCACGGTGACCAGGTTGCGCGCGCTGGACTCGAGGTCGGTGCGGGCATCGCGCAGGGCGCGGGTCACCAGCGCCGCGGTGACGACGAGCTCGGTCAGCAGGATCACCGCCGTCAGCGCCAGCGGGATCTTCAGCCGCCAGTCGAGTGTCCAGGGTTTCATGGTCGCGCCCGCCACCCGGTCAGCGCCGGTGCTGCCGCACGAGCTCGCGGATGCTCGCGTACAGGTCGGCCTGCACGGGCCGGAAGCCGTCGATGTTCAGGCGCTTCAGCAGGCTTGCGCCGGGCTCCGAGCCGCGCATGCCCACCAGCGCCTGGGCCAGCGCCTCGCGCTCCTCGCGGGCGAGGCTGGGGCGCGCGACGACCGGCGGGAAGCCGTGCGTGCCCGAGCGCCAGGCCACGCGCAGCCCCTCGGTGGCCTCCGGGTGCTGGCGGTGCAGCGTGTCCCACACATAGCCGTCCACCGCGCCCGCGTGGGCGAGCCCGGCGCGCACCGCCTCGACCACCTTGCGGTGCCCGAACGTGAAGAAGCTGCGGCGGAAGAAGCGGTCGGGGTCGGCGCCGGCGCGCAGCAGTTCGACGCGGGGCACCAGGTGACCGCTGTTCGACAGCGGGTCGCTGTAGGCGAAGATGCGGCCGGCGAGATCGGGCACTGCGCGGGTGGCCGTGTCCGACGCGGGCACCACCAGGTGCGACCGGTACAAGGCCTGCCCCTGGTACTCGGCCACGGCGACCAGGTGCAGTCGGTCCTCGTAGACGACATAGGGATAGCCGCACAGCCAGGCGGCATCGACCCGATCACCCAGCAGGAGGTCGACGATCTCGCGATAGCTGCCGCGCTGCACGAAGGTGACCGCCCGGCCGAGCCGGCCCTGCAGGTAGCGCTGCCACACGCCCAGCAGGGCCAGTTGGTCGTCCAGGAACACCGGGGTGGTGCCGAAGCGCAGCGGCTGCGCCGCCGCCCGGGCCTGCGGGACGGGCACCGCCAGCACGGCGGGCGCCAGGACGGCGGCACCGAGCAGCCGGGCCCACCGTCGGCGGTTTCGTTCCCGTAACACGGGCGTCATCGGATTTCGCGTGGACATTTCGTTTTCGACACGTGGTGTGGCAGGCGTTCGGCGCGTGCCACGGGCGGAAGGGCCCCGGGTCGCATTGGCGCGCATCTTGCAGAAAGCGCGCCACGGCGCACAAAGCGTTTTCCCGGGGTTGCCAAGCCCGGCATCGCGCGGGTCGATGCGCCGACCCCTTGCCGGGGCATCCGGCACCCACATGCATCGAGGAGGCGCGACATGTCCCAGCAAAAGCAAAGAGCCCAGGAAGAGTCCCTGGTCAAGGATGCCCTGCGCATCGGCCCCCAGGCCGACCGGCGCCAGTTCTTCGTCTCCGCCGCGGCCTTCGGCGCGGCGGCGGCCGCACCCGCCCTGGCCCAGGCCCAGGCGGCGGCCCCCGCGGCACCGCCGCGGCGGGTGCTCGTCAAGGACGACTCGCGCCTGCTGAACATCGGCGCGACCGTGCGTAGCGGCAACTACTGGAACTTCTCCACCTACATGACGCCGGTGGAGGAGTTCTACGTCCGCAACCACTACCCCACGCCGCTGGTTGAGGCCAAGCCGGTGCTCGACCCGCGCAACTGGAAGCTCAAGGTCCACGGCAACGCCGTCGAGCGCGCCATCGAGATCGGCTACGAAGACTTGCTGAAGATGCCTTCGCGCACGGTCATCGCGACGATGGAGTGCCACGGCAACGGCCGCAGCCTGTTCTGGGAACAGCAGGAGATGAAGGACGTCGCGGGCGGCAACTGGGTGCTGGGCGCCATCGGCCAGGCTGAATGGCAGATCGTCCCGATCAGCCACATCCTCGGCCTGGTGGGCCTGAAGCGCGACGCGAAGTCGGCGCTGTTCTGGTCCGGCGTGGACGGCGGCGACATGGGCCGCCCGTTGCCGGTGTCCGAGCTGACCTCGCGCGGCGACGACATCGGGGTGTGCTTCCGAATGAACGGCAATGCACTGACGGCCGACCACGGCGCGCCGGTGCGCCTGGTGGTGCCGGGCTGGGGCGGCACGGCGTCGATCAAGTGGCTGACCGAGATCCGCATCGACAGCCACCAGCACTGGTGCCGCCTGAACACCCGCGGAGAGACCTACATCGGACCGGCCTACGCCGCGCCCGCCATCGCCCCGAACGACGAGTTCATCGGCGGCATCACGGCGGCCGACGTCAAGGGCCCGATGGTCACCTGGATGCCGATCAAGACGCTGATCACCGTGCCGCTGGTGCTGGAGAAGTCGCCTTCTGTGCCGGCCAACTACCCGCTCAAGCGCGGTGAGTGGCCGACGATGAGCGCGGGACGCCAACTGGTACGCGGCTACGCCTGGGCGCCGCAGTTCGGCATCCGGGAGGTCGAGTACCGCGTCGATGGCGGCGCGTGGCAGCGCGCGCACATCCAGGGCCCCAACCTCGGCCGCTATACCTGGGTGCGCTTCGATTTCCACTGGGACGCCCGCCCCGGCAACCATGTCATCGAGACGCGTGGCATCGACATGGCGGGTAACGTCCAGCCCGAAACGGTGCCCTTCAATCTGCTGGGCATGGCCAACGGCGCGGTCCCCAAGTTCAAGATCCGGGTGGTCTGACCATGGCGTCGCCGTTCACCGGGTTCCTGCGCCCGGCGTTGCGCCGGATGAGGCGGCTCGCCTGGGTGTCGGGCGCCGCATCCCTGGCGGCGGGGGCCCTGGCCCAGACCGCGCCGCCGCCGCCTGCGGGCGCCAGCCCCCAGGTCGCGCTGGGCGCGCAGCTGTACCAGAAGACCTGCGCGCTCTGCCACGGCGTGGCCGGGCGGGACGCGACGGTCTTTCCGCGGCCCATCTGGGGCCCGGGGCACGACATCGCCAAGTTCGGGTCTGCAAAGGGGCTCTTCGAGTACCTGCAGCTGTTGATGCCCTTCGACGACCCATCCAAGCTCGACGACGCGCAGAAGACGGCGGTCGTCGCCTACATGCTGGTGCGCAACGGCAACCTGCGCCCTGGCGTCTCGCTGCCCACGGGCGGGGACCCATCGCCGATCAGGTGAGCACGCGCCGGCGCGCATTCACCCACCGCACCAGCGACAGCATCACCGGTACCTCCACCAGCACGCCCACCACGGTGGCGAGCGCGGCGCCGGAGTGCAGGCCGAAGAGCGAGATCGCCACCGCGACGGCGAGCTCGAAGAAGTTGCTGGTGCCGATCAGGCAGGCCGGGCCGGCCA
>JBILNB010000037.1:0-44457 GCA_044375195.1 Rubrivivax sp. | reverse complement strand
GGCGCAAGGGCGGCCCGCTGTACCGCAAGCTCACCGAGGTGCTGCGCCAGGCCATCGACCAGGGCCGCTGGGCCGTGGGCGACGCCCTGCCCAGCGAGGGCGAGATCGGCGCGCGCTTCGGCGTCAGCCGCATCACCGTGCGCCATGCCTTGCAGCTGCTGCAGTTCGAGGGCTATGTGCGCACTCAGCGCGCGCGGCCAGCAGTCGTCCTGGCGCGCGAGTCCCGACCTGCCGGTGACCTGCGGGCCGATTACCTGAGCGAGCTGATCCAGGGCTCGGTGGACGCGCAGATCCAGATGTTCAGCTGGCGCCCCGAGTCCGCGCCGGCCGCGGCGGGCATCCTGGGGGTGCCACCCGAGCTCGCGGTGCCCTGCCTGCGCGGCCTGCTGCGGCGCGATGGCCAGCGCCTGGCGCGCATGGCCTTCCACTTCCTGCCCTCCATCGGCGAGCGCCTGCGCCTGGAGGACTTCGACGACTCGGTCGTCTTCCGCGTCGTGCAGTCGCGCCTGGGGGTGCGGGTGGCCGACGTGCGCATGACGGTCTGGGCCGACAGCGCCGACGACGAGGATGTGGCCCAGCTCGGCTGCGAGCCGCGCTCGGCCGTGCTGTGCTCGCGCATCGTCTACCGGGACGAGCGTGGCCAGCCCTTCGAGGTGACCCTGGCGCGCGCGCCTGCCGCGCTGCGCAGCTACTCCTTCCGCGTCAAGGTGGACCCGACATGACCGGGGTATGGGTTCTTTTGCTGTGACTTCCTTGATTTCTGCAAAGGAGATCAGTGCATGACGCCGGCGTAGACTTTCAGGAAGTGGTGCTAGCGCAGGTATATGGTGCCCGTGACCTTGCGTCCGCAGTCGGTGACGCGCCAGCGTCTGGTGCGCGGTATCTTGGCGATCGGGCCGTGCGCATGCAGCCGGCTGAGGTTGCGGCCGACCTTGGCGCTGGCCTTCTTCGGGTCGTCGGCGGAGGCACATAGCCAGCGTCTACCGCTCAGCTGCGATCGGATGTCGCGGTTCGCGAAGCCGTGCAGGCAGTGCTCACCGGCCACCAGGCGCTCGAGCTGCGTATTTCAGCCCATCGTGACTGCCGATATCGGGATCGTGACCACATCAATTCAGACGGAGGTTTCCTCAGGCCGCTGGCAATCTCACGCCCAGAGGATCTTTCAGGCAGCCCGATCTTCAGACCACTGGCCCCGCTGTGGAACCAGCATTCATTGCCAGGCAACCGCCATCCAGTGGGATCAGTGCGCCAGTAATGAACGCTGAGGCATCCGACGCCAAGAGTACCGACAGCCCCTTGATGTCGTCGGGCTGACCGAAGCGCCCGCATGGGATACCGCGCAGCCAGGTGTCGATCAACGTCGGATCTGCCTTGGAGCGACCTTCAAGGCCTGGGTTCCAGATCTGGGCTGGCAGGATGCAGTTGACTCGCACCCCGCGCCCGCAGAACTCGGTACTGAGCTCGCGCGTCATCTGGACGACGCCGCCCATGGCCATGCCGTAGGCCGTCAAGCCGCGCCCTAAGGCGCTGACGCCGCCGATAGATCCAATATTGACAATGCTTCCGCGCCCCTGCGCCACCATGCGCCGCGCCGCCTGCTGGCAAGCAAAAAAACGCGCCACTACGAGGCGTTGCAACATCGCCATGACGTCATCTGGCGAGAGGTCCAAGGTATCGCGCCGCAGTGCCGCGCCAGCCACGTTGCCAAGAAAGTCTATGCGACCGAACTCTACATCCACCTGCTCAAAAAGAGCCTGTACCTGCGCAGTATCAGACATATCGCACTTAACGGGAATGGCACGACGGCCCAGTCCGCTCAGTTCGGCTGCAGTGCACTGTGCGCCGGCAATGTTGATGTCGGCCAACATCAGATCGGCACCAGCCTCGGCCAACGCCGTCGCCATGGATCGTCCAATGCCCTGCGCTGCTCCGGAAACAACGGCAACACGGCCACTCAAATCAAACAGGGGCGTAGCCATGAATGTCATGTTTGACAGCGTACTGGACCACAAGGTGAAATCGTGATGTGCTGCGACGACGGAGAGGAACCCTGCCTCGTGCATCGGTCGTCAATTTCTCACTTTGGTGCCAACTTGGCCAATTCGGCCGCGAGAGGCGTCAGCCTTGCAGAAACCTTGACGGTGAAATCGAGAGTGTCCTTGAAACTCATGGGCTTGAACGCCGACATGCCCACCCGTTCAATGCGGGTTTGCAGTTCGGGATTCTCGAGCACTTCGGCCATCGCCCGATTCAGAACCTGCACGATGGCGTCGGGCGTCTTGGCAGGCACATCGATGCTGTTCCAGGCCTCGTAGCGCACTTCATTGAAGTCGCTGAAGCCCAATTCCGCCAAGGTCGGTATGTTCGGCAGTGCCTTTTCACGCGTCTGGCTGAGCGTGGCCACTGGTACCACGGTACCGCTGGTAATGTGTGGCATGATGGGCCCGATGCTGTCCATGGCCACGTGGACGCGACCTGCGATCAGATCCGAGTGGATCAGCGCTGAACCACCGTACTGAACGGTAATTGGATCGGCCTTCATGTCTCGAAACAAGGCCGTGCCGGCCAAGTGCGGCCCGGTGCCGACACCGGCGACGCCCCAGGCAACTTTGTTGGGATTCTTGCTCAGATAGTCCTTGAAGCCGGCGAAATCCTTTATGCCCGTTCTGGCTGATACCACCAGAACAAGCGGGACCTTGGCGACCATCGACACCGGAAGTAAGTCCTTCATCGGATCAAAAGCCATACTGGGCTGCAGCGTCTTAAGCACCGTCTTGCTGGCACCGTTCATGACCAAGGTGTACCCATCGGCAGGACGGTTCAAGACGTGCGCCATGCCAATCGCACCATTTGCGCCCGGCTTGTTTTCCACCACCACCGGCTGCTTCAAGACTTTGCTCAGTTGTTCACCCACAAGGCGACCGGCGTTGTCGATAGCCCCGCCCGGTGCGAACGGGATTATCAGTGTGATGGCCTTGTTGGGGTAGCCATCGGTTTGCGCCGCAACCAGGGTCGGCGCGAACCACGCAAAAATTGCACAAAGCAAGCACGAGGCCAACGAGAGAAGGGAGTGATTACGTTGTTTCACGGCTGTCTCCAGGCAAGTTAGTGGGTCGGGGTCTTCGAACAATTCGGACGATTGAACTATTGATAGCTTGCTGCAGTCAGTAATAGTCGTGCATGGATCTCTCTCCTAGTTGATTTCGGCTATTGCTCAATGAAGGCACTGCGCAGTTGTGCTTCGGCATCCGATTCATACACACACTCGATATCCACCACTACCTGGGTGATGTGCCCTGTGAAGCGAAACGGAGCGCGATAGTCCGGAGTCACGGGTAGCCCGCTGTCGTAGCCGCAACACAGGCCCTCGGACGACGTTTCAATCACCGCAGGCACGGTGCGCGGGATATCGCCCTCACCGACCTTGCGCTGGTCGATATACAGTTCAGCGCGCCCCTGGTGTTCGCCGGTGCGCGTAAACCGCAATTGGAGCAACATCTTGCCCGCTAACAATACCTCTGAGGCACTGACACGGTACTCGGCCAGACCTAGGTAGTTGTGCACGTAATGCAGACGTTGGGCTTGAACGTACAGGGAATAGCCGCCAAACCAACTGCCGTGCGCGAGCAACACACCTTCGGCCCCGCCTGGAGGTATCTCAACTTCGGCGGTGATGGTGTGGGAGCGATTCTTGACGTTGACGGCCGTGTAGTCGAATTGCGGCGCACCGCCGGGAAAGTAGACGAAACGACTGCCAGTGGGGCGTTCTGTCGGCTTGGGTACAGTCATCCGCAGCTGCATGCGTGAATCGAGCGGCAACACGTTGTACTTCTCGGCCTCGACCCACCAACGGTCGATCAGTTCAGCAAGTTTCTCCGGATGCTTGGCAGCCAGGTCTTCGGACTCCGAAAAGTCTTCGGCCACGTGGTAAAGCTCCCACTTCTGCTTTGCGAGCATTTCCTCGGTAAGAAACCCGCCCTGTTCCTGCTCCACGACCGCTTTCCAACCGTCCTTCCACAACGCACGTGAGCCTATCATTTCGTAATACTGTGCCTCCTTCTTGGTGGACGCCTGCGCATCCCCAAAGGTATGCGCAAAGCTCACGCCTTCCAGCGGTCGCTGGGCGACACCGTTGAGGTGGGATGGCGCTGCAATGCCCAGCGCATCCAAGATGGTCGGAGCTACATCGACCACATGCACATACTGGGTGCGAACCTCGCCTCGCGCAGCAATGCCTTTGGGCCAATGGACAATCAGTGGATCGCTCATGCCGCCCTGGTGCAAGTAGCGCTTCCAGCGCCGCAGCGGCGTGTTGCCGGCCCACGCCCAGCCCCACGAATAGTTGGGGTAGGACTTGACGCCGCCCCACTCGTCGATGTGTTTGAAGTCTTCCTCGACACTTGCCTCGACGCCATTGGCAAAGATGCAGGCATTGAACATACCGTGTTCGCTGCCTTCGGCGGACGCCCCGTTATCGGATGCGAGCAAGATGAGCGTGTTGTCCAGTTCGCCGAGCTGCTCCAGGAATGTGATCAAGCGTCCCATGTGGTGGTCGGTCTGTTCGAGGAACCCGGCGTACACCTCCATCTGCCTCGCGTAGAGCTGCTTTGCCTTGTCGTGCAGGGTGTCCCATGCCTTCACCTGGGCCGGACGGCCCGCGAGTTTGGTATTGGGTGGCACGATGCCAAGCTGCAACTGGCGCGCAAACACTTCCTCGCGCCAACGGTCCCAGCCCTTATCGAACTTGCCACGGTAGCGCTCTATCCACTCGGGCTCGACATGGTGCGGTGAGTGCCCTGCAGCTAGGCAGTAGTACATGAAAAATGGTTTGCTTGACGCCACTGCCCGAAGATCGACAAGATTGCTGATGGCGTGATCTGCTAGATCGGCATTCAGGTGGTACCCCTCTTCAGGACGTCTTGGCGGCTCTATGCAGTGGTTGTCATGAACCAGTGCCGGCACCCATTGGCTGGTCTTACCACCAATGAAGCCATAAAAGGTCTCAAATCCACGCGACAGCGGCCAGCGCACTCTGGTTGCACCGGCGGCGCATTCGCTGGCCGGTGTCAAGTGCCATTTGCCAATTCCAAATGTGGCATAGCCTTGTGCAAGTAGCATCTCGGACAGAAAGCCGTTCTCTTTTGGCACGCTGCCGTTGTAGCCCGGGAAACCAGTGGCCATTTCTTGGATGATTCCAACGCCATTGGAATGCGGGTTACGCCCGGTCAAAAGACTGGCCCGTGTGGGTGAGCAGATAGCCGTGGTGTGGAAGTCCCGGTAACGCAAGCCGCCGGCCGCAAGGCGATCTATGTTGGGTGTATGGATATCGGAGCCATAACAGCCGAGCTGTGCGAAGCCAACATCGTCGAGCAGGAAGACCAGCACGTTGGGCGCGCCGGGTCTTGCGCGCGGCGCGCTGGGCCACGCGGCTTCGGAGGTTGACACCGTCCGGCCAATCTTGCCGGTAAAGGGTGTTCCTTCAGCGTATGTCTTGAAGTCGGTCATTGAGTTGATAGCCCCATTGCAGGTGTTTGGTGGGCGGTTTCAAGTCCGAAGCGCAACACCCAACTCAGTGGACGGAAGTTGAGGGTTGATGAGCGGCTTTGAGCATCGCGGCGAACACCTCCAGCGGGGAGTGGAAGGCGTGCGTGGCGCGTGGTCGGTTGTTCAGGCTGTCGGCGATGGCGTCGAGGTCGGCCTGGGTGTGGACGGACAGATCGGTGCCCTCGGGCAGGTACTGGCGCAGCAGCCCGTTGGTGTTCTCGCAGCTACCACGCTGCCAGGGGCTGTGCGGGTCGCACAAGTAGACCTTCACGCCCGTGCCGGCAGTGAGCTCGCGGTGGCGCGTCATCTCCTTTCCCTGGTCGTAGGTCAAGCTGTGGCGCATCGGCGCGGCAATCGAATTCAGCTTGGCAGTGAAGCCCGCCAGCGCGGAAGCTGCCGTCGAGCCGTCCATTCTGGCCAGCAGTACAAGGCGGCTCGTTCGCTCGACGAGGACGCCGACGGAGGACTTGTTGCCAGCGCCCTTCATGAAGTCGCCCTTCTAGTGGCCTGGCATGCGCCGGTCGACGCCACGCTTGCGGGGCAGGCGCGTGCTGCGACCGTGGCGCAGGCAGGCGATGAGCAGGCGGCGCAGCTCGCCGCGCGGATGCGCGTAGATCGCCGCATAGATCGTCTCGTGCGAGACGTGCATGGTGCGGTCCTCTGGCCGCACGCGCTTGAGGGTATCCGCGATCTGCTGGGGCGACCACTTCCACTCCAGCAAAGTTAGCACGGTACCCCAATGGACGTGGTTGGTGTGGAGCTTGGGCGCCGCGCGCGCCAGGACGCGTCGCGTCTGGCTCAGCGCCTGTGCAGGCACGCTCGCATAGACGCCCTCGGCACTGGCGTTGCGCGCGATCTCACGGCTGATGGTCGAGGGCGAACGTTCGAGCACGCGGGCCATGGCCCGCACGCCCGAACGCGCCTGGCATATGCTCGCGAGCGTCATATGCTCCTCAGGCTGAAGCTGGCGGTAGGTCGGTCTGGTCTGCATCGGTGCAACTTGCCTGAAGTGGGGTGTTGCACTTCAGATTTGAGGCCGCCATCGCGTTCGTCGGCTAGTTATTATGATAAGCAGGTTCCGGCCCTCCATCAGGGATTTCCCGACTCCTCTGTCCCCTGGCCGACGGCGTTCCAAGTTGTCATAATTTGTAGCCTTGACCGCCTTGATCATGGACCTCGATCCGTCGCCGGCCCCGCCTGCCGCAGAGGATGCGTCGGCTTCGCTGTCGGCCCTGCCCTGGCGCAAGGGCGGCCCGCTGTACCGCAAGCTCACCGAGGTGCTGCGCCAGGCCATCGACCAGGGCCGCTGGGCCGTGGGCGACGCCCTGCCCAGCGAGGGCGAGATCGGCGCGCGCTTCGGCGTCAGCCGCATCACCGTGCGCCATGCGCTGCAGTTGCTGCAGTTCGAGGGCTATGTGCGCACCCAGCGCGCGCGCCCGGCGGTCGTGCTGGCGCGCGAGTCGCGGCCTGCGGGCGACCTACGGGCGGATTACCTGAGCGAGCTGATCCAGGGCTCGGTGGACGCGCAGATCCAGATGTTCAGCTGGCGCCCCGAGCCCGCGCCGGCCGCCGCGGGCGTCCTGGGGGTGCCGCCCGAGCAGCCGGTGCCCTGCCTGCGCGGCCTGCTGCGGCGCGACGGCCAGCGCCTGGCGCGCATGGCCTTCCACTTCCTGCCCTCCATCGGCGAGCGCCTGCGCCTGGAGGACTTCGACGATTCGGTCGTCTTCCGCGTCGTGCAGTCGCGCCTGGGGGTGCGGGTGGCCGACGTGCGCATGACGGTCTGGGTCGACAGCGCCGACGACGAGGACGTGGCCCAGCTCGGCTGCGAGCCGCGCTCGGCCGTGCTGTGCTCGCGCATCGTCTACCGGGACGAGCGTGGCCAGCCCTTCGAGGTGACCCTGGCACGCGCGCCTGCCGCGCTGCGCAGCTACTCCTTCCGCGTCAAGGTGGACCCGACATGACCGACCCGAGCCCTGCCGCCCGCCCGCCGGCGGTACTGCCGATGTTCGACCTGAGCGGCCGGGTGGCCGTCGTCACCGGCACCGCCCAGGGCCTGGGACGGGCGATGGCGCTGGCGCTGGCCGAGGCCGGCGCCGACCTGGCGCTGCTGGACCTCAACGCCGACGGCAACGAGGCCACGGCCGCCGCGGTGCGCGCATTCGGCCGCCGGGCGCTGGCGATCGCGGGCGACGTGACGGCCTTGGCCCACATCGATGCCGTCTTCGAGCGCGTGGACCGCGAGTTCGGCCGCATCGACTTCCTGGGCAATGTGGCCGGCAACGCGCGCATGGCGCCGGCGGAGTCGATGTCGCTCGAGGACATCCACTACACCTTCCACAACCTGGTCATCAGCCGGCTCTACACCTGCCAGCAGGCCGGCCGCCGCATGCTCGCGCAGGGCCGCGGCAGCATCGTCAGCATCGGCTCGATCGCGGGCGACCGCTCCCTCGGCCGCGACCAGACGGTCTACGGCATGGCCATGGCGGCCGTCATCCACATGACCAAGGAGCTGAGCACCGAGTGGGCGGGGCGCGGCGTGCGCGTGAACTGCATCCTGCCGGCGCAGGTGGTGGGCGACAACGGCCTGGGCCCGCGCATGCAGGCCGATCCCTACCTGGCCGACACCTTCCTGCGCGGCATCCCGCGCGGGCGCTTCGGCCGGCCCGATGACATCCGCGGCCTGAGCGTGCTGCTCGCGTCCGACGCCGCCGACTGGATCACCGGCGCCTGCATTCCGATGGACGGCGGCAACCTCGGCATGAATGCCGGCGGCGGCCTGCTCGCGCCCATCATCCGCAAGCACCTGCAAGCCAACCTGGGGGGTTGAACCGATGGCCGAGTACCGACTGCACTGCTTCCGCGAGAGCGGCAACGCCTTCAAGGTGGCGATGATGCTCGACCTGTGCGGCGCCGACTGGGAGCCCGTGTTCGTGCCCTTCGGCACCGGGCTGACGCGCACGCCGCAGTGGCGCGCCGAGGTCAACCCGATGGGGGAGGCGCCGGTGCTGGAGCACGGCGCCGAGCGCCTCAGCCAGTCCGGCGTGATCCTGGACTATCTGGCCACGCAGACCGGGCGCTTCGGCGCGCGCGATGCGGCGCACCAGCGCGAGATCTGGCGCTGGATCCTGTTCGACAACCACAAGTTCACGAGCTTCTACTCGATGCTTCGCTTCCAGTACGGCATCCAGAAGACCGGCGAGACCCCGATGACGGAGTTCCTGCGCGGCCGGGTACGCACGGCCTGGGGCGTGGCCGAGGCGCGCCTGCGCGACAGCCCCTTCATCACCGGCGATGAGCCGACCATCGCCGACCTCTCGATGGCCGGCTACCAGTACTACGACGAGGCCACCGGCCTGGACCGGGCCGCGGAGTTCCCGGCGATCGAGCGCTGGGTGGCGCGCATCGCCGCGCTGCCGGGCTGGCGTCCGCCGGCAGTGGCGATGCCGCGGCCGGGGCTGTGATCCCGAGCCTGGCAGGGGGGGCCGCCTGCCCGGACGGCGCGCGCGTCAGGGATTGACCGGCCGCCCGCGCAGGATTGCCTGCGGGTAGCGCTCCAGCAGCTCGGCCAGCGCGCGCAGCGCGCGCGCGGCACTGGCCATCTCCACCAGCGCGGCGTCGGCGTTGCGGCGCAGCGTCGAGTCCTCGGCCGCGGCAGCGCCGATGGCGGCGGCGGCGCGGCCGATCTCGTCGGCGCTGCGGCGCAGGTCGGCCACCAGCGGCTGGCCGGCGCGCGCCAGGGCCTCGGCCTGGGTGGCGGCACTGCCCCACTGTCCGGCCGCCTGGCCGACCTGGCCTGAGGCGGTGGCAATGCTGCCCGCAGCGGTGTTCAGCGCCGAGCCCGCCGCGCTGGCGGCGGCCTGTGCGGCGTCGGCGGCGCGGCGCGCGCCCAGACGCAGTTCCTCGGCCACCGGCTGGCCGGCGCGCGCCAGCGCTTCGGCCTGCGCGGCTGCCGCCCCCACCTGGGCGGCGGCCGTGCCGACGCTGCCCGCGGCCTGGCGCAGCGCCGCGCTGGCGGCACCGGCGGCGGTTTCCGCCGCCTCGGCGGTGCGACGCGCGCTGCGGCCCAGCTCTTCGGCCAGCGGCTGGCCGGCGCGGGCCAGGGCTTCAGCCTGCGCGGCGGCCGCGCCGATCTGCGCCGCGGCCTGGCCCACGCTGCCCGCCGTCTCGCGCAGCGCCGCGCTGGCAGCCCCGGCGACGGTCTCTGCCGCGTCGGCCGCGCGGCGCGCGCTGCGGCCCAGGTCCCCGGCCAGGGGCTGGGCGGCGCGGGCCAGGGCTTCGGCCTGGACGGCGGCGGCGCCGAGTTGGGCCGAAGCTTTCTCGATGCCGCCGGCCGCGCGCTCGGCAGCGCTCACCCCGCGGTCGGCGCTGGCGCGCAGGTCAGCCACCAGCGCTTCGCCGGCCTGCGCCAACGCGCCGAAGCGTTGCGCCGACGTGTTTACCGCCGAGGCTGCGGCGGCGGCCTGGACCGCGGCGGTGCCGGCCTGCTGCAGCACCGGCTGCGCCGCGCGCGCCAGCGGCTCGGCCTGGGCCAGCGCTTCGCGCGCCTGCGCCAGCGTGCGCTCCAACGCGCGTGCCAGCGGCGCGGCCTCCCGCGTCCAGGCCTGCGCCAGCGCCCGCACGGCCTGCGCGCCCTGCGCGGTACCGTCGAGCGCGCGGTCCAGGCGCTGGCTCTCCAGCAACTGGCGCGTGGCCGCGGCGACCGCACCCAGGTCCTTGCCGATGCGCTCGAGGTCCAGGCCCTCGAGCTGGGCCTGCAGCGTCTGCAGGCGCGTGCGCGCGGTCGGGATGGTGGGCAGGCCCGGCAGGGCCGTGGCGGCGGTGGGCGCAGCCGTCGCCGGGGCGGGGCGGGCGGACTCGAAATCCAGGTCCACATAGAGCAGGCCGCTGAGCAGGCTTTGCGTCGCCAGCCGTGCGACGAGGCCGCGTGCGACCAGCGCCTCGACGAGGCTGCCGCGCGCCGGGGCCTGCGGCCCGAGCAGCTCGCGCAGCCGCGCGACCTCGAACTCGGCCAACACCGGCAGCTCGACCGCGCCGTCGGCGCCGGCCGGCGCGAGGCCGATCTCGACGATGTGCCCGACGCGCACGCCGCGCAACACCACCGGCGCGCCGGGCTGCAGCCCGTAGACCGAGGTCTGGAAGCGCATCTGCGCGCGCTCGCTCGCCCCGAACCAGCCGCCGCCGGCCAGCACCAGCGCCACCGTCAGGGCTGCCAGCCCGGCCAGCGCGAACAGGCCGATGCGCAGGGCCGCAGCCCTCATGGCGCCAACGCCCCGAGCGGGCTGGCGCCGCGGCGCAGGAAGCGCTGCACGGCAGGCGGACCCTGCTCGAGCAGCAGCGCCGGGGGGGCGAGGGCGGTCATCGTGCGTTCCAGTTCATCGAGGTAGAGCATGCGGTCGGCCACGGCCAGGACGCTGGGCACCTCGTGCGTCACCATGACGACCGTCGTGCCCAGATGGTGCCGCAGATCGAGCACGAGCTCGTCCAGCCGGGCCGAATTCACCGGGTCCAGGCCCGAGCCGGGTTCGTCCAGGAAGAGAAGCTCGGGCTCGAGCGCGAGCGCGCGCGCCAGCGCGGCGCGCTTGCGCATCCCGCCGGACAGCTCGGCCGGCATGAGGCCGAAGGCGGGCTCCAGCCCCACGAGCGCGAGTTTCTCGCGCGCGCGGCGCTCCCGCCCTGCGGCGTCGAGGCGGGTGAACAGGCGCAGCGGCAGCATCAGGTTCTCGCCCACCGTCATCGAGGTCCACAGCGCGCCGGCCTGGAACATCACGCCGAAGCGCCGCCGCAGCGCGGCCAAGGCCGCCTCATCGCCGGCGTGCAGGTCCTGCCCGTCCAGCAGCACGCGCCCGGCGCGCGGCAAGGCCAGCCCGACCAGGTGGCGCAGCAGCGTCGTCTTGCCGCAACCGCTCGGGCCGACGATGGCCAGCACCTCGCCGCGCCGCACGTCGAACTCCAGGCCCTGCTGCACGATGCGGCCGCCAGCCTCGATGACCAGACCCTGCACCTGCAGCAGCGCAGGCACGTCGGCGGACGCTGGACGGGTCTCGGTCGGAGCGGCGGACACGGGCAGGGCGGGCGTTGCCGGGTGGTCGCGGGACAGGCTGGGCCTCAGAACCCTAGCGAGGTCAGCACGATGGTCGTGACCGTCGCCGCGGCCACGATCCAGACCAGGGCCTTGACGACGGCGCGCGTCGTCGCCACGCCCACGGCCTGGGCGCTGCGGCCTGCGTGCAGACCCTCGCGGCAGCCGGCCAGGCCCACGAGCGCGGCGTAGATGACCGCCTTCAACAGCCCGATCCACAGGTCGGTGAAGCTCAGCGCGCGCAGGCACTGCTGCACGTACTCGGCCGACGAGACGCCATAGGCGCCGACGGCGGCCAGCCAGCCTGCGGCCATGCCGACGACGGCGCCGAACACGTACAGCGCCGGCATCACCGCCACCAGCGCCAGCACGCGCGGCAGCACCAGGTGCGCCACCGGGTCGACGCCGAGCACGCGCAGCGCGTCGATCTCCTCGCCCGCTTCCATGGCCGCGAGCTGTGCGGCGTAAGCCGAGCCGATGCGCCCGGCCAGGATGATGCCTGTCATCACGCCGGCGATCTCGCGCACGACGCCCACGGTCACGACGTCGGCGATGTAGCCCTGCGCGCCGATGCGCGCCAGCTGCGCCCCACCCATGTAGGCCACCATCAGCCCGGCCAGCGCGCAGGTCAGCAGCACGATGGGCAGCGAGCGCGGGCCGCAGTGGTCGAGCTGCTGCAGCACGTCGGCGGCGCGCGGCCCCGGTCCGCCGCGCAGCCAGCGCGCCAGCGCGACCAGCACCTCGCCGACGAAGGCCACCGTCCGCAGCGCCTGGCCGAAGGCGCGAGGCCCGGTCGCCGGCGCCGCGGGGGAGGCGGCCGCGCCGGGGCGATCGGCGCGTGCCAGGGAGGGGGATGCGGACACCCCGGCATCATGCAACGGATTCGATGGCCGGCCGCACAATCGGGGCAGCGGCCGGCAGGAGCCGGGCCGTCCGCGCGCTGCGCGCGGGGGCGGCGGCTTCGGCGCAACGGAGGGTGACATGCCAGAGCACGCAAGGAAATGCACCGTGAGCGTGACGGCCGACCAGGCCCGCCGGGGTGCTGGGCCCGCGGTAGGACCGCCCCAGCCCGGGCGCCGCGCGCTGTTGGCCGGTGTGACGGCTGCGGCAGGCATGGCGGGGCTTTCGGCGGCCGGCCTTGCGCCGGCCCGGGCCCAGCCAGCCTTCGACCACGGGTATGCCGCCTGGACGGTGCTGCTGCGCCGCCACGTGGTGGTGCTGCGCGGCGGCCAGGAATCCCAGGTTCGCTATGAGGGCTTCGCCGCCGAACGTGCCGCGCTCAAGAGTGTGCTCGACAGCCTGTCCGCGCTGGGCGCGGCCGCCTTCGAGGGCTTCGGCCGGGCGCAGCAGATGGCCTTCCTGGTCAATGCCTACAACGCCTTCACGGTGGAGCTGATCCTCACGCGCTGGCCGCGCCTGGAGTCGATCAAGGACCTGGGCACGCTGTTCCAGAGCCCCTGGAAGCCGAAGTGGGTGCCGCTGCTGGGGGCCAAGGTCTCGCTCGACGACATCGAGCACGAGATGCTGCGCCGGCGCGGGCGCTACGACGACCCGCGCGTGCACTTCGCCGTCAACTGCGCCAGCATCGGCTGCCCGGCCCTGCGCGAGGAGGCCTTCGTCGCCGAGCGGCTGGACGCGCAATTCGACGAGCAGGCGCTGCGCTTCATGAGCGACCGCACGCGCAACCGCCACAATGCGGCGCGCGGCCGGCTCGAGGTCTCGAAGATCTTCGACTGGTTCGGCGAGGACTTCCGCCTCGGCCACCGCGGCATCGCCTCGCTGCCGGCCTTCCTGGCACGCCACGCCGACGTGCTGGCCGACGCCCCGGCCGACCGCGAGCGCATCCGCGTCCAGCAGGTGCCGGTGGCCTTCCTCGACTACGACTGGAAGCTCAATGCCGCACCGCGGTGATCGAGGCGCATCATGATGGCCGTCTCCGGGCAGAGGTTCCCTGCTCGCGAACCGGGGCGGTGCTGGCGCGCGTGATGAGGGATGTTGCATACGTCGCGCGGTAAGGGGGATCGAGGCTGGGATTCGCGTCCTTTCCCGATTCGCGGATACGCCGCAGCAGCAGCGCGCTGCATGACAGCGCGATCTCTCTCACAGGCAAGGCCAGTGTTGTCAGGCCTGGGCTCCACAAGCCGGTCGATTCGGAGTCGTTGAACCCCACCACCGAAAGCTCCTCCGGCACGCGGACCCCTGCGCCCTGCAAGCCCTGCAGGATCCCTATCGTGGTGCGCGACCCGCCCGAGACGACGGCCGTGGGTCGCGGCTGGGTCTGCATCAGTCGGCGCACGGCGTCGCGCGCGTGACGCTCGCCGTTTCCTCCTGCGTCGACGATCATGTCCTCCGGGCGAAGTCCGGCTTCACGCATGGCGTTCATGTAGCCTTGCCGGCGGGCCGCTCCCGTGGAAAGGCCTGGCGAGCCGCCGATGTAGGCGATGCGGCGGTGTCCGAGCGAGAGCAGGTGACGGGTGGCCAGGTGGAGCCCGCCCGCGTCGTCGATGCCGAACCAGTCCGAGTTCAAGCGCGGGCTCTTGCGGACGAGTTCCACGTGCGGGACGCGTCCCAGCAGGGCGATCGTCTCCGGCTTCGGCTGCGCCGTGGCCACGACCACGAAACCCGCCGCCTGGGCGCTGGCCAGGCCGCGCACCTGGCGCAACTCCACTTCCGGGTCTTCGTCGGTGACGAGCAGGGCGACATGCATGCCGGCTTCCTTGCAGCAGTCGGACATCGCCTTGGCAACGGTCGAGTAGAACTCGTTCTGGATATCCGGCACGACCAGGCCCAGCAGGCTGCTGCGGTGCCCGCGCATGATGCGTGCGGGCGCGTGGGCGACGTAGCCCATTTCATCGGCAACCTGCTTGACCCGGCTGCGCAGCGATGTGCTGATGCGCGGGCTGTCGGCGAGTGCCCGGGTGATCGTCGATGCCGAGACGCCGAGGCGCTGTGCGATGTCCTTGATGGTGACCATGTGGATGAGGGCCGGGCTGTCCCGGATCCCGGGTTTGGGGCAGCACACCGTGTCGCCGACGAGGTGCGCAAACGATAGCACGCCAGGGCCTGTTTCTCGGATGTCTTCGAGGTGCACGAATCCGCGGGGATTCACATGGACGGCGCGGAACTACAAGGACGTTGCCGGAGCGGGCTACCCTGCCGCGTGCGGTCGTGGTAGCGACGCGATGCAGAGCCCTGGAGAAAACCCTAGTGACGAAGCTGCTCGTCGACGCTTGACGCGCAAACGTTTGCGCAATAGATTGGACCCCTGTCGCGGGAACCGGGGCTGCTGGCAGCCTGCAGACGGGACCGCGACCTACCCAAGTCAGATTCAGACCGGAGGCTCTCCATGCGTACTCGCTCCAGAGACTTGTCCCTTCCCGTTCGTCGGGACTTCATTCGCACCGCTGCCGCGGCAGCCGTTGCCTTGCCCTGGGTGGGCAGCCTCGGCGCCCAGACGAGGATCACCTGTCGAATCGCGCACTCGGAAGCCTTGAACACGCCGATGACCGACGCGTTCGACAAATGGGCGGCCGCGCTGCGCGAGCGTTCCGGCGGTCGTATCGACGCGCAGCACTTCCCGGCGGGACAACTCGGCAACTACACGCAGTTGATCGAGCAGAGCCGCATCGGCACCATCCAGGTCACGGCGGGTGGCCCCGACACCGAGGAGGCGGTCGCGCCCGAGATCGCTGCCGCCGGTGGCGCGCCCGGGTTCATCTACCAGGACGAGGCGCACGCGGACCGCGTTCTGCAGGGCCCGTTGGCGGCCGACATCTCGGCGGCCGCGCGGCGCAAGACCGGCGTGGAGTTCGTCGCCTACGGCGAAGTCGGGTTCCGCCACCTGCTCTCCAAGCGGCCGGTCACCACGCTCGAAGAACTCCGGGGCCTGAAGATCCGGGTTCCGGAGCTGCGCATCTGGGTGGATTTCTGGCGCCGTCTCGGCGCCAATCCCACGCCGCTGGCCTATGCGGAGCAGTATTCGGCCCTGTCCACCGGGGTGATCGACGCGCTCGAGGCGGACTACTTCTCGATCCGCGGCTTCAAGTGGGGCGAGCAGGCCCGGCACCTGACCTTGACGCACCACTGGTTCCTGCCCAAGGCCGTGCGTGTGAACGCGCGCTGGCTGGACGGTCTACCGGCCGACCTCCAGCGCCTGGTGCGCGAGAGCGCCCGCGAGGCCTTTGCCGAGCAGCGCCGTGTCAATCGGTCCCGCGCCTCCGACGCGCTGGCGGATCTGCGACGCGCCGGCATCACGGTACATGAACTCGCCGCGGCGGAGAAGCAGCGCTGGCTCGCGGCCACGCAGCCTCTGTTCGCCGAGTTCGGCGCCAAGAGCGCGGAGACCAAGGCGATGATCGACAAGATCATCTCGCTGCGCGCATGACGTCCGGCGCGCGCCGCCTCTCTGACCGCCTCGACCGCGCGCTCGAGGCGGCCGGGGTCACGCTGCTGGTGTTGGCCGCCGCAGTCGCCGTCGTGCAAGTCTTCTGCCGCTACGTGCTCAACGACTCGCTGTCGTGGGCCGAGGAGGCTGCGCTGTGGGCCTTCGTCTGGGCCATGTTCCTCGGGCTGGCCCGGGGTGTGGGGCGCGGAACTCACATTGCCATCGACTTCCTGTCCGATCGGCTCCCGGTGGGCTGGAGGGTGGCGCACGGCTGGTCGGTACGGGTCTTGAACGCGACCGCCCTGTTCGTGCTGCTGGTCCACGGCCTGGATTTCGTCCAGCGCTCGACCTATGTCACCCCGGGCCTGGGGCTGCCGCTGAAGTACTTCTACCTCGCCGTGCCCTTGGGAGCCATGCTGGGTCTGGTGCAGTTGCTGTTCGCCCCGCCGCCGGCGGCGGCGGCGGGCAAGCGTCAAGCCCCGGCTGAGCAGGACCGGCGAGCGGGCGCCTGGCGTGCCGTGCTGGCCGTGGGTGCCGGCGGCGTGCTGTTCCTGGCCTTGCGGGACGTCATCGCGCCCTGGCTGATCGAAGGCGGTGCCGCCTACTGGCTGATGGCGGTGACCCTGCTGCTGATGCTGATGCAGGTTCCGGTCGTGTTCGCGCTGGTGTTCGGTGCGTTCGTCGCATTTGCGCCGCAGGGCGAGTTGCTGCTGCTGACGGTGCCGCAGAACATGGCCTCGGCACTGAACTCGTTCACCCTGCTCGCCATCCCGTTCTTCGTGCTGGCGGCGGCGCTGATGAACGAGGCAGGCATCACCGCCCGCCTGATCGGCCTGGCGACCAGCCTGGTGGGTCATCTGCGCGGTGGGCTGGGCCATGTCAACGTGGCCACCAACACCTTGCTGGCGGGGGTTTCCGGCTCCTCGATGGCCGACGCCGCGGCCATCGCCAAGGCCCTGGTGCCTCAGATGGAGCGCCGCGGCTACGACCGCGCCTTCAGCTGCGCCGTCACCAGCGCCTCGGCAACGCTTGCCAACCTGATCCCGCCCAGCCTCGGGCTCATCATCTACGGGGCTCTGGCGTCGGTGTCGGTCGGTGCCTTGTTCATGGCCACCCTGGTGCCCGGGCTGCTGACGGCAGCCATGCTCGCCTTGGTCGTGCACGTGCTCGCCCTGCGGCGGGGCTTCGGGCGAGATCTCGAAAGGGCCTCGGCCAGCGAGCGCTGGCAGGCGCTGCGCGCTGCGCTGCCGGCGCTGCTGCTGCCTGTCCTGATCGTGGGCGGGGTGCGCTTCGGTGCATTCACCGCCACCGAGGCCGGCGCCGTGGCGGCCTTGTACGCACTTGCCTGCGGTGTGTGGATGTACCGGGGGCTGTCCTGGCAGGGCGTGCTCGGCTGCCTGCGCAGCGCTTTCGACGACACCGTCGCGGTGACCGTCATCATCGCCGCCGCTGCGCCTTTCGCGTGGGTGCTGACAGCTGAGCAGGTGCCCCAGGCGGTCGCCAAGGCGCTGGCCGACTTCTCCAGCAGTCCCTGGCTGCTGCTCTTGCTGATCAACATCTTCCTGCTGGTCGTGGGCCTGTTCATGGAGATGATCGCTGCCATGGTCATCCTGGTGCCCATCCTCGTGCCCATCGTCAAGGCCGCGGGCGTGGATCCCATCCAATTCGGCATCGTCCTGGTGTTCAACCTGGTCCTCGGGGCGCTGACGCCGCCCATGGGCATGCTGGCATTCACCACGGCGCGCGTCGGCGGTGTTTCGCCGGCAGCGGTGTTCCGCGCGCTCGTGCCGTTCATAGCCGGGATGCTGATCGTCCTGGGCCTCATCACCTACTGGCCCGCCCTGAGCCTGGCTGCCGTTCGAACCTTCGGGCCCTGATTTCGATGAGCGCGGACTTCGAGTTCGTCGACGAGCGCATCCACCTGCCGATGGGGGCGTGGGCCCGCACCGAGCGCAGCCTGCTGCGCTGGCGTGGGCGCGCGGTGCTTGGTCTGACCGCGGGCGCGTGGCGGCCTTGCCTCTTCCCGGTCTACAGCCCCGCCGGCTTCCTCGTCACGAGCGAGTCGCCGGCGGACCATCCGCACCACGGCTCGCTCTGGCTGGCTGCGGACCACGTGCATGCCTGGGTGCCCGTGGCTGGCGGTTCGCACGAGATCTATGCGTACAACTTCTACGTGAACGAGGTGTTCCAAGGCCGCGCTCCGGGTCGCATCGTCCAGGAGACGGTCTCCGGGCAGGCCCTGGACACGCAGCGGTTCCGCATCACCCAGACGCTGCGGTGGCAGGGACCCCAGGAATGGGGCGCGCCCGACGGTCGCGTGGTCCTGCGCGAGCACAGGGTGTGGACCTTGGAAGCGGGTCCCCGCCATCACGTGCTGGACGTGGAGTCGAGCCTCACGGCCCAGCAATGGGACGTCGAGATCGGCCCTACGCGTCACGCGTATTTCAACGTGAGGGTGGCCGAGCCGATGAGCGTGATGTCAGGCGGGCGACTCAGCGGTGCGGGTGGGCTGTCGGGGTCATCGTCGCTGTCGGGGCCCGCCCCGCATTGGGTCGATGCCAGCGGGCCCGTCGGTGGCGGCCATTGGGCCGGGGTGGCTCTCGGGCGGGTGCGGATCTCATCGTGCCCGCAGGAGGACATGCAGGTCTCCTGCTTCGCCAGCGATTTCGGCGTCGTCACGCTGAACCCTTTCCGCCATCAGGGGCTGCGGCTGCGGGCCGGGGCCTCGCTGACTTGCCTGGCGCGTTACGTGGTTCACGATGGAGCGGCCGATGGTTCGGTGCTCGATGCCTTGTTCGCTGCCGCGCCCGAGAGCCCCTGCGAGCCTCAGGCGCGTTGGCGGGCTGGCGGCGGCAGCGATGACGACAATGACGAAGGAGACGGACAACGATGAAGATAGCCCGATACGCTCTGGAGGATCAGGTCTTCCATGGGCTGCTGCGCAGCGATGGCATGCTCGAGCGGCTGCACGGCACGGCCTTCGACACTCCGGTCAGGACCGGGAAGACCGACCCTCTCAGCGAGGTGCGTCTTCTGGCACCGGTTGCGGCGCCCAGGGTCTTCGGCGTCGGCTTGAACTACCGTGCTCATGCCGAGGAGTCCGGCAAACCCGTGCCGGAGTTCCCGATGCTCTTCATGAAGCCCGACAGCGCAGTCGTCGGCCCGGGTGATCCGATCGTGTACCCGCGCGAGGGCAGGCGTGTGGATTACGAGTGCGAGCTCGCCGTGGTCATCGGGAAGTCCGCGCGCCGCGTCAGCCCGGCCCAGGCGCTCGATGTCGTGCTCGGCTACACCTGCGCCAACGACATCAGCGAGCGGCCGATCCAGTGGGCGGAGATGGCCATGGGGTGTCTGCTCATCGGCAAGGGCTACGACAGCTTCTGCCCGCTCGGCCCCTGGATCGAGACCGAGGTCGACCCCGGTGCGCTGGACATCTCGACCCGGGTCAACGGGCGGATGCTGCAGCACAGCAACACGAGCGACCTGATCTTCGGCGTTCCTGAACTCGTGGCCTATCTCAGCCGGGCGATCACCCTTCGGCCCGGTGATGTCATCATCACGGGCACTCCGGCGGGCATCGGCCCCCTGCAACCCGGAGACCATGTCGAGATCGAGATCGAGGGGATCGGTGTGTTGGCGAATCCCGTGGTGGCCGAAGCCTGAGCCATGTCCCTTGGAACCCTCACACAGGATCCTGCAGGTCTGGAGCCGGGCGCTTCAGTCGCCATCGTCGGCGCCCTGCGCCGTCTCGGCCTGCTCGGGCCCGGCCAGCAGGCCGCGATGAGCCCCCTCACCGGCGGCGTCTCCTCCGACATCTGGCGCGTGGAGCTGCCCGCCGGCGCCGTCTGCGTCAAGCGCGCCCTGCCGCGCCTGAAGGTGGCCCAGGTCTGGGAGGCGCCGGTGGAGCGCAACCGCTACGAGCAGGCCTACCTGCGCGCTGCGGCGGCCATCGTGCCGGGGGCCGTGCCGCGGCTGCTGGCCGACGACCCGGACAGCGGCCTGTTCGTCATGGACTACCTGGACCCGGCGCTCCACCCGGTGTGGAAGCAGCGCCTGCGCGAAGGCCATGCCGACGCGGCCTTCGCCGCGCGCGTGGGGTCGGCCGTGGGTGCCATCCACGCGGCGACGGCCGACCGCCCCGAGGTGGCCGCGGCCTTTGCCACCGACACCATCTTCCACGCCATCCGGCTCGAGCCCTACCTGCTGGCCACCGCGCGCGTGCACGCCGACCTGGCGCCGCGCCTGCGGGCGCTGGTGCAGGTGACGGCGCAGACCCGGCGCGTGCTGGTGCACGGCGACGTCAGCCCCAAGAACATCCTCGTCGGCCCGGCCGGGCCGGTGCTGCTGGACGCCGAGTGCGCCTGGTTCGGCGACCCCGCCTTCGACCTCGCCTTCTGCCTGAACCACCTGCTGCTGAAGTGCGCCTGGGTGCCCGCGGCGCGCGCCGGCTACCTGGCCTGCTTCGACGCGCTGGCCGCGGCCTATCTTGCGCGCGTGTCCTGGGAGGAGCCCGCCCTGCTGGAGGCGCGCGCCGCGGCACTGCTGCCGGGGCTCTTCCTGGCCCGCGTGGACGGCAAGTCGCCGGTGGAATACCTCACCGACGAGGCCTGGAAGCAGCGCGTGCGCGACGTCGCCCGCGCCCTGCTCGCGCAGCCCGTGCCGCGCCTGCAGCAGGTGGCGCAGGCGTGGCGGCTGGCGTGCGATGCAGCGGCGGGGAGTGTGCCGACATGATGGCCGGTGGTCAGGTCGCCGGGGTCCCCATACCGTGCAGCCTTGCCCGGCGACGCGCCGGCCTCACAGGAAACCGATGACATGACGACGATCGTTGACGTGCGCGCGCGGCGCGTGTGGGACTCCCGCGGGCGGCCCACGGTGGAGGCGGAGGTGCACACCGGGCGCGGTCTGGGCCGCGCGATCGCGCCGGCCGGGGCCTCCACCGGCGCGGGCGAGGCGCGCGAGCTGCGCGACGGCGGCGCCCGGCTCGGCGGGCGCGACGTGATGCAGGCCGTCGCCCACGTGCAGGGGCCAATCCGCCAGGCGCTGCTCGGGCGCGACGTGGCCGACCAGGCCGGCCTGGACGCCGCGCTGATCGCGCTGGACGGCACGCCCGACAAGGGCCGGCTCGGCTCCAACGCGATCGTCGCCGTCTCGCTCGCGTGCTCGCAGGCCGCGGCGCAGGCGGCCGGGCTGCCGTTGTGGGCCCACCTGGCGCGCACCGGGCTGCCGGCGGGGCAGGCCCCGCGGCTGCCGCTGCCCGAGGTGCAGATCTTCGGCGGCGGCGCGCATGCCAGCGCGCGCGTGGACCTGCAGGACTTCCTGCTCGTCACGCCGGGCGCGCGCAGCTTTGCGCAGGCGCTGGAGTGGACGGCCGAGGTCTACCACGCGGCCGGGGCGCGCATGGCCCGGCGCGGCGCCGGCGGCGGCGTGGCCGACGAGGGTGGCTGGTGGCCCGACTTCCGCGGCAACGAGGAGGCGATCGAGGAGCTGGCGCGCGCGATCGAGGACGCCGGCTTCAGCGCCCCGCGCGACGTGGCCATCGCGCTGGACGTGGCGTCGAGCCAGTTCTACGACGGGCGCTGCTACACGCTGCGCCTGGACGGCCGGCGCCTGGAGCGCGAGGCCTTCGCCGAGCTGCTGGCCGGCTGGGTGGCGGCCTACCCCATCGTCTCGGTCGAGGACCCCTTCGCCGACAGCGACCCCGAGGGCATGCGCGCCTTCACCGCGCGCTGCGGCGCGCGCCTGCAGATCGTCGGCGACGACTACTTCGTCACCGACGCGCGCCGCATCCGCCAGGGCGCGGCCGAGGGCGCCTGCAACGCGGTGCTGCTCAAGCCCAACCAGATCGGCACCGTCACCGAGACGCGCGCGGCCTGGGACGCGGCGCGCGCCGCGGGCTACGGCGCCATCGTCTCGGCCCGCTCGGGCGAGACCGAGGACGTCAGCATCGTGCACCTGGCCGTGGGCTGGGGCGTGCCCCAGCTCAAGGTGGGCAGCTTCGCGCGCTCGGAGCGCATGGCCAAGTGGAACGAGGCCCTGCGCATCGAGGAGGCGCTGGGCGCAGGCGCGCTGCCCTTCCCGGCGCCCGGCATCTACCCGGCCATCCATCCGGGCATCCACCCAGGCACAGGCGGTGGCTGAGCGGCTGCGCGTCCTCTTCCACTTCGAGCCCGGCGCCGAAGTGCGCGCCTGGGTCGAGGCGCAGGCGGCGCAGCGCGGCCTGCAGCTGCACTGCTGCGCCGAGGGCGACGAGGCGGGCCTGCGCGCGCTGCTGCCCGAGACCGAGGTCTGGTGGCACGTGCTCCAGCCCGTGACCCCGGCGCTGCTGGCGGCCGCGCCGCGCCTGCGCCTGGTGCAGAAGCTGGGCGTGGGCGTGAACACGATCGCGCTCGAGGCCGCGCGCGCCGCCGGCGTGGCGGTGTGCAACGCGCCGGGCACGAACGCGCGCGCCGTGGCCGAGCTCACGCTGATGCTGATGCTGGCGGCGCTGCGGCGCGCGGCGCAACTGCAGGCCCGGCTGCGCGCCGGGCACTGGGCCGTGCCCGGCCCGGTGCAGGAGCAGCTGGGCGAGCTCGGCGGCCGCACCGTCGGGCTCGTCGGCTTCGGCGCGGTGCCGGCGCTGCTGGCCCCCTGGCTGGCGGCGATGGGCGCGCGCGTCGTCCACCACACCCACACGCCGCGGCCCGGGCCCTTCGAGCACCTGCCGCTGGAGGCGCTGCTCGAGCGCAGCGACATCGTCTCGCTGCACCTGCCGCTGACGCCGCAGACCGAGGGTCTGCTCGACGAGCGCGCCTTCGCGCGGATGAAGCCCGGCGCCGTGCTCGTGAACACCGCCCGCGGCGGCCTGGTCGATGAGGCGGCGCTGCTGCGCGCGCTGCAATCGGGCCGCCTGCGCGCCGCCGGTCTGGACGTCTACGCCACCGAGCCGCTGCCCGCGGACCACCCGCTGTTGGCGTTGGAGCAGGTGGTCGCCACCCCGCACACCGCCTGGATGACGCCCGAGACGCTGCAGCGCTGCCTGGCCGTGGCGCTGGACAACGCCTGTGCCGTGCGTGACGGGCGGGGGCTGGCGCACCGGGTGGTCTGAACCGCGCTGGCCGGCTCAAGGGGCAGGCGAGGCCGGGTCCGGGCCGAGAAGGTTCTGCGGGCGCCCGTCGAGCCAGGCCCGCAGGCCCTCCACGGTGGCGCCATAGAAGCTGCGCAGGTTGTCCTTCGTCACATAGCCGAGGTGGGGCGTCAGGACGACGTTGTCCAGCGCCAGCAGCGGGTGACCCGGGGGAAGGGGCTCGACCTCGAACACGTCCAGGCCGGCCCCGGCGATGCGCCGCTGGCGCAAGGCCTCCACCAGCGCGGCCTCGTCGACGACCGGTCCGCGGGCGGTGTTCACGAGGATGGCTTCGGGCTTCATCCAGGCCAGGGCCTGTGCGTCCACGAGATGACGCGAGCGCTCGCCGAGGACCACGTGCAGGCTGACCACGTCGCTGCGCTCGAACAGCGCCTGCTTGTCGACGCGCGTCGCGCCGTGGAGCGCGGCCGCGTCCTGGGTGAGGTTGGGGCTCCAGGCCAGCACCTGCATGCCGAAGGCGCGGCCGATGCCCGCCATCACACGGCCGACGCGGCCCAGGCCCACCAGGCCGAGCGTCTTGCCCTCGAGCAGCATGCCCGCCGTGCTCTGCCACAGGCCCGAACGCAGGCGCCGGTCCTCCAGCGGGATGTGGCGCGCGCAGGCCAGGATCAGCCCCCAGGCGAGCTCCGGCGTGGCATGGCTGGTCTCCTGGCCCCGGGTGACGTGGGAGACGCGCACGCCGTGCTCCGCCGCCGCCCGAAGGTCCAGGGTCCGGTGCCGCTGCCCGGTGACGGTCATGAACTCCAGGCGCGGCAGCTGCTCGATCAGGCCGCGCGGCATGGCGGTGCGCTCGCGCAGGTGGCACAGCGCGTGATAGGGGGCGAGCACCCGGGCGGCCTCGTCGGGCACCTGCAGCGGCCGGTCGATGACGTCGATCTCGCAGCGGCCGTGCAGCACCGACCAGTCCGCCGACGCCAGCGCCAGGCGCAGGTAGTCGTCGAGGATGGCGACCTTCTTCACCGATCGACAGTCCCGGGAGGCCGCCCCCTCACAGCCGCACGACGCCGACGTCGCCGTCGCGACCGATCGCGGTTCCGAAGGGCCGCGACAGCGCCTGCATGCGCGTGAGCGCCCGGTCCGCGACCTCGCCGCGGGCCTGCAGCGGGCGGCCGCGCTGCGCGCGCGGGCGGCCGTGGCCCAGGTCCAGCGGCACCAGGCGCAGGCCGCTCAGCCGGCCGGCCCGGAAGTCGCATTGCGCCAGGCAGCCGTGCCAGAACTCCGGCGCCGCCGGGAAGCCCCGGGTGTCGCCGCCGGTGCGCGCGTCCAGGAACTGCGAGGGCGTGGCCGCGGGGCCGAGCCCGAAGCGCTCGTAGGCCTCGGCCGGGAAGGCGTCGATGGTCTCGTTCTGGAACAGGAAGTTGCCCAGGCCGTAGAGGATGGGGCGGCCGCGGTGGACCTCCACGCCCATCGTCAGGTGCGGCCCGTGGCCGACGACGACGTCGGCCCCGGCCTCCACGGCGGCGCGCGCGAAGTCCACGACGAAGCCGGCCGTCTCGCCAAGTTCGACCTCGGTGGCGGCCGTCAGGCGCCCGGCGGCGCCGAACTCGTGGTTGTGGAACGAGAACAGGACCCAGTCCGCCTGCTTGCGCGCTTCGCGGATGAAGGCGAGGTTGGCCTCGGCGTCGCGTGTGTCCACCCGCGTGTGGACGCCGAAGTCCGGCCCGAGCCGGAACTTGGACCCGAGCAGCATCAGGCTGTCGGCTTCGTCGCGTGGCGCTTCGGTGGCGCTGTAGAACTGGGCGCGGTGACGCGCGCGCTCCTGGGTCAGGCCGAGCCGGTCGCTGACCGTACGCAGCGCCGCCAGCGCCGCGTCGTCGACCGTGTACGAGGTGCTGAAGCCCAGCGGGTTGATGCCGGGCCGGCCGGGGCTGTCGGGCCGCGAGTCGGCCGCGCGGTTCCAGGGCCGGAAGAAGGAGGTGGCCGCGACCAGGGCGACGCGCCCTGCGGCCGTGTCCACGTAGGCCGGACGGCGCGCCTCGGTCAGCGTGAGGCCGGCGCCGGCGCACGGCAACCCGCGCGCGCGCAGGTGCTCCAGGCAGGCGGCCACGCCGCTCGGCCCGTAGTCGGTGACGTGGTTGTTGGCCACCGAGACGATGTCGATGCCAAGCCAGCGCAGTTCGTCGATCAGCGCCGGCGGCGTGCTCATCGGCGTGCCCTGGGTGAAGTTGGCCCAGCCTTCATTGGCATGGCGCACGGTCGTCTCGAGGTTCGCGAAGCCGAGGTCGGACTGCTGCAGCAGGTCCACCAGCGCCAGCCACTCGGGCTCCCGATGGGGTTGGAGCGCCCGGGCGAGCATGGCGTCGCCGACCAGCGCCATCGTGATGTCACCGTTCTCGGCCTGGTAGGGCATGGGTCCGCCTGGGTGGGTTGGGGATGCGCCGGTTCAGGTTCTCACTCGATGCTGCCAGCCGTCTCGTAGACCAGCCGTCCGGTGCGCGACGGGAACCCTCCACGCACCGCGCCGGCGCGCTGGTCGCGGTAGATGGTCGACAGCAAGGGGCTGAGTGCGCGGCTGTTGGGCACCGACAGCCACATGCGCAGCAGGTGGCGCTTGCGCGCCGGGTCGTCGTGGTCCTCGAAGGCCGTGCGCGAGTGCAGGGTCACGTGGTTGTTGAGGAACTGGATGTCGCCGGGCTCGAACATCATCGAGTAATGGAAGTCCGGGCTGCCCGCCAGGCTGTCGAGCAGGGCCATCGCCTCCTGCTGCTGCGGGGTCAGGCGCGGGACGTCGTCGAAGCGCTGCGCCGAGAGGATGTGGGTGCGCACGTAGCGGCACGAGAAGCGGCCCTCGTGGCGGCTGAAGATGGGTTGGCGGTAGTGTGGCGGGTCGCCAGGCGCCTCCTGGCCCTGCCAGCTCCAGTGGAAGGGTTGGAAGAGCACCTCCAGCAGGTCCGGTCGGGTGCGCGCGATCTCGTTGTGCACGGCCACCGAGCTGCAGATCATGCTCAGGCCGCCCGTTCTGGCCGTGCACAGCACGAACAGGCCCACGACGTCGCAGGAGTCGGTGTGGTACGTCAGCTTCTGGTTCGATGTGTAGCCCCGACCCTGGGGGCTGTGCATATCCACGCCGATGTCGCGCACATCGCCGAGGACGTCGCCGTTCTTGCTCTGCGAGACCGCCGTGCCCATGTGCCGGCCCAGGCCCCAGTAGATGGCGCGCAGATCGGCCTTGCCGTAGCGCGCGGCGGGAAAGCCCCTGAACAGGGTCAGACCCGGGCCGTCCTCGAGCAGGTCACGCGCGCGCGCCAGGCGCTGCGCCACCGTGGGCAAGGGGAAGTCCTCGCGCTGCAGGTCGGCCAGCGCCAGCCCGCGCCGGCGGACCTCGGCCAGGGCGCGATCGATCTCTGCGATCTCGGCGTCCGAAAAGTGGTGGATCCAGTCGTTGCGCGCGGTGATGGCCGCGGGCCGCCAGTCTGCAGGGCTCTCGATCATGGTGGGCATCGTGCCGGTGTCTGGGTCCATTCAGGGTCATGCGCCGGCCAGCGCGTTGACGCGGGCCGGCGGTGCGCTCAGTCGACTGTGGTGCCGGTGGCGCGGATCACCGCGCCCCACCTCTCCCGTTCCTCGCGCATGAAGCGTCCCGCCTCGACGGGGGAGCTCAGCACGAGGTCGCGGGCGTCGAGCCCCTTGACCTGGCGCGCCGTGTCGGCGTTGGAGAAGACCTCCGAGACTGCGGCGGCGATCCGGGCCGCGATGGCCGGCGGGGTGCGCGGCGCGGCCACGAGCCCGGTCCACGAGGTGGTCACGAAGCCGGGCAGGATCTCGCCGATCGCCGGCACGTCGGGCAGGGCGGGGTGGCGCTTCTCACTGCCGACCGCAAGCACGCGCAGTTTGCCCTCCTGGATCTGCGGCAGCGCGGTGGCCAGGCCCTGGAACATGATCTCCACCTGGCCGGCCAGCAGGTCCGAGAACGCGGGCGGCCCGCCCTTGTAGGGGATGTGGACGATGTCCACCTTGGCCATGCTCTTGAGGAGTTCGCCGGCCAGGTGTGTGGTCGAGCCGGCCCCGCTGGAAGCGTAGTTGAGCTTGTTCGGGTTCGCCCGTGCGTAGGCGATGAGCTCCTGCAGCGTGCGGGCCGGCACCTTGGGGTGCACCAGCAGCACGTTCGGATTGGCCGCGACGATGGAGACGGGCACGAAGGTGTCCGAGTCGTAGCCGATGTTCCTGTAGAGCAGCTTGTTGATCGACAGCGGGCCCGGCGGCGACAGCAACAACGTGTGTCCGTCGCCCGGCGCCTTGTGCACGAGCTCTGCGCCGATGTTGCCGCCGGCGCCGGCACGGTTCTCGACGATCACGGTCTGCCCCCAGCGGGTGCTCAGGCGATCGGCGAGCACGCGCGCCAGCGTGTCGGCCGCGCCCCCTGGGGGCACCGGTACGATGATGCGGATGGGTCGCGAGGGATAGTCCTGCTGCGCCAGGGCGCCGCCGGCCAGGCCCAGCGCCAGCGCGGCGGTTGTGAACCGGCGTCGAGACAAGGGGGTCGTCATGGGTGTGTCTCCGTGGTTGTCGAGTCCGGGGTGAAGGAGGGGGCTGGGTGTCGGGGCGTGCGCAGGGGGCTTGTCAAGCCGTGGCGTCCAGGGCATGCAGGCCCGTGGCGGTGACCACGACCGGCGTGGCCCCGTTCCATCCGCCCTGGGCGGTGGCGATACGCGCCGACAGCACCGCCAGGCTGCCCGGCGGGAGCGCCGATGCTGCACCGCCAGGGTGCTGGGCTGCGCAGGCCAGTGGCCAGGCATCGACGCTGGCTTCCAGTTGCCAGTGCTGCAGCCGCAACCCTGGCGGGGGTTCGGGCGGGCTCCCGGCGCTGGCCCAGGTACCGCGGGCGAGGCGGTCGAAGAAGACCCGCGCCGCAGCCCAGGCCGCGGGCTCGGCGCCGCCGTCGCGCACGATGCTGCGCGCCAGGCGCACCCAGGCGCCCTTGTAGGCTATGGATATTTCGACGGCGTAGTGCGGACCCAGCGGCAGCACGGGTTCGGGCCGGACAGCGACGGTTGACCGGGCGAGGTCTGGGGCCACGCGCAGCAGCAATTCCTCTGCACCGGCGAGGCGCGCGGCGGCCTCCACGCGCGCGGTCAGCCCGGCGGTGTCGCGCAAGCCGGGAGTCACGGCGTCCCAGGCGGCTTGACCGATGGCCTGGGCGCGCCGTGCGAGGCCCATTTCGGCTGTGTCGGCGGGTTGGCGGATGCCGCGGTACAGCCCCGCCGCGTCCACGAGAACGCCCGCGCCGCGCCCCTGGAGCACGGGTTGCAGCACCGGCCACGGCGCAGCCTCGAGGCCGACGACGCCGATGCGGGCCGCGCGATCAGTAACGGCCTCGTCCAGCCAGCGCGCCACGGCTTCGCCCAGTCTGGGCGCAGCGACGACGCGGTCGACACGGCAGACGCTGCGGATCCAGTCGTGCACGCGCGGTGTCAGTGCCGCCAGCAGCACGACGGGCCCGCGTGCAGGCACGGCCAGCACCGCTTCGCTCCAGTAGGGTGTGAAGTGCGTCAGCCAATGCACCACCGCGGGCTGTGCGAAGTTCGTCCACGCCAGCACGGCCTCCAGCCCCTGGGCCGACATGGCCTGCTGCAGGCGCTGCACGCGCTGCGCCAGCACCTCCGCCGGCATCTCGGCGTGCGACCAGTGCATCAAGCCGCGGCGCATCTCAATACAGCCCTGCCGTTGCGAAGGTGCCGAGCGCCCCCTCCGGTGGGCGGTTCATTGCAAGGTCACTCGGCGCCTGCTCGGTATGCCAGGCTGGCTTCGTCTCGCGGCGCGGCGCGTACCTCATGCCGTCTCCACCACGGCCAGTGCCCTCGGCGTGCGCGTCAGCACGCGGCAGCCCTGGCGCGTGACGCGTACCGTGTCGCCGAGCACGATGTAGCCGGCGCCCGGGTGGTAGGTGTTCGGGTGCACGACGAGGGTCATGTCGGGTTCGAGCACGAGGTCCACGTCCTCGAGCACGTGCGGGCCGTCCACGTACAGACCCACGCCATGGCCTCGCACCCGCGTGTAGGTCGAGGTGATGTACTCGCCCAGGCCGCAACGGCGGAAGACATCGTTCTGGGCCCGCGCCACGTCGCCGTGCGTGGCGCCCGGCCGCACCGCGGCGATGCCGGCCTCGAGCGCTTCCTCGAAGACGGCGTAGGCCTCCTGTTGGGCTGCGCTGGGGCGGCCCAGCACCAGCGTGCGACAGATCTGCGCGTAGTAGCCGTCGATGCAAGGCGTCAGCTCGGTCGTCACGAGGTCGCCCGCCACCAGCGGGCGCAGCCCCGGCGGCCGCATGGTGCGCACCTCCATGCCGCCGCTGGCCATGATCATGAAGTTCTCCAGGCAACCCTGGGAGCGGAACCATGCCTCGATGTCGGCGATCAACTCGAACTCGGGCCGGCCTTCACGGGCAGCGGCCTTGAACACCGCATACCCGGCATCGGCCAGCCCGACGGCGCGCTCGACGGCATCGGCCTCGGCCGCAGACTTTCGCACCATCAACCGGTCCAGCAGCGCCGTGGTCGCGGTGAGGCTCGCGCCGAGCGGGCTGCGCGCCAGGGCCCAGGGTACGACGCTGGCAGGCGCCAGACCCACGCGTGATGGCGCAAGCCGCGACACGGCCTTCAATGCCGCCGCGGCTGGTTCGGCGTCCCACCGCACGTCCAGGGCCTCGTGCTGCACCGCGAGCCGCGCGGCCTCGGAAGGATGGTCTGCGTACACGCACGGGTCGCGCGCCATGTCGATGACGGCCACGACCAGCCCCTCCATCGGGGTGATGTCGAGCGCAAACCGAAGGTAGTCGCTGCGCCAGGCGTGGCCGACCAGGACAACCGCTTCCATCCCCGCCTGTGCCATCGCGGCGCGCAGGCGGTCGAGGCGCGCCAGCGCAAGCGGTGTCACTGCGCCGTGCGCCGCGACAAGGCGGCGGTGGGGCGAGGCGCCGGTTCAGCGCCAGGAGCATTGGAACCGGCCGATCCGACCTTGCGCGGCGAAGTCATGCGTCTCCTGTGTCCTTGTCAGCGCTGTCGCGCCGGCCGCCAGGCCGCCCGACTGCCGCGCCCATCCGGCCCTCTTGCCCAGGCCTCAAGCGACCGAGCTTAAGCGGTCCCGGATATGCACGGCAAATACAATCTTTGTCACTGGCTATCAGCTTAATGAATGGCTTGAGCGAGGCCTCATCCGATGCAACTGCGCGAATTGCGGCGATTCCTGGCGGTGGTGGAGTTTGGCAGCCTGAACAAGGCGGCCGCGCACCTGAAGGTGTCGCAGCCCTCGCTGACCAAGGACATCCAGTCGCTGGAGGAGCGGCTGGGGTTCAGCCTGTTCACGCGCACGGCCCGCGGGGTGCGGCTGACCACCTTCGGCGAGTCCGTGCTGCAGCGCGCGCAGCTCATCGAGGCGGAGATCCGCAGGCTGGAGGGCGACGCGCTGGCCCTGCGCAACGTCTCGATGGGAGAGGTGCATGTGGGTGTGGTCCCGGGCTTCCTGCAGAGCCAGGTGCTGCCCCAGGCCACCTTGAACTTGATGCGGCGCGCCCGCCGCCTGAGTGTCGACTACCGCTTCGGCACGCGCGCGAGCCTGATCAAGCCCTTGCTGTCGGGCGCGCTGGACTTCGCGATCGTCGGCATCGACGACGATGACTTCGCCGACGAGCTCGTGTCTGCCCCTCTCGTGCTCGACCGCAATGCAATCGTCGTGCGGGCCGGGCACCCGATCCTCGGGCGCGGCGAGGCCGTCATCAGGCGGCTGGCGGACCACCCCTGGCTCGTGCTGTCCGAGTGCGCGCCGCTGGAGCGCACGCTGCGCTCCCTGCTGCGCTCGTCCGCCGCGCCCTTCGAGCACCACGTCGTGCGCACCGACTCCTTCCACTTCTTCCGCGCGACGCTTGCCGCCAGTGACTGCATCGGTCTGACGCGCTTCGACGTCACCCGGCTGGAACGGGATGCTGGTCACATCGTCGAGCTGCCGCTGGACGAAGCCCGCCTGACGGACCTGCTTGGCTCCCACATGATCGGCATCGTCCATCGCCGCAACACCGCGCTGTCGGCGGCCAGCGAGGCGCTGATCCGGGAGATCACCACATTGACGGCCCAGGCGCTGGGGCCGCAGGCAGCCCCGCCATGAGCGTCTGTGCTGCCCGATGCGGGCCTTGCGTGTCTGGCGCGCGTGCGGCCAGCACATGACGCCGGTGCTGGCCGGCGGAGTGCCGATCGATGCGCTACGCGAGGGGGAGACCTTGCCGGCAGATCAGATCATCCGGACCGCGTGCGATGCCCTTGCGGCTTTCGCGCATGCAGATTAGGGTGCAGCCGGAGCCGTAGGCTGGTCCTGCGGTTCGATGCGGACGGGTGCTCGTACCGCGGAAACGGGGCCGCGCAAGGTGAACTCTCGAGTAGCCAGCCCGCGACGGTAAGGCCCGCTACCCGGTTGCGCGCGGAACGGCAGCCTCAAAGGGCACCCGGCCCGGCCACCGGCTCGATCACACGACGCTCCTCGGCGCGTCTCCAGACGCGCTGCATCGCGGCGGCGCCGGCGGCCACGATCTCCTGCTCCGGACCCCGCGTGAAGCGGCCGTCCTTCACCAGCACCTCGCCTGCCACCATGACGAAATCGACATCCCGGCCGGTTCCGTTCCATACCGTCACCTTGATGGGGTCATAAACCGGCTGAAGATGGGCCTGGGCCAGATTGATGGCGATCAGGTCAGCGGTTGCGCCGGGCTCGATGCGGCCGAGATCCGATCGGCCCAGCACATCCGCGGCAGTTGCGGTGGCCGCCTCCACCAGTTCCCAGGCGCTGCCCGCCGTGCCGTCGCCCGATTCGAGCTTGCTGTTGATGGCTGCCATGCGCAGGTCCGCGATGATGTCCACCGCGTTGGCGTCGGTGCCGATCGTGGTGCGCACGCCGGCGCGCAGGAAGCGGCTGCGCGCGGCCAGACGGCCGCTGCGGGCGTACGAGATCGGGCAGTGGGCGATCGTGACCCCGCGCTCAGCCATGAGGGCCAGGTCTTCGTCCTTGGCGTAGACGCAGTGCGCGGCCAGCAGCCGGGCATCGAGCAGGCCGACGCGGTCGTAGTAGACGACCGGGCTGGACCCGAAGCGCTGCTGTGCCAGCGTCATCTCCGGCAAGCCCTGCGCCAGGTGCACGGTGATCGGTGCGCCGGTCTGGTCACGCACGCGGGCAATCTGCCGCGCCAGCGCAGGCGCGCAGGTGTCCGTGGCATGGGGGCCGAGGCCGATGCGGATGCGTCCGCCGGAGCCCTCGTCGAAGCGCTCGCGCCAACGCCAGAACGTGGCCATCGCGCGCTCGACGTCCGGGTCGTCCGCGCCGTCGTCGTCCCATGACCATGAGGCCTGCGGACCCGAGATCAGGTAGGGGTGGATGTAGGCGCGCAAGCCGATCTTCCGCGCCGCCCGTCCGAAAGCGTCGTGGTTGGCCCGGGGCATGTCGACGATGGTGGTCGACCCGGCCTTCAGCGCCTCGAGCTGCCCGAGCGCCGCCACCGCCTCGATCTCGTCCTCACCCAGGATCTCGCTCATGATCTCGCCCAGGGGCATCATGATCTTGTCGATCACGGACTCCTGCCCCTCGGCGAAGCTGCGGTCTTCCAGCAGCGCCCGGAACAGCGGCGCGCTCACGCAGTGGCTGTGGGTGTTGACGAAGCCGGGCATCAGCAGGGAGTCGCCGAGATCGACCACACCTGCAGGCGCGCCTGCCGCCCCCGCCGGCAGCACCGCGTCGATGCGCGAACCCCTGACGACGACGGTGGCATTGCGGTGCAGGCGGTGGTGACCGCCGTCGCGCAGAAGCACCCAGCCGGCTCTCAGTGCCCTTGTCTCCTGCATGTCGCCCTCTTTTCGGATCAGGATGTTGAATCTATACTTGTACGGGTCAACCTCATTCTATGGGTCCGCGAGGTTGGCATCCAGTGGGATGCGCGCACCCGCGGACCAGAACAATCACAAGGAGACATCATGCGATTCTTGTCGTGGAATCGTCGGGTAGCGGCCATCGCCGCCTCGGCGCTCGCACTCGTTGCCTCGTCGGCGCTGGCCCAGGGGGAAGTCGTCGTCGTCACCGGTGGGGGCCTGTTCGAGCGCGGGCTGAAGGAGAACATCGCCGCGGCTTTCACCAAGGCGACCGGCGTGAATGTTCGATTCGTGGCCTCCAGTCCCGGTGAGCGTGCCGTCAAGACGAAGGCAATGAACGAGGCCAAGCGCGTCGAATGGGACATCGTCCTGTCGTCCGAGACCCACGCGCGGCTGTTGAAGGACTATCTGCTGATGGACGTCTGCGCACGCGCCAGGATCCCGGCAGAGAACATTGCCCAGGGGGGCTGCCAGCCTTTCGGCGCCCTGGGGGTCATTGGTGGCCTGCCTCTGGTGCATCGGACGGACGCCTATGGCGGGCGTCGCATGGCTTCCTGGGCGGACTTCTTCAACGCCACTGCGTTTCCCGGTCCGCGTGGCCTGCCCAACTACGGTTCGCCCACGGTGGTGCTGATGGCCGCGCTGCAGGCTGACGGCGTTCCGAAGGACAAGTTGTTCCCCTTGGACTTCGACCGGGCCTTCCGGGTGCTCGACAGGGTCAAGCCGCAGGTGGCGGTCTGGTGGAAGTCGGGCGACCAGAGCCAGCAGATCTTCCGGTCCGGCGAAGTCGTGGCTGGACAGCTCTGGTCGGGCCGAGCCCTCGATCTGGTCGCCGGGAACATGCCGCTGCACGTGGTCTGGGACGGTGCGCCGACCGACGAAGCTTACTGGGTGGTCCTGAAGGACGGGCCCAACATGGCCAACGCCCTGCGTTTCCTGAACCACTTCTATGCCAGCGCCGAAGGGCACATGGGCTTCTACAACACGTCGAAGTGGGATACCGCCAATCGCGCCTACCTGCGCTCTATTCCCGACGCCGAGAGAAGCAAGCATCCCGGGCTCTTCCTGGACCGCATGGCCCGAGAGAACCACGACTGGACGGTGGCCAACGCGGCGGAAATCAACCGCCGCTGGAACGAGTGGATCTCCCGCTAGCGGCCGCGGTGCCCGCCGCCGCCTCGGTGGGCCGTGGCGCTTCGCTCAGAGCCCAGGGCATCGAGAAATCCTACGGCTCGGTCGGAGCCGTGCGCCAGGTGTCTCTGGACGTGGGAGCCGGGGAGTTTGTCTCGTTGCTCGGTCCCTCGGGGTCGGGCAAGACCACGCTGCTGATGATGATCGCCGGCTTCGAGGTGCCCGATGCCGGCTCGATCCACATCGGCGAGCGCGAGGTGACGCGCGCTGAGCCTAACGAGCGCAACGTGGGCATGGTGTTCCAGCGCTACGCCCTGTTTCCTCACCTGTCGGTTGCGGACAACATCGCATTCCCGTTGCGCATGCGCAAGCTGGACAAGGCGCAGATCGCGCGCAAGGTCGGGCTGGCGCTTGAGCGTGTGCGGCTCGTCGGCTATGACGCCCGCAAGCCCGACCAGCTCTCCGGCGGCCAGCAGCAACGCGTGGCGCTGGCCCGCGCAACCGTGTTCGATCCCCCGGTGATCCTGATGGACGAGCCCCTTGGCGCGCTGGACAAGAAGCTGCGAGAGCAGATGCAGATCGAGATCAAGCACCTGCAGCGCGAACTGGGCTCCACGGTCATCTATGTCACCCACGACCAGCAGGAAGCGCTGACGATGTCGGACCGAGTGGCGGTGATGAACCAGGGCCGGATCGAACAGGTGTCTTCGCCGCGCGAACTGTACGACCACCCTGCGAGCGCCTTCGTCGCGGACTTCGTCGGCGACACCAACTGGCTGCGTGGCATGGTGCAGGCTATCGAGGGCGCCGAGGTGCTCATGTCGTTGCCAGGCGGCGAGACGGTGCGCGGTCTGCTTGCGCTGCAGGAGTCGGCCCGCGCCGCGGAGATCCGCGTCGGGGCGCCTGCCAGGCTTTGCATCCGCCCGGAGCGACTGAAACCCATCGCAACGTCGCAGCCGCTGTCGCAACTGGTGATCCGTATCACGGACGAGATCTACGCCGGAGCGGACCTCACGCTGGTGGGCAGCAGCATCGATGGCCAGCCGCTGCGCCTGCGGACAGGAGCAGGCGATGCCGACGCGGGGCACGGTACCGAGGGCGTCTTGCGCGTCGGCTGGCGCACTCAGGACGCGGTGGTCTTTCCTGACCGGGATCCTGCTCCGTGAGCAGCGGTACGCCAGCCATTCGGGGTGCCTTGGGGCCTCGGGCGTCCTGGCTGCTGTTGTCCCCCTTGCTGCTGCTGCTGGCCTTCGCGTTCTTCTGGCCGATCGTCAACCTGCTGTCGCGCAGCGTCTTCACACCCGAGCCGTCACTGCAGAACTATGAGCGGCTGGCGAGTGACGCCCTGTACTGGCGTATCTTCGGTCGCACTTTCTGGATCTCGTTCTGGTGCTGCGTGCTGTCGCTGTTGCTGGGTTACCCAGTGGCCTACGCCATGGCGCGCCTGTCCGGCTGGCGAGCTGCAGTGGTGGCCGCGTGCGTGCTGATTCCGCTGTGGACGTCCGTGCTTGTCCGCTCCTACGCCTGGGTGTTCCTGCTGCAGCGCCAGGGCGTCGTCAACAGCGTGCTGCTCGAAGCGGGCCTCATCGGTGCGCCGTTGCGCATGCTCTACACCGAGGGGGCTGTGCTCATGGCGATGACGCATGTGCTGCTGCCCTTCATGATCCTGCCGATCTACGCCACGCTGAGGGGAGTCCCCCAGGAACTCGAGCGTGCGGCGCGAAACCTCGGTGCGGGCCGCTTTCAGGCCTTCCTGAGGGTCACGCTGCCGCTGAGCCTGCCCGGAGTCTCCACAGGCGTGCTGTTCGTCTTCATCCTGGCACTGGGCTTCTACATCACGCCCGCGATGGTGGGTGGGCCACGCACTCTGATGATCGGCACCCTGATCGCGCAGCAGGTGACTGACCTGCTGGACTGGAAGTTCGCTGGCGCCATCTCGGCCGTGCTGCTGGTGCTCACCCTGGGGGTGGCGGTGGTGTTCCAGCGCGCGCTCTCCGTCGAGAAGCTCGCGGGCCATGCAAACTAGCTTGAACCCGGGCCGCCCGGCCAGGCGGGCATCGATTGCGCCCGCACGGATGCTGGGCGCGCTGCTGCTCATGCTCGTGCTGGCTTTCCTGCTCGTGCCTGTGGTCATCGCGATCCCGATGTCCCTGGGGTCCGAGCGTTTCCTGCAGTTTCCGCCGCGTGACCTGACGCTGAAGTGGTATGGGGAGTTCTTCACCGATGCCGAGTGGCGCGCGGCCACGGTCTTCAGCGTCAAGGTGGCATCGCTCACCACCTTCCTCTCCGTACTGATCGGCACGCTGGCCGCCGTCGCGTTGACGCGTGGCACGCTATTCGCGAAGCGCCTGCTCACCGCGGTGATCCTTGCCCCGTTGATCGTGCCGCACATCGTGCTGGGTGTGGCGCTTTACCTGAGCTTCACCCCGCTGGGCCTGTCAGGCAACTTGACCGGGCTCGTGCTGGCCCACACCGCGCTGGCCGTGCCTTTCGTGGTTCTCACCATCTCCGCGGCCTTGTACAGGGTGGACCGCTCGCTCGAGATGGCGGCCATGAACCTTGGCGCCACGCGCTTCACCGCGTTCCGGCTCGTGACGCTGCCGCTCGTGATGCCTGCCGTGTGGGTCGGTGCGGTCTTCGCCTTCCTGACCTCCTTCGATGAGGCGATCGTCTCGTTCTTCATGTCCGGGGTATCGAACAAGACGCTCACACGCAAGCTGTTCGAGAACATCGACTTCGACATCTCGCCACTCATTCCCGCGGTGTCCACGGTGCTGATGCTGGTGTCACTGCTGTTGATGGGTGGGGCGACCCTCGTTCGGCGCCGGAGTGGCTCGGGTCCAGGTTGACCATTTCAGGATTCGAGCAGTCCGGACTCCAGCGGAAGGTTCGCAGTACATTCGCCCGCAGCGGTCGTCGAACTGTGCAGCGGCCCACCCAGGAGACGTCCCCATGATTCCTCTGCAAGGTCGCGCTCGCAGGCGCATCTGGTTGTGCGTCGCGCTTGCGGGCTCGGCTGTTTCCCCGTTGCTGGCACAGACGGCGCCGCAAGGGGACTGCGCGCGTCTTCTTGGCATGGATGCCGGTGCCGACACCGTCGTCACTTCGGCCACGGTCGTGGCGGCCATGGCCGGCGGCCCGGCCGCGGCGCCCTCGTACTGTGACGTGCGAGGCACGATCCGCGGCAACATCCAGTTCGCTGTCTGGCTGCCGTCGAACACCTGGAATGGTCGTTTCCAGATGGTCGGAAACGGGGGCAAGGCCGGGGTGATCAGCTTCGATGCCATGCGCCTGGCGGTTCGGGGTGGCTTTGCCAGTTCGTCCACCGACACCGGGCATGACAACGCCAAACCCGCCGAGCGCGACTCGAGATTCGGAAACGACGCGCTGTTCGGCAAGGAACGCGAGATCGACTTCGGCTATCGATCGGTGAACCTGACCGCACGCGCGTCCAAGGCCGTGATTGCCGCCTACTATGGGAAGGCGCCTTCCCGCTCCTACTGGAATGGCTGCTCGACGGGCGGCCGCCAGGGCCTGGTCCAGGCGCAGCGGTACCCGGAGGATTTCGACGGCTACGTGATCGGAGCTCCCGTGCACGATTACACCGCCGCGCAAATGGGGGCGCCCGCGCTGCTGGGGGCCCTGTACTCGGCCATCCCGCCGCGCCAGCCCGGCGATGGGCCCCACGTGTCGCCGGCCAAGCGCAACGCGATCGGCAATGTCATCTACAACGGCCTCGGAGAGTTCAAGGGCTGCGACATCGAAGACGGCGTGCGGGACGGCCAGCTGCGCGATCCCTATGCCTGCTCCTTCGATGTCGACAAGCACATCCCCGACTGCACGGGCAGCGCTGATCAGGGGGTTTGCCTCACAGCCGGCGAGCGTGCCGCCTTGCGGCAGATCTACGCGGGTCGCGAGCCCTACGTGCCGCGCACGGCGCCGGGCTCGGAGAACATCCCCGGCGGTTGGAACCCATGGCTCATCCCGGATTCGCCCAATGCCGCGCCCCTGCTGCACGCAGTGGTCGGGGACTCGATGGAGTGGCTGATGTTCACGCCCGACAGGCCGGGCTTCGACTACTTCAGGCAGTTCGACTGGACGCGCGATCCACCGCTGATGCGCGAGGCGGCGCAGATCTACAGCGCGACGAGCCCTGATCTGAGGCGCGCCCAGGCCCGGGGCGCCAAGATCATCATGTACCACGGCTACCAAGACACCCCGGCCCAGCCCTTGCGCTCCATCCGATACCGGCAGTCGGTGATCGACTTTCTCGCCTCGCAGCCTGGCAGTGTGGAGCCGGCACAGGCGCAGTCCAGCACGGATGCCTTCTTGCGGCTGTTCATGGTCCCTGGCATGGCGCACTGCGGCGGTGGCGTCGGGCACTCGGTGGTCGACTGGATGAGCCCGCTGGTGCGTTGGGTCGAGGCGGATGAGGCTCCCGAGGCCATCGTCGGCACCAAGCCCGGCACGACCAGCACCCGGCCGCACTGCCCCTACCCGAAGGTGGCCATCCACGATGGCAGGGGAGACCCTGCTCTGGCGCCGAGCTTCAGGTGCGGGGTGCAGAAGTGAGAGCCAACCGGGGATGCCCCTGCCGAGCCCGAAGCGGGCCCTCCTGAGCACTCGGGGGCTCTGGCGCAGGGGGCGATCCTGAAGCAAGGCTTCGGCCACAGGTCCCGACCTGAAACAGGCCTGAGCCAATCGAGCGAGCACGCCATGCACACCACGATGATGACCGTGCCGCTGTCCCTGAACAGCGTGCTCGAGCGCGCCGGGCGCCTGTTCCCGGGGCGCGAGATCGTCTCGCGCCGGCCGGACAAGACCCTGGTGCGTCACACCTACGGCCAGTGGCACCAGCGCACGCGGGCGCTGGCCGCGGCGCTGCTGGAGCTGGGCGTGCGCCCGGGCGACCGCGTGGGCACGCTGTGCTGGAACCATCACGCGCACCTGGAGTGCTACTTCGGCATCCCGGCGGCCGGCGCGGTGATGCACACGCTGAACCTGCGCCTGGCGCCCGAGGAGATCGGCTGGATCGCCGCCGATGCCTGCGACCGGGTGCTGGTGGTCGACGACATCCTGCTGCCGCTGTACCACCGGTTCGCGCACCTGCACCGCTTCGAGCACGTGGTGGTGGTGCCTTTCAGCGGCGAGCCGGTCCCCGCGGAGTTCCACGACTACGAGGCCCTGCTGGCCGGCGCCGATGCCGAGGCCTTCAGCCCCGCCGCGCACGCCGAGGACGACCCCGTGGCCATGTGCCACACCTCGGGCACCACCGGACGGCCCAAGGGCGTGGTCTATTCGCACCGTTCCACGCTGCTGCACACGCTGGTGGCGAGCCTGGGCGACCACTGGGGCCTGCGCGCGAGCGACGTCGTGCTGCCGGTGACGCCGATGTTCCATGCCAACTGCTGGGGCGTGCCCTATGGCGCGGTGCTCACGGGCTGCAAGCTGGTGTTCCCGGGCCCGCACCTGCACCCCGAGGACCTGCTGGACTTGATGAGCGCCGAGCCGCCCACGCTCTCGCTGGGCGTGCCCACCATCTGGCTCGGCCTGATCCAGGCCTATGACGCCGCGCAGCAGCCCGGGCATCTGCACCACGGCCGCTGGCGCCTGCCGCGCGGCATGCGCTCGCTCGTGGGCGGGGCGGCCGTGCCCGAGGCGCTGATCCGCGCCTTCGACGCCCACGGCATCTGGCTGCTGCAGGGCTGGGGCATGACCGAGACGTCGCCGCTAGCCACGGTGTCCTACCCCCGGCCCGAACTGGCCGACGCGTCTGCGGACGAGCGCTACCGCCGCGCAGCGATGGCTGGCGTGCCGGTGCCGCTGGTGGACCTGCGCATCCGCGGCGAGGACGGCACCGACGCGCCGTGGGACGGCCAGGCCATGGGCGAGATCCAGGTGCGCGGCCCTTTCGTCACGGGTGGCTACCACGGGGTCGGCGCACCCGAGGACAAGTTCACCGCGGACGGCTGGCTGCGCACCGGCGACGTGGCGACCGTGGACGCGCTGGGCTTCGTGCGCATCGCGGACCGCACGAAGGACCTGGTCAAGTCCGGCGGCGAGTGGATCAGCTCCGTCGACCTGGAGAACGCGCTGATGGCCCACCCGGCGGTGGCCGAGGCGGCGGTGATCGCCATCCCCGACCTGAAATGGGGCGAGCGCCCGCTGGCCTGCGTCGTGTTCAAGCCCGGCCGCGAAGCCGGCGCCGACACCCTCGACGCGCACCTGCTCGGGCACGGATTCGCGCGCTGGCAACTGCCCGACCGCTACGAGCCCATCGACGCCGTGCCGCGCACGTCGACCGGCAAGTTCTGGAAGCTGCGGCTGCGCGAGATGTTTCCGCGCTGAGGTGCCGCTGCCTGACCTGAGCGGGGCAGAGACCGTTCGACGCCTGCGGGCTCAATAGCTCACCGTCAAGGTCCGCACCTGCGAAGCGTTGCAGCTCGCGGCGGCGCACACGCCGGATTGGCCGGCCGCCATGGTGCCGGTGATGCTCAGGGGCTGCGGCAGGCCGTTGCCCACGCGGGTGCCGGTGGCGCTGAGCGCGAGCTGGTAGTTCAGCCCGAGCAGCGTGCCTGTCGTGGCGTCGAGCGTGACCGTGTAAGGCGTGCCGTTGGTGCAGGTCACGGCGAAGGCGCTGGTGGCGGTGGCCGGCACGGCCTGGAAAGAGGTGTAGTTGAACTGCACCGCGCCGGGCGGCGCGCTCAGGCTGCACTGGCCCGCGACGGCCAGCGCGACCGACAGCGTTGCCGTGGTCGGGCTGGTGTCGGTGAGCGTGGGGTTGGCGGTGTCGGACTGGTAGAGCGTGAGCGTGACGGTGTCCAGGTGAGGGCCTGCCGCGACCGGTTGTCCGGCCGGCACCGTCAGCCACCAGTTCAGCGTGACCGAGCTTGGGTTCACGGAGGTCACGCTGGTGGCCAGCCGCGTCCCCGCCGTGTCGGCCCAGGCCGCGGTGAGCGCGGCGTCGCGCCTCAGGGCGTAGCCCAGCAGGCTGGATCCGCTGGCCGCGCGGTTCTGCCCCCCCGCGGCGTTCAGGCCGGTGCCCGCGCCGATCTCGAGGAAGCGCGTGGCGGTGTTTCTGCCGGTCTTGGCGCAGTTCACCGTGACCGTCCCGCTGCCCACCAGGGCGCTGGGCGAGGCGGGGTTGTAGGCCAGGCTGATGGCCGAGACCGACGTGATCGCGCAGCTGAAGGGCCCGGCCTGGGCAACCCCCGCCACGAGCGCGATGGACGCGAGCATGCCCGCGCGCCACACCCGGCGCCAGGAGGGGCTCATGGCTGGATCCCAGGGCAGCGCCAGGGGCCCAGGCGCGGCAGGTCCAGGGCCGCAGCGGCTTCGTCGCGTGGCCGGCTCCACACCACCTCCACCTCGCAGGCCTGTCCCTGCCAGCTCAGCGTGGCGCGGCGCGGCTGGCCGGGCTGCAGGCCGTTGACATAGGCCTCGCCCCGGCCACCGACGAGGAACTCGCGTTGCTCGCCCTGCAGGCTCAGCATGGCGCCGCGCGGTGCCGGCCGGTCGTCCGCCACCAGGAAGGACAGCAGCGCACCCCGGCCCTCGCGCACCGGGAACCTCAGCTTGACGCCGGAGCGCCAGGGCGGCAGCGCCTCGAGCTCGATCGTGTCGAGTTCCGCGTCAGCGGGCAGGCTGTTGGGGTCGAGCCGGACGCGGTTGGGCCGCAGGGCTGTCAGCCGCGGCAGCAGCGCCAGGCCCTGGGTGTCGGTCTGTATCACGGGCGGACCGTCCAGCCCGACGCCCACGTCGGCATGGCCGGGCACCTCCACCAGCGCGAAGGAGTCCTCGATGCGGCGCGCCGCGAGCAGCCGGCCTTCGGCGAGCACGAAGGCGCCCTGGGCCAGGCCCCGCACCGTCGTGGCCTGGGACTCGATGGCGGAGAGGTCCAGGCCCAGCAGCACGCGGTCGGCCTGCCGCTGCAGCCCGGCCTCCGCCGCAGTCTGCCCTGCGCGCCGTCCCGCCAGCGCGCGCCAACCCCAGCCGGTGTCGGACGCCATCGGCCCGTATGCGGCGAACAGGCCCTCGAGCCGCGTCTGCCCATCGGCGCCGCGCTGGCGCTGCAGCTGCGCCGTGGCCACTGGACGGCCGCCGCCCGGCAGGCCCTGCAGCGGCACCAGGGCCAGCACCTGCAGCGAGGTCGTGTGGCGCGTGCCCGGCGCGGGAGCGCCGCCGCCGGCCGCCGCGGTGCTGTCCACCCGCGAGGCGCTCCAGACCAGGTGGCCCCAGCGCGGCAGGCGCTGGCTGTAGGACAGCGTGCCCGTGCTCACCGCCGCGCCGTCGTGGCGGCGCAACGTCGCGACGCTGGCGCCCCAGGCATCGCCCCGGCCCGTGCCCGCGCGCCAGGCCAGCGAGGCCTCCGACCGGGGCGGGCGCTCGAAGGCGGGGCGGCCGACCTCGACGTGGTCGCGGCTGCTGGCCGCCAGGCGCAGGGCGACGCCGTCGCGCGCGCCATTCGACTGCAGCGTCAGCAGGGCCGATCCGCCTTCGCGCCCTTCGGATGAGGAGCCCGCCAGCGCGAGCTGCAGCAGCGCGCGGCTGACCACGGCGACGCTGGCCGCGGCCCCCAGGTGGACCGTGCGCGCCTGGCCTTGCAGGCGCGATTCGATCGTGAGCTCGGGGCGCACGCCCAGGCGGCCCCAGGCCTGGGCGAATGCGTCGCCATAGCCGTCGTCCTGCGCGCCGGGGCCGAAGCCTCGCCGTACCCGCCCGGCCTCGATGCTCCAGTCCAGCAGACCGGGCTCCAGCAGCTGCGGGTCGGTGAAGAAGGGGCGCACGATGACGGTCTCGCGCCCGAGCAGGTCGCGGACCACCAGCCGGGCCTCGCCCGCGCCAGCCAGGGGCGCGGTGTTCTCCAGCGTGAAGGGTCCTGGCGGCACCTGGACCGTCTGCCGCAGCGACTCGTTGACGTACAGCTCCACCGTGCTCGGAGTCAGCGCGCTGCCCGAGAGCACGGGTCGCGCCATCCCCGCGCCCGGCCGCCAGAGCGCGCGCTGGGTGCCGAGCTGCACGCCGCCGAAGGCGGCTTGCCGCCCCCAGGTGGACGCACGGGTCCAGCTGTCGCCCACGCGCAGCGTGAGCTCGTGCTGCGGCCAGTCGCGCGTCCAGTGGGTTTCGATGCGACGGCTGTCCGTGGCGCCTTCCGTGCCCCGGGCGCGCTGCCAGCGCAGCACCTGCGTCGACAGCAGCACGCCTGCGGGCCCGGTCAGGCCGGCCTCGGTCAGCAGTCCGCGGTCGGACTGGGCCGTGCCCGCGCCGCGCGCCTCGGTCCAGGTGATGTCGTAGTTCACGAAGGCGGCCGCCATCGGCTCGGTGAGCGCTTGTGGCGCGGCCGGCGCCGCGCCGAGCGCGGTGGGCGCGAAGGCGTCGGCCAGCACCTCGAGCTCGAGCGCCTGCCGCGCGGCGTCGAGCTGCGCGCGGTAGCCGGGCACGGCGAACAGCGGCCACCACAGGCGTTGCCGGCTCATCTGCGGCCGCGCCGGCCCTGGCATCAGCAATCGCCAGGCCCGCAGCGCCTCGCCGGAGACCCAGTAGCCCCCGTCGCGCTCGAGCACCTCCCAGGTGCCCACGGGCATGCCGTTGACGCGCACCTCCAACGCGTGCAGATGCGCCGAGTCGGGCGACGGCAGCAGCGTCGGCGGGCCTGCGAAGCCCGCCAGGGCTGCGACATGGGTGCCCGTCTCGCCCGGAAGCTCACCCGGCTCGGCACACCGGGCCGGCGCCGCGGCCGCGGTGGCCAGGCACGCTGCGGCCATCGCCCCGAGCCAGGACGCCCTCTGCTTGCCGCGCACCATTCAGGGACTGGTCGGCAGCGGGTCCGCCACCCGCCACGACAACGACTCGCCCCCATCGAGCAGGGCGCTCAGCGTCCCTCCGCGCGCGCCCGGCACGCCCGGATCCGCGGCCAGCGGGATGGACAGGCGTGCGCCGGGCAGCAGGTACAGGCTGCCCTCGTGCCGCGCGACGAGCGCATCGCCATTGCGCAGGTCGATCCGGCCCAGGCGCGCATGCGCGCGCCCCCGGTTCTCGCACACTGCCGTCGGCGGCATGACCTCGGGGGCGGCCAGCCCGCACTGCAGCGCGTGGCGCGCGCGCGCCGGCGTGATGAACACCGGCAGGCTCAGCGTCAGCGTGATCGGCAGTCGCGCCGCTTCGGTCTCCTGCGCGGCCGTCCCCGGGAACTGCTCGCGCAGGAACAGGCGGTAGCTCATCTGGCGCGCAGGGTCGCGCGGCGTCACCAGGATCAGCCGCACCACCTGCTCGGCGCGCGGCCTGATGCGCAGCACGGTGGGCGAGACCACGAGGTCGTCGCTGGGCTCGAGCCGGTCCCGGCCCTGCCCGTCCT
>JBILNB010000035.1:0-44458 GCA_044375195.1 Rubrivivax sp. | reverse complement strand
CGCGCCCGCCACCGGCATCAGCCGCCGCCGCTTCATCGGCAGCGCCGCCGCCGCGGGCTCGCTCGTCGTCGGCTTCCCCCTCTCGGCGCAGGCCCAGCAGGCGGCCACCATGCCCCCGGAGATCAACGCCTGGGTCGTGGTCCAGCCCGACGAGCGCGTGATCATCCGCATCGCCCGCTCCGAGATGGGCCAGGGCACGCTCACCGGTCTGGCGCAAATGGTGGCCGAGGAACTCGAGTGCGACTGGGCCCGCGTCACCACCGAGTACCCCACGCCGGGCCAGAACCTCGCGCGCAACCGCATCTGGGGCAACTTCTCCACGGGCGGCAGCCGCGGCATCCGCGAATCCCAGGACTACGTGCGCAAGGGCGGCGCGGCCGCACGGATCATGCTGGTGCAGGCCGCGGCCCAGGGCTGGGGCGTGCCGGCAGCCGAGTGCCGCGTGGCCGCGGGCGTGATCACCCACCCGGGCTCGGGGCGCCGCACGACCTACGGCCAGATGGCCGCAGCCGCGGGCAAGCTGCCGGTGCCGGCGAACCCGCCGCTCAAGGACCCGAAGGACTGGAAGCTCGTCGGCGCGCGCCTGGCGCGCCTGGACACGGTCGAGAAGACCACCGGGGCGCTGGTCTACGGCGCCGACCTGAAGCTGCCCGGCATGCTGAACGCCGCCATCCGCGACTGTCCCGTCTTCGGCGGCAAGGTGCGCAGTTTCGACGCCGCCGCCATCGCCACCCGACCCGGGGTGCGCAAGGTGGTGAAGGTGGGCGACAGCGCGGTGGCCGTCGTCGCCGACACCTGGTGGCGCGCCAAGACCGCGCTCGACGCGCTGCCCATCGACTGGGACCTCGGGCCCCACGCGGGCGTGCAGCAGGCGCAGATCGATGCGACGCTCAAGGCCGGCCTGGACGCAGAGCAAGCCGCGGTAGGCAACCGCAACGGCGATGCCCGGGACGCCATCGCCAAGGCCGCGCGCAAGGTCGAGGCGGTGTATTCCTACCCGTTCCAGAACCACGCGACGATGGAGCCCATGAACGCCACCGCGGTCTGGACGCCCGAGCGCTGCGAGGTCTGGACCCCGACGCAGAACGGCGAGTCGGCGCTGGCGGCCACAGCCGCGGCGGCAGGGCTCCCGCCGGCGAAGTGCGACGTCTACAAGCTGCCGCTGGGCGGCGGCTTCGGCCGGCGTGGCATGGCCGACTGGGTGACCCAGGTGGTGCAGATCGCGCGTGCGATGCCCGGGACGCCGGTCAAGCTCATGTGGACGCGGGAGGAGGACATGCAGCACGGCCGCTACCACCCGGTGACGCAGTGCAAGCTGACCGCCGCCCTGGACGAGCGGGGTGAAGTGACCGGATTGCACATGCGCATCTCGGGCCAGTCCATCCTCGCCGCGGTGTTCCCTCAGAACATCCGCAACGGTCTGGACCCCGTCGTCTTCCAGGGTCTGAACGCGGGGGGAGGCGAGGCCATGATCGGCTACAGCTTCCCGAACCTGCTCGTCGACCATGCGATGCGCAACCCGCACGTGCCGCCGGGCTTCTGGCGCGGGGTCAACCTGAACCAGAACGCGCTCTACCTCGAGTGCTTCCTCGACGAGATCGCCCACGCGACGAAGCAGGACCCGCTGGCGCTGCGGCGCAAGCTGATGGCCCGCCACCCCAAGCACCTCGCGGTGCTGGACGCGGTCGCCGAGCGCGCCGGCTGGGGCCGGCCAGCGCCCGACGTCAAGGGCATGAAAGTCTACCGAGGGCTGTCCCAGACCCATGGCTTCGGCAGCTACGTCGCGGCCTGTGCCGAGGTCTCGGTCACGGCCGGTGGCGAGTTGATGATCCATCGCATCGTCGCCGCCACCGACTGCGGCCACGCCGTCAACCCGCAGCAGATCGAGGCCCAGATCGAGGGCTCCTTCGTGTACGGGCTGGGCGCGGCGCTGTTCCAGGCCTGCACGGTCAAGGATGGCGCGATCGAGCAGAAGAACTTCGACACCTACCCCTGCTTGAAGCTCGCCCACATGCCCAAGGTGGAGTCCATCGTCATGCCTTCGGGCGGGTTCTGGGGCGGCGTCGGCGAGCCGACGATCGCGGTGGCCGCGCCGGCCGTGCTGAACGCGATCTTCGCCGCCACCGGCAAGCGCATCCGCGACCTGCCGCTGAGCAGGCACAGCCTGAAGGCCTGACGATGCGAGGCAGGGTCTCGGGCCTCGCGCTCGCCACCCTGGCCTCGGGGCTGCTCGGCACGCTGCCCGCGGCCCAGGCCGCGGGCGCGGCACCCTATGTGGTCGACGGCGAGCGGATAGAGCAGCCTTTGCTCGGTCTGCGCGGTGACCCCGACCGCGGCCGCGCCATCGTCGCCGACCGCCGCGTAGGGCTGTGCCTGCTGTGCCACCAGGCGCCGGTACCCGAGGAACGATCGCCCGGCAACCTCTCCACCGACCTGGCCGGGACGGGCAGCCGCTGGACGACTGCGCAATTGCGGCTGCGCCTGGTCGACGCGCGACGGCTGAACCCGGCCTCGGTGATGCCGGCCTTCCACCGCACCGAAGGCTTGACCCGCGTCGGCGCGGCATGGCGTGACCGCCCCATCCTCGACGCGCAGCAGGTGGAGGACGTGGTGGCCTACCTGGAGGGATTGAAATGAACGAGCTTGCCGCTGCGGCTGCCACGGACCGGCCCAGGGATCAGACGGTCTCGCGCCGCCACTGGCTGGCCGGCTCCGGGCTGGCCCTGATGGCTTGCGCGGTGCCGCCCGCTGCGATCGCTGCGGTGCCCGACCTGCGCGACTCGCCGCAACTCCAGGCCGCGCTCGCCCGCTTTGCCGAAGGCGCCGTGGTGCGCGAGGGCCGGGTCGAGTTCGACCTGCCGGAACTGGTCGAGAACGGCAACGCCGTGCCCGTGACCGTGGCCGTGGCCAGCCCGATGAGTGCGATCGACCATGTGGTCGCCATCGCCCTGTTCACGGGCCGCAACCCGCTGCCCGAAGTGGCCGAGTTCCAGCTCGGGCCGCGTGCCGGCCGGGCCCGCGTGGCCACCCGCATCCGCCTGGCCACGTCGCAACGGGTGGTCGCTGCCGCCCGACTGTCGGACGGCAGCGTGTGGACCCGCACGGTGGACGTGCTCGTGACGCTGGCGGCCTGCATCGAGGATTGAATGTCCGAACCTCTTGGACGGGTGACCCGGTGCAGCGTTCCGCGCCATGCGGCATGGCACGAAACCCTGCACTGCTGCATGAACCGCACCCAAGGCAATGATCGCCCCCTTCCCGCAGCAAAGTCATGACCCGTGCCATCGTCACCCTGCCCACCCGCGCCCGCCAGGGCGAGGTGATCGAGATCCGTGCCCTCGTCGCCCACCCTATGGAGACGGGGCACCGGCCCGACAGCGAGGGACGCGTGCTGCCCCGCAACATCATCCGCCGCTTCAGCTGCCGCTACGACGGCCAGACCGTCTTCAGCGCCGATCTGCACGCGGCCATCGCAGCCAACCCGCTCATCGTCTTCCACACCGTGGCCACCGTGACCGGCCCGCTGACCTGCACCTGGCAGGGTGACGGCGGCTTCGTCCACGAGCACGTGGCCACGCTGCAGGTGGCGTGACCACGGCAACGGCGATGGCGCTGGCCGCGGCCTTGCTGGCCGGCCTTGCCACGGGCCCTGCGGATGCTCAGGCGCCGCCCCGCAGCGGCTACGACCTGATGAGCCGGGAGCTGCAGGCCATGCAGCGTGACGACTCCCTCAACCCGGGAATGTTGTGGGTACTCGAGGGCCAGGCACTGTGGGCCCGCCGCGAGGGCCCCGCGGGGCGCGCCTGCGCCGAATGTCACGGCGCCACGCCCGCCGAGCGCCTGCGCGGCGCTGCCGCGGCACACCCAGCCTGGGATGCGCGGCTCTCCAGGCCGGTCACGCTGGCCGAGCGCATTGCCCAGTGCCGCGTCCGGCACCAGGGGGTGGCCGCGCCAGCCGCCGGCGGCGAGGCGCTGCTCGCGCTCGAGGCCGCGGTGGCGCACGCCTCCCGGGGCCTGCCGATGCGTCTGCCGGACGACGCCCGCCTCGAGCCCTGGCGCGCGCGCGGTGAGGCGCTGTGGCAGCAACGGCTCGGGCAGCTCGACCTGTCGTGCGCGCAATGCCACGACGACCGCGCGGGAGGCCGGCTCGGCGGGGCCGTGATCCCCCCCGGCAACGCCGCGGGCTACCCCACCTACCGCCTCGAGTGGCAGGGGCTGGGCCCGCTGCAGCGGCGCCTGCGCAACTGCATGACCGGCGTGCGCGCCGAGCCCTGGGCCGCCGGCTCCGACGAGATGCGCTCACTCGAGGTCTACCTGGCCTGGCGCGACCGCGGCCTGCCACTGGAGGCCCCGGCAGTGCGGCCCTGAGCAGCCACGGGCCGCGCGGCCGGCGTGGAACAATTTGGGCATGAAAGTCTGCATCGTCGGTGCCGGGGCCGTGGGCGGCATGTTCGCGGCCTGGCTCGCAGGCCGGCTGCCCGCCGGCGAGGTCGAGGTCAGCGCGCTGGCGCGCGGCGCGACGCTGCAGGCGCTGCAGCGCGACGGGCTGCGGCTGGCGGCGGCGGACGCACCCACGCTGCAGGTTCGCCTGCCCGCCAGCGACGACCCCGGCGCGCTCGGGCCGCAGGACCTGGTCGTCGTGGCAGTGAAGGGCCCGGCCCTGGCCGCCGCAGCACCGGCCATCGGCGCGCTGTGCGCCGCGCACACGACCGTGCTGGTGGCCATGAACGGCGTGCCCTGGTGGTTCTTCGACGGCCTGCCGGGGCCCTGCGACGGCCTGCGCCTGGCCAGCGTCGACCTGGGCGACCGCATCCGCGCCCACATCCCGACCGGGCAGGTGGTCGGCTGCGTCGTCCACTTCAGCGCCGCCACGCCGGCGCCCGGGCAGGTCCGGCTGGTCCAGGGCCGGCGGCTCATCATCGGCGAGCCCGCCGGCGGCGCCAGCCCCCGCGTGCAGGCACTGGCCGGCATGCTCGAGCGCGCCGGCTTCGAGGTCGAGCGCAGCCCGCGCATCCAGCGCGACATCTGGTTCAAGCTCTGGGGCAACATGACGGTCAACCCCGTGTCGGCCTTGACCGGCGCCTCCACCGACCGCATCCTGGACGACCCGCTGGTGCGCGCCCACATCAGTGCCGTCATGCTCGAGGCGCGCGAGATCGGGCGCCGTTTCGGCATCCCGATCGAGCAGGAGCCCGAGGACCGGCATGCCGTGACACGCAAGCTCGGCGCCTTCCGCACCTCGATGCTGCAGGACGTCGAAGCCGGGCGCCCGCTGGAGATCGACGCCCTGCTGGGGGCCGTGCGAGAAGTCGGCCAGCACCTGACCGTCCCCACCCCCCACCTGGACAGCCTGCTCGGCCTCGCGCGACTGATGGCGCGCACGCGCGGCCTGTACCCCGAGTCCCCCACCCCTTGAAGCACCCGGAAAACCCCATGATCCTCGAAGTTGCCGACATCCGCATCCCGCCCGGCCGCCAGGCCGAGTTCGACGAGGCCATCCAGCGCGGCGTGACCACCGTGATCGCGCAAGCCCGGGGCTTCCTGGGATGGCAGGTGCACAAGGGCGTCGAGAGCCCGGAGCGCTACCTGCTGACGATCCGCTGGGCGAGCCTGGAGGACCACACGGTGCATTTCCGCCAGGGGCCGCTGTTCCCGCAGTGGCGCGCCATCGTCGGCCCGTACTTCGCGCAGCCGCCGGTGGTGGAGCACTTCACGCTGGTCGGCGCCTCCTGAGCTGGGCGCGGGCCATGAGCCGCCGCGAACATGCGCTCGGGCTGGCGCGGGCGCACTTCGAAAGCGGCCGCTTCGCGGCGGAGCTCGCGCGCCGGGTCGCCTTCCGCACCGAAAGCCAGGACCCTGCCGCCGGGCCGCGCCTGCGCGCCTACCTCGTGGAAGAGCTGCAGCCCGCCCTGCGGGGGCTCGGCTTCCACGGCACCGTGCACGACAACCCCGTGGCCGGCGCCGGGCCGCTGCTCGTGGCCTCGCGGCACGAGGACCCAGCGCTGCCGACGGTGCTGATGTACGGGCACGGCGACGTCATCCGCGGCCAGGACGCCGCCTGGACGCGCGGCGCCGGCCCCTGGACGCTCACGGCCGACGGCGAGCGCCTGTACGGGCGCGGCACCGCCGACAACAAGGGCCAGCACAGCATCAACCTGGCCGCGCTGGCGCAGGTGCTGGCCGCGCGCGGGCGGCTGGGCTTCAACGCGACCTGGCTGTTCGAGACCGGCGAGGAAACGGGCTCCCCGGGCCTGGCCGCCTTCTGCGCCGCGCAGCGCGAGGCGCTCGCCGCCGACGTGCTGGTCGCCAGCGACGGCCCGCGCTGGCAGCGCGACCGGCCCACGGTCTTCCTGGGCTCGCGCGGGGTGGCCAACTTCGAGCTCACGCTGCGCCTGCGCGAGGGCGCCCACCACTCGGGCAACTGGGGCGGGCTGCTGCGCAACCCCGGCACGGTGCTCGCGCACGCCATCGCCTGCCTCGTGGATGCACACGGACGGGTGATGGTGCCAGGGCTGCGCCCGTCGCCGATCCCCGATGCGGTGCGCGCCGCGCTGGCCGGGCTGCGGATCGACCCCGCGCCCGGCGACCCCGTCGTCGACGCGGACTGGGGCGAACCGGGCCTGAGCCCGGTGGAGCGGGTGATCGCCTGGAACACGCTGGAGGTGCTGGCCTTTCGCACCGGCAACCCGGACCATCCGGTGAACGCGATCCCGCCGCGGGCCCACGCGACGATGCACCTGCGCTTCGTCGTCGGCACCGACGTCGGCCGCCTGCGCGAGCACGTCGCCCGGCACCTGGCGGCGCACGGCTTCGGCGTGGTCGAGGTCAGCGAGCCCACGGTGATGCAGGCCACCCGGCTCGACCCGGGCAACCCCTGGGTGCGGTTCACGCTCGACAGCCTGCAGCGCACGAGCGGGAAGCCGCCGGTGCTGCTGCCCAACCTCGGCGGCTCGCTGCCGAACGACGTCTTCGCCGACCTGCTCGGGCTGCCCACGGTCTGGGTGCCGCACAGCTACCCGGCCTGCAGCCAGCATGCGCCCGACGAGCACCTGCTCGCGCCCGTGGCGCGCGAGGCGCTCGAGCTGATGACCGGCCTGTTCTGGGACCTGGGCGAGCACGGCGCCGGGCTGCCGCGGCGCGGCGGACCGGCAAGCCCGCCGAGGGGCTACGATCGGGTGTTGCCCGCCGCCTGACACGGCCTGCCGCCTGCATTGCCCCGCACCCCGGGGCCCGGTGCAGCGGCGCGTGCCCGCGGCCCGGGACGATCACCACCACGCCCCTGGAAGCCATGCCCGCACTGAACCTGCGCGTCAACAGCCAAGCCGTCGCCACCGAGGTGGCGCCCACGACCCTGCTCGTCGACCTGATCCGCGAGGGCAGGCAGCTGACGGGCACGCACAGCGGCTGCGACACCGCGCAGTGCGGCGCCTGCACCGTGCTCGTCGACGGGCGGCCGGTGAAGAGCTGCAGCGTGCTCGCGCTGCAGCTCCAGGGCCGCGAGGTCACCACGGTCGAGGGCCTGCCGGCGCTGGCCGGTGCCGCAGCCACCGCCGAGGGCCTGCACCCGCTGCAGGACGCCTTCATGGCCTGCCACGGCCTGCAGTGCGGTTTCTGCACCCCGGGCATGCTGATGGCTGCCGCCGGCCTGCTGCGCACGAACCCGGCCCCGAGCGACGCCGAGATCGCGCACGCGCTCGAGGGCAACCTCTGCCGCTGCACCGGCTACGTCAACATCATCGCCGCGGTGCGCCAGGCGGCGCAGGCGATGCGGGGCGCCAGCGCCCAGGGAGCGCAGGCATGAACGCCCCGAAGGAACTGTCCGGGCATGCGCTGCGCTTCGGCAGCGGCCACACCGTACGCCGCATCGAAGACCCCACGCTCGTCAGCGGCCGCGGCCAGTACACCGACGACCTGCAGCGCGAGGGCCTGGCGCACCTGGTCTTCGTGCGCTCGCCGCACGCGCACGCCCGCATCGCCGGCATCGACACCTCGGCCGCGCTGGCGCTGCCCGGGGTGCTGGCCGTCTACACCGGGGCCGATCTGGTGGCGGCCGGCGTCAAGCCCCTGGCCGGGCCCCCGCCCGCCTTCAAGCGCCCCGACGGCACACCACCGGCCACGGCCGCGCGGCGCGCCCTCGCGCACGAGGTCGTCCGCTACGTCGGCGAAACCGTGGCCGCGGTCGTGGCGCAGACGCGCGAAGCCGCGGTGGACGCGGCCGAGGCGGTGATGGTGGACTACGAGGACCTGCCCGCGGTCACCACGCTCGAGGCCGCGCTGGCCCCGGGCGCCCCCGCCCTGTGCGAACGGGCGCCCGACAACATCTGCGCGGAAGGACGCGACGGTGACCCCGCCGCGTGCGCCGCCGCCTTCGCGGCCGCGGCCCACGTGGTGCAGCTCGAGCTCGTCAACCAGCGCCTCGCGCCCTCGCCGATCGAGCCGCGCGTCGTGCTGGCCGAGCCCGAGCCCGGCACGGGCCGGCTGCTCGTGACCCTGTCCAACCAGATGCCCACCGGCATCCGGGACAGCCTCGCGACGCTGCTGCCGGGCATCGGCAAGGAGCAGATCCGGGTCAAGGTGGGCGACGTCGGCGGCGGCTTCGGCATGAAGACGGGGCTGTACCCGGAGGACCTGGTCGTGGCCCACGCCGCGCGCATGCTGCAGCGCCCGGTGCGCTGGCGCGCGCAGCGGCTCGAGGAGTTCATGGCCGCCGTGCACGCGCGCGACTGGCGCACCACAGCCGAGCTGGCGCTGGACGCCGGCGGCCGGGTGCTGGCGATGCGCCAGCGCACCCACACCAACGTCGGCGCCTACGCCATCCCGACGGGCGTCATGATCCCGCTCGTGCTCGGCCCCTTCGTGGCCACCAGCGTCTACGACATCCCGGTGGTCGACCTGCACGCGACCGCCGTACTCACGAACACCGGCCCGCTGGCCGCCTACCGCGGCGCCGGCCGGCCCGAGTCGATCTATGTCGTCGAGCGCCTGATGGACGAAGCGGCGCGGGTCACCGGGCTGGACCCGGCCGAGCTGCGCCGGCGCAACCTCGTGCGCCCGCAGCAGATGCCCTACACCAGCCCGACGCGGCAGGTCTACGACAGCGGCGAGTTCGAGAAGATGCTCGACCAGGCGCTCGTGCTCGGCGACTGGGAGGGCTACCCGGCGCGCGCCGCGGACTCCGCCGCGCGCGGCCGCCTGCGCGGCCGCAGCGTCACGACTTTCCTCGAGTGGACGGGCGGCAATGCCCTGACCGAGAAGGTGCAGGTGCAGGTGCGGGCCGACGGCATCATCGAGCTCAGCTCGGCGACGATGGCCATGGGGCAGGGCATCGCGACGAGCTACGCCCAATTGGCCGTTGACGTCTTCGGCGTGCCCATCGACCGCATCCGCATCCTGCAGGGCGACACCGACCGCGCCAACGGCTTCGGCAGCGCCGGCAGCCGCTCGCTGTTCACCGGCGGCGGCGCGGTGCGCGTGGCCAGCGAACGCACGGTCGACCACGCGCGCGAGCTCGCTGCCCAGGCGCTGGAAGCGGCGCCCTCGGACATCGAATACCAGTCCGGCGCCTTCAACGTCGTCGGCACCGACCTCCGCATCGGGCTGTCCGAGCTCGCCGGACGGCAGGCCGGCGGCCTGATCACCGTGGCGGCCGAGGCCAGCGCCAGCGCGGCCAGCTGGCCCAATGCGGCCCATGTGTGCGAGATCGAGATCGACCCCGGCACCGGCGAGGTCGAGGTCGTGGCCTACGCCAGCGTCAACGACATCGGGCGCGTGATCAGCCCGCAGATCGTGCAGGGCCAGGTCGAGGGCGGTGCGGTCCAGGGGATCGGCCAGGCCCTGTGCGAGCAGGTCGTCTACGACGCCTCCGGACAGCTGCTGACCGCGAGCTTCATGGACTACGCGATGCCGCGCGCCGACGGCTTCATCGGCTTCAAGACCGTGTTCGACACCTCGGTGCCGTGCAAGACCAACCTGCTGGGCGCCAAGGGCGTCGGCGAGCTTGGGACGATCGGCGCCACGCCGGTCGTAGTCAATGCCGTCGTCGACGCCCTGCTGGCCGCGGGGGTGCCGCACGCCGTGGCGCTGGCGCTGCAGATGCCCTGCACGGCGCAGAAGGTCTGGCAGGCCCTGCAGCACAGACCCTGAAGGCCCGCAGCGGCCACCCTCCCCACCCCCTCTTCCACCTCGCTCAGGAGCATCCCGATGAGCCCCCGCACCACGGCCCTCATCCTCGTCGGCTACCAGAACGACTACTTCGCACCTCAGGGCATCCTGCGTGGCGTGGTCGAGGAACCCGACCGCGTGGACCGGGTGTTGGCGAGCACGCTGGCCTTCATCCGTGCCGTGGCCGCCACCCCGATGACACTGGTGTCGACCCCCATCGTGCTCACGCCCGACTACCGTGCGCTCGCCCATTCGGTGGGCATCCTCGGCACGATCAAGCAGTCGGGCGCCTTCAAGGAGGGCAGCGCGGGCGCCGACACGATCCCGGAACTGCAGGCCTTCGGCGAGCGCATCCTCTACGTGCAAGGCAAGGTCGGGTTCAACGCCTTCTCGAGCACCACGCTCGACGAGGTGCTGCGCCAGCGTGGCATCAGCGACGTGCTGGTCGCCGGCATGGTCACCTCGCTGTGCATCGACTCCACAGGCCGCGCCGCCTACGAGCGCGGCTACGCGGTCACGGTCCTGTCGGACTGCACCTCGGCGCGCACGCCGCAGGAGCAGGACTTCTTCTGCCGGACCATCTTCCCGCTGTACGGGCGTGCCGCCGCCAGCACGCAGATCCTGGAAGAACTGCTGGGCGTGAGCGCCTGAGGAAGACCGGGTCATGACCGCGGGCCCAGACGGTGGCGGGCCCGTTCCCGCCACCGACCTGCATGTCGAGGCGACCTACCGCCTGACCGAGGCGCTCGTCGCCGCCGAGAACCGGATGCGGCGGCGCGTCGAGATGCTCTCGGAGGCGGTGTTCGAGAGCGACGCGGACGGTCGCATCGTGTTCATGAACCCGGCCTCCCGCAGCATCTTCGGCCGCGAGCCGCAGGACTGCCTGGGCCGATCGCTGGCCGAATTGCTGGTCGAGGAGGACCACGCGGCCTGGCACAAGCCGCAGGGCGGCCCCGGGGGCGCGGCCGGCGCCGAGCCGATGCCGCTGCGCGCGCAACGTCCCGACGGGAGCATGGCCTGGGTCGAGGTCTCGACGGCGCAGACCGAGGAAGGCGGCACCGTCGGCGTGATCCGCGACGTGACGCGGCAGAAGCTCGCGCAGGACGAACTGACGCGACTGTCCATCGTCGCGAGCTCGACCGACAACATGGTCATCATCACCGACGCGCAGGGGCGCACCGAGTGGGTCAACCGCGCCTTCACCGAACTCACCGGGCACACGCTGGCCGACATCGCCGGCCGCAAGCCGGGCGCGCTGCTGCAGGGCCCGCAGACCGACCCGCAGGCCGTGGCGCGCATCGCCCAGGCGCTGCGCGAGGGTCGTTCGGTGCGCGAGGAGTTGCTGAACCACACCCGCAGCGGCCGCCCGTACTGGGTTGCACTGCAGATCACGCCCGTCTTCGACGCGCGCGGCCGCATCGAACGCTTCGTCTCGGTCCAGGCGGACATCACCGAGCGCAAGCGCCACGAGCGCACCATCCTCGAGCAGAACGCGCAACTCGAGGAGCGGGTGCGCGCCCGCACCGCCGAGCTCGCCCGCGCCAAGGAGCTGGCCGAGGCCGCCACGCAGGCCAAGAGCCAGTTCCTGGCCAACATGAGCCACGAGATCCGCACGCCGCTGAACGCCATCATCGGCCTGTCCCACCTCTGCCTGGACACCCCGCTGCAGCCCCGGCAGCAGGACTACCTGGACAAGATCGAGCAGGCCGGGCAGAACCTGATGCGCATCGTCAACGACATCCTCGACTTCTCCAAGATCGAGGCGGGCAGCCTGGACCTGGAGCTCGTGCCCTTCGCCGTGGCCGAGGTGGGCAGCCGGGTCGTGGCCCTGCTCTCGGAGAGCGCCCGGGCCAAGGGCCTGGAGCTGGGGGTCGAGCTCGTGCCCGAGGTACCGGACACGCTGGTGGGCGACGCCCTGCGGCTGGAGCAGGTGCTGCTGAACCTGTGCGGCAATGCGGTCAAGTTCACGCACAGCGGCTCGGTGCGGCTGGTCATCGGCCTGAGGGCCCTGGATGCCGACACCGCCGAACTGGCCTTCGAGGTCCGCGACACGGGCATCGGCATCACGCCCGATCAGGCGGGCCGGCTGTTCCAGGCGTTCACGCAGGCCGACAGCTCCACGACGCGCGAATTCGGCGGCACCGGCCTGGGTCTGGCCATCTGCAAGCGGCTGGTCGAGCGCATGGGCGGACAGATCGGCGTGCGCAGCGAGCCCGCAGTCGGCAGCACCTTCCACTTCACGGCCCGTTTCGGTCGCGCGCGCGCTGCGGGTGTGTCGCCGCCCCTCGCGGCGGCCGCCGACGCCGATCTCGAGGCCCTGCGCAGGCGCCACGAGGGCGCCCGGCTGCTCGTCGTGGAGGACAACGAATTCAATCAGCAGGTGGTGCGCGAGTTGCTCGAGTCGGTCGGCGCCGAGGTGACCGTGGCCTCCACCGGGCGCGAGGCCCTGCAGCGCCTGTCCCAGGACCCCGCCTACGACGCCGTGCTGATGGACATGCAGATGCCCGACATCGACGGGCTCGAAGCCACGCGCCGCATCCGCGCCACCCCGGGCCTGGCAGGACTGGTCGTGATCGCGATGACGGCCAACGCCACGGCCGACGACCGGCGACGCTGCATCGACGCCGGCATGAACGACTTCGAGACCAAGCCCGTGCTGCCGGCGCGCCTGTTCCGCACGGTCGGGCGCTGGCTGCCCGATCCGCCGACCGGGCCGGCCGTGGACCTGACGAAACTGACCGCGCTGTTCGGCCAGGACCGCAGCAAGCTCGCCCGGCTGGCCGAGGTGTTCCTGCGCACGGCCGGCGAGACCTTGGACCAGATGCAGCAGGCGCGAGAACGCCGCGCGGTCGATGAGCTCGGCCGTCTGGCGCACAAGCTCAAGGGATCCGCCGTCGCCCTGGGTGCGGCTGCACTGGCCGCCAGTTGCCAGACGATCGAATCGGCGGCCCGTCAGGACGACGGCGCAATGGCCGAGGCAGCCCTGGACCGGCTGCCGCGCCTGCTGCGCGCCGTGGCACGCGAGTTGTCCGCGGCCAGCACGCCGGCCCCCGGGACGTGAACACACACTTTGGATGAGCCGAAGGCACCCGCCTACGGCACAGGCGGGATGGCGGGGAAGCGAAACCGATCCGGGTTGACACCCTCGGCAAGCGACTTCTGTTGCAGCGCAGCAAAAAACTCGCTAGACTGACGATTCTGGACGGGCAAGCTGCACCTCCTCGGGGTGCCGTTAGACGTTCAACCCTTTGTCTCCTCCACCCCCGCAAAGGGTGGTTCAGGTCCGGTGCGCTTGCGTACCGGACTTTTTTTTGATCTTTCGACGCTGATCTGGATCAGGAATTCGGGAAATCACTGAGAGCGAATTCTCACCACAGCATCAGCATATGAGCCTGCGCCAGAGTTCCCATGGACTCGGGTGCCCGGTCGGAACAAGGGGCTCGCCCAAAGGCCCCGGCCAGGAGGGTGCATCCCGCACTCTGGGCCGAGTTGGCAGGCGTTGTGCCCGCAAGCTTGCGGCGCTAGGAGCTTCTAGATGGATCCCGCTGTGCCCTCTTCACCCCCGCCGTCGCGCCCCCCCGCGCGCAGCCCCTTGCCCGGCACGGGCAGCATGTCCCGCACCGGCATCCTGCCGGCAGACCTGCAGGCCTTGGCCCAAGCCACCTTGCAGGACGATCTCGACGCGGCGCGCAGGCTGTGCATGCGGCTGTCGGAGCGGGGCGTGCCCGTGCGCGCGCTGCTGGCCGACCTGGTCACGCCTGTGGCGCGGCACCTGGACGAACTCTGGGGCGACGACGCCTGCGACTTCGTCCACGTCACGATCGCCACCTCGCTGCTGCGCCGCCTCGTACTCGAGATCGCCCCGCAGCCAGACCCAGACGCCCCGGCCGATGCCGATGCCCTGCGTATCATGCTCGTGCCGGTACCGGGCTCCCAGCACACGCTGGGCCTGCTCGTGCTCAGCCGCTGCTTCCAGCTCGCGGGCTGGGCCGTCTGGAGCTCGCCCGCGGCCACGCTGGCCGAGGTGCGGGAGCAGGCAGGGCGGGTGTGGTTCGACGCCGTCGGCTTCTCCATCGGCTCGAGCCTGCACGCGCCGGTGCTCGCCGACGCGATCGCGGCCGTGCGCGCCAGTTCGGTCAACCCGGACGTGCGCCTGATCGTCGGCGGCCCGGCCCTGCTGGACGACGACACGCTCGGCCAGGCCGCAGGCGCCGACGGCGCGGCCATGGACGCCGATGGCGCGGTGCGCATCGCGCGCGCCTTGGTGGAGAAGGCCCGTGCTGGCGCGCTCGTCGCGTCCTGAGAGCGTCAGGCGGGCTGGAGGTAGCGCTCGCGCAAGGCGGCCTGCGCCGCAGCCCCGAACCCCAGGCGCGTGCCCATGTAGCGGTCGAAGCCCCCGTGGGCCTGGTCGATGCGCTGCAGGGAGGCCTCCAAGAAGTCCTGCTGCACGCGCCACATCACGGCCAGCACCTCGGGGTCGATGTCGCCCCAGCGCAGCACCGGCGGCTTGAAGTGGCGGTTGGTGAGCAGGTAGTCGTCCATCACCACCGTGCGCGGCACCCCGAGCGCGAGCAGGATCACGGCCGCGGCGAAGCCGGTGCGGTCCTTGCCTGCCGTGCAGTGGAAGACGGCCGGGCTGTCATCGCGGACCAGATGGTCCAGCAGCTCGGCGAAACGATGCGTCTGCTCGTCGACGAGGCGCCGGTACAGGTCGCGCATCAGTTCCTCGCAGGTGGGCACCGTCAGGGCCCGGCCCTCGCTGGCCATGGCCTGCACGCTCTGCACGATGACGGGCTCGATCGCCAGCAGGTGCTGGCGCACGCCCGGCAGCGCGTAGGGGTGTGCGGCACGCTCGCGCTCGCCGCGCAGGTCGAAGGCACGTGCCAGGCCGAGCCTGCCGAGGGCGCCCTTGTCCTCTTCGGACAAGTCACCCAGGTGGTCCGAGCGGAACAGCCGGCGCCAGCGCACCGGGCGGCCACCGTCGGCGGGGTAGCCTCCCAGGTCACGGAAATTCGAAGCGCCTTGCAGCGGCAGCACGCGGTCGGGATGCTCGGTCATCCCGCCGATTGTGACCCGCCGATCCGACACCGCGATGACGGACATGCTGCGGGCTCCCATGCCTCGGACGAAGGGCCGCCGCAGACGGCCAGGCTTGCCGGGCCGATACCGCGCTGGTGCAGCGTTCGCGCTGCGCTAGCGCGCGCTGACGCGCCTGATGGCGTCGGCGCGCCGCTCCAGGCCAGGCAGCAGCTCGAGCCCGAGGCCGGGCTTGCTGAAGTCCACTGTCACCTCGCCGCGCTGCACGGTCGGCAGCGCGGTGACGAGCTCGGTGTACCAGCCGGTGTAGAAGGCGCGCACGCACTCCTGGATCAGGGTGTTGCGCGCGAACATCGAGAAGTGGCAGGACGCGGCCCAGACCACCGGGCCGGTGCAGTCGTGCGGCGCCACGGGCACGTGATGCGCCTCGGCCAACGCCGCGATCTTGCGCGCCTCGGTCAGGCCGCCGCACCAGGACAGGTCGAGCATGGCCACGCCGGCGGCCTGGGTCTCGAGGTATTCGCGGAAGGCGTGCGTGAACGACAGCGTCTCGCTCGCGCAGACCCAGGCCTTCGAGTGGCGCGCGTACTCGGCCAGGTCCGAGGGGTTGTCCAGGCGGAAGGGGTCCTCGTGCCAGTAGGTGTCGAACTCGGCCAGCCGGCGCGCGAGCTTGCAGGCCATCGGCAGGCTCCACAGCGAGTGGAACTCCACCATGATGTCCATCTTGTCGCCCACCGCGCGCCGGATCTTGCGGAAGGGCTCCAGCGCGGTGTCGAGCTCGGCCGGCGAGATGTCGTAGCCGTGGGTGCGCTCCGCGGCGATGTCGAAGGGCCAGATCTTCATGCCGGTGATGCCCTGCTCCAGCAGGGACAGCGCCAGCTCGTCGGCCCGGTGCAGGAAGCCCTCGAGGTCCTCGTAGGGCCCGCCGGTCTCACCCACGTGCCAGTTGGCCACCGCCTGGGAGCGCGCGTCGCGGATGTATTTGTAGCCGGCGCAGGTGTTGTAGACGCGCACCTTGTCGCGCGCACGCCCGCCCAGCGCGTCGGCCAGCGGCATGCCCGCGGCCTGCGCGAACAGGTCCCACAGCGCGATGTCGACCGCCGAGTTGCCCCGCGTCTCCACCCCGGCCGAGCGCCAGCCGAGGTAGTTGGTGAGGTCGCGGCCGATGGCCTCGATGTGGCGCGCGTCGCGCCCCAGCAGCTTGGGCGCGACCGATTCGTGCAGGTAGGCCTCGACCGCGGCCGCGCCCATGAAGGTCTCGCCCAGGCCCACCAGACCCTCGTCGGTGTGCAGGCGCACCCAGACGAGATTGGGGAACTCCCCCAGTCGCAGGGTCTCGAGCGAAGAGATCTTCATGGAGCGGCCGCTTCGGCGGGCCTCAGCGGCGGATCTGCGCCAGGCTGTCGAGCATGCGCTTGACGGTGTCGCCGCCGATCGTGCCCTGGTGCTTCTCGTAGACCGTCTTGGCCTTCTCGAACATGCGCTGGCGCTCCTTCGGGTCGATGTCGTTGACCTGCATGCCACGCGCCTTCAGGTTGGCCAGCGACTTCTCGGACAGCGCGCGCGAAACCTTGCGCTGCTCGTCACGGCCCTCGACGGCGCAGGCCTGCAACGCCGACTGCTCGTCCTTGGACAGGCGGTCCCACAGCGGCTTGGAGTACAGCACCATGAAGGGCGTGTAGGCGTGGCGCGTCACCGACAGGAACTTCTGCACCTCGTAGAGCTTGGAGGTGTCGATGGTGACGAAAGGGTTCTCCTGGCCGTCGATGGCGCGCGTCTCGAGGGCGGTGAAGACCTCGCCGAAGGCCATGGGCACGGCGTTGGCGCCGAGCGTGCGGAAGGTGTCGAGGAAGATGTTGTTCTGCATCACTCGCACCTTGACGCCGGCAAAGTCCTCCCACTTGGTGACGGGCTTGCGCGAGTTGGTGAGGTTGCGGAAGCCGTTCTCCCACCAGGCCAGGTTGACCAGGTTGGCCGCCGGCATCTTGCTCGTCATGAAGGCGCCGAGTTCGCCGTCAAGGATCTTGTCGGCCTCGGCCTCGTTGGCGAAGAGGAAGGGCAGGTCGAAGACGCCGAGCTCGGGGACGATGCCCACCAGCGGCGACGACGAGGTGATCACCATCTCGAGGGTGCCCGAGCGCAGCGCCTGCGTGGCCGGCAGGTCGCTGCCGAGGGCGCCGCCCCAGAAGGCCTGCAGCTTCAACTTGCCGCCGGAGCGCTGGTTCAGGCAGGCCGTCATCTTGGCCACGCCGTTGCCCACCGGGTGATCCTGGTTGATGCCGTTCGAGACGCGGATCGTGCGCTCGGTGAACTGCGCGCTGGCCGGCGCGGCCACGAGCAGGGAGGCGGCCGCCGCGGCCACGGCCAGGACGGTCTTGCGGAACAGGGTCTTCATCTTCAGGTCTCCTCTGGGGTTGACGGTGGGGACAGGTAAAGAGCACGACACCTCACCGGCCCCGCAACCAGGCCAGCGGCTTGGTCACGAGCTCGGGAAAGGCGATCAGCAGGAACATCACGCAGATCTGCGCGATCAGGAAGGGGGTGACGCCGCGGATGACGGCGCCCATCGGCACACGGGCCACGCCCGAGACGACGTTCAGCACGATGCCCACCGGCGGTGTCAGCAGCCCGATCGCGTTGTTCATGATAAACAGCACGCCGAAGTAGACCGGGTCGATGCCGGCCTGCTTGACGATGGGCATGAGCACCGGCGAGAGGATCAGCACGGTCGGCGCGAAGTCCAGCGCCGTGCCCACCACCAGCACCAGGATCATCATCAGCACCAACAGCAGCTTCGGGTTGTCGCGGAAGGGCTCGAGGAGCGAGCCGAGTTCACCCGGGATGTTGGCCTGCGTGATCAACCAGGCCGAGGCGAGCGCCGAGGCCACCAGGAACATCACCACCGCAGTGGTCTTGGCCGCGAGCAGGAAGACGCGGTAGAGCTGCGAGAACTTGAGCTCGCGGTAGACGAACATGCCCACCAGCAGCGCGTACACCGCGGCCAGCACGGCCGCCTCGGTCGGGGTGACGATGCCGAAGCGGATGCCGCCAAGGATCATCACCGGCATGGCCAGGGCCCAGATGCCGTCGACGATGGCCTTGCCGCGCTCGCGCCAGGTGGCGCGCGGGAACACCTTGACACGCTCGCGCCGCATGACCCAGGCCCAGGCGATCACCAGCGACAGCGCCATCAGCAGCCCGGGGAAGATGCCGGCCAGGAAGAGCTGGGTGATCGAGACGTTGGCCGCGACGCCGAAGATGATGAAGCCGATGGACGGCGGGATCACCGGCGCGATGATGCCGCCGGCGGCGATCAGGCCGGCCGAGCGCGGCACGTTGTAGCCGGCCTCGCGCATCATCGGGATCAGGATCGAGGCCAGCGCGGCGGTGTCGGCAGCCGCCGAGCCCGACAGCGAGGCCATGATCACGGCCGCGAAGATCGCCACGTAGCCCAGGCCCCCGTGCACGTGCCCGACCAGCGTGACCGCCACGTGGACGATGCGCCGCGACAGCCCGCCGGCGTTCATCAACTCGCCGGCCAGGAGGAAGAAGGGCACCGCCAGGAGCTGGAAGTTGTCGGCGCCGATGATCAGGTTCTGGGCGATGATCTGGCTGTCGAACACGCTCATGTGCCACATCAGCGCGAGCGCGCAGACGATGAGCGCAAAGGCCACCGGCATGCCCAGCGCCATCGCGCCGATCAGCGAGGCAAGAAACACCGCGACCGTCATTCCGTGCGCCCCTTCAACTCGACCGCATCGGCCGTCGCGTACTCGCCGGCAAAGGCGTCGAGCTCGTGCTCGCGCAGCCGGCCGGTGAGCGCGCGCGCCAGGCGCAGCGTGGTGATGGCGCCGATCCCAGCGCTCGTGAAGAAACCCACGCCATAGATCCACAACATCGGGATGCCGGTGATCGGCGCAGTGTTGGAGGCGTTCAGGGGCGCCTGGCGCCAGGTGCCCCAGAAGAAGACCGCGCAGCACAGCAGCACGAGCAGGTCGCTCGCGACCATGCAGACGCGCCGGCCGCGGGCGCCGAACAGGCGCACGAAGGACTCGACCCCCATGTGGGCGTGCTCGCGCGCGACGACGACGGCGCCGATGAAGGTGAGCCAGACGAAGCAGAAGCGCGCCATCTCCTCCGACACCGGGATGCCGGAGTCGAAGGCGTAGCGCAGCACGACATTGCCGAAGACCATCACGACCATGGCTGCCAGGCAGGCCACGATCAGGAACTCGAGCAGGCGAAAGAAGGGGTCGACCAGGGCTTTCAACGTCGGGCGCAAAGGGCGAGGGCAGGGAAATTCAGAGCCGCCCGGCCGGTGCCGGGCCGGGCGACGCATCTGCGGCGCAGGCCGGCATTCTGACGCCGGGCGGCGGCACGGCAATCCCGGTTTACACCGAGTCGACCGCGGGCTGCGGCCGGCCCGCAACACAATCCCCGCATGGACGACACCGCCCGCCCACGCCCGCAGCCTGCCGCCGCCGGACCCGCGGTGGCGGCCATGGCCGACGCCCGGGACGCGCAGACAGGGGCGCCGGCGGGCGCGGGAACCGGCGCAGAAAAGGGCGCCCCGGCTCCAGCGGCCTCGCCGCTTGGCGGCCCCTGGGTGGTGGGCGTGCGCGGCCTGTGCGAGTTCACTGCCCGCCATGGTGACCTGGACCGGCGCTTCACCCCCACCGCCACTGCGCTGGAGGGCCTGCAGGGCCAGGGTCTGGTGCGGCTGCGACGGGGCCCCGAATACGAAGCCGAGATCGCGCTAGAGGCCGACGTGGGCCCGCTGCGGGTTCGCGGCCGCGCCGACGGCTGGGACCCGCGCCGCCGCACGCTCGAGGAGGTCAAGACCATCCGCGGCACGCCCGAGGACATCCCGGCCAACCGGCGCCTGCTGCACTGGGCGCAGTTGCAGACCTATGGCGCGCTGTTCTGCCGCCAGCGCGGCCTGGACGAGGTCACGCTCGCGCTCGTCTACTTCGACATCGACAGCCAGACCGAAACCGAGTTGCGCGAGGTCTGCGCCGCCGCCGATCTCCAAGCCCTGCTGGTCGAGCGCAGCGCGGCCTACGAGGCCTGGGCCGCGCAGGAGGCGGCGCACCGGGCGGCGCGCGACACGGCGCTCGCCGCCCTGCCCTTCCCGCGCGGCGCCTTCCGCGAGGGCCAGCGCGAGCTCGCGGCCGCTGTCTGGCGCGCCACGGTCGACGGCGGCTGCCTGCTGGCCCAGGCCCCCACCGGCAGCGGCAAGACTCTGGGCACGCTCTACCCGCTGCTGCGCGCGATGCCGGGCCGCCAGCTCGACAAGCTCGCCTATCTCACCTGCAAGAACACCGGCCGCCTGGGCGCCCTGGACGCCCTGGCCGATCTGCGCGACGCCGCCGCGGGGCGGCCGCTGCGGGTGCTGGAGATCGTCGCCAAGGACAGCGCCTGCGTCCATCCCGACCTCGCCTGCCACGGTGAGGCCTGCCCGCTGGCGCGCGGCTTCCACGACCGGCTGGCGGCGGCGCGGGCGCAGGCGGTGACCGAAGGCTGGCTCGACGCCGCCGCCCAGCGCCGCATCGCCGCGGACCATGGCGTCTGCCCCTACTACCTGGGTCAGGAACTGCTGCGCTGGGCCGACGTCGTCGTCGGCGACGTGCACCACGGCTTCGACCCGCACGGCCAGCTCCACGCCCTGACGCAGGCGCTGCAGTGGCGCGTCGCGCTGCTGGTCGACGAGGCGCACAACCTGGTCGAGCGCGCGCGCCAGATGTACGGCGCCGGGCTGCGCCTGTCGCACCTGACCTCGGCGCGCGCGCTCGCACCCGCACCACTGCGCCCGGCCTTCGACACCGCGCTGCTGGCGGGCCGCGAGCTCGCCGCGGCACAGCCGGGCGACGACGTCGTGCTCGCCGAGCTGCCCGAGCCGCTCACCGAGGCGCTGCGCACCCTGTCGGGGCGCCTGGGAGAGCACTTCCTGCGCCAGCCCCTGGCCGTGGGCGGCCTGCTGGACTTCCACTTTGCGCTGCGCGCCTTCGTCGAGCGCGTCGACACGCTGGGTGAGCACTCGCTCGTGCAATGCCTGCGCGAGCGCGACATCGACGCCGAGGGCGCGCCCGACGACGACGCGCTGCTCGCGCTGCACAACGTCATACCGGCGCCCTTCCTGCGGCCGCGCTGGGCCGCGCTCCAGGGCGCCGTGCTCTTCTCGGCCACGCTCGGCACGCTCGACTACCAGCGCGACCTGCTCGGCCTGCCCGAACGCACCGGCTGGATCGACCTGCCGCCGGTCTTCCCGCGCGAGCACCTGCAGGTGCGCGTGGCGCACCGGCTGTCCACCCGCTACCGCGACCGCCAGCGCACGCTGCCGGCGCTGCTGAAGCTCATCACCCGCCAGTTCGACGCGCACCCCGGCAACTACCTCGCCTTCTTCGGCGGGCACGACTACCTGGCGCAGGCCGCCGAGCTGCTGGCAAGTCAACGCCCGGACATCGCCCAATGGCACCAGACACCGGCCATGGACGCGCAGGCGCGCGCCAACTACTTGGCGCGTTTCGTCGCTGGTGGCCGCGGCATCGGCTTCGCGCTGCTGGGTGGAGTCTTCGCCGAAGGCGTGGACCTGCCGGGTGCGCGTCTGGTCGGCGCCTTCATCGCCACGCTCGGGCTGCCGCCCCCTTCGCCGCTGCAAGCGCAGGTCCAGGCCCGCCTCGAACGCCAGTTCGGCGCCGACGCCGGTTACGCCGACGTCGTGCCGGCGATGCAGAAGGTGGTGCAGGCCGCCGGGCGCGTGCTGCGCACCCCCGAAGACCGGGGCTGGCTCTGGCTGCTCGACGAGCGCTACCTCGACGCCCAGGTCGTGCGCCTGTTGCCGCCGTGGTGGGGGCTGGAGGCTCTCAGGCGGAGCGGATGAGGGCCGGCAGCGGCCCCTTGAAAGCCTGGGCCAGCTCGAAGCCGCCCCAGACCGCGATGCGATGCTGCGCCGCGTAGGGACGGGCCGTCTCGCTCAGGTCGCCCAGGCCGATGTACAGGGCGTCGGCGATGTCACCCGCCTCGCGCGCGGCCTGCAGCGCACGCAGGGCCTCGGCGCCGACGCGGGCCGATTTCCAGCGCCGCGCGCTGACCGCCATGCGCCGACCCCGGCGTTCGAGTTCGAAATCCATGCCTTCGCGCCCGTCGATGCGCCGCACCTCGTAGCCGTCGCGGCGGAAGACCTCCTCCAGGCGCTGCGCGAAGGCCGGCCAGGCCTGACGGGCGAGTTCCTCGCGCACGCGAGCCACCTCTTCGGCGCTGGGCTGGCGCCACTGCCGCAGCGCCGCCAGCACGCCGATCACGGCAAAGGGCGAGGCCGAGAGCGCGCCGACGAGCTTGTAGCCCTCCGGCAGCAGAGCCGCGGCCGCCAGCGCCAGGCCACCCGCGATGGCGAAGCTGACCCAGGCCGACGAGCGCAGCAGGATCGCGAACAGGGAGTTCTCGGCCATGCGCAGCTTCACGATGCTCCTCCAGGGCAGGACGACGGGGCAGGCCTTGCACGGCCCGCAGGGTCGCGCAGTCTAGGCGAGCGGGCTGGCCCCGCGCTGCCTCAGGGCTCGTGCCGCTCGGGCGGCAGCACACGCGGGGGCGCGGCGCGCTGCAGCGCCTGCCCCACCTCGACCACCATGGCCGTCAGGCGCGGGCCGAGCTCGCGCCGCATCGTGGCCAGGGGCATGCGTGCCGAGGGCCCGGCGCAATGGAAGGCATAGAGCGCCCGGCGCTCGCCCAGCTGCAGCGGCACCCCCACGCCGTTGACCTCGCGGCCCCAGGAGCGCTGCGTGGTGACGAAGCCCTGGCGCGCCAGGTCGGCCACGGCCCGCTCCACGGCCTCGTGCCAGGCCGGGGCGGCAGCTGGGTCGCGCGCCGCGAGCGCCACCAGCACCTGCGCGCGCTCGGCCGCGGGCGCCGCGGCCAGGTAGGCCAGGCCCATGGCCGTCGTCGGCAACGGCAACACGGTGCCGACGTCGATGTTGGTGACCAGTCGCGTCGGCGTGGGCGGGCGCTGCACCTCCAGCACGGTGATGCCCAGCCGGTCGCGCGTGCCCAGCGAGACCGTCAGCCCGATCTCTCGGCTGAGGGCCTGCATCAGCGGCCTCGCCGCGGAGAACAGGCCGATGCGCCGCTGCAGGCTGGCGCCCAGGCTGAGCAGCCGGGTGCCGACAGCGTAGCGGCGCGAGAGCGCGTCCAGGCGCAGATAGCCCAGCGCCACCAGCGTCGAGGTCAGGCGCGACACCGTGGCCTTGGGCAGACCAGTACGCTCCACCAGTTGCTGGTTGCCCAGCAGTTCGCCCTCGGCAAAGGCCGACAGCAGCTCCAGCCCGCGGGCCAGGGACTGCACGTGCTCGGTGCGGTCGGTGTTCACTCGGCGGCGCAGGCGCCCCGCGGGCGGCCCTTGGTTTCGACAGGCGGAACTGTAGCCGCCGGCGGGGCGGCCACCCCCTAGGCAGGCAGGCACCGCAGGCCGAAGAATCGCCGCCAGGGGCCGTTCTCGACGTCCCGCCCGGAGGAGGCCTCATGCAACAGATCCTGCACAGCTACCACTCGACCCTCGCCCCCGACAACGATCACCCCTTCCTCCACGGCCCTTTCACCCCGGCCATGGACGAGTACGTGGCCGACACCGACAGCATGCAGGTGATTGGCGAGATCCCGCGCGACCTGGCCGGCATCTACGTGCGCAACACGCACAACCAGGTGCACGAGTCGATCGGGATGTACCACCCCTTCGACGGCGACGGCATGCTGCACGCGATGCACTTCGAGGACGGGCGCGCGACCTACCGCAACCGCTTCGTGCAGACCACGGGCTTCCTGGCCGAGCAGGCCGCGGGCCGCTCGCTGTGGCCGGGGATGCTGTCGCCGCAGCTCGGCGCGCGCCGCGGCTGGGGCTCGATCGGCGCGATGAAGGACAACGCCGGCACCGACGTCAAGATCCACGCCGGCAAGCTTCTGGCCTCGATGTCCCAGGGCAGCGAGCCCTGGCGGCTCGACCCCATCACGCTCGAGACCCTGGGTCCGGACGCCGACTGGGCGCGGCGCGTGCCCGACGGCGTGGCCTCGCACTACAAGGTCGACCCCGCCACCGGCGAGATGGTGTTCTTCAACTATCCCGAGAAGCCGCCCTACATGAACGTGGGCGTCGTCGACCGCGACAACCGCCTCGTGCACTACGTGCCGATCGACCTGCCGGGCGCGCGCTGGCCGCACGACCTGGGCATCACGCCGCGCTACACCATCCTGCACGACCTGCCCTTCTTCTTCGACCCGGTGCTGCTGGCGCAGGGCCAGCGCAAGGTCACCTTCTTCCGCGACCTGCCTGCGCGCTTCGGCATCATGCCGCGCCACGGCGACTCGGCCTCGGTGCGCTGGTTCGAGGGCACGCCCTGCCACATCCTGCATCTGGCGAACTGCTACGAGGACGGCGACGAGGTCGTGATGGACGGCTGCATCATGCCCGACCCGCACAAGCCCAACGTCGGCCAGTCAGCCAGCGAGAGCCGGCAGGCGGCCTACGACAAGATCCGCGCCCACCTGGACAAGCACAACAACCCCACGCTGATGTACCGCTGGCGCTTCGACCTGAAGACCGGGCGCACGCGCGAGGAGCAGATCGACGACGAGATCACCGAGTTCCCGATGGTCAGCAACGACTACGTCGGGCGGCCCTACCGCTACAGCTACAACGTGCTCTACCAGAAGGGCGAGTGGCTGTTCCGCGGGCTCAAGCGCTACGACCTGCTGACCCGGCGCACGCAGACACTCGAGTACGGTCCGGGGCGCTTCGGCAGCGAGCCGCAGATGGCGCGCCGCATCGGCGCCACGGGCGAGGACGACGGCTACGTCATCACCTTCGTCAACAACATGGAAGACAAGCGCTCGGAGTGCTGGGTGATCCCTGCGCAGGACATCTCGCGCGGCCCGCTGGCGCGCATCATCCTGCCGCACCGCATCTCGGCCGGCACGCACTCGGCCTGGGTCGAGGCGGATCGCATCCACGGCGAGCAGCGGGACCCGCGCTACATCCCGTCCTGAGCACCACCCGGCCGCTGGGACAGTGCGCGCAAAGCGCCGCGGGCCCGGCAAGCCGGGCCCGCGGGGGCGCCGCCCCCCGAAGGAAGCGGCAAATTCAGGAGGCGAAGCTCAGGCGGCGCGGCGGGCGCGGGCCTTGGGCTGCTGCGCGGCGGCAACCTTGACGACGCTGCCGGTGACAGCCTGGAAGTTGGCGTCAGCCACGTCGGCGGCCTGCTTGGCCACCTTCTGGGCGCTCTCGATGGCATTGTTCGCGGCGGCCATGGCCGACTTCACGAAGCCCACCGCCGTCTCGGAGCCGGCCGGGGCGTTCTTGACCATCGAGTCCACCGCCGTCGAGAAGTTCTTCTGCAGGTCGGCGAACTGGGACTCGGCGGCACGCACGAACTCTTCGTTGGTCGCGGTGGCGATCTCGTAGAGGTTGCGGCTGTAGGCCACGGCCTTCTCGGCGGCCGGCTGCAGCGTCGCCTGTTGCAGCGCCATCAGCTCCTGGGCGTCCTTCACGCCGAGGGCGGCACGCGTGGTGTCGGCGGCCTCGGTCATCACGACCTTCGCGGCTTGCAGGTTCAGTTCGACGAGCTTCTCGACGCCTTCGAAAGCCTTGTGGGTCAGGCCGAACAGGGTTTCGACATGGGCCTTCTGGGCGGCCAGGACTTGCTCAGCGGTCAGGTAGGACATGGTGGACTCCGGGGTGGTGAGGGGTTGATCGGTGTTGCGCCGCATTCATGCTGCAGCGCAACATGAACCGAAGTATAGGGTTTCCCCGGGGCGTTGCAAGTACTTTTTGTTGCGGCGCAACAAAAGTTCGTTCCCGGCCTTCCTCCCTCCTCGACCCGCCGCGACCTCAACGCCTGACCGCCGCCAGGTCGGGCGCGAGGTCCACCTGCCGCGGCGCGCCCTGGGTGTTCTGGTTCATCTGCATGATGCGGGCGTGGATGCCCTCCTTGTCGCGCTCGGCGGCGTAGCAGTCCCCGGGCATCCCGGCCGCGGCGCCGGCCAGCGCGTCCAGCTCGGCCCGCTCCGCCGCGTCCAGGCGCAGGCGGAAGACTGCCAGCGTCTGCTCGAGATGGCTCGCATCGCGCGCGCCCACGAGCGCCTGAGCGACCTGGGGCTTGTCCAGGATCCAGCGCAGGCAGACGGAGGAGAGGTCGCTGCCATGCCGGCGCGCGATGCGGTCGGCGGCGCGCAGCAGCGCCTGCAGCGCCTCCCAGCCGCCGAACTCCTCGATCACGAGCCGGTATTTGACGAGGGAGCGGTTGGCATAGGGCTGCGGCGGGTCCGGCTGGCCGAGCCAGCGTTCGGACAGGAAGCCCCCGGCCAGCGTGCCGTAGCACAGCAGGTGGATGCCCTGCTCACGGCAGAACTCGACCATGCCGCGCTCGGGCCGCAGGTCCAGCGGCGAGTACTGCAGCTGGTTCGACAGCAGGCGCACGCCGGCGCCGACGATCTCGCGCAGGCGCGCGACGTCGAAGTTCGTCGTCCCGATGTGGGCCACCTTGCCGGCGCGCTGCAACTCCTGCAGCCACAGCAGGGCCTGGACGCAGCCGGGGACCGCGTAGTCCCACCAGTGGAACTGCACCAGGTCCAGGCGCTCGACGCCGAGCCGGCGCAGCGAGGTGTCCACCGTGGCCTCTATGTCGCGCCGCGTCAGGCGCGGCAGCAGTTCCAGGTCGGGGCAGAGCTTGGTCGACACGCGCAGGCCGCGCGCGAGTGCCGGGTGGCGGCGCCGGAACTCGCCGATCGTCTCCTCGACGCCGACATAGTGGTCGGCGCAGTCGAAGGCGTTGATGCCGGCCTCGACGAAGCGCCGCATATCGTCGACGGCCTCGTCGACGCTGCGCGGCGCGCCGTGGCGCGCGGCGAGTTGCCAGTTGCCCTTGGCCACGCGCGAGACGGTGTAGCCGGGCGCGAGCGTGAGGGTCTCGATGGGGTGCGGGGTGGGCATGGCAGGCGCAGCGCTGTGGGCAGGACCCCGATCATCGCAGCGCGGCTTGGCGCGGGCGTGCGGGGGCGGCGTCAACGCTCCGCGATGTAGTGCGACACCGTGATCTCCACCCCGGGAGGCACGTGGGCCCGCACGCGTGCCTCCACGGCCTGGTCAGCCATCGTGGCGCGTGCGCGCTGGTGCAGATACTCGGCCCAGGAGGCGACGATGAAGCGTTCGACGAAACGGGTCGGGTCCGAGAGGTCACGGTAGACGCGCCAGAAGGTCGCGCCGTCCCGCTGGCGTGGGCCGCGCAAGAGCTCGATCTCGTCCAGGAAGTCCTGCGCGTCCTCCTCGCGGATGCGGTAGCCGATCTCCACCGCCACCGGTCCTTCTTCCAGGCCGGGCTCGTAGGCGACGAACACGTCCTCACGCGGGGTGGCCGGCGTCACGTCGGGGTACACCCCCATGCGCAGGGGGTAGCGCCGGGCGAGCACCGGGCCGGCTAGCATGACCAGCGCGGCCAGTGACAGCGCCGCGCCCAACCCCGCCAGGTCGGACAGCGCGCCCCACAGGGCCGAGCCGAAGGCGAAGGCGCCGAGCGAGGCCAGCGTGTGCATGGCCAGGGCGCGGGAGCGCACCCAGGCGGGCACGCTGGTCTGCGTGGCGGCGTTGAAGGTCGAGGTCGCGGCCATCCAGGCGCCGCCACCGAACCACAAACACAGGTACACCGGCGCCGCCCAGGGCGACCACGCGCACACCAGCATGGCCGCGGCGAAGACTGCGCAGCCGCCCGCGACGGTGCGCTCCAGGCCGTGGCGCTCGCGCAGGCGCCCGATCAGGAAGCCCGCGACGACCGCGCCCCCGCCCATGCAGCCCATCAGCAGGCCGAAGCCGGCGGCCCCCAGGCCGAGCTGGCGCTGGGCGACCACCGGCAGCAGCGCCCACAGTGCCGAGCCGGCCCCGGTGTAGGCCATGACGCGTACCAGTTGCGCGAACACCGCGTCGGCGTGCCAGGCGAAGCGCAGGCCGCTGAGCATGCCGCCCCACAGGCGCTCGGCCGGCAGGCGCGAGGGCGGGTGCGGCGGTGGCGGCCAGCGCCGCACCGTCAGCGCCAGCGCCAGCGCAGCAAGACAGCCAGCGCCGAAGTTCCAGCCCGCGCCGCCGAACGCGAACACCACGCCGGCCAGCGCCGGGCCGAGCGCGCGCGCGGTGTTGTAGGAGATGCTGATCACCGACACCGCCTGCGGCAGATCGGCGCGCGGCACGGCGTCGGCCACCGCCGAGTTCCAGGACGGCGACATCAGGGCGTTGCAGCAGCCACAGAGGAAGACCAGCCACAGCAGCAAGGCCGGGCCAACCCAGCCGGCCAGGGCCAGCGCCGCCAGCAGGGCCGCAGCCAAGGCGTTGACGACCATGGTCAGGACGATGAGCCGCCCGCGGTCGGTGATGTCGCCCAGCACGCCGGCCGGCAGCGCGAGAAGGAACATCGGCAGGAAGACCGCCGTCTGCACCAGCGCCGCGAGGAAGGACGAGCCCGTCAGCTCCACCATCAGCCACGCCGCGGCCGTGGTCTGCATCGCCGAGCCCAGGAAGTAGACCGTGCTGCCAGCCATCAGGCCGCGGAAGGCCGGGCGCCGCAACGTGCCCAGGACCGAGGAGGCGCCCGCGGAGGGGGCTGGTGCGGAAGGCGGTGGGGAGGGCTCGGCGGCGGGCATGGGCAGGGGCGGGGACGCAGGCCGATTCTGCGCCCGGCGCGCGTCCGGCCCGGCGGCAGGGGCCGAGCGGACACAATCGCTTCGTGGGCTGGCCCGTGGTCGGCCGGCCTCCCCACCGAGGATCCGCATGAGCGCAGCCCTCCCTCCCGCCCTCCCCCCCGCCCTCGCCCGCTTTCTCGTGCCCGAGCGTGTGGCTGTCGTCACCGGCGGTGCGCAGGGCATCGGCCTGGCCGCGGCGCGTGCGCTGCACGACGCCGGCGCCGAGGTCTGGCTGCTCGACCGCGACCTCGACGCCGCGCAGCGCGCCGCCTCGACGATGGCGCGCGCCCAGGCCCTGGCCGTGGATGTCGCCGACGCCGACTCGATCGAAGGCGCCTTCGAGGCCGTGGGCGGCCGGCGCGGCCGCATCGACATCCTGGTGGCCAACGCCGGGGCGTCGATCCGGCGCCCGGCGCTGGAGCTGACGCTGGCCGAGTGGAACCAGGTCCTCGCCGTCAACCTGACCGGCAGCTTCCTGTGCGCACGGGCCGCGGCGGCGCGCATGCCGGCCGAGGGCGGGGCGATCGTCGCCACGACCTCGGTCATGGGCCTGTCAGGCGGCGGGCCCTACCCCAACCCGGCCTATCACGCGACCAAGGGCGCCCTGGTGAACCTCACGCGCTCACTGGCGGTGGAGTGGGCCGCGCGCGGCATCCGCGTCAATGCCGTGGCGCCGACGTGGACGCGCACGGGCTTCATCGGCGCGCTCGGCCCCGAGACCCTCGCGCGCATCGAGGCCCTGATGCCGCTGCGCCGGCTCGCCGATCCCGAAGAGGTCGCGAGCGCCATCCTCTACCTCGCCAGCCCCGCCGCCGCCATGGTGACCGGACACGTGCTGGCGGTGGACGGGGGCTTCCTGGCGCAGTAGGCGGCCGCAGGGATCACGCCAGCAGGCCCAGGGCGATCCGGCCGAGCGCGCCGTAATCGGCCTCGACACGGTCGCCTGGCGCCACCTCCAGCGGCACCATGCAGGTGCCGGTCGAGACGGTCTGGCCCGCGTGCAGCGCGACGCCACGGGCCGCCAGCTCGTTGACCATCCAGGTCAGCGCCAGCCGCGGGTCGCCCAGCGCGGCCCGGCCCTCGCCCTCGCGCCGCAGGCGCGGCCGGCCGTCGGCGGCGTGCACCGTCGCGTGCACGCGGTGCGTGGCCAAGTCGAGCGCGCGCCAGCCCTCGGGCGCCGCCGGCCCGAAGACGAATACGCCGCAGCAGGCGTCGTCGGCCAGCAGTTGCGCCTGACCCGCGCGCACGAAATCGGCGTAGCGCGAGTCGGGCAGTTCGAAGGCCGGGTGCAGCGTGGCCACCGCCGCCATCACATCGGCCAAGGTGCGCGGCGCGGCGCGGGGCGGCAGGTCCCGCCCGAAGCGGAAGGCGAACTCGGGCTCGGCCACGCGCATGCGGTTGCCGCGCAGCGAGATCGGCTCCCCCGGCGGCCGCACGAAGCCCGCCAGGATGCGGCCCGGCAGCGGCCCGGGCACGCCGATGTGAGCCTGGCCGGCCGCGCTGGTGGCGGCGATCTTCCAGCCGACGACGGCCTGGCCGGCGACCGCGGGCAGCTCGGCCTGGATCGCGTGGCCCTGGTCGGCGTCTTCGGGGAACAGGGGTGCGGGCAGGGCGTCCAGCACCGTGCTGGCCTGTCGGTGCTCCCAGAGCAGCCGGGCGGCTTCGCGGAAGGGGTGGGACATGGGGTGCCCGCCGTCGGTGGATGTGGAAGCCCACATTGTGCGGTCGCCCAGCGGGGGCCGCGGGAACAGCGGCAGCGCCGGCCCGGCGGGCCGAACGTCCCGCATCGCGGGCACCGTTGCGCGTCGCCGGGCCCGCCGCGCGACGAGCCGGCCTAAACTCCGATCCATGAGGCCTTGTCTGCACCGGCTGCTGTGCTGGCTGCTGCTCGCGGCCCTGCCCCTGCAGGGCTGGGCCGCGGCCAGCATGGCGTTGTGCGCGTCGGTCCATCCCGGCATGGGCTTGGCCGGCGTCTCGGCAGCGGCCGCAGCGACCCCGCACGCGCCCTGCCACACGCATGCGCAGCCCAGCCACCGCGGTGCCGTGCACGGCACCGCGGACATGCTTCCGGCCACCGGGCCAGGGGCGGACACGGCCGGTCTTGCCGACCCCCCAGCGCCATCGCCCGGCGCCGGGAGCTGCGCGATGTGCGCCTGGTGCGCGCATGCCCTCTCCAGCCTGCCGGCCATCGGCAGCGCCTGCCCCGCCGTCGCTGCCGGCAGCGCTTTCGAGCCCGTGCCCCGGGCCCTGCCGACGCTGAGCTTCCTCACGCCCGGGCTCGAGCGACCACCACGCTGAACGCGGCTTGAACCCGCCGCGCGACGCGAGTCGCACGGCGTTCCACCGAGGCCGGGAGATCCGGCTGCGCCGCCACGGGGCCGCCCGAGCCCTGCCGCCGCGCCAGCCCAGCCCACGGCCGTCGCTCCCGCGCCGCATGGCGCCCAGCGCACCCTGGAGCCCGCATGACTTCGACCCTTTCCACACCCCGGCCGGCAGATCGCTCCGCCGGCGCCCATGCCTCCGGCCCTCGGGAGCAGGCGCTCCTGCGGCGCTGCAGCCCTCCCGCACCAGGCCCCGGCCGGAACCCCGGTCGAGCGCGCATCGGCTCCACCGGGTGCCTGCTGCTGGCCGTCATGGCCGCAGCGCCTGCCGTGGCCGGTGGCCCGTCATCACCCGGGCGGGCGGCGCCATGGCAGGCCGAGGCCCCCGTGCCTGCCGTGCGTCACGAATCGGCCTTCTCGACCTACCGCCCCCATGTCGACACGCCCGTGGGCGACTGGCGCGCCGCCAACGAGGCCGTGAACCGCATCGGCGGCTGGCGCGCCTACGGGCGCGAGGCCGGCGCGCCGCTGCAGCCCCTTCCCCGGGTCGCGCCCACCCGCCCGGGGGCAGGCGCGACGCCGCCGGGCACCGACCGCAGCCCTGTCGCACCGGCCCAGCCATCCGCGGCCCCGCCGGCGCGGGGCGGCCACGACGGGCATGGCGCGCACTCCCCGGCCCCCGCGGCAGGAGGGTCGCGATGAACCGCCCGGCGCTGCACCATCCACCCCAGACCCCTGCCGCGTGCCGACCGGACGGCCTTCTGGGGACCGCCCGCCACGCGACCGGCCCGGCGCGGCGCCGCCTCCGCGCGGCCGTCGGCCTGCTCGCACTGGCCGCCGCGCTCGGCGGCTGCGCCACGGTCCGGCCCGACGCCGGGCTGGCCGAGGTGCGTCAAGCCCTGCGCACGCACCTCGGCCAGGAGCTCGAGCGCTCCGACACGCCGGCGCGCGCCGAGGCCGCTGCGCAGCGTGTCGATGCCCTGCTGGCGAGCCCGCTGTCGGCCGACGACGCGGTCCAGGTCGCTCTGCTGAACCACCGCGGCCTGCAGGCCGCCCTGGAGCAGCTCGGCATCGCCGAGGCCGAGCGCGTGCAGGCGCTGCGCCTGCCGAACCCGGGCCTGGCGCTCGGGCGCACGCGCAGCGGCGACGAGCGCGAGACCGAGTGGAGCCTGCACCTGGCCCTGACGCGGCTGCTCGCGCTGCCGCGGCGCCGCGTGGCCGAGGACGCGCGACTGCGCCAGGTGCAGGACAGCGTGGCGCTCCAGGTGCTCGGCCACGCCGAAGATACGCGCAAGGCCTGGGTCCAGGCCGTCGCCGCCGAGGAGACGGTGCGCTACGCACGCCAGGTGATGGACGCCGCCGAAGCCGGCGCCGAACTCGCGCGCCGCATGGCCGCGGCCGGCAACTTCAACAAGCTGCAGCGCGCGCGCGAACAGGGCTTCTACGCCGACGCCGCGCTGAACCTTGCGCGGGCGCAGCAGGGCCAGCGCGCGGCGCGCGAGCGCCTGACGCGCCTGCTGGGGCTGTGGGGCGCGCAGGCGGCCTTCCAGCTGCCGCCCCGGCTGCCGGACCTGCCGCCCGAGCCGGCCGACCTGCCCGACCTGGAGCGCCGCGCGATCGCACAGCGCCTGGACGTGCAGGGCGCGCTGCGCGCGGCCGACGAGGCGGCGCAACGCCTCGGCCTGGACCGCGCGACGCGCCTGGCCGGCGGGCTCGAGCTCGGCCTGGCCGCCTCGCGCGGCAGTGACGGCGATCGCAGCCGGGGCTGGGAACTGGGCTTCGAGCTCCCCTTGTTCGACCCCGGCGACGCCCGCGTCGCGCGCGCCGAGGCGGTGCACCGGCAGGCGATGCACCGGGCCGCGCAGGTGGCCGTGGACGCGCGCTCGGAGGTGCGCGAGGCCTGGAATGCGCAGCGCACCGCCTGGGACATCGCGCGCCACCACCGCGAGGAGATCGTGCCGCTGCGGCGCCAGATCGCCGAGGAGAACCTGCTGCGCTACAACGGCATGCTGATCGGGGTGTTCGAACTGCTCGCAGACGCGCGCGCGCAGATCGCGGCCGTGCACGGCGCGATCGAGGCCCTGCGCGACTTCTGGCTCGCCGACGCCGACCTGCGCATGGCCCTGATCGGCAAGCCGCACCTCGGCGGCGGCCCGGCACCGTCGCTCACCACCCCGGCCGCCGACGCCGCGGGGCACTGACGATGCGGCCCCCAGCCCCGACACCGCCCGCGCCCCGGCGCGCCCCGGCCCGGCCCGCCCAGGGCATGGTCTCCCATGCAACCCCACACCGGAGCTGCCGATGAACTCCCGACGCCAACTCCTGGGCGCAGCCGGCGCCCTCACCGCCGCGGTCGCGGCCGCGAGCGTCAGCCGCGTCGCGCTGGCCGCGCTGCCCGAGCCCGTGCTGCAGACGCGGCCCGACACCATGCCGCCGCTGCAGCCGGCCAGCGGGCGCCCCTACCGCCCCGTGGTCACGCTCAACGGCTGGACCCTGCCCTGGCGCATGCGCGACGGGGTCAAGGAGTTCCATCTCGTCGCCGAGCCGGTGGTGCGCGAGATGGCCCCCGGCTTCAAGGCCCACCTGTGGGGCTACAACGGCCAGAGCCCCGGCCCGACGATCGAGGTCGTCGAGGGCGACCGCGTACGCCTGTACGTGACCAACCGCCTGGGCGAGCTGACCAGCATCCACTGGCACGGCCAGCGCCTGCCCAACGGCATGGATGGCGTGACCGGCCTGAACCAGCCCGGCATCCCGCCGGGCAAGACCTTCGTCTACGAATTCGTCGCGCGGCGCCCGGGCACCTTCATGTACCACCCTCACGCCGACGAGATGGTGCAGATGGCCATGGGCATGATGGGCTTCTGGGTCACGCACCCGAAGGAGCCGCACCCGCTGATCGAGGAGGTCGACCGCGACTTCTGCTTCCTGCTGGCCAGCTACGACATCGACCCGGGCAGCCACACGCCCAAGATCATGACGATGCTCGACTTCAACCTCTGGGCCTGGAACTCGCGCATCTTCCCGGGCATCGACCCGCTCGTGGTGCGGCACATGGACAAGGTGCGCATCCGCGTGGGCAACCTGACGATGACCAACCACCCGATCCACCTGCACGGGCACGAGTTCACGGTCACCGGCACCGACGGCGGGCCCACGCCGCCGGGCTCGCGCTGGCCCGAGGTCACGGCCGACGTGGCGGTCGGGCAGATGCGGCAGCTCGATTTCCTGGCCGACGAGGAGGGCGACTGGGCCTTCCACTGCCACAAGAGCCACCACACGATGAACGCGATGGGCCACGGCGTGCCGACGATGATCGGCGTGGATCACAGCGGCGTGGCCGGTCGCATCATGCGGCTGATCCCCGACTACATGGTCATGGGCGAGCGCGGCATGAAGGACATGACCGAGATGGAGATGGCCCTGCCCGACAACACCGCGCCGATGATGGCCGGCCAGGGCCCCTTCGGCGCCGTCGGCATGGGCGGCATGTTCTCGGTCGTGAAGGTGCGGCGCGAGCAGAAGCCCGGCGACTACACCGACCCGGGGTGGTTCGCGCACCCGCCTGGCACGGTGGCCTGGGAGTACACCGGCGCCGCGCCCGAGCCCGCGCGAGCCGCAGCCGCACCCGGACCGGGCTCGATGCCCGCGATGGCGCCGCCAGCCCCCGCGGTGGAGGTCCAGATCCGCAAGCCGGGCGGTGGCCATGGGGGCCATCACTGAACCCGCTCCACTTCGACCGACACCACGAAGGAAGACACCAATGAAGAAACACACCCTGGCCCTCGCCGTCGTCCTGGCGCTGGGCTCGGTCGCCCCCGTCCTGGCCCACGGCGACAAGCCCCACGCCAGCCGGCCGGCCGACGCCCCCAAGGAGCAGAAGCCCTGGGGCATCGCAGGCGACGCCGCGCGCGTGCAGCGCACCATCGACATCCGCATGGGCGACGACATGCGCTTCCGGCCGGCGCGCCTCGAGGTGCGCCAGGGCGAGACCGTGCGCCTGCGCGTGCGCAACGGCGGGCGCGTCATGCACGAGCTCGTCATCGGCACCCGGGCCGAGCTCGAGGAGCACGCCGCGCTGATGAAGAAGTTCCCCGACATGGAGCACGACGAACCCTGGATGGCCCACGTCGGCCCGGGCCGCACGGGCGAGATCGTCTGGACCTTCAACCGTGCCGGCGAGTTCGACTTCGCCTGCCTGGTCGCCGGCCATTACGAAGCTGGCATGACCGGGCGCATCACCGTGGCTGCGGCGCCGCCGGCACGCTGAGCCCTGCCCTCCACCCCCTTCCCCTGCGCCGCCTCCAGGCGCCCCCCAAGGAGCCTTCGATGAAGCTGATTCCCGACTGCACCGCACAGGCCCGCACGCGCCTGGCAGCCACGGTGCTGTGCGCGCTGGCGCTCGTCGCCCTTCCACCCGGCGCGGCGGCACAGGCCGCCGGCGGCAGCCACGGCGGCCATGGCGCCACCCCGGCGGCCCCAGCCGCGGCCGCCAGCGCGGAATGGGCCGAGGCCGAGGTGCGGCGCATCGACACCGCCAGCGGCCGAATCACGCTGCGCCACGGCCCGATCCGCAGCCTGGACATGCCGCCGATGACCATGGTGTTCCAGGCGCGCGACCCGTCCCAGGTCTCGGGGCTGAAGAGCGGCGACAAGGTCCGCTTCCAGGCGGTTTCCGAAGGAGGCAAATACATGTTGACGCAGATCGAGAAACAGCCTTGACGCAGCGCTGTGCGACCTGAGGTCGGATCTATCCTCGGGTCTCGCCCCGTCGAGCCGCCCTGCCTTGAGCCCAGCACCAGCCCGAGCCCCTTCCGAACCCTGGCACCTGCCGATCGCCGGCATGACCTGCGCCTCCTGCGCCGGGCGCGTCGAGCGCGCGCTGCGCCAGGTGCCTGGGGTGCTGCGCGCCGACATCCACCTGGGGCACGAGCTGGCGCTGGTGGAGGTGGCGCCGGGCACGACGCTGCAGGCGCTGGTGACCGCGGTCGAGCGCGCCGGGTACGCGGTGCCGCTGCAGGCCCACACGCTGGCGGTCGAGGGCATGAGCTGCGCCTCCTGCGTCGGCCGCGTCGAGCGCGCGCTGGGGCAGGTGCCCGGGGTCCTGGAGGCGACAGTCAATCTCGCCACCGAACGGGCGAGCGTGCGCGCGCTCGCGACCACGCCCGCTGCGGCGTTGCGGGCGGCGGTGGAGCGCGCGGGCTACACCATCGCCGCAGACCCCACCGCCGCGGGCAGCGCCCCCGCCGCGACCCCGGGGCCGACCGCCACGGGCCTGCGCGGGCGGCTGGCCAGCTGGGCCCAGGCCTGGGCGGCGCTGCCGGCCTGGGCGCCGGTGGCACTGGCCGTCGCGCTCAGCCTGCCGCTGGTGCTGCCGATGCTGCTGCAGCCCTTCGGCGTGCACGCCATGCCCCCTGGCTGGCTGCAATGGCTGCTCGCCACGCCGGTGCAGTTCGGCCTGGGCTGGCGCTTCTACCGCGCGGGCTGGAAGGCGGTGCGCGCCGGGGCCGGCAACATGGACCTGCTGGTCGCGCTCGGTACCTCGGCGGCCTATGGCCTGTCGCTGTACCTGCTGCTCGCGCATTCCGGGCATGGCCAGCCGCACCTGTACTTCGAGAGCGCCGCGGTCGTGATCACGCTCGTGCTGCTGGGCAAGTGGCTGGAGGGCCGGGCCAAGCGCGAGACGGCCGCGGCGATCCGCGCGCTGCAGGCCCTGCGCCCGGCCACCGCGCGCGTGCTGCGCGACGGCGTCGAGACCGAGGTCGCGGTCGAGGCCGTGGCGCTCGGCGACCTCGTGCGCGTGCGGCCGGGCGAGCGCATCGCGGTCGACGGCGAAGTCCTCGAGGGCCGCAGCCATGTCGACGAGTCGCTGATCACCGGCGAGAGCATGCCGGTGGCCAAGGGGCCGGGGGGGCGCGTCACCGGGGGCGCCATCAACGCCGAGGGTGCGCTGCTCGTGCGCACGACCGCCGTCGGGGCCGAGACCACGCTGGCGCGCGTGATCCGGCTCGTGGAGTCGGCCCAGGCCGCGAAGGCGCCGATCCAGCGCACCGTCGATCGCGTCAGCGCGGTCTTCGTGCCGGTGGTGCTGGGGATTGCCCTGCTGACGCTGCTCGGGTGGCTGGCCGCGGACGCCGGCGTGGAGACGGCCCTCGTAAACGCGGTGTCGGTGCTGGTGATCGCCTGCCCCTGCGCGCTGGGCCTGGCCACGCCCACCGCCATCATGGCAGGCACGGGCGTGGCCGCGCGCCATGGCATCCTGATCAAGGACGCGCAGGCGCTGGAGCTCGCGCACGCCACCACCATGGTGGCCTTCGACAAGACCGGCACGCTGACCGAAGGCCGGCCCGTGCTGGCGGCCGTGCACGCCGCCGCGGGCCGGGCCGAGGCGGACGTGCTGCGCCTGGCGGCAGCGCTGCAGCAAGGCAGCGAGCACCCGCTGGCGCAGGCGCTGCGCGCGCGCGCGGCAGCCGATGGACTGGCCCTGCCCGGCGCCACCGAGGTGCAGGCCCTGCCGGGCCGCGGCCTGCAGGGGCGTGTGGACGGCGCACGGCTGCTTCTCGGCAGCAGCCGCCTGCTGGCCGAGCGCGGCGGCGCGCCCGGGGCGCTGGCCGACACCGCGCAGGTCCTGCAGGCGCAGGGACGCACCGTCTCGTGGCTGCTGCGCGAGATGCCGGCCCCGTCGGCGGCATCCGCTGCCGACGGGGACGCACTCGCCGACCACCCCGCCCCGGCGGGTGACGAGGTGCTGGGCCTGCTGGCCTTCGGCGATGCTGTCAAGCCCGCGGCACGGGAGGCCGTCGCCCGGCTGCGCGCGCTGGGGGTGGCGACGGCGATGCTGACCGGCGACAACCGCGGCAGCGCCGAGGCCGTGGCGCGCGAGCTCGGCATCACCGACGTGCGCGCCGAGGTGCTGCCCGGCGACAAGGCGGCGGCAGTGGCGCAGCTGCGCGCGGGTGGGCAGGTGGTGGCGATGGTGGGCGACGGCATCAACGACGCGCCGGCGCTGGCCGCGGCCGACGTCGGCATCGCGATGTCCACCGGCACCGACGTGGCGATGGAGAGCGCCGGCGTGACGCTGATGCGCGGCGACCCGCGCCTGGTCGCCGACGCGATCGAGGTCTCGCGTCGAACCTGGGCAACGATCCGGCGCGGGTTGTTCTGGGCCTTCGCCTACAACGTCGTCGGCATCCCGCTCGCGGCCTTCGGCCTGCTCAACCCGGTGCTGGCCGGCGCAGCCATGGCCTTCAGCAGCGTCAGCGTCGTCGGCAACGCCTTGCTGCTCACGCGCTGGCGGCCGCAACAGGGCGAGGTGTGAGGGACGGGACCCGCCGGGGACTGCCTCGGGCGAGCGCGAGTTCCACCCGCACTTGCACAGCGCCGCGAACCCGGGCAGCGCAGCGGACCGGGGTCAGGGCAAGGCCGCCAGCGCCGCGCGCACCTCGTCGACGCTCAGGATCTCGCCCAGCAGCCGTGGCTCAGGGGCACGCGGGGCGTGCAGCAGGTAGACCGGCACGCCATTGCGCCCGAGCGCGGCCAACGCCGCGGTGATGGCCGGGTCGCGCCGCGTCCAGTCGGCGCGCAGCAGCAGCACACGCCGGGCCTCGAAGTCGGCCAGCACGCCGGCGTCGGACAGCACCGTGCGCTTGTTGAACTGGCAGGTCACGCACCAGGCCGCGGTGAAATCGACGAAGACGGGGCGGCCCTCGGCCAGGGCCTGGCGCACGCGCTCGGGCGACCACGGCTGCCAGCGGTCCGCGGCGCCGGCACCCATGCCCGCGGCGGCTGGCGCCGACGCGCCGGGCGCCACGAGCGCCGGGACAGACCAGGCCAGCGCCGCGCCCAGCAGCAGCGCCGCAGCCAGCCCCCAGGCCGCGCGCGCGCGCCGGCCCAGGCCGGGGACGCCCGCGACCCAGGCTGCGAAGCCCAGCGCCAGCAACGTGCCCAGCCAGGCCGCCACGGCGTCGATGCCGGCCTGCTGGCCCAATACCCAGACGAGCCAGATCACGGTGGCGAACATCGGGAAGGCCATCACGGCCTTGAAGTGCGCCATCCAGGGCCCGGGGCGCGGCAGCGCGCGCGCCAGGGCCGGCCAGGCGCTGGCGGCCAGGTAGGGCAAGGCCATGCCCAGGCCGAGCGCGGCGAAGACGGCCAGCGCCTGCGCCGTCGGCAGCGTCACCGCCAGCCCGAGCGAGGCGCCCATGAAGGGCGCGGTGCAGGGCGAGGCCACGGCCACGGCGAGCACACCGGTGAGCGCCGAATCCGCCACCGGGTGGCGCGCCCGCAGCGCCGCGAGCGAGCCCGGCAGCACCGAGCCGAACTCGAAGACGCCGGCCAGGTTCAGCCCGATCAGCGTGAACAGCGCAGCCAGCGCAGCCACGAAGGCCGGCGACTGCAGCTGGAAGCCCCAGCCCAATTGCTCGCCACCGGCGCGCAATGCCAGCAACAGCGCGGCCAGCGCGAGGAAGCTGGCGATGACACCCGCGGTGTAGGCCAGGCCGCTGGCCAGCAGGGCGCGCCGGTCCTGCGCGTGCGCGGCGAAGCCCACGACCTTCAGTGACAGCACCGGGAAGACGCAGGGCATCAGGTTCAGCAGGGCGCCGCCGACCAGCGCGAGCAGCAGGGCCGCCGCCCAGCCCAGAGCGGCGGTCTGGAGCGGCGCCGCAGGCGCCGTCGGGGCAGGCGCTGCGGCCGCGGCCGGCCACGGCCCCTCGACGGGCAGGCGCAACTGCACGCCCGCGGCCTCGCCGTCGCGCGCCAGCACGACCGGCATCTGCGCCGGCGCGGCCGTGCGTTGCGCCGACAGGCTCACGCGCGCCAGCCAGGTGTCGCCCTGCCAGCGCTGCGTCACCCGCGCGGCGTTGTCGATCACCTCCGGCGTCTCGGGCAGGAAGCGCAGCGCCTGCCCCGTCCAGGCCGCGGGCAGGCCGCGCACCCGCACCTCGAGCGCGCCCGCCTCGATGCGCGCGCCCGCCTCGGCCGCGGGCACGGGGCGCGGCAGCGCGGCGCGCGCGACCTCGAAGTCGGCCGCGGCGGCGGTGATCGCCGCGCGCCCGGGCAGCTCGAGCGCGAACTCGCCCTCCTCGGGGATGCAAACGTCCTTGCAGACCAGCCACTGCGCGCGCAGTCGCACCGGCACGCTGCGTCCGTCGAAACCTGCCGGCACCTGCAGCGGCACGGCCAGCAGCAGCCGCCCCTCGTAGCCGTAGTTCACCAGCGTGCCCAGCGGCAGCGGCCGCGGCGTGGGCCAGGCGATCTCACCGGTCTGGAAACCCGGCGGCAGCGTCCACTCCAGCGTGGTCGGCAGGCCGGAGTCGCCCGGGTTCTTCCAGTAGCTGTGCCAGCCCGGGGCGTGGTCGAGGCGCAGGCCCAGCCAGGCTGGCCGGCCGGGCGCCAGGCCTTCGGGCGCATGGGCAAGAAGTTCGGCGCGGACCTGGTCGGTGCGCACCAAGGCACCCAAGGCGGGGGCAAGGACGGGAGCGGGGGTGGCACCTGGCACCTGGGCCACGGCCGATGCTGATGCGCATGCGGCCAGGGATGCCGCCAGCAAGGGCAGGCAGGTCCGCATCACGACATGCAGGCCGCGTCGCAGGGGTTCGGTAAGGCTCATCGGCGTCGACCATGCAAAGGCCTGTGACCCTGCGGCGCAGGACCGGCCCGAAGGAAGAGTCGATTATCCGCGGCCTCCTCCCGGCCCCCGCCCGGGCGGGATTGGACGTCGCCCCGCCCGCGTCGATACCTCAGCGCCGACCGGGGACATCCGAGCATCGTCAAAGAACCGCGGGTTATTACGTATACTACTGCGGTTTGCCCCTGAAGCCCCCCTCCCGGAGCATGCCATGTCCGACCGGACGATCCGATCAGACCGCTGGCCCGACGAAGGAAGTGGGGCAGGTGAAGCGCCCTTCAAGGTGCTGACCCGTCAGGAAGCGCAGGCCCTGCGCGACAAGGACCCGCCGGTTTCACCCTGGCGCGTCGTGCTGTCGCAGGCAGTGGTCGGCGCTCTGGTCGCCGCGCTCGCGTGGCTGGTCAGTGGTGAACGTCCGGTCGGACTGTCAGCGCTCTATGGCGCGGCGGTCGTGGTGGTGCCCGCGGCGCTGATGGCGCGGGGCATGACCAGCCGGCTCTCCAGCGCGTCGCCCGGCACCAGTGCCGTCAGCTTCATGTTGTGGGAGGTCGTGAAAATCGGGGTCTCGGTGCTGATGCTGATGCTGGCGCCGCGGCTCGTGCAGTCGCTGAGCTGGCCGGCCTTGCTGGTCACCCTGGCGGTGTGCATCAAGGTGTACTGGTTCGCGCTGCTGTGGCGCGGGCGCGGAACAAGAAGACAAGACTGAACCGGGGCGAGCGAATCCGATGGCAGCACAAGGTCAGGGCCCGACGGCCGGCGAGTACATCGTCCACCACCTGCAGCACCTGCAGAACCATAAGCAGTCCGCGGTCGTCGACTTCTCGGTCTTCAACCTCGACTCCATCTTCTACGCCACGCTGCTGGGTATCGTCGGCTGCTGGCTGCTGTGGCGCGCCGCGTCCAAGGCCACCGCGGGCGTGCCAGGCCGCTTCCAGGCGGCCGTCGAACTCCTCGTCGAGATGGTGGACTCCCAGGCCAAGGGCATCGTTCACAGCGCCACCAGCCGCAAGCTCGTAGCCCCGCTGGCGCTGACAGTGTTCGTCTGGATCTTCCTGATGAACGCGATGGATCTGCTGCCCGTGGACCTGCTGCCGGCGATCTGGCACGTCGCCGGCCCGGCGATGGGCGCGCCAGACTACATGCGTGTCGTGCCCACCGCCGATCTGTCCGTGACGATGGGCCTGTCCCTGTCGGTGCTGCTGATCTGCCTGTACTACAACGTCAAGATCAAGGGCCTGGGCGGCTGGGTGCACGAGCTGTTCTCGGCCCCCTTCGGCGACAAGTTCTACCTGTATCCGATCAACTTCGCGATGCAGATCATCGAGTTCGTCGCCAAGACGGTCTCGCACGGGATGCGGCTGTTCGGCAACATGTACGCCGGCGAGCTGATCTTCATGCTGATCGCCCTGATGGGCGGTGCCTGGTCGCTCTCGGCCACCGGCATCGGTCTGGCGATCGGCCACATCATCGCCGGCAGCGTGTGGGCCATCTTCCACATCCTGATCATCACGCTGCAGGCCTTCGTGTTCATGATGCTGACCCTCGTCTACGTGGGTCAAGCGCATGACGCCCACTGACGGCCGACCGGCGACGCCTCAGGACCGTTCCCCTTCCCCTCTCTCAATCTCACTGAACCAGGAGCTTTTCATGGAAGTCATCAGCTTTGTTGCCCTCGCCGCCGGCCTGATCATCGGTCTGGGTGCCGTCGGTGCCTGTATCGGCATCGGCATCATGGGCAGCAAGTACCTCGAGTCCGCCGCGCGCCAGCCCGAGCTGATGGGCGAACTGCAGACCAAGATGTTCCTGCTCGCCGGCCTGATCGACGCGGCCTTCATCATCGGCACCGGCATCGCGCTGTGGTTTGCCACGGCCAACCCCTTCCTCGGCCAGATCGCCAACCTGCCGAAGTAATCCTCCCCGGCTGGTTCGTGAGGCGGCGCGCCGGCGCCGCCTGGATCACCCCCTGACGAGGTCCCCGAAGTGAGCATCAACGCCACCCTGATCGTCCAGATGATCGTGTTCGCGATCCTGGTCTGGTTCACGATGCGTTTCGTCTGGCCGCCCATCACGGCGGCGCTGGACGAGCGCGCGAAGAAGATCGCCGAAGGTCTGTCGGCCGCCGACAAGGCCAAGTCCGACCTGGCTGCCGCCAACCAGCGCGTCGAGCAGCAGCTGTCGGCCGCCCGCGACGATGCTGCCCGCCGCCTGGCTGACGCCGAGCGTCTGGCGCAGCAGACGATCGAGGAAGCCAAGGCCCGCGCCTCCGAGGAAGGCGCGAAGATCGTCGCCGCCGCCCGCGCCGAAGCCGAGCAGGAAGCCGTGAAGGCCCGCGAGGTGCTGCGCGAGCAGGTTGCTGCGCTGGCCGTCAAGGGCGCCGAGTCCATCCTCAAGCGCGAGGTCGACGCGCGTGCCCACGCCGAGTTGCTGGCGCGGCTGAAGACCGAGCTCTGAGCGAGGCCCGCCCCATGGCTGAGATCGCCACCATAGCCCGGCCCTACGCCGAAGCGCTGTCCAAGGCTGCGGGTGCCCAGGCTGCAGCCTTGGCTGCCGAGGTCACCGCGCTCGCCGCCGTGGCGGCCGAGCCGCAGCTGCGCCAGTTCGCCGACAACCCCAAGACCACCGCCGAGCAGGTGCAGGACATCGTGCTGTCGGTGCTCGGCACGCCGGTGTCGGCCCAGGCGCGCAACTTCCTGCGCACCGTGCTCGACAACGGACGCCTCGCGGCGCTTCCCGAGATCGCGGCACAGTTCCAGGCCCTGGTCGACGCCCAGAGCGGCGTGAGCCAGGCGCGCATCGAGAGCGCCTACCCGATCGACGCTGCCCAGTTGAACGAGGTCGTCGCCACGCTCGAGAAGCGCTTCGGGCGCAAGCTCGAGGCCGGCGTCGTCGTACGCCCCGAGCTCATCGGCGGCATTCGCGTGGTCGTCGGCGACGAGGTGCTCGACACCTCGGTCAAGGCCCGCCTCGAACAGATGAAGGTCGCGCTGACCGCCTGAGGCGGCCCGCCGCCCCTCCCCCGGACGCACACCGCCTGCCCGAAGCCAGGAGAACCCCATGCAACTGAACCCCGCTGAAATTTCCGAGCTGATCAAGAGCCGCATCGAAGGCTTGCAGGCCAGCACCGACATCAAGAACCAGGGCACCGTGGTCTCCGTGACCGACGGCATCTGCCGCGTGCACGGCCTGTCGGACGTGATGGCTGGCGAGATGCTGGAATTCCCGGCCACGGCCAGCGGCCAGCCCACCTTCGGCCTGGCGCTGAACCTCGAGCGCGACTCGGTCGGCGCGGTGATCCTGGGCGAGTACGAGCACATCTCGGAAGGCGACACCGTCAAGTGCACGGGCCGCATCCTGGAGGTGCCGGTCGGCCCCGAGCTCATCGGCCGCGTCGTCAACGCGCTGGGTCAGCCCATCGACGGCAAGGGCCCGATCAACGCCAAGATGACGGATGTCATCGAGAAGGTCGCCCCGGGCGTGATCGCGCGCCAGTCGGTGAGCCAGCCGGTGCAGACGGGCCTGAAGTCCATCGACTCGATGGTGCCGGTCGGTCGCGGCCAGCGCGAGCTGATCATCGGCGACCGCCAGACCGGCAAGACCGCCG
>JBILNB010000147.1:0-3756 GCA_044375195.1 Rubrivivax sp. | reverse complement strand
CCGGCACCAGCAGTTCCGGCCCGACGGCGCCAGCCGTCTGCAGCGCGTCGCGCACGGCCTGCGCGAGCCGGTCTGCCAGCGGCTGCGCAAGCTCGGGCTGGCCGTGGAACTTGAAGTCGGCGACCAGCCGGTCCCAGGGAAAGGCGTAGTCCTCGGCGCAGACCGCGGCCGACCAGGGCGGCGGGTGGCGCAGGCAGGGGCCGCACACCGCCGGCGCGGGCGTTGCGCCGTCGGCGGCCGGCAGCACGAGCGCGCAGCGTGCGCACCGGGGTGCGGCGCTGCGAAAGCGCGTCCCGCAGTCGTCGCACCACGCCCCGGCGCCCCAGGCGCGGCACAGCCAGCAGCTGCCGGGCAGCCCGGGCCGCGGCGTTGGTGCCCGCGCGGTTCGGGAGGCATGGACGGACACAGCGGCGGCGGACATTGGCTCAATATACTGGCCCGATGGGTCTCGATGCCACCGTGCGGCCGCCCGGGCCGACTGACACCTCCGCGCTGGCCAGCCCGCCGCTCGTCGATCCGGCCGCATTGCGGCGCGCGCGCGTCCGCGTGCTGCAGGCCCCGGCGGCGCCCTGGCTGCATGCCGAGGTGGCCCGGCGCATGGCCGATCGCCTGGCCGTGATCCGGATGCAGCCGCAGACGGTGCTCGACTGGGGCGGGCGCGCCGGCGGCGGAGGGCCGCTGCTGGCGGCCGCCTACCCGGGCGCGTCGGTCCTGGCCGTCGAGCCCGCGCCAGAGCCCGGTGCGCCGATCCCGGCCGCCGTGGCCCCGGCCGCGCCTTGGTGGTCTCCGCGCCGCTGGAGGCGGCCGAGCACGCCCGTCGCGCTGGAGCCCGGGCAGGTCGGCGCCGGGCAGGCCCAGCTCGTCTGGGCCAACATGGTGCTGCACGGGCTGGGCGATCCCCTGGCCACCTTGCGCCAGTGGCACCGGGCCCTCTCGGTGGACGGCTTCCTGATGTTCTCCACCTTCGGGCCGGGCACTCTGGCCGAACTGCGGGCGCTGTACGCGCAGGAGGAGTGGGGCCCGCCGATGGCGCCACTCGTGGACATGCACGACTTCGGCGACATGCTGGTCGAGACCGGTTTCGCCGATCCGGTGATGGACCAGGAAGAGATCGTGTTGACCTGGGCCGATGCCGCGTCGGCCCTGGCCGAGTTGCGCACCCTGGGCGCCAACCTGCACCCCCATCGCGCCCGCGGCCTGCGCACGCCGCGCTGGCGCGAGCGCCTGCTCGAGGCGCTGCAGCGGACGGCGGGGGACGACGGGCGCGTCCGGCTGGGTTTCGAGATCGCTTACGGCCATGCCTTCCGCCCGGCGCCGCGCCCACGCGTCCAGGCCGAGGCCCGCGTGGACCTCGCCGATCTGCGTGCGATGGTGCGCGCCGGCCGGCGGCCGGCTTGACGACCCGCCTTGACGCGGGGTTCTCGTGTCTGCCCCCGGCTCAGGCGACGCTAGAATCGAGCCCAATTCAAGAGAGAGAGGGAGTTGCGCGGCCGCGATCCGGGGCTCGCGGCGCCATCCCTTTCCAAGCCGCCGCAGCACGAACACGCCACGATGTCCGCCACGCTCGCTTCTCCAGCCTGGTCCTCCCCGGGAGCCGACGCGCCCTGGCGCTTCGGCCGTGCCTGGCCGAGCGGTGACGCGGGTGCGGGCGGCGTGCAGTGGGTGCTGCGCCGCAACTGCTCGGTCACGCCGCGGCAACTCGGCGGCTTCTACCTGTCGATGTGCCTGGTGTCGCTGCTGATCGCCAGCGGTTTCGCGTTCAGCGGCGCGCCGGTGGTTCTGGCCTTCGCCGGGCTCGAGCTGCTCGTGCTCGGCATTGCGCTGCTCGTCTATGCCCGTCACGCCACCGACGCCGACACCCTGACCCTGAGCGGCCCGAGCCTGTTGGTCGAGCAGACCCACGGCAGCGCCTGCCGCATGACGCGCTTCCGCGCCGAGTGGGTGTCGGTCGAGCCGGCCCTTGGCGACGGCTCGCTCGTCGAGCTGTCGGGCCAGGGCCAGCGCGTGCGCATCGGCCGTTTCCTGCGCCCCGAGATGCGGGCCGCCTTCGCCCAAGAATTGCGCCTGGCGCTGCGGACTGCTCGCACTGCGCCGTAGGCCTCCCTGGATTCCACCGCCTGAAGACCCGACGATGAACAAGACACAGTCCCGCCCCGCCAAGCCGGTCTGGCAGACGATGAAGAACACGGCGCTGGCCCTGGGCCTGGCCGCGCAGGCCGGTCTGGCTGCGGCGGCCGTCAAGGACCTGCCGGGCGGCCCGGCGGTGAACCAGCTCGACATGCACCCGCCGGCCTCCGCCATCGCCGCCAACATCCACTGGCTGCACTACGCGGTGATGGGTATCTGCGTCGTCATCTTCATCGGCGTCTTCGGGGTCATGTTCTATTCGATCCTCAAGCACCGCAAGTCGGTTGGCCACAAGCCGGCCAACTTCCACGAAAGCCTGGGCGTGGAGATCGCCTGGACGGTCATCCCCTTCATCATCGTCATAGCGATGGGCGCGATGGCCACGCGCACCGTCGTCGCGATGAAGGACACGAGCAATGCCGACCTCACGATCAAGGCCACCGGCTACCAGTGGAAGTGGGGCTACGACTATCTCAAGGGCGAGGGCGAAGGCATCTCCTTCGTCTCCACCCTGGACAACGCGCACCGCCTGATGTCGGATTCCGGCAAGCCCGAGCCGATCGACAACTACCTGCTGAAGGTGGACAACCCGCTGGTCGTGCCCGTGGATCGCAAGATCCGCATCATCACGACGGCCAACGACGTGATCCACGCCTGGATGGTGCCGGCCTTCGGTGTCAAGCAGGATGCCATCCCGGGCTTCGTGCGCGACACCTGGTTCCGCGCCGACAAGACTGGCGACTTCTACGGCCAGTGCGCCGAGCTCTGCGGCAAGGAGCACGCCTACATGCCCATCCACGTCAAGGTGCTCAGCGCGCCGGACTACGCCAAGTGGGTGGACGCTCAGAAGAAGGCCCTGGCCGCCAAGGCCGACGACCCGGGCAAGGTCTGGAACCTGCAGGATCTGGTCGCCCGCGGTGCGAAGGTCTACGCCGCCAACTGCGTGGCCTGCCACCAGGCCGGCGGCAAGGCCGTGGGCCCGATCAAGGCGCTGGACGGCTCGGCCATCGTGATGGACGCCGACAAGTCCAAGCAGATCGCGATCCTGCTCAACGGCGCGGCCAACGGCGCGATGCCGGCCTGGAAGCAGCTGTCCGACACCGAGATCGCCGCCGTCATCACCTACACGAAGAATCAGTGGAGCAACCAGACGGGCCAGATCGTGCAGCCCGCTGACATCGTCGCCGCGCGCAAGTGAGCCGCCGCGCGCCTTGACATCCGCTGAACACCGCATTCCCCGAGATCCAGGAGCCCCGCATGAGCGCAGTGCTTGACCATCACGGCCACCACGCCGACGACCACGACCACGGCCACTCCCACGGCTGGCGGCGCTGGCTGTTCGCGACGAACCACAAGGACATCGGCACGATGTACCTGTTGTTCTCGTTCGCGATGCTGATGATCGGCGGCATCCTGGCTCTGGGCATCCGCGCCGAGCTCTTCCAGCCCGGCCTGCAGTACGTGAACCCGCAGCTGTTCAACCAGCTCACCACGATGCATGGCCTGATCATGGTGTTCGGTGCCATCATGCCGGCCTTCGTCGGGTTCGCGAACTGGATGATCCCGCTGCAGATCGGCGCGGCCGACATGGCCTTCGCGCGCATGAACAACCTGAGCTTCTGGCTGTTG
>JBILNB010000091.1:0-14219 GCA_044375195.1 Rubrivivax sp. | reverse complement strand
CTGGCGGTGGAGTTGTTCCAGCTCCAGTCCGGGATCCAGCCGCTGCACGTGCCTTACAGGGGCGGCGGCCCCGCAGTGGTGGACCTCGTCGCCGGCCAGGTCTCCTTCATGTTCGCGAGCCCGCTCGAGGTGATGCAGCACGTCACCTCCGGCAAGCTGCAGGCGCTGGCGATGACGTCCGACCGGCGGGTGCCCTACTGGCCGCAGGTGCCGACGCTGAAGGAGTCGGGCTACCCCGAGTACGAGGCCTATGCCTGGTTCGGTGTCGTCGTCGCCGCGGCCACGCCGAAGGACATCGTCGCGAAGATGAACGCCGACATCGTGGCCGTGCTGCGCCAGCCCGACATGGTCGAGCGCCTGAGGAACCTGGGCGCCGACGTGGCCGCCAACACGCCCGAGGAGTTCGGCCGTTTCCTGAACGCCGAGCATGCGCGCTGGTCGGCCGCGGTCAAGGCGGCCAAGGTCACGGTGCAATGAAGACCTACCCCGAGGGCGGCCGCTTCAACGGCCGTATCGAGCGCACCGCCGGCCAGTCCGAGCCGGCATGGCCGCAGCCGCCGAAGGCCCGGCCCGGGTCGCCCAACGTCATCGTCTTCCTGCTGGACGATGTCGGCTTCGCGCAGCTCGGCTGCTATGGCTCGGACATCCGCACGCCGAACATGGACCGCCTGGCCGCCGGCGGGCTGCGCTTTCGCGACTTCCACACCACGGCGATCTGCTCGCCCACGCGGGCCTGCCTGCTCACCGGGCGCAACCACCACTCCAACGGCGTGGGGATCATCCAGGAGATGGCCACCGGCTACCCGGGCTACAACGGCATGATCCCGAAGGAGAACGGCTTCCTGTCGGAGATGCTGCTCGCCCAGGGCTATGCCACCTTCGCCATCGGCAAGTGGCACCTGACGCTGGCGGCCGAGTACGCCTCGGGCGCGTCCAAGGCGCGCTGGCCGCTGTCGCGCGGCTTCGAGCGCTTCTACGGCTTCCTCGGCGGCAAGACCAACCAGTGGTCGCCCACGCTGGTGCACGACAGCCACTACATCGACCCGCCGCGCAGCTGGAAGGACGGCTACCACCTGAACGCCGACCTGGCCGACCAGGCCATGCGCTACATCACCGACCTGCGGACGGTGGCGCCCGACAAGCCTTTCTTCATGTACTACTGCCTCGGGGCCGGGCACGCCCCGCACCAGTGCGAGCCGCAGTGGATCGAGCGCTACCGCGGCAAGTTCGACGCCGGCTGGGATGCCTGGCGCGAGGCTGTGTTCGCGCGTCAGCTCGAGATGGGCATCGTGCCGCCGAACACCGTGCTCAGCGAGCGCCCGCCCTGGGTGCGTGCCTGGGGCAGCCTGTCGGCCGACGAGCGTCGGCTGTACGCGCGGCAGATGGAGGTCTTCGCCGGCTTCATGGAGCAGACCGACCACCACATCGGCCGCGTCATCGCCGACCTGGAGCGCCGCGGCGAGCTCGACAACACGCTGATCCTGCTGGCCTCGGACAACGGCGCCTCGGCCGAGGGCGGCGAGCACGGCTCCTTCAACGAGTGCCAGTTCCCGAACCGGCTCGAGCCGACCGTGGCGGACAACCTGCGCCACCTGGACGAGTGGGGCAGCGTCAAGTCCTTCGCCAACTACGCCTGGGGCTGGGCCTGGGCGGGTAACACCCCGCTGCGGCGCTGGAAGCGCTACCTGCACCAGGGCGGCATGAGCGACCCGCTGATCGTGCACTGGCCCAAAGGCATTGCCGCGCGCGGCGAGGTGCGCTCGCAGTATGTGCACGTCGTCGACGTCACGCCCACCATCCTCGAGGCCCTGGGCCTGCAGCCTCCGCCGGTGCTGAACCACGTGCCGCAGCGCCCGCTCGAAGGCGTGAGCTTCGCCCACACCTTCGCCGACGCGCAGGCGCCGACGAACAAGCGCGTGCAGTACTACGAAATGATCGCCTCGCGCGCGATCTGGGCCGACGGCTGGAAGGCCGTGGTCGAGCAGCCGCAGGGCGAGATGCTGAGCGACGAGGTGCTCTCGCAACAGAAGTGGGAGCTCTACCACGTCGCCGAGGACTTCTCCGAGACCCGCGACCTCGCCGCCGAGCACCCCGAGAAGCTGGCGCGTCTGGTTGAGCAGTGGTGGGCCGAGGCCGGCAAGTACAACGTGCTGCCGCTGGACTCGCGCATGCAATTGCGCATGGGCGAGCGCAAGCCCGGCAGCCGCGCACCGGCGCGGCAACACGTGTTCGAGCCCGGCGGCGCGCCGCAGTTTGAGTACACGGCGGTGAACCTGAAGAACCGCTCGCACACGATCACGGCCGACGTGCGTATCCCGCCCGAGGGCGCCGAGGGCGTGCTCTTCGCCCACGGCAGCTGGTTCTCGGGCTATTCGCTCTACCTCAAGGGCGACCGCCTGGTCTACGTGCACAACTACCTGGGCTTGCAGGAGTACCGCATCACCTCGGCCGAGCCGCTGCCGCGCGGCGACTGCACGCTCGCCTTCGTCTTCACCCGCACCGGCGAGCACCGCGGCCACGGCCGCCTGCTCGTCGACGGGCGCGAGGTCGGCGCGGGCGAGATCCCGCGCACGATCCCGGCCGTGATCGAGACCTCGGGCGAAGGCCAGTGCTGCGGCTACGACAGCGGCCTGCCGGTGACCGAGGACTACGACGCGCCTTTCCGCTTCACCGGGCTGCTGCGCCAGGTGGTCGTCGAGGTCGAGCCCGGGCCTGGCGAGGACCTCGAGGCCCAGGTGCGCGCGGCCTTCACCGACCATTGAAGCGGGTCGCACTGGCGCGTCACGCACACAACACATCAGGGTGAAAGCCCGCAGGAGGCGACGATGGACCGCAGACAACTGATGCTGGGCGCCGGCCTGGCCGTGGCCGGGCTGCCGCAGGCACGGGCGCAGGCCTGGCCCGACAAGCCGCTGAAGCTGATCGTGCCCTACCCGCCGGGCGGCAACACCGACATCGTCGGGCGCCTGTACGCCCAGAAGCTGTCGGAGCGGCTGAAGCTGCCGGTGGTGGTGGACAACCGCGGCGGCGCGGCGGGGGCGATCGGCGCGGCCGCGGCGGCGAAGTCGCCCGCGGACGGCTACACCCTGGTCATCGGCGACTCGGGCTCGCTCATCATCGCTGCGCTGGCCAATCCGAACCTGCCCTACGCGCCGCTGAAGGACTTCGCGCCGATCAGCCTGGTCAGCTCGGTCTCCATCGTCGTGTGCGTGCGCCCCGACTCGCCCATCCGCGACATGGCCGACCTGATCGCCCGCGCACGCGCCCAACCGGGACGTCTGACCCTGGGCACGGGCGGGATCGGCGGCCCGGCACATCTGGCCTACGAACTGCTGGCCTCGATGACCGGCATCCAGTTGCTGCACGTGCCCTACAAGGGCGGCGCGGCGGCGACCACGGCCACCATCGGCGGCGAGGTGGACCTGATGATCGACGGATCGGCCTTCGCCCAGGTCAAGGGCGGGCGCCTGCGTGCCATCGCCGTCACCGGCCCGCGCCTGCCGGCCCTGCCCGACGTGCCGGGCATCGGCGAGACGGTCAGGGGCTTCGAGTTCACCAACTGGTGGGGCATGCTCGCACCGGCCGGCACCCCGGCCGAGGTGGTGCGCCGCCTGAACGAGGAGTTCACCGCGATTGCCGCCCTGCCGGACGTGCAGGAGCGGCTCACCGCCCTCGGCCTCGCGGCGCGCCACAGCACCCCATCGCAGTTCGGCGACTTTCTGCGCGCCGAAACCGACAAGATCGGCGGCGTCGTCAAGTCCGCCGGCATCAAGCTCAACTGAGGGTCCATGAGCCGCCGTCGCCCCAACATCCTCTGGTACTGCACCGACCAGCAGCGCTGGGACACGATCCGCGCGCTCGGGCAGCAGCACATCGCCACACCCACGCTCGACAGCCTGTGCGAGCGCGGCGTGGCCTTCAACCGGGCCTACACGCAGAGCCCCATCTGCACGCCCGCGCGCGCGTCCTTCCTCACCGGGCGCTACCCGGCCTCGCACCACGTCTACCGCAACGGCAATGCCTGGTTCCCGCCGCAGGAGACCCTGGTGACGCGGCTGTTCGCCGATGCCGGCTACGACTGCGGGCTCGTCGGCAAGCTGCACCTGACGGCGGCAAAGTACTACGAGAAGCGGCCTGACGACGGCTACCGCGTCTTCCACTGGAGCCACCACCCGCACCCGGACTTCACGCGCGGCCATGACTACGAGAACTGGCTGCGGCACGAGAAGAAGGTCGACCCGGTGGAGCTGTACGCGCCGCACAACGCCTTCTGCGGCCCCGGCGTGGCGGCCGAGTACCACCAGAGCACCTGGACGAGCGAGATGGCCATCCGCTTCATCACCGAGCAGCGCGAGGGGCCGTGGATGCTGTCGCTGAACCCCTTCGACCCGCACGCGCCCTTCGACGCGCCGCCGGAGTACCTGGCCCGGGTCGACGCCGAGTCGCTGCCGATGCCGCTGTTCCGTGACAGCGACATCGAACGCCAGCGCGCCTTCGCCGCGATCGACCAGCAGACCAAGGTCGCGGTCGACCCGCGCCTGCGCCAGAAGGTGCAGACGGTGGTCGAGACCGAGCACGACCTCGTGGCCTCGGCCCCGCCGCGCGCCTACGACGCGCTGGAGGTCAAGGCGAACTACTACGCGATGATCATGCTGATCGACGACCAGCTGCGCCGTATCCTGGACGCGCTGCGCGCCACCGGCCAGCTCGACGACACCATCATCGTCTTCATGAGCGACCACGGCGAGTTGCTGGGCGACCACGGCCTGATCCTCAAGGGCTGCCGCTTCTTCGACGGTCTGGTGCGGGTGCCGCTGATCTTCAGCTGGCCGGGCGAATTGCGGGAGGGCCTGCGCAGCGACGCGCTCGTCGAGACCGTGGACGTGGCGCCGACGCTGCTGGAGGCGGCCGGACTGCCGGTGCCGGCGTCGATGCAGGGGCGCTCGCTGCTGCCGCTGATGCGCAGCGAGGTCGAGCCGCATCGCCACAAGGACTGCGTCGTCAGCGAGTTCAAGGACTCGATCGGTGGCCCGCAGCACGCCGACCACAGCCACGGCTCCATGGTCTTCGACGGGCGCTACAAGAGCGTGGTCTACCACGGGCACCGCGTCGGCGAGCTCTACGACACCGAAGCCGACCCCGGCGAGTTCGACAACCTCTGGGACGACCCCGGCGCGCGCGAGCTCAGGCTCGAGCGCCTGAAGGCCCACCTCGACGCGATGATGGCCACGGTCAGCGCCGGGCCAGAGCGCGCGGTGGCCTACTGACGCGCGGTCCAGCCCAGGCCGTGGGCCTGAGCGTAGCGCTGCCAGTCCTCCGCCTGCGCCAGGCCCAGCTTCTGCGCGATCCGGTCGCGGCTGCGTGCTGCCTCCGCGGGCCCCAGGCGGAGCTGCTGCGCGGCCTCGCCCTCTGACAGGCCGCCTGCCAGCAGTTTCAGCAGGAGCAGCTCACGCGCGCTCAGGCGAGCGTGCGGCTCGACGCGCACGCGCCCCTGCGGCAGCAGCCGCACGAGCTCGGCGAGGGTGTCAGGCACGTGGCTGCCGCCGCTGGCCACGGCGCGAGCGGCGGCCACCAAGGACGGTGCCGGCGCGTCCTTGCCGATGTAGCCGTTGGCCCCGGCCTCGAAGGCGCGCAGCCCGTAGCCTGGCCCGGCGTGGGTGCTCAGCATCAGCACGGGCGTGCCGGAGCCTGCGTCGCGCAGGCGCTGCAGCAGTGCCAGGCCGCCGATGCCGGGCAAGGCGATGTCGACGAGCGCGAGGTCATGCCCGGCGGACTCCAGGCGAGCCCAGGCCTCGTGCGTGTCGGCGGCCTCGGCGCAGGGCCCGGCGACCCCGGCGCCACGCAGCAGGGCGGCCAGCGCCGCGCGCACACCCGCGTGCTCGTCGGCGAGCAGCACCTTCAGCCCGGCGGTCAGGCGAGGGTGGCCTGTCGGTGCGGCGTCGGGGCCAGCGCTCACGGCGTCGGGGCCGTCGGGGTGACCGTGGCCGCTGCCGGGGCCCGGGCGGGCTGCAAGGGCACCACGAGCCGCAGGCGCGCACCGCCGCCGCGGACGTTCTCGAGCGCCAGCCCGCCGCCGAGGGCGCGCATGCGCTCGTCGAGCGTCCGCAGGCCCCAGGCCGTAGCCTGGTCGAGCGCGCCGGCCGGCAGGCCCAGGCCGTTGTCCTCGACCGTCAACTCCAGGGTCTCCCCCTGGCGGCGCAGCGTGATCGCCACATCGGTGGCGCGCGCATGGCGCTCCACGTTGTCCAGCGCCTCCTGCACCGCCCGGTAGATGGCGGTGGCCACCCGCGGGTCCGCGGGGTGGTCTTCGGTGTCGCGCCGCAGTGTCACCTCGATGCCCAGGCGCTGGCTCGCCTGGTCGGCCAGCCAGTCCAGCGCCGCGTGCAGGCCCAGGTCGTCCAGCACCAGCGGCCGCAGGTCCTCGGAGATATGGCGCAGCGTGGCCATCGAGGCACCCACGAGCTCCGCCGAGGCCGTGAAGCGCTGCGCCTGCTCTGGACTGTCCGCCGACATCGCCAGCGCTCCCAGCTCCAGGCGCAGGGCGGACAGCATCTGCCCGAGCTCGTCGTGCAGCTTGCGCGCCACGCGCAGGCGCTCCTCCTCGCGCGTGTCGACGAGGCGGGCGACCAGGGCGCGCAGGGCGGCTGGGTCAGGGGAGGCGGGCGCAATGTCTGCCGCGGCGGGGAGCACGGTCACGATACAGGGGACACTCCGGGAGGTGTCGAGGCAGGCAGGTGGCCGGGAATGGCCGCCAAAGGGACTACGCTTTGCAAGCGACCAGCGAAATCGCAGCCTGCGATGATAGAACGTGTACTCCATCGTTGCATGACCATCCCCAAGCCGTCCGCCCTGGATCCGGCAGCCGACCCTGCCCCCGCAGCAGAGGTTGCGCTGCCCGCTACGGGCCCGTCGCGGCCGCTGCCAAAGGCGTCGGTGGTCGTCGCTATTGGTGCCTCCGCGGGCGGCCTCGCTGCCCTGGAGCAGATGCTGCCCCGCATCCCGCCCGGGGTGGATCTGGCCTGGGTCTACGCGCAGCACCTGGACCCGGCGCTGCAGACCCAGCTCGTGCCGGTGCTGCAGCACCTGACGCCGATGCCCGTGCGCGAGGCGGTGGACGGGCTCTGGCTGCAGCCCGGGCAGCTCGTGACCATTCCGGCCGACGCGGTTCTCACGGTGGTGGGGGGGCGCTGCCGGGTGCAGCCCCTGCCGGCAGCGCACGGTCGGCGCCAGACGCTGGACCTGCTGTTCGACTCCCTGGCCAGGGACCTGGGCACGCGCGCCGTGGGCGTGCTGCTCTCGGGCGTGGGCTCCGATGGTTGCGCCGGCCTGGGGGCGATCCGCGCCGCCGGTGGCCTGACGCTGGCGCAGCTGCCGCAGACGGCGCAGTTCGACGCGATGCCGCGCAACGCGCTCGGCATGGGGGTCGTGGATATCGCCGCGCCGCCGGCCGAACTGCCCACCCGCCTGCTGCAGGCGCTGGCCGCGCGCGCGTCCGGGGTGGCGCCGACCGTGGCGGACGCCGCGTCCCCGGGCTCGGCAGCAGGGGCCTGTGGTGCCGCAGCCGCCCCGGTGGCGGAGCGTGACGACGAGGACGCGCTGGCCCCGCGGATGCACCTGATGACCATCCTGCACCGCCTGCGCGAGCGCGGCCAGCACGACTTCATGCTCTACAAGCCGAGCACGCTGCTGCGGCGCATCCGCCGCAGGATGGACGTGCATCGCATCGGCTCGATGCCGGAGTACGCGCGCATGCTCGAGGTGAACGACGCCGAGCCACAGTTGCTGGCGCAGGAGCTGCTGATCGGCGTGACCAGTTTCTTCCGCGATCCCCCCTTGTGGCAGTGGCTGCGCGAGGAGGGCCTGCCGCGCCTGCTGCGCCAGCGCGAGGACGGCTGGCGCCTGCGCGCCTGGGTGGCGGGCTGCTCCACGGGCGAGGAGGCTTACACGCTCGCGATCACCTTTCGCGAGGTGCTCGACGCGTTGCCGGAGCGCCGCCGCTGCACGCTGCAGGTCTTCGCCACCGACCTCAGCGCGGGGGCCATCGAGCGCGCGCGCCGCGGCGTCTACCCGGCGTCTGCCCGCGAGGACCTGACGCCCGCGCGCCAGGCGCGCTTCTTCGTGCCGCACGGGCCTGGCCTGAAGATCCACCCCGAGATCCGCGAGATGGTGGTCTTCGCCACGCACGACCTGAACCGCGACCCGCCCTTCACCCGGCTGGACCTGCTGAGCTGCCGCAACCTGCTGATCTACCTGACCGCGCCGCTGCAGCGCCGGCTCCTGCCTCTGTTCCACTACAGCCTGCGCACGGGCGGACTGCTGCTGCTCGGCAGCTCCGAGACCATCGGCCGCTACGAGGATCTGTTCGAGCCGATGGACGCGCGCCTGCGCATCTACCGGCGCGGCGAGGGCGGGCAGGCCCTGCCCGTGCCTGGCTTCAGCTGGCGGCCGCCGGCCGCCGCCGCCCAACCCGCAAAGGAGAGCCCGATGCCCGACGACGCCCCGCAGAGCACGCCGGCCAACCTGCAGGCCGTGGCCGACCGCTGGCTGATGCAGCGGCTGGCGCCGCCTCTGGTGCTGGTCAACGGCAGCGGTGACATCGTCTACGTTAGCGGACGCACCGGGCGCTACCTCGAGCCGGCCGCCGGGCAGGCCAACTGGAACGTGCACGTGATGGCGCGCGCGGGGCTGTGCGTCGCGCTGTCCGACGCTCTCGAGCGCGCCCGGGCGGGGCACGCCGTGGTGGAGGTCGACGACCTGCCGCTGGAGTCTGCGTCGGGGCCGCCGGCGGTGGGTCTGCGCATCGAGCCGCTGGACGAGCCGGCCGAACTCCAGGGTCTGTGGCTGATCGCCTTCCGCGACCTGTCGGCGCGCCCGCGTCGGCGCCGTGCCGGCAGCCCGCCCGCCGGCGCGGCCGTCGAGGCCGAACTGGGGCGCGCGCGCGAGGAGGCGCAGAGCCTGCGCGAGGAGATGCGCGCCTCCCAGGAGGAACTGCAGGCGGCCAACGAGGAACTGCAGTCGACCAACGAGGAGCTCCAATCCACGAACGAGGAGCTGACCAGTTCCAAGGACGAGATGCAGGCGATGAACGACGAGCTGCAGGAGGTCAACGCCGAGCTCAAGACCAAGCTCGCCGACCTGGCGCAGGCGCAGGCCGATGTGCGCAACCTGCTGCTGGGCGTGGATGTCGTGATGCTGCTGGTCGATCGCGAGCTGCGCCTGCGGCGCTACAGCGAGGCGGCTCGCCAGCAGTTCGGGCTCAGCGATGCCAGCCTGGGCCTGCCGTTGGCGACCCTGGGCGAATCGATCGGCCTGAACGACATCGCCGAGCGCGTGCAAGACATGCTGCGCACGCTGGTGGTCAGCCGCCACGCCTTCAGCGGCCGCGACGGCCGCACCACCTCGATCCGGATGATGCCCTACCGTTCGCTCGACAACGTCATCGACGGCGCGGTGATCGCCTTCTCCTGATCGCAGCCCGACCGGGGGGCGGTCTCAGAGCCTGAGAGTTTGTCCGCCGTGCCCGAAAGGCGCCCCCAAATACCCCGTATCTAGGCGCAAACCACAGCCATAGCTTGGGCTATGGCGCGGATTTGCAACGACGAGACGGGGTATTCGGGGGCGCAAGGCGGGCATGGGGGACAGACTCTCAGGCTCTCAAGCCACCGCCATCTGCCAAGCCGCGGTGCCGATGGCCGGAAGCTGCAGCGACAGGGCCTGTGGCGCGGCGGCCTCGGCGCGCTCGGCGGCCTCGCGCTGGATGCCCTTGCGCACCACGTCGGCCAGGCCGGCGAGCTGCTGCGCGCAGGCGTCGAGCAGGTCGTCGAAGCTGACGATGCCGGCCAGATGGCCGTGGTCGTCGCGCACGAGCAGGCGGCGTACGCCGGCGGCGCGCATGAGGTCGATCGCCTGCGACAGCCCGGCCTGGGCTGGCGCGCTGACCAGGGTGCCGTCGACGAACTGACCCACGTTCTGGCGCGGCGCGAGCGCGCCGTTGGCCAGCACTTCGATCGCGAGGTCGCGGTCGGTGACGATGCCGACGATGCGCCGGCCTTCGGGCATGTCCTGCGTCACGACGAGGGCGCCCACGTGCTGGTCGCGCACGAGCTGCGCGGCCTGCTGCAGGCTCTGCTGGGTGTCGATGGTGATGACGCGGCGGGTGCAGATCGATCCGAGGTTCATGGCGGGCTTCCTGGGGTTGGGGTTCATGGCGTGGCGCGCCAGCTGCCGTCGGCCTGGCGGCAGGCCTGGCCGTAGACCTTCTCGGCCTGGCCGCCAATGCGCGCGTCCACCGTGTACTCGCGGCAGGGGCCTGCCGTGGTCTCGCGCGTGCGGGTGGGCGTGACGGTGTAGGTGGCGCGGGTGTCGGGGTTGGTCCAGGTGCGCGACTGCCCCGTGCGCACGGTCTCCAGGGCCTGGGCGGTCTTCAGGCGGTCGGTCTCGTCCATCGAGCGCCCGACCGCGCCGCCCAGGGCCGCGCCGACCAGGGTGCCGATCACCGTGGCTGCCGTCCGCCCGCCACCCTTGCCCACCTGCGAGCCCAGCACCCCGCCGAGCACTCCGCCGACGACGGTGCCGGTCTGCTGCTGGGTGGGCGGGCTCTGGCAGGCGCCCAAGGCGAGGGCGGCGGCCATCGCTGCCGTCAGCCGCGAAGGGATGAATGTATGGACCATGCCTCCATCATCCCGTCGGCTGACCGGCGCGGCCTGAGCGTGCTCAGCGCCGACCCTTGTGCCGCACGCGCGGTCGGTGGCGGTGCGGCTTTTCGGCAGCGCGGGCCTGGCCGGTGCCCCAGGTCTGGCGCAGCAGCGAGAGCTCGGCCAGGCGCGAGGCCACCAGATGGTTGATCGTGCCCTCGGGCACCTCGCCCTTGGCGTTGGGCAGGCCGGCGCTCACGCCGGTCAGCAGCTCGATCGCCTGGTCGGCGTCGTCCACCGCGTGCACGTGGAAGCGCCCCTGCGCCGCGGCCTCGACCACGTCGTCACGCAGCATCAGGTGCTGCACGTTGGCGCGGGGAATGAGCACGCCCTGGCGGCCGCTCAGGCCGCGCTGGCGGCACAGGTCGAAGAAGCCCTCGATCTTCTCGTTCACGCCGCCCACGGCCTGCACCAGGCCGAACTGGTTGATCGAGCCCGTGACCGCCAGGTGCTGCCGCACCGGCACGAAGGCCAGCGCCGACAGCAGGGCGCACAGCTCGGCCAGCGAGGCACTGTCGCCCTCCACCGGGCCGTAGCTCTGCTCGAAGACCAGGTTGGCCGTCAGCGACAGCGGCAGTTCCTGCGCGTAGCGCGCTCCCAGGAAGGCGGCAAGGATCATCACGCCCTTCGCGTGGATGGGCCCGCCGAGCGTGGACTCGCGCTCGATGTCGACGAAGTCACCCTCGCCCAGGCGCGTCGTCGCCGTGACGCGCATCGGGTAGGCGAAGCGGAAGTCGCCGAGCTGGGTCACGACCAGACCGTTGACCTGGCCGATGTGCTCGCCCTCGGTGGACACGAGCAGCGTGCCGCGCATCAGCTCGTCGTGCACCGCATCGCGCAGCCGGTCGGCGCGGCGCACGCGCAGGGCCTGAGCCTGTGCCACGTCCTCGCGTGTGACCAGTTGCCGCCCGGCGCGTGCGGCCTGCGCGTCGGCTTCGTGCAGCAGGTCGCCGAGCGCGCGCGTGTGCGTGGACAGACGCTGCGCGTCCTCGGCCATGCGTGCGGCGTGCTCGACCAGCCGCGCGACAGCGCCGCGGTCCAGCGGCCGCAGCGCGCGCGTGCGCGCCATCGAGGCCACCAGGCGCGTGAAGTCGTCCACGCGCGCCTGCTCGCGCGCGACCTCGTCCTCGAAGTCGGCCGCGATCTTGAACAGGTCGTCGAACTCCGGGTCCAGCGCCTGCAGCATATAGTAGTGAGCGCGCTCGCCGAAGAGCACGATCTTCACGCTCAGGGGCACCGGCTCGGGCTCCAGCGCCAAGGTGTTGACCCAGCCCAGCACCTGGGGCAGCGACTCGATGCGCACGCGCGCGGATTTCAGCGCCCGCTTCAGCCCTGCCCAGGCCATCGGCTCGGACAGCACCTTGACGGCATCCAGCATCAGGTAGCCGCCGTTGGCGCGGTGCAGCGCGCCCGGGCGCACGAGCGTGAAGTTCGTCAGCAGCGTGCCCATGTGGGCGACGTGGTCGATGCGGCCGATGAGGTTGGGGTAGGTCGGGTGGTCGCAGGTCAGCACCGGCGCGTGGCCGCAACGCCCGCCGTCACCATCGGCCCCCTCGCCGACCAGCAGGTTGACCTGGTAGCGGTGCAGGGCCAGGCTGCCGGTCAGGCCGCCGGGCTCGTCGTCGTCGCCGACGGGTTGCTCGCGCAACTGCTCGCCGGCCTCGATCACGTCGCGCCGGACCTCGTCGAGGAAGGTGTCGACCGCGGGCAGGCCCGTGAACTGGCCCTTGACTTCGTCGACGAGGTGCCCGGCGGCCAGCCCCATGGTGTCGCGCGTGGCCTCGCGGATGCGCTGGTGCATCTCGCGCCGCCAGTGCGGCAGGTCCTGCAGCACGTGGTGCAGGCGCTCGCGCAGCGTCTCGATCACCTGCGCCAGGCGCTCGCGCTCCTCGGCGGCAAGCTGGTCGAACTGCTCGGCCGGCAGCTGCGCGCCGTCCTTGATCGGCGCGAAGGCGAAGCCCTGCGGCGTGCGCAGCAGGGCCACACCCTGGTCCGCGGCCTGGGCGCTCAGGGCCTGCAGGCCGCCTTCCTCGCGCTCCTTGGCGTCCTTCTGGATCGCGTCCAGGCGCGAGCGGTACTCATCGCTGTCCAGCGCCGCGGCCACCGCCTTGGACAGCTCGGTGACGAAGCGCTGCATGGCCGCGCGAAGGCGCTGGCCCTGCCCCGGCGGCAGGCACAGCACGCGGGGGCGGTTGGCGTCGGCGAAGTTGTAGAGATAACACCAGTCGGGCGGCGCCGGCTGGCGCGCCGCATGCTGGCGCAGCAGGCGCTCGACGATCGCGTGCCGGTCGATGCCGGGCTCGCCGAGCACGAAGGTGTTGTAGCCCGCGCCGGGCACGGCCAGCGAGAGCTGCAGCGCGTCGATGGCGCGGTCCTGCCCGAAGGCGTTCTCGCCGTCCGCGAGCTCGGCCGTGGTCTCGAAGGTGAAGGCCGCGGGGTCGCAGGACGTGCGCAGCGCCGAGGCGGGCAGCTCGAGGCCGGGCCCGGGCTCGTGGCCCGGCCCGGTGGGTGGGGACGCGGCAGGTACAGGTTCAGCCACTCGCTGTCGCGTCCCGTGGGCCGCTCAGTGGACGGCCAGACGCCGCGTGGCCGCGGCGGACTTCTTCGGCAAGGTCAGCTCCAGGATGCCGTTCTCGTACTTGGCTTCGGCCTTGGTCTCGTCGACCGCGGTCGCCAGCGTGAAGCTGCGGCTGGCCTGGCCATAGTGGCGCTCGCTGCGCAGGATGCGTCCTTCCTTCTTTTCCTCCCACTCCTTCTTCATCTCCGCGCTGATGGTCACGAGGTTGCCCTCGATGCGCACGTCGATGTTTTCCTTGCGCGCGCCGGGGATCTCGGCGCGCACGGTGTAGGCGCCGTCGATCTCCGCCAGGTCGAGCTTGATCCTGGGCGGTGCCTCCATGCTCTCGTAGCGCCAGGGGCGCATCATGCTGCGGAACACGTCCTCGATCGGGTCGATCGAGAACGGGTCTATCAGGCGCATTTCGTTCATGTCGTCTCTCCTGTGGTGCATTGGGATCCATGGTCTGCCGGCGGGCCTGCGAGACCTTTGGCAGCGTTGACAGGATCATGTTCGGCGGCGGCCCGCCGTGGCCCGTTGAGCATGCGCAAGGCGCCGCCGTCCTCGCGCCAGGCCCCGCCCAACTGGCGCGCTGCGGCGGCGCGCGCTTCGGCCGAGGCGACCTGCAGCCGCAGCCTGCGCCGTTGCAACGGGATCACGTCCAGCGCCAGCAGGCCGCCGCCCCGGGCGTCGAGCGTGGCGAAGTACAGGCAGCCCAGGTCGGCGCGCAAGCGGGCGCTGCGACCGGCCGGGCCGGGTTCGATGCCCTCGTAGTCGTTGTTCAGGTCGCCGCAGCCGTGCAGCACCAGGGGGCCGCGGTGCACTTCCAGTGGCATCGGTTGGTGCGAGGAGTGCCCGTGCACCAGCGCCGCGCCTGCGGTGTCGACGAGCGCGCGCGCGAAGCGGCGCTGGGCCGCCGGCACGTCGGCCACCCAGTTGCCGCCCCAGTGCAGCGACCACAGGTCGAT
>JBILNB010000007.1:0-136482 GCA_044375195.1 Rubrivivax sp. | reverse complement strand
GGCGCTCAAGGAAGCCCGGTGTCAGTGGCGAGCGCATGGCTGCCACCATGCGCTCCCGGCTCTCGGCCCAGGTCGCAGGGAGCATGGCCGACGGCGCGCGTCGCGCCACGTCGATGGGGTCGAGCAAATCGTCCAGGTCGACGAGGACGCCCCGCGTCGTCAGGGACTCGAGCTGACCGGCCGTGTCGATGGCCTTGCCCGTGGCCAGGAGCAGGGTGTGGTCGGCGTTGTAGACGTTGAAGGGCAGCGGCGCGCCTATCGTCACGCGATGCTTCACGGTGGCAAGCGGGGCGAATTGCATGGGCCTGTGGTCGTCTTGGCGAGGCGGTCGTCCTGTAACGATCGTTATCGACCGCGCATCGCCACACTTGAGTGTACGCACACCGATCGGAGCGCGACAATGATTCATGACCCTTGCCGACCGCCCCTGGATCCTGCGCGCCGCTGCGCGCGCCGACCTGCCCGCCATCGTGACCTTGATCCATGAGCTGGCGGCCTTCGAGAGGCTCAGCCACCTGTGCGTGGTCCGGCCCGAGACGCTGGAGCCGCATCTCTTCGGCCCGCGTCCCGCGGCCGAGGCGGTGGTGGCCGAGGTCGGCTCCGAGGTGGTGGCCTTCGCCCTGTTCTTCACGAATTTCTCCACCTTCCTCGGGCAGCCGGGCCTGTACCTGGAGGATCTCTACGTGCAGCCGGCGCACCGTGGCCGCGGGCTGGGCCAGGCCCTCCTCGCGTACCTGGGCGCGCTGGCCGTGGAGCGGGGCTGCGGCCGCTTCGAGTGGAGCGTGCTCGACTGGAACACGAACGCCATCGCCCTCTACGAGAAGATGGGTGCCACCGTGATGCCCGAATGGAGGATCTGCCGGGTCACGGGCGAGGCCCTGGCGCGGTTCGGCCCGGGTCGCACTGCCTGACGCCCATGCGTACCCGCGCGAATTTCGTCGTCTGCGGCGAGGCCTTGATCGATCTGATCCAGCGGCCTGACGGCCTGCTCGAGCCCAAGCTCGGCGGCTCGCCCTGGAATCTGGCGCGTGCGCTCGGGCGCCTGGGCTGCGCCGTGCGTTATCGCAGCCCGCTGTCGCAGGACGCCTATGGCGGCCAACTGGCGGCAGCGCTGGACGAGAGCGCGGTCGCGCGCACCGGCGGCCGCAGCGCCCGGCCGACCAGCCTGGCGCTGGTGAAGTTGGATGTCGCCGGTCACCCCGATTACGCCTTCTACCGCGAAGGGGTGGCCGATCGCGACCTGAGCCCCGAGGAGGTGCTGCGCACCGGTCTGGAGGGCACCTCGGTGTTTCACGTCGGCTCGCTCGCGCTCATTCCGCCCGATGGGACGGCGTGGTGCGACCTGCTGGCCGAGCTGGCGCAGCAGGGGCTTTGCACCAGCGTCGACGCCAACATGCGTCCCATGGTGGCCCCGGATCGCGCGGCCTATGCCGCGATCGTCGCGCAGGTGCTCGCCCAGGCCCGAGTGGTCAAGGTCAGCGACGAGGACCTGCGCGCGCTGGGCCACGCTGGCGACCCCCTGACGGCCGCGCGCGGCCTGCTGGGCCCCGTCACCGCGGTGGTAGTGCTGACCCTCGGGCGCCAGGGGGCGTGGTGCCTGACGCGCGAGGGCGAGCACTTCCAGCCGGCCCCTGCGGTGACGTTGGTGGACACCGTCGGCGCGGGCGACTGCATCTACGCCGGGTTCCTGGCCGCCCTGGACGAGAGCGGCTGCCTGGGCGCGGGCGCGCTGTTCAGGCCCCCGGCCGAGCGACTGATCGAGGCCCTGGCCTTCGGCAGCCGGGTCACTGCGCACAACCTGCAGCGCCCTGGCTGCGATCCGCCGTGGCGGCACGAGGTGCGAACGGGATCGCCGGCCGACCCCTCCCGCCCCGGCACTTGAAGGCCGGACCCGGGCCCTGCGGGCGCTCGCTCAGCGCGGCCGCATCAGCGTGCTCTTGCCGAACAGGCTCTCGACGAGGTCGACGACCAGTTGCGCGGTCTGGTTGCGCACGTCCAGCGCCGGGTTCAGCTCGACCAGGTCCAGGCTGCCGAGGCAGCCGCTGTCGGCGATCATCTCCATGCACAGCTGGGCTTCACGCCAGGTCGGCCCGCCGGGGACGGCGGTGGCCACGGCCGGTGCGATGCCGGGATCGAGGAAGTCCACGTCCAGGCTCAGGTGCAGGTGGGTGTGCTCGTCCAGACCCGCCAGGGCCTGCGCCATCGTCGCGCGCATGCCGTGTTCGTCGATATGGCGCATGTCGTAGACGTCGAGCCCGGCGGCGTGCACGAGCCGCCGCTCCTCCTCGTCCACGCTGCGAATGCCAACCTGCCGCAACTCGGCGGCGCCCAGGGCCGGCTGGGGCCCGGCGAGCGCGGTCAGCGGCGCCGGCCCCTGGCCGCACAGCACAGCCACGGGCATGCCGTGCAGGTGGCCGCTGGGTGTGGTGAGCGGGGTGTTGCAGTCGGCGTGGGCATCGAGCCAGAGCACCCGCAGCGCCCGCCCGCGGGCCCGGCAGTGGCGGGCGACGGCGCTGACCGAGCCGATGGCCAGGCTGTGGTCGCCGCCCAACAGCAGGGGAAGGCGGCCGAGCGCGAGCTCGGCGGCGACGGCGTCATGCACGGCCCGGCACCACGCGGTGACCTCCTCGAGGTGCCGGTGGCCGCCGACAGCCGCACCCCGCGGGTTGGGCGGGCCGACCAGATTGCCGCGGTCCACCACCCCGGCCACGCGGTCGCGGCGGCGTTCGAGTGCCGTCGCGAGGCCGGCGATGCGCAGTGCGTCCGGCCCCAGACGCGCGCCGATCGAGCCCGCGCCGATGTCGGTGGGGGCGCCGATCAGGCTGATCTCGACAGGAACCATGACCGCCGATCCCTGCAGCAATCGAGGGTTGGACAGATAGGGGACCCGCGGTCCCCTCAAGGTTTCCCGCCGTGCGCCGCCTACTTGGTGGAAGTCTCCGGCTTGCGCTCGCTCGCGGTCTTGCTCGCGATCACAGGCTTGCCACGAAGCTGGTTCAAAGCCTGCTGCAGCGGGAAGTCCTCGGGGCTGCCGAACTCGGGCAGCGGCTTCAGGCTCTCGCGCTGACGCGCCATCTGCTCCTCGAGCTTCTTGCGCTCCTCGGCGCGCGCCTTCTCGCGCGCCGGGTCGCGAGCTCCGGACTTGTCCGCATTGCCGTCGGACAGGTGCTTTTCCAGGTCGGCCTCGCGGGTGCGCAGGGCCGAGAACACATTGCCTTCGGCCGTCTCGTCGAGCCAGACGTCGGGGACGATGCCCTTGGCCTGGATCGAGCGGCCGCTGGGCGTGAAGTAGCGCGCTGTGGTGATCTTCAGCGCCGTCTCGGCGCTGAGCTGGCGCACGGTCTGCACCGAGCCCTTGCCGAAGGTCTGCGAGCCCATGATCGTGGCGCGCTTGTGGTCCTGCAGCGCGCCGGCGACGATCTCGCTCGCCGACGCTGAGCCCTCGTTGACCAGCACGACCAGGGGCACGTTCTTCAGCGCCGCCGGCAGCCGCCGCAGCGGATCGGCGCCTCCGCGGCGGGCGTAGAACTCCGGGGAGGCCTTGAAAACCGCGCGCGACTCGGCGAGCTGGCCGTTGGTCGAGACCACGGGCACGTCGGGCGGCAGGAAGGCCGCGCTGATGGCCACCGCGCCATCGAGCAGGCCACCGGGGTCGTTGCGCAGGTCCAGCACCAGGCCCTTCATCTGCGGCTCGGCCTTGTACAGCTCCTCGACCTTGCGCACGAAGTCCTCGACCGTGCGGTCCTGGAACTGGCTGATGCGCACCCAGCCGTAACCCGGCTCGACGAGCTTCGCCCGCACGCTCTGCATGCGGATCTCCTCGCGGATGATGGTCACCGGGAAGGTACGGTTCTCCGCCTTGCGGAAAACCGTCAGTACGACCTTGGTGTTGGGCTCGCCGCGCATGCGCTTGACGGCCTGGTCCATCGTCAGGCCCTTGACCGCCGTCTCGTCGATGCGGGTGATCAGGTCGCCGGACTTGATGCCGGCGCGGAAGGCCGGCGAGCCCTCGATCGGCGAGACGACCTTGACCAGGCCTTCCTCCATGCCGATCTCGATGCCCACGCCGACGAAGCGGCCCGTGGTGCCCTCGCGGAATTCGCGGAAGGCCTTCTTGTCGAAGTATTGCGAGTGCGGGTCCAGGCCCGACACCATGCCGCCGATCGCGTCGGAAATCAGCTTCTTCTCGTCGACCGGCTCGACATAGTCGCTCTTGACGATGCCGAAGACCGCGGCGAGCTGCTGCAGCTCCTCGATCGGCAGCGGCGCGAGCGAGCGTTGCGCGACCGCCTGCACCTGCAGCGTTGCCAGCGCCCCGGCCAGGGCGCCGATCGCGATGAAACCGGCCACTTTCAGTTTGGCACCCATGATCGTCCTGCGAGTTCGCTGCGTGAGGAGCCGACTTTCCGCCCCGGGCGGGGGTGGCAAAGCCTCGAAATCAGTATAAGACCCGGGCCTGTTGGAGGCGCGTGCCGCGCAAACGTTCCGTGCGGCGGCGAGGCCTTCAGGCCGGGGCGCGGTCGAAGGTCACGACGTGGTCGACCTCGGCGCGGATGCCGATCCACTCGCCGATCTGATGATCGTGGTGCGAGGGCACGTGCGCCATCACCTGCTCGCCGCTTTCCAGGCGCAGCGTGTAGAGGAACTCCGAGCCGCGGAAGGCCTTGCGCTCGATCCGCGCCTTCACCGGCGAACTGTCGTCGTGCACGATGTCGTCGGCGCGCAGCAGCACGTCGCAGTGGCCCTCGGGGTAGGCGCTGGGAACCGGGCAGCCCTCCGGGTCGTCGAGTTCGCCCACAGGCGTGTGCACGCAGGGGCCGTGGGCGCAGGCCACGATCTGCGCCGGCGCGAACACCCCGTGGCCGATGAACTGGGCGACGAAGCGGCTGGCCGGCCGGTGGTAGAGCGAGTAGGCATCGTCCCACTGCTCCAGACGGCCGCGGTTCATGACCCCGATCACGTCGCCGAGCGCGAAGGCCTCGAGCTGGTCATGCGTGACGACGAGCGCGGTCGCGCCGTGCTCCTTGAGGATCTGGCGCACGTCCTGCGCCAGGCGTTCGCGCAGGTCCACGTCGAGGCTGGAGAAGGGTTCGTCGAGCAGCAGCAGGTCGGGCTGGGGCGCGAGCGCGCGCGCCAGCGCCACACGCTGCTGCTGCCCCCCCGAGAGCTGGTGCGGCAGGCGCCGCGCCGTGTGCGCGAGCCCGACCAGGTCCAGCATCTGCCGCACCCGGGCCTGGCGCTCCGATCGGGGCAGGTGATGGACGCCGAAGGCGATGTTGTCGGCCACGCTCAGGTGGGGGAACAGCGCGTAGTCCTGGAAGACCATGCCGATGCGGCGCTCCTCCGCGGCCACGTGCACGCCCATGGCCGGGTCCGACAGCACCCGCTCGCCCATGGCCACCCGCCCCGCGGCCAGCGGCTCGAGCCCGGCGACGGCGCGCAGCAGCGAGGTCTTGCCGCAGCCCGACGGGCCGATGAGCACCCCGATCTGGCCGGCCGTGAGCGAGAACGTGACGCGGTCCACCGCGGCACGCTCCGCGCTGCTGCGGTGGTAGCGGACGGTGGCGGCATCGACGGTAAGGGACATGCGCCTATGATATCCAAATGCAATCCATTCTCATTTGATCGTGCGTCCGCTCCTGATCGCCTGGTCCTTGTGGCTGGCCTTGCCGGTGGTCAGCCTGCTGGCCTCATGGTTCGCCTTCGATGCTGCGGCGCTGGCCGTGCTGCAGCATCAGTTCGAGACGGTGCTGCCGGGCTACGCGCTGCAGTCCCTGCTGCTGGCGCTGGGCGTGGCAGCCGGCACGGCCGTGCTCGGCGTGGGCACGGCCGTGGCGGTGACGCTGTTCAGGTTTCCCGGACGCAGCGTCTTCGAGTGGGCGCTGCTGCTGCCGATGGCCATGCCAGCCTACGTGCTGGCCTATGCCGCAACGGATGCGCTGCAGCCCTCGGGTCTGGCACAGACGGCGCTGCGCGAGGCCTTCGGCTGGCGCGGTGCGCTCTGGCCCGACGTGCGCAGCCTCGGCGGCGCGATCCCGCTGTTCGTGCTCTGCCTCTATCCCTACGTCTACCTGCTGACCCGCGCCGCGCTGAGCGAGCGCGCGGTGCAGATGATGGAGGCGGCGCGCCTGCTCGGCGCCGGCCTGCGCCGCCGCCTGCTCGAGGTGGCGCTGCCGCTGGCGCGCCCGGCGGTCGTCGCGGGTGTCGCCCTGGCGCTGATGGAGACGCTGGCCGACTACGGCGTCGGGGCCTATTTCGGGTTGACGACCTTCACGACCGGCATCTACCGCGCCTGGCTGTCGATGAACGACGCCACGGCGGCCGCCCAACTGGCCTCGGTGCTGCTGGCCGTCGTCGCCCTGCTGCTGCTGCTGGAGCGGCGCGCGCAGGCGCGCCTGCGCTTTTCGGCCAGCCGCAGCGGCTCGGTGCAGGCCAGCGAGGCGCAGCCCGTGCTGCTGCGTGGCGGCCGGGCCGCGGCCGCCGTGCTGCTGTGCGCGGCGCCGGTGCTGCTGGGCTTCGTGCTGCCGGTGGGCTGGCTGATGGCGATGCTGTGGCGCGAGGCGCTGCACGGCGAACTCGGCTTGCCGCTGGACCGGTTCGCCGGCTGGGCCTGGGCCACCTTCCGCCTGGCCGCGATCGCCTCGCTCGCGGCCTGTGGCACGGCGCTGGTGTTGGCCTTCGCGCTGCGCCAGCGGGCCGGACCGGTGCTGCAGGCGGGCGCACGCCTGCTGTCGCTGGGCTATGCCGTCCCGGGGGCGGTGGTGGCCATCGGCATCCTGCTGCCGCTGGGCTGGCTGCAGCAGCGCTGGCCCGAGAGCGCCGCCGCGCCCCTGTTCACCGGAACGTTGCTGGGCGTCATGTACGCCTACCTGGTGCGGTTCACCGCGGTGGCGATGCAATCGGTGGACGCCGGTTACGCGCGCGTGCCGGCGTCTGTGGACGAGACCGCGCGCATGCTCGGCGCCGGGCGCTGGCGTGTCTTCGCACGCCTGCACCTGCCGCTGCTGCGCCGCCCGGTGCTGGCGGCGGGGCTGCTGGTCTTCGTCGACGTGATGAAGGAGTTGCCCGCCACGCTGGTATTGCGGCCCTTTGGCAGCGACACGCTGGCGGTCGTGGCTTACAACCTGGCACGCGACGAGCGTCTGGCCGAGGCGGCTCTGCCTTCGCTGGCCATCGTCGCCGTCGGCCTGCTGCCGGTGCTGCTGCTGTCGCGCGCGATGCGGCGCTGAATGGCGCCCTGCCCGGTCAGGGCAGCACGCGCGAGATCTCGACGCGCACGTCCCGGGTGCCGACGTCCACCGGCGCGGACAGGCCTTCCAGGTCGCCGGGTTGCGGGATGGCCTGACCGCTGCGGCTGATGCGCGCGCCGACGACGACGCGCGTGGCCGTGGACAGGCCCAGGCCCGGACCCATGGCGTGGCTGTCGTCCAGAGCGAACGGCAGCGGCAGGTCCTTGACCTGAGCGCGCACGATGGCCAGCGGCATGCGGTTGCCGCCCGCCGGGTCTGCGTTGCGCGCAAAGACGTAGACCGTGTCCTCCGGGCGGGCCTGGGCCTTCAGCGCCGCCGAGAGCTCCACACGGCCCGAGACGCGGGCCGCAGCGGCCGCTGCCTGGGGTGCCGCGCCCTGCCCCCGGCCGGGCGTGCTGGCAGCGGCGGCGCCAGGTGTGGCCTGCGAGGCCAGACGCCGCGCCTCGGCGGCCCCGTCGCGGGCCTGCTGGACGATGTCGCTGCCGGGCGGCCCGAGCAGCGCGACGCGGTCCCAAAGCTGAGCTGCCCTTGCCATGTCGCCGCGGTCGAAGGCCGCCGCGCCGGCCAGCGCCAGCGACTTGAGGTGGTCAGGGTCGAGCTGCAGCGCGCGCTCGATCAGGCGCATCGGCTCGCCCTCGAGCGTGCGGCCGTTCTTCATCGCCAGCACGTCGGCGTGGTCGGCCAGGGCCTGCGGGCTGTCGGGCTGCAGTTGCAGGGCGCGCGCCGAGGCCTGGGCCGCCTCCTCGAGCCGGCCGAGCACGAGTTGGGACCGCGCGAGCATCGCCCAACCCTCGGCATCGTCCGGGCGCTCCTTCAGGCGCTGGGCCAGGCGCTCGATCATCGCGGTGATCTCCTCCTGGGAGGGGAGCTGGCCCTCGGCCACGGCGGGGGCCGCCTGGCGTTCGGGGTTCAGGGCCGTCGCGAATTCGCCGAACACGGCGTAGCCTGCCAGACCCACCGCCAGCGTGAACAGCAGCGTGACGAGCAGCAGCGCGCGCCCGACGCGGGGCGGTGCGGCGGTGGCTACCGCCGGCATCGCGGCCGCCGGCCCCGGTGCCGGAGCGTCGGCGGCCGTGGTCACGGGCGCCTGCGCCGATGTGGGGGTACCGGTGGCGGCGCCGCGCTCGAGACGCTCGAGCGCGGCGGCGTACTCCTGGGGGCTGAGGACGCCGGCTTCGCGCAGGCCCTGCAACTGGCGCAGCGGATCCTGCGGGTTCGGCGGTGTGTCGCTCATCGAGTTCTCGTCTGGTCTGTCTTCTCGTGCCCTGTCCAGCGTCCGAGCCGGCGCCCGCAAGCCGGCGCGGCCTCAGAGGCGGGCCAGGAACTCCCGCACCGGCTCGAGGGTGCGCGCCGGGTCCTCCTCCTGGGGCACATGCCCCAGGTCCTCGAATACGACGCGCCGGCTGCCGGCGATGCGCGACTCGAAGACCTGACCCACGGCCGGTGGGATCAGGCGGTCCCGGCCACCCCACAGGATGAGGGTCGGCAGGCGCAGCGTGGCGATCCTCTCCTCGTCCTGGCCGGGTTGCCAGGCCGCCAGCCGCAGTGTCAGCGCCCGGCGGTTGCCCTCCCTCAAGGTCAGCTCGAAGTATCGGTCCACCAGCTCGGCCGTGACCTTGGCGGGGTCACCGTAGACGCTGGCGACGCTGGCGGCCACGAGCGAGCGCGGCAGCAGGTGCTCGCCGATGCGATTGAGCCCCGGCACGCGCGCGATCAGCAGCCCTGGAGGCACCGCCTCGGGTTCGAAGCGCGGCCCAGCCGCACCCACCAGGATCAGGCCCGCGACGCGCTGCGGCTCCAGCGTGGCCACGCGCCAGGCGATCTCGCCGCCGAGCGAATTGCCGCCGATGACGAAGCGACGCACCGCCAGCCGGTCCAGAAACTCGACCACGAAGCGGGCCAGCGTGTCGCCGCGGTAGTCGTCGGTGGTCCAGTCGCCGGTGAAGGGCCCCGTGAGCCCGAAACCCGGCAGGTCCAGCGTGATGACCCGGCGCCCGGCCCTGAGGGCACGCGCCCAGCCCTCCCAGGTGTGCAGGCTCGCCCCGGTGCCGTGCAGCAGCACCAAGGGCGCGGGATCGGTGCGCGGACCTTCGTCGCGCACGTGCACGACCAGACCGCGCAGGTCGACGAAGTCGCTGGGCGCGGGCGCCCAGCGCGCCACCAGCGTCTCCACCGGCCGGTCCGGTGCGCGCGACAGCGCGAAGCCTGCGGCGGCCAGGATCAGCAGGACGCCGAGGATGCGTCTGATCCAGTCGCTCAAGTCCCGTCCTCCCGCATAGCCTGGCTCAAATTCTAGGGGCCGGGTCGGCCGCAGCGGCTTCCTACAATCTCCGCGATGAGTTTCGTCCACCTGCGCACCCACACCGAGTACTCGGTCGTCGATGGCACCCTGCGCATCGATGATGCAGCGGCCGCTGCGCGGCGCGATGGCCAGCCCGCGCTCGCGATCACCGACCTGGCCAATGTCTTCGGCGCCGTCAAGTTCTACAAGGCCTGCCGAGATCGCGGTGTCAAGCCGCTGATCGGGGCCGACCTGTGGATGCAGCCGGAGGCGGGCGAGCGCCAGCCCTCGCGCCTGCTCGTGCTGGTGCAGGACAGCCAGGGCTACCTGAACCTGTGCGAACTGCTCGCGCGGGCCTGGACTTCCAATGCGCAGCGGGCCCAGGCCTGGGTGCGCTGGGAGTGGCTCGACAGCCTGGGCGCCGGCCTGATCGCCTTGTCCGGGGCCGAGCACGGCGCGCTCGGGCAGGCGCTGATGGCCGGTGACGAGGCGCGCGCGCGCGCCGTGGTGCAGCGCCTGGCGGCGCTGTTCCCCGGGCGCTGCTATGTCGAGCTGCAACGTGCCGGGCTGCCCGGGCAGGAGGCCGTCGTGCAGGGCAGCGTCGCGCTGGCGGCCGAGCTGGGCCTGCCGGTGGTGGCCACGCACCCGGTGCAGTTCCTCGAGCCCGATGATTTCGACGCCCACGAGGCGCGCGTGTGCGTCGCCGAAGGCGAGACGCTCGCCAACCCGAAGCGCGTCAAGCGCTTCACGCGCGGGCAGTGGTTCCGCCCGACGGCGGACATGGCCGCCTTGTTCGCCGACCTCCCGTCTGCCCTGGCGAACACGCTGGGCATCGCGCGCCGCTGCAACCTGCGCCTGACGCTGGGCAAGCCGCGCCTTCCTGACTTCCCCACGCCCGCGCGCGCCGACGGCTCGCCGACGCCGATCGAGGACTACTTTCGCGAGCTCTCGCTTCAGGGGCTGGCGCAACGCCTGGCGCAGCTCTTCCCCGATGCAGCAGAGCGTGCCGCCCGACGCCCCGAGTACCTGCAGCGCCTGGAATTCGAGATCGGCGTCATCGTCAAGATGGGTTTCCCCGGCTACTTCCTGATCGTCGGCGACTTCATCGGCTGGGCGCGGCGCAACGGCTGCCCGGTCGGCCCCGGGCGGGGCTCGGGCGCGGGCTCGCTCGTGGCCTATGCGCTGGGCATCACCGACCTGGACCCGCTTCGCTACCAGCTGCTCTTCGAGCGCTTCCTGAACCCCGAGCGCGTGTCGATGCCCGACTTCGACATTGACTTCTGCCAGGGCAACCGCGACCGCGTCATCGACTACGTCAAGCAGAAGTACGGGCGCGACGCGGTGAGCCAGATCGCGACCTTCGGCACGATGGCGGCCAAGGCGGCCCTGCGCGACGTGGGCCGTGTGCTCGGCATGGGCTACGGCCACGTCGACTCGATCGCCAAGCTGATCCCGGCGCCGCCAGGCAAGACCGTGACCCTGGCCAAGGTGCCCGAGGAGCCCGACAGCGGCGTCATCTACGCGCGCAAGGAGGCGCCCGAGCTCGAGCAGCGCGAGGCCGCCGAGGAGGAGGTGGCCGAGCTGCTGGCCCTGGCCACGCGGGTGGAGGGCCTGGTGCGCAATGTCGGCATGCACGCCGGCGGGGTGCTGATCGCCCCGGGCCGGATCACCGACTTCTGCCCGCTCTACCAGCAGCCCGGCAGCGACGCCGCGGTCAGCCAGTACGACAAGGACGACGTCGAGGCCATCGGCCTGGTGAAGTTCGACTTCCTCGGCCTGGCCACCCTGACCATCCTGGAACTGGCCAAGGACTTCATCCGCGCGCGCCGCCCGGGGCGCCAGGACTTCGCCTTCGAGACCGTGCCGCTGGACGACCCGAAGGTCTACAGCCTCTTCTCCGACGGCCGCACCGAGGCCGTGTTCCAGTTTGAATCCGGCGGCATGCAGCGCATGCTGCGCGAGGCCAAACCCACGCGCCTGGAAGACCTGATCGCGCTGAACGCGATGTTCCGGCCCGGGCCGATGGAGAACATCCCCAGCTTCTGCGCGCGCAAGCACGGGCGTGAGGAGATCGTCTATCCGCACCCGCTGCTCGAGCCGGTGTTGGCCGAGACCTACGGCATCTTCGTCTACCAGGAGCAGGTGATGCAGGCCGCGCAGGTGCTGGGCGGCTACTCGCTGGGCGGCGCCGACCTGCTGCGCCGCGCCATGGGCAAGAAGAAGCCCGAGGAGATGGCCAAGCAGCGCACCATCTTCCGCGAGGGCGCGGCGGCCCAGGGCATCGCCGCCGAGAAGGCCGACGAGGTCTTCGACCTGATGGAGAAGTTCGCTGGCTATGGCTTCAACAAGAGCCATGCCGCGGCCTATTCCCTGCTGGCTTACCACACGGCCTGGCTGAAGGTGCACTGCCCAGCCGAGTTCTACGCCGCCAACATGACGGTGGAGATGGACGACACCGACAAGCTGAAGGTGCTGCTGGACGACGCGCGCGGCTTCGGCATCGAGTTCGAGCCGCCCGACGTCAACCGCGGTGTCTGGCGCTTCGAGCCGGTGAGCGACGCGCGCGTGCGCTACGGCCTGGGCGCCGTCAAGGGCACGGGCGCGGGCGCGATCGAGGCCATCGTCGCGGCGCGTGAGGGTGAGCAGGGGCAGGGCGGCGGGCCCTTCCGCAGCCTGTTCGACTTCTGCGCCCGGGTGGACCGGCAGAGGGTCAACAAGCGCGTCGTCGAGGCTCTGATCAAGGCGGGGGCCTTCGACGCCCTGCATGCGGACCGGGCGGCGGCACTCGCGAGCGTCGGCCTGGCCTTCGACTGGGCCGACACGCAGGAGGCCAACGCGCTGCAGGGCGGGCTGTTCGACTTCGGCGACGACGCCGACAGCCACGGCTCGTCGACCCAGGAGCCGGCGCTGGCCCAGGCCCCGGCGCAGGCGCTGCGCGAGCGCCTGATGCTGGAGAAGGCGGCGCTCGGCCTGATCCTGAGCGGCCACCTGTTCGACGAGACGGCCGCGGAGGTGCGGCGCTTCGCGCGCCGGCCGATCGGCGAGCTCGCCGACTCGCGCGAGCCCCAGCTCGTGGCCGGCATCATCGGCGCCATGCGGGTGGTCAACGGCCAGCGCGGGCGCGCTGCCATCTTCCGCCTGGACGACGGGTCGGGCGCGATCGAGACCGTGGTCAACGAAGACCTGCTGGACGCGCAGCGCGCGCTGCTGGTCGACGATGCGCTGCTGATCGCCCAGGGGCGGGTGCAGCTCGACCGCTTCTCCGGCGCTTTGCGCCTGACGGTGCAGCAGTTGTGGGACCTGCCGGCTGCGCGCGCGCGCTTCGGGCGCTACCTGGCCGTGTCCGTCAATGGTGGCCGTCCTCCCGTGGGCGAGGTGTTGAAGGCCTGGCCGGCGCGGCGCGTGGACACCGAGCACGGCGAGCTGAGCCAGGGCCTGACGGTGCGCCTGCGCCTGGAGCGCCCGCGCGCCAGTGCCGAGATCGACCTCGGCGACGACGGCCGCTTCTGGCCCAGCGACGAGGCGATCGCGCGCTGGCGCCAGGTGGCGCACCGGGGGCAGGCCGAGGTGGTCTACGAGGCGTCCTGAGACCCCGGGGTGTCCGCACTGTTCAGCGGACGCGCCTGCCGCTACATTGGGCGGCCATGGCCGACAAGCCCGTCACCGGACTGGTGCTCAGCGGAGGCGGCGCCCGCGCCGCCTACCAGGTGGGTGTGCTGCGGGCGCTGTCGCGCCTGCGGCGCCAGCTCGGTGCCCGTGGCAACCCCTTCGACGTCATCTGCGGCACCTCGGCCGGGGCGATCAACGCCGCGGCCCTGGCCTGCATGGCCGACGACACCGACGCGGCCGTCGCTGCGCTGTGCCGGGTCTGGGAGAACTTCCGCGCCGAGCAGGTCTATCGCGCCGACTCTCTCGGCGTGATCCGCAGCGGCGCGCAGTGGTTGACGCTGATGTCGGTGGGCTTCCTCGTGGCCCGCTGGCGCCGCGCGCGCCCGCGCGCTCTGCTGGACAACAGCCCCCTGGCGGAGCTGCTCGCGCAGGCAGTGCCGCTCGCGCGCCTGGAGTCGATGCTGGGGGCGGGGCACCTGCAGGCGCTGGCCATCACGGCCTCGAGCTACACCAGCGGCGAGCACGTGACCTTCTACCAGTCGGCAGTGCCGATGCAACCCTGGCTGCGCTCCCAGCGCGTGGCCGTTCCCGCGCGCCTGGAGCGCGTGCACCTGCTGGCCTCGGCGGCCATCCCGTTCGTGTTCCCGGCGCTCGAGCTCGACCGCCGCGGGCGGCTCGAGTGGTTCGGCGACGGCTCGATGCGGCAGACGGCGCCGATCTCGCCGGCCATCCACCTCGGCGCCGACCGGGTGCTCGTGATCGGCGCCGGCCGCATGCACGAGCCGCCCGACCGCCGGCCGCCGAACACCGGCTACCCGACGCTGGCGCAGATCGCCGGCCATGCGCTGTCGAGCATCTTCCTCGACGCCCTGGCGGTCGACGTCGAGCGTCTGGAGCGCATCAACCGCACGCTGGCGCTGCTGCCGCCCGACGCACGCGCCGCCACGCCGCTGCGGCCGGTGCAGGCGCTGGTGATCGCCCCGTCGCAGCGCCTGGACGAGATCGCGGCGCGTCACCAGGCCGCGCTGCCCCGGCCGGTGCGCACCCTGCTGCGCGGGGTCGGCGTGAGCGGCCAGGGGCGCGACGCGCGCGGCACGGCGCTGGCGAGTTACCTGCTGTTCGAGGCGCCGTTCACCTGCGAGTTGATGGACCTGGGCGAGTCGGACACGCTGGCCCGCGCCGATGAGGTCTCGCGTTTCTTCGGCTGGGACCCCGCGAGGTCGGAGTCGGTGGCCGCGTAGGCTGCGCCGGAGACGGTCAGGCCCTGAGCCGAGAGGCTTGCGGCCTTGGCCCTGCCGATGCCGCGCACGCGGTGGCGCAGGTCGTCCCAGTTCGCGAAGGTCGCCTGCTCTCGCGCCTGCAGGATGCGTGTGGACAGGGACGGGCCGATGCCCTTGACGGTCTCGAGTTCAGCCAGGTTGGCGCGGTTGACTTCGAGGCCGGCGTGCGCGGCGGCGACGGCCAGCGTCAGGCCTGCGGCGAGAACGAGGCGGGCGAAGGCGGCGGCGAAGCCCTGGGCAGTGGCGGGACGGATCGACATGGCGGTGCTCCTGGTTCGGGTGGACGGGGCTGCGGGATTGCGGCCCACGGGAGCGATTCTTCGGATCCCGGCCCCGGCGCGGAAGCCTCCTGCGGGTGAGGGCGGCCTCCCCCGGATGGGGGAACCCCGTCGGGGAGGTGCCTCCTCGACGCACCCGTCCGGCGCGCCGCGGGGGTGCCAATAGCGGCTAGCATGCCGGCCGATGAAGCATGCCTGCGCGCCGTCAGCGCGATGAGTTCCCCGCCCACCTCCCCACCGGCGACGGCGCAGCGCCTGCGCGCCTATTTCTGGCCGCAGCGGCACGGCCTGCTCGCAGCCACCGGGGCCTTCGTGCTGGCGGCGGCCACCGAGCCCTTGATCCCCTTGCTGCTGCGCTTCGTCCTCGACCAGGGCTTCGTCGCCCAGCCCGGCTTCCCGCTGTGGATGGTGCCCGTGGTGCTGGTCGGCCTGTTCGTCATGCGCGGCGTCTTGTCCTTCGCCGGCATCTATCTGCTCAACCGCGGCACCTCGCGCGCGGTGCTGGCCTTGCGTCGCGACCTGGCGGGCTCCCTGCTGCGTGCCGATGCAGCCGCGTTCAGCCAGGTCACGCCGGGCGTGGCCGTGGCCAAGGTGATCGGCGACCCGCAGAGCGTGGCCGGGCATCTGGGCGGCGTCATGGTGACGCTGCTGCGCGACGGCACGACCGCGCTGGCCCTGCTGGCCTACCTGCTCTGGGAGAACTGGCTGCTGACCCTGCTGTCGCTCGTGACCGTGCCGGTGCTGGCCGTGGGCGTGCGCGTGGTGCAACGCCGGGTGCAGGTGGTCGGGCGCGCCGGCTACGAGGCGCAGTTGTCGCTCGCGGCCGTGGCCGAGGATCTGGCGCGCGCGTGGCGCGTCATCCGCAGCTTCGGCGCCGAGGGTTTCGAGCGCGCGCGCTTCGACCGCCAGGCGCAGCGCCTGCAGTCCCTGACGCTGAAGACCGCGGCCGCGAACGCGATGATGACCCCGGTGTCGCAGTTCGCCTCCAGCCTTGGCGTGGCGCTGATCGTGACGCTTGCCCTTTACCAGGCCCAGGCCGGTCAGGCCACGGTCGGCAGCTTCGTCGCCTACGTCACCGGCCTGCTGCTGCTGGTGTCGAAGACGCGGCACCTGACCGATCTGGCGCATCCCTTCAATGCGGCCCTCATCGCGGCCCGTGGCGTGTTCGAGTTGATGGACCTGCCTCCCGAGACCGACACCGGCACCCGCACCCTGGGGCGCGCGCGCGGGGAGGTGGTGTTCGAGGCTGTCAGCCTGCGCTACCCCGGCGCCGACCGGCCCGCGCTGGATGGGCTGGACCTGCGCGTACCGGCCGGCAGCACCGTGGCGCTGGTGGGGGCCTCGGGTGCCGGCAAGACCACGGTCGTGCACGCGCTGCTGGGCCTGGCGGCACCGGAGCGCGGACAGGTGCTGCTGGACGGCATCCGGCTGGGCGAGTTGCGCAAGGCGGACCTTCGGCGCCAGTTCGCCGTGGTCTCGCAGGACATCGTGCTCTTCGAGGGCTCGGTCGCCGCCAACGTCGTCTACGCCGGGGACAGCGACCCGCAGCGGGTCGAGGCGTGCCTGCGCGCAGCCGCGTTGTGGGACCACGTGGCCAGCCTGCCGCAGGGCATGGAGGCGCCGATCGGCGTCAATGGCGGCCTGCTGTCGGGCGGACAGCGCCAGCGCCTGGCGATCGCGCGCGCGATGTACCGCGACGCCCCGGTGTGGATCCTCGACGAGGCCACGTCCGCGCTCGACACCGAGTCCGAGCGCACCATCCAGACGGCACTGGAGGCCGGGCAGGGGCAGCGCACCCTGATCGTGATCGCACACCGCCTGAGCACCGTCCGGGCGGCCGACCTCATCGTGGTGCTGGAGGCCGGCCGCAGCGTCGAGGCCGGCACCCACGACGAACTCATGGCCCGCGGGGGCCGCTACGCGGCGATGGTGCGGGCCCAGGACAGCGCCTGAACAGCGACCGGTGGGTTGCGGCTCAGAGCCTGAGAGTTATTCCGCCGTGCCCGAAAGGCGCGCCAAGACGCCCCGGATCTAGGCGCAAACCACAGCCATAGCTCGGGCTATGGCGCGGATTTGCAACGACGAGACGGGGTGTCTTGGCGTGCAAGGCGGGCATGGGGGAATGACTCTCAGGCTCTCAGGCCTGCTCGAGGCGCCGCGGCGGAAAGCTGTCCCAGGACAGGCAGCCGGGGCATTGCCAGAAGTGGCGCTGCGACTCGAAGCCGCAGTGCGCGCAGCGGTAGCGTTGCAGCGGCGCGGCCGCGCGCTGCACGGCCAGCTTCAGGGCCGCCAGACGTGCCGCGGAAGGCGGCGTTTCGGGCGTCTCGAGCACCGCCTGCACCGCGGCCAGCGAGGGCTGGCGCTCCAGCAGGGCGTCGAGCAGCGGCGAGTGCGCCACGGCCAGCCCCTGCAGGCGGCACAGCGCGCGCAGCAGCTCGATGCCCGGCTGCTGCTCGAACAGGTGCTGCAGCGTGCGCCGCGCGGGCTCGGCGCGGCCGGCCGCCAGCGCGGCTTCCGCGTAGTCGTCGGCGGCGAGCACGAAGCGCGAGGGCGCGCGCCGCAGCAGTTCCTCGAACTCGGCCAGGGCTTCGGCTGGCCGGCCCTGCTGATGGTGGCGCCGCGCGCTCAGCAGCCTCGGACGCGCGGCGTCGGGCGCCGCGGCCAGGGCCTGGCCGAGGGCGGCCTGCGCGGCGCCGTCGTCTCCCCTGGCCTCCGCCTCGAGCGCGGTCTCGCAGCGGTAGTGGGCGATCCGGCCCGCGAACGCTCCGGCGCCGCGCGCTTCGAGCTGGGCGGCCATGTCCGCAGCCGCCGTCCAGTCGCGCGAGCGCTCGTACAGGCTCAGGCGCGCCAGCCGGGACTCGGTGTCGTAGGCCGACCCCTCGAGCAGGCGGAAGGCCGCCTCGGCGCGGTCGAACAGACCGGCCTTCATGTAGTCCTGCGCGAGCGCGTGTCGGGCGCGCTCGCGGTCGGCGGCGGCCACGTCGGCCCGTTGCAGCAAGTGCTCGTGCACGCGCACCGCACGCTCGAACTCGCCGCGGCGCCGGAAGAGCCCGCCCAGGGCGAAGTGCAGTTCCACCGTGTCGGGGTCGCTCTGGACGGCCTCGATGAAGGCGTCGATGGCCTTGTCCTGCTGCTCGGACAGCAGCAGGCTCAGCCCCTTGAAGTAGGCGCGAGGCGCGTCGCGGTTCTCGCGCCGCAACTGGCGCAGGTCGAGCCGCGAGGCAAGCCAGCCGAGCGCAAACGCTGCCGGCAACGCCAGCAGGAGCCAGGTCAGGTCAAAGTCCATCGCGCGGCGGGGGCTCCGGCGCCGCCTGGGTGGAGACGGCCGCCGGCCCGGGCGCGGGCGCCGCGGTGGGGCGCAGGCGGGCGGCCGATCGGCGCTCGCGCCACCATCCTGGCAGCATCGCCGCCACACCCACGGTGCAGCCGAGGGCAAAGGCGGCCAGCACCACCAGCACCATCGGTGCCGTCCACTCGGCACCGAAGAACCAGCGCACCGTGACTGGCTGCTGGTTGTTTAGAGCGAAGGCGAACAGCGAGAAGAAGATGAAGGCCCGTAGGAGCCAGACGAGCACGCGCATGCTCGAGGCATTCTAGGAGCGGGACCGGCCCGGGCTCTCAATCGCCCGCGGCCGCCCCGCGCGCGCGCGCCTGGGCGTCCACCGCCTCGCGCAGCGCCTTGCCGGGCTTGAAGTGCGGCACGAGCTTCTCGGGGATGACCACCTGCGCGCCGCTGCGCGGGTTGCGCCCGACGCGTGGCGGTCGCCGGTTGATCGAGAAGCTGCCGAAACCGCGGATCTCGATGCGATGCCCGCGCGCCAGGGCGTCGGACATCGCGTCGAGCATCGTCTTGACGGCCAATTCGGTATCGCGCTGGGTGAGCTGGCCGAAGTGCTCGGCCAGCCGCGCCACCAGGTCCGAACGGGTCATCGCGGATCAGCCTTTCTGGCCCGAGCTGTCGAGCTTGGCGCGCAGCAGCGCGCCCAGGCTCGTGGTGCCGGCGTGCTCGCGCTCGCTGCTCTGCGACAGGCGCTGCATCGCCTCCTGCTGGTCGGCCTGGTCCTTGGCCTTGATGGACAGCTGGATCGAACGCGCCTTGCGGTCGATGTTGATGACCATCACGGACAGGTCGTCGCCTTCCTTCAGCACGTTGCGCGCGTCCTCGACACGGTCGCGACTGATCTCGCTGGCTCGCAGGTAGCCGGTGACGTCCGGCGTGAGCTGGACTTCGGCGCCGCGCGGATCCACGGTCTTGACCTTGCCGTTGACGATCGCGCCGCGGTCGTTGATCGTCGCGAACGTGGTGAACGGGTCGGTGTCGAGCTGCTTGACGCCCAGCGAGATGCGCTCGCGCTCGACGTCGATGGCCAGGACGGTGGCCTCGACCTCCTGGCCCTTCTTGTAGTTGCGCACGGCCGATTCGCCCGGCTCGTTCCAGCTCAGGTCGGACAGGTGCACGAGGCCGTCGATGCCCTGGGCCAGGCCGATGAACACGCCGAAGTCGGTGATGGACTTGACCGGACCCTTCACGCGGTCGCCGCGCTTGACGTTGGAGCTGAACTCCTCCCAGGGGTTGGCCTTGCACTGCTTCATGCCCAGGCTGATGCGGCGCTTGTCCTCGTCGATCTCGAGGATCATCACCTCGACTTCCTCGCCGAGGCTGACGACCTTGGCCGGGGCGACGTTCTTGTTGGTCCAGTCCATCTCGGAGACGTGTACCAGACCCTCGATGCCCGGCTCGATCTCGACGAAAGCGCCGTAGTCGGCGATGTTGGTGACCTTGCCGAACAGGCGCGTACCGGTCGGGTAGCGGCGCGAGACGCCCATCCAGGGGTCGTCGCCCAGTTGCTTCAGGCCCAGGCTGACGCGGTTCTTCTCGGCGTCGAACTTGAGCACCTTGGCGGTGAGTTCCTGGCCGACCTGCACCACCTCGGTAGGGTGGCGCACGCGGCGCCAGGCCATGTCGGTGATATGCAGCAGGCCGTCGATGCCACCGAGGTCGACGAAGGCGCCGTACTCGGTGATGTTCTTGACCACGCCGTGGACGACCGCGCCCTCAGAGAGCGTCTCGAGCAGGCGCGCGCGCTCCTCGCCCATCGAAGCCTCGACGACGGCGCGACGCGACAACACGACGTTGTTGCGCTTGCGGTCGAGCTTGATGACCTTGAACTCCATCGTCTTGCCCTCGAACGGGCTCATGTCCTTGACCGGCCGGGTATCGAGCAGCGAGCCGGGCAGGAAGGCGCGGATGCCGTTGACCAGCACCGTGAGGCCGCCCTTGACCTTGCCGCTGACCGTGCCGGTGACGAAGTCGCCCGAGTCGAGCGCGTTCTCCAGCGCCAGCCACGAGGCCAGGCGCTTGGCCTTGTCGCGCGAGAGGATGGTGTCGCCGTAGCCGTTCTCGACCGCGTCGATCGCCACCGAGACGTAGTCGCCGACCTGGACCTCGACCTCGCCCTGGTCGTTCTTGAACTCGTCGATGGGGACGTAGGCCTCGCTCTTCAGGCCGGCGTTGACGACGACATGGTTGAAGTCGATGCGCACCACCTCTGCGGTGATGACTTCGCCGGTGCGCATCTCGCTGCGCTTGAGCGACTCCTCGAACAGGGCGGCAAAGGACTCTCCGCCCGCGGCGGCTTGGATGTCGGACATGTGGTTTCCTGGGCCGGCTCCTGGAACGTGGGGTGTCGGGCCGGCAGTGGCTGCAACCGAGGTTGCGGGGTTGGCGTGGGACACATCACCGCGCCCGCGGCCTGACGGCCTGGAGGGGGGCGCAGTGGACTGCGGTGCCGCCCGACAGGCCGGCGGGCACAAGGCTCGACCGGCCGTTCAGAACGGCCTGCGCCGGGCCCACCACTGCAGCACGAGATCGACCGAAGCGGCGATGTCGAGCTCGGAGTTGTCGAGCACCAACGCATCTTCGGCCGGTCTCAAGGGCGCTGCACTGCGAGAACTGTCGCGCAAGTCCCGCGCCTCAAGATCCGAACGAAGGTCTTGGATTCTAGCCTCAACGCCGCGCGCCGCGAGCTGCCGCTGCCGCCTCGAGGCCCGCTGCGCCGCACTGGCGCTGAGGAAGACCTTCAGCGCCGCGTCCGGGAAGACGACGGTGCCCATGTCGCGCCCGTCGGCCACCAGGCCGGGCGCGCGCCGGAACGACAGTTGCAGCGCGTGCAGCGCCGCGCGCACGGCCGGATGCGCCGACACGCGGGAGGCGAGCATGCCGCCGCGCTCGCTGCGCACGGCTTCCGTGAGGTCCTCCCCGTCGATCAGCACGCGCTCGCCGTCGAAGCGCAGCGCCATGTCGGCGGCCACGCGCGCCACAGCGGCGCCGTCGTCCAGGTTGACACCGGCCCGCTGCGCGGCCACGCCGGCGGCGCGGTAGATCGCGCCCGAGTCGAGCTGGTGGTAGCCCAGGCTGCGCGCCAGCTCGCCGGCCAGCGTGCCCTTGCCCGAGGCCGAGGGGCCGTCGATGGCGATCACCGGCACGTCGCCCGCGTCGGCCGTGACCAGGCCGAACAAGGCCTCGAAGTAATCGGGGAAGGTCTTGGCCACGCAGGCCGGATCGCCGATGCGCACCGGTTCCCGGCCCGGCGTCGGGGCCAGCGGGTTGAAGGCCGCCAGCGACAGGCACATCGCCATGCGGTGGTCGTCGTAGGTGTGCACGGCCGCCGGCTGCCAGTGCGCGGGGGGAGTGACCTCGATGAAGTCCGCGCCCTCGTCCACCTGCGCGCCGAGCTTGCGCAGCTCGGCGGCCATCGCGGCGATGCGGTCGGTCTCCTTGACGCGCCAGCTCGCGATGTTCGTCAGCCGGCTCGGGCCGTCGGCGTACAGCGCCATCACGGCCAGCGTCATAGCCGCATCGGGGATGTGGTTGCAGTCCAGGGTGAGCGCGCGCAGCGGCCAGGCGTCGCGCCGCACCTCGAGCCAGTTGGGTCCGCTGTCGACCTGCGCGCCCATGGCGCGCGCCGCCTCCACGAAGCGGATGTCACCCTGCACCGAATCGCTGCCCACCCCCTCGATGCGCACGCGCCGCCCGCCGTGGGCGGCGATCGCGCCCAGGGCCACGAAGTACGAAGCCGACGAGGCATCGCCCTCGACGTGGACGTCGCCCGGGGTCCGGTAGGCCGAGCCGGCCGGGATCGTGAAGCGCTCGAAGCCCTCGCGCTGCACCGCGATGCCGAAGCGCCCGAGCATGTTCAGCGTGATCTCGATGTAGGGCTTCGAGATGAGCTCGCCGTCGACCTCGATCGTGACTGGCGCCGACTGCGCCACGAGCGGCAGCGCGAGCAGCAGGGCGGTCAGGAACTGGCTCGAGACGTCACCGCGCACGCGGATGGGCTGCTGGAGCTCGAGCACGCCGCCTGTGGCGCCGCGCAGGCGCAGCGGCGGATAGCCTGGGCGCCCGAGGTCGTCGATGCTGCAGCCCAGGCGCCGCAGGGCGTCGACCAGGTCGCCGATCGGGCGCTCGTGCATGCGCGCCACGCCCGAGAGCTCGAAGCTCCCGCCCTGCGTGGCCGCGAGCACGGCCAGCGCCGCGCACAGCGGGCGCATCGCCGTGCCGGCGTTGCCGAGGAAGAGCTGCGCCTCGCGCACAGCCAGCAGGCCGCCGAGCCCGGTGATCTCGACCACGCCGTCGCCGGTCGAGACGCCGCAGCCGAGCGTGCGCAGCGCCTGCAGCATGACGCGTGTGTCGTCCGAGTCGAGCAGGTCGTGGATGTGCGTCGTGCCCGCCGACAGGCCGGCCAGCAGCAGCACCCGGTTGGAGATGCTCTTCGAGCCGGGCAGGCGCACGCGGCCGTCGGCTGCGCTCAACGGGGGCAGGTCGAGGAAGGGCAGGGCGTACATGGGTGGGGGTTGGAGAGGAGGGGCCGGCCTCTCGGGCTGTCAGCGTGCTGGCGCAGCGGCGCCGGAAGGCGGCTCGGCCTGGGAAGGGGATATGGAGGACGCGGTCGTGAGCTGCCAGGCCCCGCGCCCGGCCGACGGCGGCTCGATCAGGGCCTCGATGGCAGCCGGATCGCCGGCGGCCAGCGCAGTCTCGAAGCGCGCCAGCTCGGCGCGGAAGGCGATGCTGTGCCGCAGCACCGCCTCACGGTTGGCGACGAAGACGTCGCGCCACAGGGCCGGGTCGCCCGCGGCGATGCGGGTGAAGTCGCGAAAGCCCGGCCCGGCCAGGGCCAGGAGGCGGCGGCCTTCGGCTTGTGTCGCCACCGATTGGAAGTAGGCGAAGGCCAGCAGGTGCGGCAGGTGGCTGACGGCGGCCAGCGCGTCGTCGTGCGCCTGCGGCGTCATGATCTCCACCCGCGCGCCGAGCGCGGCCCACAGCGCCGTCGCACGCTGCACGCGCGACGGATCGGTGAGCGCGGTGGGGGTGAGCACGACCCGGCAGCCGCGGTAGAGCTGCGCATCGGCATGCTCCACGCCTGCCCGCTCCTTGCCGGCGATCGGGTGCGCGGGCACGAAGCCGCCTGCCCGTGAGCCGAGCGTCTGCGTCGCCGCCGCAGCGACGTCGGCCTTGGTGCTGCCCACGTCCATGCACAGCGCGTCCGCGGCCAGCACATCGCGCAGCCCGAGCAGGGTCGCGCCGGTCGAGGCCACGGGCACAGCCAGCAGCACCACGTCGGCGCCCGCGGCCGCCTCGGCGGCCGTGGCGGCGACGGCATCGATCACGCCGAGCTCAAGCGCGCGCTGTGCGCTTGCGGCCGAGCGGCTGTGGCCGACGACGTGCCGCACCCGGCCCGCCGCGCGCAGCGCGAGCGCGAAGCTGCCGCCCATCAGGCCGCAGCCGATGACCGCGAGCTGCTGGACCAAAGGCGCTGTGCCCCCCGCGGGCGTCGCGGCGGCCACCCCGCCGCCGCCAGGACGCGAGCTCATGCCGCGGCGTCCGCGGGGTAGCTGCCGAGCAGGCGGAAGAAGGCGCACACCCGCTTCAGCTCGGCCAGGGCGGTGGCCACGGGCGGGTCCTCGGCGTGGCCGGCGAGGTCGATGTAGAAGTAGTACTCCCACTGGCCCGAGCGCGCCGGCCGCGACTCGAAGCGCGTCATCGACACGCCGTGCGACTTCAAGGGCACCAGCATGTCGTGCACCGCGCCCGGCCGGTTGGGTACCGATACGACGAGGCTGGTGCAGTCGCGCCCGCTCGGGCGCGGCGCGGCCAGCCGCTCGGGCATGGCAACGATGGCGAAGCGCGTGCGGTTGTGGGCGTCGTCCTGGATGCCGGGGTGAACGATGTGCAGACCGAACTCGGCGGCCGCGCGCTCGCTGGCGATGCCGGCGAGTGACGCATCCAGCGCCGCCAGGCGCGCGCCTTCGGCATTGCTCGACACAGGGCGCCGTTCGACGCCGGGCAGGTGCTGCGACAGCCAGCCCTGGCACTGCGCGAGCGCCTGCGGGTGCGCGAGCACGGCCGTGATGCCCTGAGCCGACGGCTGCAGCCGCAGCAGGTTATGGCGCACAAGCAGGCTGGTCTCGCCGACGATGGCCAGCGGGCTCTGCAGCAGCAGGTCGAGCGAGCGCGCCACCACGCCCTCGGTGGAGTTCTCCAGCGGCACCACGCCGAAATCGGCGCCGCCGGCGCTGCTGGCGCGGAAGACCTCGTCGATGCTCGGGCAGGGCACGCGCTGAACCGAACTGCCGAAGTAGCCGACGGCCGCCTGCTCGCTGAAGGTGCCGGCCGGGCCGAGGTAGGCCACCCTCGTGGGCTGCTCGAGCGCGCGGCAGGCCGACATGACCTCACGCCAGATCGAGGCCAGCGATTCCGCCCGCAGCGGGCCAGGGTTGACTTTCTGCAGACCTTCGATGACCTGGCGTTCGCGCTCAGGGCGGAACACCGGCGAACCCTCGGCACGCTTGATCTCACCCACCTCGAGCGCCAGCTTGGCGCGGCGGTTCAGCAGGGCCAGCAACTCGCGGTCGACGGCGTCGATCTGGGTGCGCAGGGACGACAGGTCGTCGCCCGGGGTCACGGGGCCTCTCCTTCACCCTCGTCGGCGCCGGCGTCGTTCTCGACGATGCGCTGCAGGCCGCTGAGGCGCGCGCCGGGGTCGAGCGCGATCAGAGTCACGCCCTGGGTGGCGCGGCCGAGCTCGCGGATCTCGCCCACGCGCGTGCGCACCAGCACGCCCTTGTCGGTGATCAGCATGATCTCGTCGGCCGGGCGCACCAGCGTGGCGGCCACGACGCGGCCGTTGCGCTCGCTCTGCTGGATCGCGATCATGCCCTTGGTGCCACGGCCGTGGCGCGTGTACTCCACGATCGAGGTGCGCTTGCCGTAGCCGTTCTCGGTGGCGGTGAGCACGCTCTGGGTCTCGTCCTCGGCCACGAGCATCGCGATCACGCGCTGCCCGTCCTCCAGCGCCATGCCGCGCACGCCGCGGGCCTGGCGGCCCATGGGCCGCACGTCGTCCTCGTCGAAGCGCACCGCCTTGCCACCATCGGAGAACAGCATCACGTCGTGCCGGCCGTCGGTAAGTGCGGCGCCGATCAGGTGGTCGCCCTCGTCCAGGTCCACGGCGATGATGCCCGCCTTGCGCGGGTTGCTGAACTCGTCCAGTGCCGTCTTCTTGACCGTGCCCAGCGCGGTGGACATGAAGACGTAGTGGTCGGCCGGGAAGCTGCGGAACTCCCCGGTCAGTGGCAGCACGACTGTGATCTTTTCGTCGGGCTGCAGCGGGAACATGTTGACGATGGGCTTGCCGCGGCTCGCGCGGCCGCCCTGCGGCACCTCCCAGACCTTGAGCCAGTAGACGCGGCCCCGGTCGCTGAAGCAGAGGATCCAGTCGTGCGTGTTGGCGATGAAGAGCTGGTCGATCCAGTCGTCTTCCTTGGTCTGCGCTGCCTGCTTGCCACGCCCGCCGCGGCGCTGGGCGCGGTACTCGGCCAGGGGCTGGCTCTTGATGTAGCCGGTGTGGCTGAGCGTCACCACCATGTCGGCCGGGGTGATCAGGTCCTCGGTGCCGAGCTCCTGCACGTTGTGCTCGATCTGGCTGCGGCGCGCGCCCACCTTGGTCTGGCCGAACTCCTGGCGCAGAGCGGTGAGCTCGTCGCGGATGATCGCGGTCACACGCTCGGGCCGGGCGAGGATGTCCAGCAGGTCGGCGATCTGCGCCATGACCTCCTTGTACTCGCCGACGATCTTGTCCTGCTCCAGGCCGGTCAGGCGCTGCAGGCGCATCTGCAGGATCTCCTGCGCCTGCTCGTCCGACAGGCGGTACAGCCCGTCGGCCTGCATGCCGTAGCCGGCCTCCAGGCCCTCGGGCCGATAAGCCGCGCGGCCGCCAGGGGTGTCGGCCTCGGCGCGGGAGAGCATCTCGCGCACCAGCGAAGAATCCCAACTGCGCGCCATCAGTGCCGTGCGCGCCAGCGGCGGCGTCGGCGAGGTCTTGATGATCTCGATGAACTCATCGATGTTGGCCAGCGCCACCGCCAGGCCCTCGAGCACGTGGCCGCGCTCGCGCGCCTTGCGCAACTCGAACACGGTGCGCCGCGTGACGACCTCGCGCCGGTGCTCGAGGAAGATCTCGAGCAGCTGCTTGAGGTTGCACAGCCGCGGCTGGCCGTCCACCAGCGCCACCATGTTGATGCCGAAGGTGTCCTGCAGCTGGGTCTGCTTGTAGAGGTTGTTGAGCACGACCTCGGGCACCTCGCCGCGCTTGAGCTCGATCACCAGGCGCATGCCGGACTTGTCGCTCTCGTCCTGGATGTGGCTGATGCCCTCGAGCTTCTTCTCGTGCACGAGCTCGGCCATGCGCTCCTGCAGCGTCTTCTTGTTGACCTGGTAGGGCAGTTCGTCGACGACGATGGCCTGGCGCTGGCCGCGGTCGATGTCCTCGAAGTGGCAGCGCGCGCGCATCACCACCTTGCCGCGGCCGGTGCGGTAGCCCTCGCGCACGCCGTTCAGGCCGTAGATGATGCCAGCGGTGGGGAAGTCGGGCGCCGGGACGATTTCCATCAACTCCTCGATCGCTGACCCGGGCGCCTTCAGCAGGTGCAGGCAGGCGTCGACGATCTCGTTGAGGTTGTGCGGCGGGATGTTGGTGGCCATGCCCACCGCGATGCCGGCCGAGCCGTTGACCAGCAGGTTGGGCAGCCGCGTGGGCAGCACCAGGGGCTCTTTCTCGGAGCCGTCGTAGTTGGGGCCGAAGTCCACCGTCTCCTTGTCGATGTCCGCCAGCATCTCGTGGGCGATCTTCGACAGGCGGATCTCGGTGTAGCGCATCGCCGCGGCGTTGTCGCCGTCGACCGAGCCGAAGTTGCCCTGGCCGTCGACGAGCATGTGGCGCAACGAGAAATCCTGCGCCATGCGCACGATGGTGTCGTACACCGCGGTATCCCCGTGCGGGTGGTACTTGCCGATGACGTCGCCGACGATGCGGGCCGACTTCTTGTAGGGCCGGTTCCAGTCGTTGTTGAGCTCGTGCATCGCGAAAAGCACCCGGCGGTGCACCGGCTTGAGGCCGTCGCGGGCGTCGGGCAGCGCGCGCCCGACGATCACGCTCATCGCGTAGTCGAGGTAGGACCGCCGCATCTCCTCTTCGAGGCTGATGGGCAGCGTTTCCTTGGCAAAGGAGGTCATGCGGTGCAGCCTGTGGGGCTGGAGGGACAAGGTGCGCCGCGTAGGCCACGCGGCGGGCTCGGGACGAGCGCGAGCCATCGATTCTAGGCGGCAGCGGGCCGTCGTCTCGGCGCGGCGGCGGGGTCGCGTCCGCGGTCAACAGCCCTGCTCGGAGGCAGGTGACTTCGGGGTTCCGGGCTCCAGGGGGCCATGGCAGAATTCACAGGTCAGGGAAAAACCCCTTGTCCGCGCGTAGGCTTTTCGTCCAGCATCCAGACTGGCGATAACGCCGGAGCCGTCACTGGCCTAGCTCTAGAGGAGATCGACGATGAAGTTGAACAAGGTGGCTGCGCTGTTCGCGACGGCCGCGCTGGCCGGTCCGATGGCCGCATGGGCCCAGCCCGCGAGCATCCAGAACTGGCGCAACATCGACGCCAACGTGTGGCGCAACGGCCCGCAAGACCAGTGCTGGCGCACCGGCTTCTGGACCCCCGCTACCGCCGATCCCCGCTGCGACGGCGCCGTGAAGCCGCCGGCTCCCCCGGCGCCGCCGCCCGTGGTGGCGCCTCCGCCGCCTCCGGCACCTGCGCCGGCACCGCGCGTCGCCCCGCCGCCGCCGCCGCCGCCCGCGCCTGCCCCGGTTGTGGCGCCGCCGCCTCCGCCGCCCCCGGCACCGGCCCCGGCTCCCCAGGTCGCGCCCCCGCCGCCGCCGCCTCCCGCGCCTGTCCCGGTTGTGGCGCCGCCGCCTCCGCCGCCCCCGGCACCGGCCCCGGCTCCCCAGGTCGCGCCCCCGCCGCCGCCTCCCCCCGCGCCTGTCCCGGTTGTGGCACCGCCGCCTCCGCCGCCCCCGGCACCGGCCCCGGCTCCCCAGGTCGCGCCCCCGCCGCCTCCGCCCGCCCCCGCAGCCGTCGTGGTGCCGGCTCCGGCACCGGCCCCGGCCCCGGCTCCGGCTCCGGCCCCGGCTCCGGCTCCGGCTCCGGCTCCGGCTCCGGCTCCGGCTCCGGCTCCGGCTCCGGCTCCGGCTCCGGCCGCCGTTCCCGCCGCGGCCCCGGCCGCGTCGGCCGTGCGTGCCCCCGCGGTCGAGAAGGTCACCTTCGCGTCCGAATCCTTCTTCGACTTTGACAAGGCGGTGCTGAAGCCCGAGGCGCAGTCCAAGCTGTCGGACCTGGTCGAGAAGATGAAGACGATCAGCGTCGAAGTCGTCATCGCCGTCGGGCACGCGGACTCCGTCGGCAGCGATGCCTACAACCAGCGTCTGTCCCTGCGGCGCGCCGAGGCGGTGAAGAAGTTCCTGGTCAGCAAGGGCGTGGAGACGAACCGCATCTACACCGAGGGCAAGGGCGAAAGCTCGCCTGCCGCTGACAACCGCACTCGGGAAGGCCGGGCCAAGAACCGTCGCGTGGAGGTCGAGGTCGTCGGCACCCGCACGCTGAAGTGACCCTGTCCCCCGTCGCGCCAGGCGCGTCGGGGGTTTCCAGTGCAACCCCGCCGCGGCGGGGTTTTTCTTGTGCGTCGCACGGAGGCAAGGCCTTGAGCAACGTCGATCCCCAGGAACTGGCCAAGTTCAGCGAACTGGCGCATCGCTGGTGGGACCCCGAGAGCGAATTCCGTCCCCTGCACCACATCAACCCCTTGCGCTTGGAGTGGATCGACGGGCTCGCCGGCCTGCGCGGCAAGACCGCGCTGGACGTGGGCTGCGGCGGCGGGATCCTGGCCGAGGCCATGGCGCGGCGCGGGGCGGCCCAGGTGACCGGGATCGACCTCGCGCGTCGGCCCCTGGGCGTGGCGCAACTTCATGCGCTAGAGGCCGGGGTGGGCAATGTGGTCTACCGCGAGGTCTCGGCCGAGGCCCTGGCCGCCGAAGCGCCCGCGAGCTTCGACGTCGTCACCTGCATGGAGATGCTCGAGCACGTGCCCGAGCCAGCGCTGGTGGTACGGGCCTGTGCGACCCTGGTGCGCCCCGGCGGCTGGGTCTTCTTCTCCACCCTGAACCGCAACCCCAAGTCCTTCCTCTTCGCCATCGTCGGTGCCGAGTACGTGCTTCGCCTGCTGCCGCGCGGCACCCACGAGTACGCGCGCTTCATCCGCCCGAGCGAGCTGGCGCGCTGGGGGCGCGACAGCGGGCTCGCGCTGCAGGGCAGCCGGGGCATGGAGTACAACCCCTTGACGCGGCGCTACTGGCTCAGCGGTGACACCAGCGTCAACTACCTTCAGGCCTGGCGGCGCGCGGTATGAGGGATCCGGTCCATGCCGAGTGTCCGTCGCCCGAGGGCGCTCTGGGGCAGATGGCGGGCGGCGCCCTCTTCGCCATCGGGTCTTCGTCAACCTCGACGGCCAACGGAGCAAGCCGATGACCCAGCCCCTGCAGGCGGTGCTGTTCGACCTGGACGGCACCCTTGTCGACAGCGCGCCCGACCTGGCCGGCGCTGCGAACGACCTGCGTGCCGAGCACGGGCAGGCTCCGCTGGACTACGCCGTGCTGCGCCCGCTGGTGGGCAGCGGCGCGCGTGGCATGGTGGGTGCGGCCTTCGGTGCCCGGCCCGGTGACGCGGGCTACGAGAACCTGCGCGCCCGCTTCCTGCACCTCTACGGCGGCCGCCTGCTGCGCGAGACCACGGTGTTCGCTGAGGTCTGGACCGTGGTCGACGCCCTCGAGGCGGCCGGCCTGCGCTGGGGCATCGTGACGAACAAGGCCGAGCACTTGGCCTTGCAGGTGGCCGGCGGCCTGGGCCTGCACCCGCGCGCGGGCGTGCTGGTGGGCGGCGACACGACACCCCACGCCAAGCCGCACCCGGCGCCGCTGCTCGAGGCCGCGCGGCGCCTGGGCGTGGCGCCGGCGCGCTGCGTCTATGTGGGCGACGACCATCGCGACATGCTGGCCGGTCGGGCCGCCGGCATGGCGCCCCTCGCAGCCGCCTGGGGCTATCTCGGCGCTGGCGAGCCCGTGCATGCCTGGGGCGCCGATGCCGTGCTCGACGCGCCCGCGCAGCTCTTGCAATGGCTGCGCCTGCCCTAAACTATCGACTTGAAGGGGCCGACCTGGCTTCGACGTGGGTACGGCGTCGGATCAGGGCATGCCGAGCACCAGTACGCTCGTAAATCCACTGGAAACAAGTAACTGCGAACGACGAAAAGTTTGCTCTCGCCGCTTAACACCGGTGAGCCTCTCAACGGTCGGCCCATGGGCCGGGTCTGAAGCCTGCAAAGGCTGAAGACTGAGAGGTCATTCTCATGGGCTGGTCTCCTGCCGGGTCACTCGGCAGGGGGTGAGATCAAGTGACTGGCTGCCCCCGCAGCGTGCCGCTGCGCGGCGGGGGTGGCGAGACCCAAATCAGACGGCTACGCATGTAGAACTGGCCGGCAAAGGCTTGCGGACGGGGGTTCGATTCCCCCCGGCTCCACCAGTACCACCTAGGAATGCCCGCTTCGCGCGGGCATTTTTTCGTCTTTCTCCTCTGAAAAGGCGTTTCTTCCGGTCGTTCGCGGTAGCATCCAGTCGCACATTCTTTGTGGGGTTTGATGTGGGGATGTGGGGACATGCCGAAGATCGCACGTGAGCTCAGCGCGATGGCCGTGAGCAGGCTGCGTGAGCCTGGGATGCACGCTGTCGGAGGAGCCCCCGGGCTTCATCTTGTCGTCGGTGCGACCGGGTCGCGCTCGTGGATTGCGCGGATCTCGGTCAACAGCAAGCGCCGCGATGTGGGCTTGGGATCATTCCCCGCGGTAGGGCTTGCCGAGGCTCGCGAGAGCGCCAGGGAACTGCGCCGTAAGGCATCAGCAGGAGAAGATCCGATAGCTGCAAGGCGTGCTGAAGCGGCCGCTCGCGCGACCGAAGCCGCTGCGGCGGTGACCTTCGACGAAGCATCCAAGACCTACATCGAATCGCAGGCTTCGGAGTGGTCGCATCCGAGGCAGGTTCAGATCTGGACCAACTCGCTGGCCACCTATGCCAGCCCAATCATCGGCAAGCTGGCGGTCGGTGACATCCGCACGGCGCACATCGTCGAGGTGCTGAAGCCGATCTGGACGACGAAGACCGAGACGGCCACGCGCGTTCGCGAGCGGATCGAACGTGTGATCAGTGCCGCCGATGCGCTCGCGGAGCGCGACCGCTTGAACCCTGCGCGCTGGGTCGGGGCCTTGGACAAGATCTTCCCCAAGCCGTCGAAGGTCGCGCCGGTCAAGCACCATGAGGCCGTCCCCTGGCGCCAGGTGCCGAAGTTCATGGTCGACCTGCGACTGCGTCCGGGTATCGCAGCCTGGGCACTGGAGTTCGCGATCCTGACGGCAGCGCGCAGCGGGGAGGTTCGCGGCATGATCTGGGACGAGGTTGACTTGGACCAGCGACTGTGGACCGTTCCGGGTGAGCGCATGAAGATGAGGCGCGAACACCGGGTGCCGCTGTCGAGCGCTGCCCTCGAGTTGCTCCAGGCTCTCCCCAGGGGCGAGGAGAGGTACGTCTTCCCTTCGCCGTTCAAGGGGGTCAAGCTCTCGGACATGACCCTGGCGGCTGTGATGCGGCGCATGAAGCTCACAGCCGTGCCGCATGGCTTCCGCTCCTCGTTCAGGGACTGGGCCGCCGAGGCGACGAACCATCCTCACGCCGCAGCCGAGCTGGCGCTGGCGCACGCGGTCGGCAATGCGGTTGAAGCAGCCTACCGTCGGGGGGACATGCTGGACAAGCGGCGGGAGCTGATGGAAGACTGGGGCCGGTACTGTGAGTCAGGCACAGTTACGCCGGAAAGCCGGCCGCCAGACCAGTCCAAGCCCTGAATGGTCACCCAAAATCCGACAATTAAAGTCAACTTTAGGTCTGCTATCCGCCAAGAGAGCGCTGATCCGTTCGCCGAGATGAATCCCGCTGCTGCGCTGTGCTACTGGATGAACACCCAGTAATCGCGGCGCGCTCACCCGGCCGGGGCTAGGGTGTGGAAACCCACCCCTAGTGTCTTGAAGCAAGGGGAAGTCGTCGGTATGATGCTGCCCAGCACTTCGCAGGACGACCCTTTGCAGGGCGTCCAGAGGTGTGAGGTGCCCGGCCCGATCGGTGACACGAAAGGGCTGGGCGAAGTGGCACTAAAGCACCACTGTCCGGAAGACAGTGCAGACTTTACGTTTAATTCGCGCTTAGAGCAACGAATTCACGACGAAGACCCAGTGCTTTTTGTGCCTCCGTTTGCGTAATGTGATTCGGAGGTGTCTTTTGACACTTGATTTTGTTGATCCTGCACCGCAAAAAGTCGGTGCTGAAAGCGATCTTGTTCGTCAGAACAAGTGTGAGCACGCGCTCGCAGCCTCTGCTCGCCCGTCACGCGGGCCGTCAGCCGCCGTGCGCGGTTTGGCGCCGCACCTCGACACCCTTCCAGACTCCCATCCCGTCAGGCTTCCCGTCGCAGCCGAGCTGCTCGGCGGCGTGCATCGCACTACCGTCTGGCGGTGGGTTCGGGAGGGCAGGCTCCCCAAGCCGATCTCCATCGGTGGTGTGCCGACCTTCATGCTGGGCCTGATCCGCGCCGTCCAGCGCAACGGCCTGGAGTCCAAGAAGACGGCTGACCCCAGCCTCCGTTTAGGAGGCTGACCATGCGTACTCATCGAGATGCCCCGCAGGGGGCAGGCGGAGCTATGCCTTCGCACAAGTGTGGTCGGGCCGGGCCGGACGACGGGAAGGGGGTGCAGCCATGAAGGTGCCGCTCACCCGAATAGCGCAGGCCTGCGGGCCACAGCCGCCGAGGATGATCATCTTCGGCGTGTCCGGCGTCGGCAAGACGACGTTCGGCGCGTCGGCGCTCCGGCCCGTGGTCATCCCGACCGAGGACGGTCTGGGCATGTGCCAGGTGGATCACTTCCCGCTGGCGCGCAGCTATGACGACGTCATGGGCCACCTGGCGTCGCTGTACAGCGATGACCACGACTTCCGCACCGTCGTCGTGGACAGCCTGGACTGGCTGGAGCCGCTGATCCAGGCCAAGGCCTGTCGGGACAATGGCTGGGCCTCGATCGAGGAACCCGGCTACGGCAAGGGCTACATCGCTGCGCTGGCGCTTTGGCGCCAGTACCTCGACGGCTTGAACGCCCTGCGCGACGAACGCGGGATGACGGTGGTGCAGACCGCGCACTCCGAGATCCGGCGGTTCGACAGCCCGGAGCACGAGCCCTTCGACCGGTACGGCATCAAGCTGCACACGCGAGCGGCCGCCCTGGTGCAGGAACACGCTGACGTGATCCTGTTCGCCAACTACAGGGTCTCCACGGTCCGGTCGGACGTCGGCTTCAGCAAGCGGGTCAACCGCGCGGTGGGCTCGGGCGAACGCCTGATCCACACCACCGAGCGCCCGGCGTTCATCGCCAAGAACCGCTACGGCCTGCCCGACACGCTGCCCCTGGACTGGCACGCCTTTGCCCAGGCGATGCCCGCTGCCCTGCAGCCGCTGCTCATCGACCTCGACACGGCGCCCAGTGCAGCCGTCTGATCGACACCATCTACAAGGATCTTCACATGCCTAACTTCGCTTTCCCGTTCGACGCTTCCTCCATCCCGGCGCCGCAGTACACGCCACTGCCTGCCGGCCAGTACCCAGCGCACATCGTCCGCAGCGAGTTCCGCCCGACGAGGGACGGACGCGGGGAGTACCTGGAAATTGAACTTGAGATCATCGAGGGGCAGCACACCGGTCGCAAGGTGTTCGAGCGGCTGAATCTGACCAACGACAACCCGAGGACGGTTCAGTACGCCGAGCAGACGCTTTCCAGCATCTGTCGTGCTGTGGGCAAGGCCCAGGTGACCTCCTCGGAGCAGCTGCACCACATCCCGCTGATCGCCGACGTGCGCGTCGAACCCGCCAAGAACGGCTACGACGAACGCAACTCGGTCAAGCGTTTCCTGCCGCGTGCCCAACTGGGTGGACCGGCGCCGACTCCGGTTGCACCACGGCCGGCACCGTCGACGCCTCCCGGACCGGCATCTGCTGCTCAGCCGACCCAGGCGCCTCGCAGCCTGCCCTGGAAGCGCCAGGGTTGACGGGGGTGGCACATGCATGACTTCGCCACCTCTGAATCGGTGGCTGGTCTGCCCGACACGCCGCAAGGGTGTCGGGCTCGACTGGTCGAGCTCCACGACGAGCTGCGGTCCATCCGCATCGAGATTTCCACGCGCGACCTGCGACGGCAGGCCGAGAAGATAAACGCCGACCCGGACTGGTTTCACCGCGCCAGCACGGCGCTGCGCCACAAGCGAAGAGAGATCGCGATGGTGCAACTTCAACTCGAGCGGCTGCTTGGACCCGCGCGCCGCGACGGCTTGAAAGATGTGCTGATCAGCGTGCTGCGCGAGGACTATGACGAAGCGTCGTGGTCCCGGGCGCTGGCCAGGGCGCGCAAGCTCCATGAGCAAGCACTGGAGGTACCCCATGACTGAGGCTATCGACCCCATCACGACCCGTGAGGCGATCTTCCGCAACTACGAGGTCGACGCCGGCGACGGCAGGCGTCCGCACTTGGGGGCGTCCTTGATCGGCACGGAGTGCGAGCGTGCGCTCTGGTACGCATTTCGCTGGGCCAAGGCCACGCAGTTCCCGGGGCGCATCCTGCGTCTGTTCGAGACCGGACAACTGGAGGAGGCGCGCCTGGTGCGCAACCTTCGGCGCACCGGCGCCACCGTGCTCGAAGTCGATCCCGACACCGGACGGCAGTTCCGGGTCGAGACGCACGGCGGGCATTTCGGCGGCTCGATGGATGCCATCGCGCACGGCCTGCTCGAGGACCCTGGCACCTGGCACGTCGTGGAGTTCAAGACGCATGGCGTCAAGAGCTTCGGCGACCTGCAGGTGCGTGGCGTCAAGGTGAGCAAGCCGCAGCACCACGCGCAGATGCAGACCTACCTTCACCTGTCGGGCCTGCAGTGGGCGATGTACGTCGCCGTGTGCAAGGATTCCGACGACATCCACGTCGAGCGCGTACCCGCGGACCCGGCCCTCGCACAAGGCCTGCTCGACAAGGCGGCTCGGGTCATCTCGGCCAGTGCGCCCGCGCCCAGGCTTAGCGACGACCCGACCTGGTTCCAGTGTCGGTTCTGCGACTACCGGGACATCTGCCACGGGCAGCAGCCAGCGTCGGTCAACTGCCGCACCTGCCTGAGTGCCACGCCGGTCGATGGGGGGTGGCACTGCGACCGCCACGACAGGCCCCTGCCGATGGCAGAGCAGCGCCAGGGCTGCGAGCGCCACCTGTACCTGCCGGCTTTGGTGCCCGGCAAGCAGATCGACGCTGGCGACGACTGGGTGGAGTACGAATTCCCTGACGGTCAGTGCTGGCGCGACCAGGGGTCCGACAAGCAAATGGAGGTCTGCGCATGAAGCTCCCGCTGCGAACCTATCAGGCCGAGGCGATCGACAGCCTCTACGGCTACTTCGAACACCACAGCGGCAACCCGCTGATCGTCATCCCGACGGCCGGCGGCAAGTCGCTGGTGATGGCCTCGTTCATCGAGGGCGTTCTGCGTGAACACCCCGACCAGCGCATCCTCGTCGTCACCCATGTGCGCGAGCTGATTCAGCAGAACCATGCGGAGCTGATGCGACTGTGGCCCGAGGCCCCGGCCGGCATCTACTCGGCCGGGCTGCGCCGGCGCGAGTCTCGTGCACGCATCCTGTTCTGCGGCATCCAGTCTGTGCAGCGGCGGGCAGACGAGATCGGTCACGTCGATCTGGTCCTGGTGGATGAGGCTCACCTCATCCCGCGCAGTGACAGCGCGATGTACCGACGCTTCCTCGGCCAGTTGCAGGGCATCAATTCCTCGCTGAAGATCATCGGCCTGACTGCGACGCCGTACAGGCTTGACTCGGGCAAGCTCCACGAGGGGAAGGGCGCGCTGTTCACGGATGTGGCCTACGACGTCTCGGTGCGCAGACTGATCGACGGTGGCTACCTCAGCCCGCTGGTGTCCAAGCGCACGAAGACGCAGCTTGATGTTCGCGGTGTCGGCTCGCGCGGTGGCGACTTCATCGGCAAGCAGTTGGAGCGTGCGGTCGACACCAACGTGATCACGCAGGCGGCCGTCGACGAGATCTTCCGGTACAGCCACGGCCGGCGCAGCTGGCTGGTCTTCTGCGCAGGCGTCGGACACGCTCACCACGTCCGCGATGCCATCCTCGCGCGCGGCGTGAGCTGCGCGACCATCGTCGGGGACACACCGGGCCCGGAGCGCGAAGCCCTGATCGCTGCTTTCAAGGCCGGCGAGATCCAGTGCCTGACCAACGCGAACGTGTTGACCACCGGCTTCAACGCCCCGGCGGTGGACTTGATCGCGATGCTTCGTCCTACGCAGTCCACAGGTTTGTACGTGCAGATGGTCGGCCGAGGCAGTCGCCTCTCACCGGGCAAGAAGAACTGCCTGGTGCTGGACTTCGCGGGCAACATCGCCAGGCACGGCCCCATCGACGTCGTCAGGCCTCGCGGTAAACCCGGCGACGGCGGTGGTGCTGCACCGACGAAGGTGTGCCCCGAGTGCGATTCGATCATTCACGCGGCGTTGTGCGAATGCCCGGACTGCGGCCATGTGTTCATGAGGGCGCCGCCCAAGATCGATCCCGAGGCCAGTGAACTAGAGGTCGTCAGCTCGCCGGAACCGCAGGCGGTACGTGTGACGGGTGTGAGCTATTCGCTGCACCGCAAGCCGGGCAAGCCCCCCAGCATGCGCGTGGACTACCACAGCGGGTTGGCCCGGCATAGCGAGTTCGTCTGCCTGGAGCACGATGGGTTCCCCGGCAAGGTGGCGCGCGGCTGGTGGGCGACAAGGGCGCCCGGCATGCCTGTACCTGCCCGCGTAGTCGACGCGCTGGCGATGCGCGACCGACTGCGCGTGCCCACCCACATCAAGGTGCGCCCAGACGGCCAGTACACGAAGGTCGTCGGCGCGCGTTTCTGATGCTGTGCGCTATCTGCCGGCGCGACGCCCGGGGGTTCGGCTTCGCGCCGCACCTCATCCGGGTGGCCGCGCCCACCGTGAAGTTGTGCTCCATGCGCTGCATGGACATTGCTGCGAGGCTCAAAGGAATGATCAACCCGAACAAGCACGAGGCGGCCGCCTTGGACGCGGCATCCCAGGCGGGCGGCGCCTATGTCGAGTTGCTGTCAAGAACCGACCTGACGACTTGGTCGGAGCAGGAGTGGGGTCGGCTCGTTGATGTCATCGTCACCGAGTACCAGGACACCCTGCGCAGGGCGTACGCCGATGACCCCCCGATCTGAAGAAAGGCCCGCCATGAGCGCAATCCCCAGCTCGCACGGCGTGCCGCCGTGCTTTTCCTCCGCCCGCCAGTACCGAGCGTGGAAGTCGATGACAGTGCGCGTGCGACCAGGCCCGAGCGAGTTCTGCGAGGACTGCACGCCCGAGTTCCAGCGCTCGCGCATCGCGCATTTCCGCTGCCTGCACCCAGGGACCACCTTCCACCGGGGCATCGACGGGTTCGTCGACGGTGTCCGACCAGGATGCCGGTTGCCGACCCGCGAGAAGACCGACAAGGAGGAGCGCCAGTGACGGTTCAGGCCGACTTCATGGCCCGGTACGGGCCGACGCTGGTCGACCGCGGCTACCGTATCCTCCCCATCCGGCCTGGAGCCAAGAGCCCCGGCGCCTACTCGCGCAACGCCTGGCACGGCTACGCCCAGTGGTCGCGGCACTGCGAGCGCGATACCACCGAGTCCGAGGTCTCCGTCTGGGCGAGCTGGCCGGAGGCCGGCGTCGGTATTGCGGCAGGCAATGTGATCGGCATCGACATCGATGTGGTGCACTCGCCGGAAGTCGCCGACGCGATCCAGGCACTGGCCATGCGCGAGCTCGGCCAGACGCCGGCCGTGCGCATCGGGCGTGCGCCGAAGCGGCTGCTGGTCTACCGGGCTGCAGAACCCTTCCGGGGCTTCAAGCAGCACCCCATCGAGGTTCTCGGCGTCGGGCAGCAGTTCGTCGCCTATGCGCTGCACCCCGACACCGGCAAGCCCTATGACTGGCCCGTGGCCAGTCTCGCGGATGTGGATCTGTCGGATCTGCCAACGGTCACGCAAGAGCAGGTGCGCGCCTTCGTTGCGCAGGCCATCGAGCTGGTGCCGCCGGAGCATCGACCGGTTGGCCTGCCGACACGGCCTCGAGACGCAGGGGTGACCCTCGCGAAGGCCGAACTGCGGGGCACCTTCGAAGCGGTCGAGTCGGCGCTGCCCCACATCGCCAACGCCGACCTGGACTACGACAGCTGGGTGCGTATCGGCATGGCGATCAAGGGTGCGCTCGGCGATGAGGGGGCGTGTCTGTTCGAAGCGTGGTCCGCCACGTCGGCCAAGAACCGACCTGCGGTCACGGCGAAGGCTTGGGCAGGGTTCGAGCCTGAGCGCATTGGCGCAGGCACGATCTACGGGCTTGCGCTCGACGCAGGCTGGCAACCCGCCCCTCACCTTCAGCTCAACGGCGAGATCCCGGTGGCAGAAGAGCACCCGGCCAGGGCGCTGCTGGACTCGTTGCCCACTAGGTCCGTCGGCGTCGCGCCTGTGGCTGCTTCACCGGCACCGCCGTCAACACCACCGCCTGGTCCGCCGCCGCGGATACCCATGCCCCCAGGCTGGGACAACGTTGGCGGCGTGATCGCCGACATGATCAATCTGATGGTCATCACGGCCAAGCGTCCGCAGCCGGTGCTGGCTCTCGCGGCCAGCCTGTGCGCTGTCGGCGCGCTGATGGGGCGCAAGTACCGCACCGAGACCAACGTGCGGTCCAACCTCTACATGGTCGGTATCGCCGAAAGCGGAGCGGGCAAGAACCACGCCCGGGTAGTGATCAACGAGCTGTTTGGCCGCGCCGGGCTCACGCAGTACATCGGCGGGAACAAGATCGCCTCGGGCTCCGGGCTGCTCACGGCCATGGTGCGCCAGCCCTCGATCCTGTTCCAACTGGACGAGTTCGGGATGTTCCTGGCCGCAGCGGCCGACCGCAAGGGCTCGCCCCGATTCGTCACCGAGATCCTGGACTTGATGACGGAGCTGTTCACGACGGCCGGCACGACCTACTTCGGCATCGAGTACGCGAGTGCAAAGCACAACGACGCGCACCGGCTGATCCACCAGCCGTGCTTGTGCGTCTACGGCACGACCACGCCGCTGCACTTCTGGCAGGCGCTGCAGGCGGCCAACGTGGCCGACGGTTCGCTGGCGCGGTTTCTGATCGTGGAGAGCGAGGACGACTTCCCTGACAGCAATGAGCAGTTCGGCGTGGTCGACCCGCCGCAGGATGTGATCGGCCGACTGATCGCGATCCATGAGGGCGGGGGCAAGCTCAATGGCAACCTCGCCGACTGCGGAGCCATCAACCAGGTGACGGTCGATCCGCGCGTGGTGCGCATGACGCCACAGGCGCGCGCCGTGTTCCAGGCGCTGGACCGCTCGATCATGGTGCGGTTGCGCGGAGCGCGGGGCACGGCGAACGCGTCCATCCTGGCGCGGATCGAGGAGCACGCGACCAAGCTGGCGCTGATCCGCTCGGTCTCACGCGACGCCGTGAACCCGCAGATCGAAGACCACGACGCCGAGTGGGGGCTGCTGATCGCAAAGCACTGCGCCGAGTACGCCATGCGAGAGGCCGACGCCAGGGTGTCGGAGAACCCCATCGAGCAGCATCACAAGCGGGCGCTCAAGTTGCTTCGCGATGCAGGCGATGCCGGCATGTTGCGCAGCGAATTCACGCGTCGCACGCAGTTCATGGACAGCCGCCAGCGGGATGGTGTGCTTCAAACCCTGATCGAGGCGGGCCTGGTTGAGGCAGAAATGGTGGCCTCCATCAGGCGACCAGGCCAGTTGCTGAGGGCAGTTGGCAGGTGATGGATGCCTTCACAATGCGAGCTTCAAGGCGCAAGCGACGGTATCGATCACGCAAGTCTTTGATCGGTAAAGGATTTGCTTCGATTCCGACGTTCGCTTCAAAACTTCAAACCTTCAAGGGGGGTCTATAGATATACACACATCCTCTCGCGCGCGACGGGTGGGCCTCTCTGCCCTTGATCTTCGATATATATTGAATGAATGAAATATTGAAGTTATAGAGACCCCCTCTCAATAGTAGACGGGGTTGAATGACTGAAATTTTGAAAGTTTTCCTCGGCAGCCGGTCCGGCTTGAGGCCACCGGCGCCGAATCCCGACGTGAGGGAGCCGCACCGCCCTGACCCGGCAGTGCCAGCGCTCCTCCAGGTTGACCCGACAACCATGGAGGACGCATGTCCAGAAAACACCAGCCCTCATCGCCGCAGCCCGGATCGACGATTACCGGCAGCGACCCCGTACTCGCGCTCGATCTCGGCCAGAACACCGGCTGGGCGATTCGCGACGGCACTGGGCAGATCATTTCCGGCACGCAGCGCTTCAAACCCGGGCGGTTTGAGGGCGGCGGTATGCCGCTGCTCAGGTTCGTGGCCTGGCTGAACGAGCTTCAGCGGGGCGTAGGGCCTCTAGGAGGCGTTTTCTTCGAAGAGGTGAGGGCGCATAAGGGTACGGCGGCCGCGCACGCCTACGGGGCTTTTCTGGGCCATCTGGCGGCCTGGTGCGAATCTGTCGGTGTGCCTTATCAGGGCGTGCCGGTGGCGACCATCAAGCGCTCGGCTACCGGGCGCGGCAATGCCGGCAAGGATGAGGTCATCAGCGCCATGCACAGCCTCGGCTTCGACCCTGGCGACGACAACGAGGCCGACGCACTGGCGTTGTTGCACTTTGCCTGCCGTGGCGATGTCGGAGCGCTGACAGCATGACGCTTCTCTGGCTCACCCAGCAACTGGTCTCCTACCCCGTGGCCATGTCGGCACCGTCGCTGCGCCAGGCCATCCCGAATCCTCGCCCACCCGGCGCGATCCAGTCTGGCAGCGTCAGCGATGCTGTGCTCAAGCATCTGCGCCAGCACCCGAAGCGCTGGCACCGCACCGCGGAGATCGTCCGTGCGGTCGGGCGCAGCCAGAAGACCGTGAGCTGGGCGCTGCACTACCTGCGCACCCTCGGCCACATAGAAGCCACACCCTGCGGCGGGCCATCCATACCGTGCCGGTATCTGCGATATCGCGCCGTGCTGTGTGCCGACCCTCAACCAAGACGACAGGAACCGCGATGAACAAGACCGACGACGACACCGGCTCGCTGACGCCGCAGCAGGAAGCCTTCGCGCTCCTGGTGGCGAGTGGTAAATCCCAGGCCGAGGCCTATCGCACTGCCTATGCGAAATCGACCACCTGGAAGGAATCCGCCGTTTGGGAGCGGGCCAGCCGGTTGAGCGCGAAGCCTGAGGTTATCGCAAGGGTTGCCGAGCACCGTGCCGATTTGGCCAAGCGGTCGCTTTGGTCGCGCGAGGACAGCGTGCGTTCTCTGATGGGCGTGATACGGGACGCCGAGCGGGCGAGCGACATCGTCTCGGCCGTCAAGGAATTGAACGCCATGCACGGCTTCAACGCGCCGCAGAAGGTCGAGCACTCGGGCGCGGTGACCTCGGTCACGCGTCGCATCATCGACGTGGGGGTGACCCTTGAGAAACCTGACGCTTGACACTGCGCGGGTGTTCCGTCCACTGCTGGGCCCAGCCCGGTACAAGGGTGCCTACGGCGGCCGGGGCAGCGGCAAGTCGCACTTCTTCGCCGAGCTGCTGATCGAGGATCACATCTGCCACAAGGGCATGCGCTCGGTGTGCATCCGCGAGGTGCAGAAGACGTTGAAGGAGTCGAGCAAGCGGCTGATCGAGGACAAGCTCTCGGCGCTGGGCATCGGCGAGGCCGACGGGTTCAAGGTGTTCAACGAGGTCATCCAGGCGCCAGGCGATGGCCTGATCACCTTCATCGGCATGCAGGACCACAGCGCCGAGAGCATCAAGAGCCTGGAAGGCTACCGGCGTGCCTGGGTGGAGGAGGCGCAGTCGCTGTCGGCCAGGTCGCTGCAGTTGCTGCGGCCGACGCTGCGGGCGGAGGGCTCCGAGCTTTGGTTCTCGTGGAACCCTCGGCGCAAGACCGACGCGGTGGACATGATGCTGCGCGGCGCGACGCTGCCCACCGGCGCGGTGGTGGTGCGTGCCAACTGGGCCGACAACCCGCGCTTCCCCGCGGTGTTGAAGCAGGAGCGCCAGGACTGCCTGCGCGACACGCCTGAGCAGTACAGCCACATCTGGGAAGGCGGCTACGCCACGGTGCTCGAGGGTGCGTACTACGCCCGGGTGCTGGCCGAGGCGCGCGCCGCCGGCCGCATCGGCAAGGTCGCTGCCGACCCGCTGATGACGGTGCGCCTGTTCTGCGACATTGGCGGCACGGGCGCGAGGGCCGACGCTTTCACGATCTGGGTGGCGCAGTTCGTCGGGCGAGAGATCCGCGTCCTGAACTACTACGAGGCCGTGGGCCAGCCGCTGGCGGCGCATCTGGCGTGGATGCGTGCGCAGGGCTACGCGCCTGGCAAGGCCGACATCTGGCTGCCGCACGACGGGTCGACCCACGACAAGGTTTTCGACGTCAGCTACGAGTCCGCGCTGCGCCAGGCGGGCTATGCAGTGGAGGTGGTGCCCAACCAAGGCCGCGGCGCAGCTGCAGCGCGCATCGAGGCCGGGCGGCGGCTGTTCACGTCGGTCTGGTTCAACGAGGCGACGACCTCAGCGGGGCTGGATGCGCTCGGCTGGTATCACGAGCGCAAGGACGAGGCTCGCAGCATTGGCCTGGGGCCGGAGCATGACTGGTCGAGTCACGGCGCCGATGCGTTCGGGCTGATGTGCGTGGTGGCGGAGGATCGGTTTCGGTCGGGGACCGCGGTGGGGCTGCGGAGGAAGGGGAGTGCGATGGCTGTGTGATCAGAGCGCGGATCAACTGCCGTAGACGCCGTAGCTGCCGTCCACGTCTCCGCGAAGGACTCCGATCAGGTTGACCTCGATGGGACCGGGTGGGGTCACGTCGACGGTCACAGGGACAGGAACGCCCGGACTCAGGACCGACGAAAGTGCGTCGTCACCTTCTTCGACGAAGACCCAGGACGGTGTCGGGGCCGGAAGCCCTACTGCGTGCCGCAGCACCCCAAGGGCGTCGGCGAGGCTGACAGTGCCTGAACCGTCGAAGTCTGCGGCCAGCGACTGAAAGCGCGAAACGGGTGTGGCGTCTGCTGATTGACCACCGATCATTTTCAGGATGGAGACAGCATCTTGAAGGGTGACGGACTGTGATGCGCCACTGTAGACAGAAGAGGAAGACGCGACGGCGGCGGATACCAACGTAGAAGAGTCGACAGCAGACACAAAGTTAGCAAGCCCTAATGGATCAGTCGCAAGTGTGTTTTGTCCGATTGTAACGCCAACACTTGGCATTGATGAATTAGTGTTCCAAGTCCTGACGCTCACATTTAAGCCAGTGCCCCCAATTGAATCAAATCCCTTATCCAGGCTACCATCCGAGTTATATCGAACGAGGGCGAATTTATCTTCACTATACCCCGCCGCTAATATCTTGCCATTCGATTGAACCGTAACGCTCAATCCAAAATCATTACCAATTCCAATCGAAGTCGTGACTATACCATCTGAATCAAACGTGGTATCTAGACTTCCGTCGGTGTTGTAGCGGGCGAGCGCGAAATCATTGGATTCAGAATTTGAGCAGTAGCCCAATACCAATATTTTGCCATCAGGTTGAAGGGTGATACTCCGAGAAATATCATCACCGATGCCTATCGAAGTAATAACTTTGCCTTTGTCGCCAAACGTCTGATCAAGACTGCCATTCGGATTAAGGCGGACGATTGCAAAATCAAAATTCCCACTTATCTGAGTGTAGGAAAATCCAGCCATCAAGATTTTTCCATCCGACTGCACCGTGATCCCGCGAGCTTCGTCTCTACTTGACCCAATTGCAATCGTGACCTTGCCATCAAAATCAAAGCTTGTATCGAGGCTCCCATTAGTATTGTAGCGAGCGAGGGAGAAATCATTGTTACTTCCGTTGTGACTATAGCCAGCTACCAATATCTTCCCGTCAGACTGAAGCGTTGTACTTAATCCGAAATCATCGCCTGTCCCAATCGGAGTAATAACCTTGCCGCCTTGGCCAAAAAGAGAGTCTAAGCTGCCGTTGGAATTGAGGCGTACAAGGGAGTAATCACTGGTGTTGCCGTTAAGGCTATATCCGGCAAATAGAATTTTTCCATCCGGCTGTAGTGCAACACTGTGTCCGATATCGGCCCCCGCCGTGACTGACATAGTGACTATACCGCTATTGCCAAAAGTCGAGTCAAGATCTCCATTGTCGTTGTATCGTGCAAGGGTAAACTCTTGATCGCTGCCACCTGCCAACAAAATCTTTCCATCGGGTTGCAGTAGAGCGCTTGAAGCCTCTGCCCTACTTGATCCTATTGCAGTCGTGACCTTTCCATCAAAATCAAAACTTGTATCGAGGCTGCCATCTATGTTGTAGCGAATAAGTGCAAATTCGTGGTACTTCCCGTTATTGCTGTAGCCGACAATTAGGATTTTCTGATCGGGCTGTAATAAAACGCCTTGTGCTATATTTTGTTCCGAACCTATTTTTGTCGTAACTATGCCATCACCAGCCACAATTACGGGAGCGTCTTCGATATTGGCTACCGTGGCGGTGGCAGCACTTGAGACCGACTCCATGGTGTTGCCGCCGTCGATGTAGCTGGCTGTGACTGTAATTGTCTTGCCGACCTCAGCGTGGCTCAGTGTGTACGTTGTCCCGGTACCGACTGGTGTGCCGCCCGCTCGCCACGTGTAGGTGATCACACCTAACCCATCAGCATCCGACAGAGTATTCGATGCTGTCAAGACCTGACCTTGGATTGCATTACCAGTAATCGTAACGCTTCCGTTCGGCGGTCTATTGACTTGAGGCACATCCGCCGATGCGCTTGAAATCACAAAACTTGACCCACTTACGCCGCTTACCGTCTTTGGTATAAATCCGTTTTGTTCGACTGTGGACGTAAGAACTTTTATGCCCGAAATTTGTTCTCCATTTATTGTTGCTAGTACATCTGTCGATATTGCGTGTATTATGGAATTGACGAAATTCGAATAAATAATTCCCTCAATATCTGGCGTTTCAATATCCGAGAGGCTTTTCCCCGAATTGTTCAATGAAACAATCGCATCATTAAGTATATTCAAAAACTCGGCTGCTACTTTTGGGGTGGCAAATGATGTTCCAAAGTTCCAACCCCATCCGTTCTTGGAAACCAAACCATCCGCAACTATATCTATCGTTGCGATTGTGCTATCCGATCCCAAGAGGAGACCGTTTGCGTTTGATTTATTCCATGCGCCAACCGTAATAACGTTTGGAAACACCATCGCATAATCATAAAATCCTTGGTTGACATTTGGTGCGGCTTGAAATATAGGGACTCTTGCAGTTTCTAAGAAATCCAAGAAAATTGCCTCATTGATATCTGGTAATGTGCCTCCGATAGATAGGCTGATGCCTCCTAAAGCGTATTGTGTGGAGCCAGATATACTAAATCTAGTGTCATTCGAGGAAAGAAAAGATGTCAATATCTTCTCAAGGTTGGATCCGATAAACGTTGATCCATCAAAATAGATTAATGTTTGATCAAAGACATCATCAAAATGAGAGTACTCGCCATTCAAGGTGTCGACGTCGATACAAATTATTTCGGTGTACTGCGGTCGATCAAGAGTTTGCAAGAGTGCTTCAACAACCCAATCCCCATGATTTACTGAAAGTTCTGATGATTGATTTGTTCGAGAAAGGCTAAGGTAATTGTCTGCGTAAGCGGTTAGCCCAAATATATCAATGAATGATTGTCGAGCAATGAAATCTAGATCTGACGTGTACGAATACAATACCCCGTCTTTTGAAACCGGGAAGAACCCGTATCCATAGTCCTCGACTAGTAGCAGATCGTCATAATTCCCGTATCCTGAAAAACTTCCATTGTATACATTGTAATAGTTATCAATATATGCTACCTTCTCTAGCTTTCCATAATCAAATAGTGTTACATTGCTATTATCGAGAACTCGATCTGAAAACTGGTCAATAACGATAATCAACGACTTATCCATAGGTGCTCCGAAATCTCGTTGTATCGCCCCAAGCATGGCAGCCTCGCCACATTCCCGACGACGCTCAATCATGCCCGCAACCCTCAATCCTCGCAAGGCTTACGCGACTCGCCAGCACGGTGACTTGGTGGTTGTCTTCACCTGGGTCAATGACGAGCGCGCGATGGTGCTGCTGCCTGCCCATCGGCCCGGCGCACCCTGGTACATCGTCTGCGACTCGTCAGCCTGGCGCTACGACGACCCCGCCTACTTGGCCCGCCAGTGCGTCACGGCCTGCGAAGTGCTGGGCATCGAGCCCAGCCGGGCCAACTGGGTGCGGGTTGCCGGGATCATCCATGACGGGCTGCCCGACCTGGTGAAGATGCCCTCGGCCCCGCCGGCCGAGTTCTACCCGGGCAGCGTCGGGGCGATGACGCTGCGCGCCGACGGGCAGGTGCTGGCGCAGCAGGACATCCGCATCGAGCGCGAGGGCGCGACCTATGCCCATTGAGCCGCTGGAGTTCTCCCGCCGCCGCCGCGACGGGGGCTCGCTGGACGAGGTGCTGCGGCCCCAGAGCGCGGTGGTGACAGCCTCGGCTGGCCAGCACAAGCTGGACTCGGAGCAGGCCCGGCGCGAGCTGCGCCAGCTGCTCGAGTGGTACTTCTACGAGAAGGAGCGCCAGTCGCTGAACCGCCTGGACATGGCGATGGACTGCGACTTCTATGACTCGTTGCAGTGGGATCCCGAGGACGCCGCCGTCCTGCGCGAGCGCGGGCAAATGCCCCTGGTCTACAACGAGATCGCGCCGATGGTCGACTGGTTGATCGGCACCGAGCGGCGGACCCGGGTGGACTGGCGCGTGCTGCCGCGCACCGAGGACGACGTCGACCTGGCCGATGTCAAGACGCGGGTCTTGAAGTACGTCTCGGACATCAACCGCGTCACCTTCCTGCGATCTCGCGCCTTCGCGGACGCCATCAAGGCTGGCGTGGGCTGGATGGACGACGGGGTGCGCGACGACCCGACCCAGGACATCCTGTACTCGAAGTACGAGGACTGGCGCAACGTGCTGTGGGACAGCAACGCCTACGAGCACGACTTGTCGGACGCGCGCTACCTGTTCCGCTGGCGTTGGGTGGACGAGGATGTGGCGCTTCTGATGTTCCCTGACCGTGCCGACTGCATCCGCCAGGCGGTCGAGGAAGGCACGCACTTGACCACCGACGGCTGGGAAGAGGAGACCTGGTACACCGCGCACGACCTCAGCAATGTGAAGACCGGCACGCTCTACGCCGCAGGCGTCGGCCAGCTGGCCGATGCGCGGCGCCGACGGGTCAAGCTGATCGAGTGCCAATACCGCAAGCCCGCCCAGGTACGCATCGTCGATGAGGGGCCGCTGCGCGGCGCGATCTTCAACCCCGCCGACCGTGCGCTGGCCGACGCCTTGGGGCGCTTGGGCAGCATGATCGTGGACAAGCTGATGATGCGTGTGCACATCGCGGTGTTCACAGAGTCGCATCTGCTGGGCAGCGGCCCGAGCCAGTACCGGCACAACCGGTTTTCTCTGACGCCGATCTGGTGCTACCGCCGTAGCCGCGACCGGCTGCCTTACGGCGCCATCCGCCGGGTGCGCGACATCCAGCAGGACATCAACAAGCGCGCGTCCAAGGCGCTGTTCATGCTGAACAGCAACCAGATCCTGGCCGAGGAAGGCGCGACCGAGGACTGGGAGACCCTGCGCGACGAGGCTGACCGGCCCGACGGTGTCGTGGTCTACAAGGCCGGCCGCAAGCTGGAGATCCGCCGCGACACCGACGCTGCCACCGGCCAGATCCAGATGATGGAGCTTGGGATGCGGGGCATCCAGCGCTCGGGCGGCGTCGCCGACGAAAACATGGGCCGGCAGACCAACGCCGTGTCGGGCAAGGCCATCGAGGCGCGGCAATTGCAGGGCTCCGTTGTCACCACCGAGCCGTTCGACAACCTGCGCCTGGCGACCCAGGTGCAGGGCGAGAAGCAGCTGTCCCTGGTGGAGCAGTGGTACACGCAGGAGAAGGTGATCCGCCTGACCGGCGCCAAGGGCGCGCTGGAGTGGGTGCGTATCAACCAGCCCGAGGTGCAGCCCGACGGCAGCGTGCGGTGGATGAACGACATCACCGCCAGCATGGGCGACTTTGTTGTCGCCGAGCAGGACTACGCGGGGACCATGCGCCAGGTCATGTTCGAGCGCCTGGGCGAGCTGGCCAACCGCTTGCCGCCTGAGATCTCGCTGCGTGTGCTGACCATCGCGATGGAGTTCTCGGACCTGCCCAACAAGGACGAGATCGCCGATCAGATCCGCAAGCTGACCGGGGACCGCGATACCTCCAAGCCGATGACGCCCGATGAGCAGGCGCAAGCCGAGCAGCAGGCGCAGATGCAGGCCGAAGCGATGGAGTTGCAGCGCGAGACTGCCCGAGCCGCGCTGTCCGAGCAGCAGGCCAAGGTGCGGGAGATCAACGCCCGGGCCGCCAAGCTGGAGGCCGAGGCGGGCATGGTGGGGGTCGAGGGTGAAGCCCAGGGCCAGGCCGGGATGCAGGAGGCCTTGGCCAAGGTCCGCTCCGAGGCTGCGGCCGAGATCGACCGCCTGAGCGAGGCGCTGCGCAAGGCCCAGGCGGAGCTGGCCAACCGGGCCATCCAGATCAACCGCGAAGCCGACACCAAGCTGGAAGTCGCCCGTATCGACGCCGACGCCAAGGCGCGGGTGGCCCAGATCCAGGCGGCCAGCGACCGCAGGTTGCAGGCCCTCGACCAGCGGCTCAAGGCGCTGGAGCAATCGTCGGGCGACTCCACAAAGACCAGCAAGACCAAGGCGAAGGACGACTGACGCGCCAAGCATGGCAGTCTGCCGCCGCCTTTCACGCTTGACCCGAGGAAGCCTCCATGAGCACCTTCGACGCCGACGCCCTGGCCACGCTGACCGACGAGGAACGCGCGGCGATCCAGTCCGACGATGAGGACGCGGACGCTGCGCCGGCGGCAGCGGCCGATGCACCGGGCGTTGATGCAGAGGGCGACGACGGTGACGATGACGGCGACGACGAGGGCGATCAGGGCTCGGAGGCTGCTGGTGCCCCAGACCCTGCCCCTGCTGCTGCGGCTCCGGCCGCCGCCCCGACCAACGCCACGCCCACCGGCTACCAGGCTGCACTGCCCGCCGACTACGACGACAAGGTCAAGGCGGTGGCGGATCGCGAGGCGGAGCTCAAGCGGGCCTTTCGGGCCGGTGAGCTGGAGTTCGACGAGTTCGAGACTCGGCGCGATGAGTTGCAGCGCGAGCGCGAAGGTCTGACCATCGCCCGCGCCAAGGCCGAGATCGCCAGCGAGATGCAGGCGCAGACGGCCGAAGCGCAGTGGCGCACGACGGTGGAGCGCTTCCTCGACACCAGTGCCGCGGCGCTGGACTACCGCAAGGACAGCGAGGCCATGGCCGACCTGGACGGCTTCGTCAAGGTGCTGGCCGGTCGCGAGTCCAATGCCCGTCAGCCAATGGAGTGGTTCCTGGCCGAGGCGCACAAGCGGGTTATGGCGTTGCGCGGCTCGCCGGCTTCCGCTGCGGCACCAGCACCTACTTCGGCCGTCGACCGCAAGGCCGAGGCCGCTGCCGCGCGCAAGCCGCGTCTGGATGATGTCCCTGCCACGCTGGCGCAGGTGCCGGGTGCCGACGGGCCTGGTGACATCGGCGGAGAGTTCGCTGACGTGCTGTCTCTGGACGGGCTCGAGTACGAGGCCGCCATCGCGCGGATGACGCCTGTGCAGCGCGAGCGTTTCGCGCGGGCGATCTGAGTTCTGGAAGGCTTGTCCTTGGCGCGACACCAGGCCGGGATGGTGATCGACCTGCGGGTCGGTGAGCGGCTGTCGCTGTCGGTGCAGGGTGATCCGTCTGCGTTATGTACCGTGGTGGTGGAGCCCGAACACAAGACCGGGGCCCTGGTGCGGCTGCGCATCGTCGCACCGCCCGAGGTGCGTATCCAGCGGGGGCGGCCGGCGCGTGTGGTGCCGTCGACCCGCCTGGGTGTGGGCTGGCAGTCCTTCGACGAGCCGGCGATTTCTTCCGTGGCAAGCATGGCAACCTGACCCGCGTTTGCTGTCGATGTCGAGCGCAGGAGTGCTCTTTGGGGCCGATGGGCCCAGAGGAGTATTCCTGTGGCACGCACGATTGTTGGAGTCAATGACCCCAAGGCGGTCAAGAAGTGGAGTGGCTTGCTGGCGCACGACCAGTCGCACAAGTCCTACTTCAACCAGCGCTTCATGGCCCGCGGCGCCGAGGCCGAGGTGCCGATCCAGATCCTCACCGACCTGGAGTCCGACGCCGGGGAGCAGATCAGCTACGACCTGCTGGCCGAGCTGCGCATGGCCCCCGTCGAGGGCGAGGACATCCTCGAAGGCAAGGAAGAAGGCCAGAAGTTCTACACCGACCAGATCTACATCGACCAGGCGCGGTGCGGCGTGAACACCGGCGGGCGCATGACCCGCAAGCGCACCCTGCACGACCTGCGCGAGAAGGCCAAGCGTCAGCAGTCGAGCTGGTGGGCGCGGCTGATGGACGAACTGCTGTTCATCTACCTGTCCGGAGCCCGGGGCGTGAACCCGAACTTCCTGCTGCCGACCGACTACACCGGGCGCGCGCAGAACCCGCTCGTCACGCCGGACGCCAACCACCGCATGTACGGCGGTGACGCGACGGCCTTCAACAACCTGGACGCCAACGACAAGTTCGACCTGCGGCTGATCGACCGCGCCAAGACCCGGGCCGACAGCCAGGGCGGCGGCGCCACCGGGGTGCCGGTGCTTCAGCCCTGCAAGATCGACGGCAACGAGACCTTCGTGTGCGTGATGCACACCTTCCAGGAGGATGACCTTCGGGCCAACGTCCAGACCGGGCAGTGGCTCGACATCCAGAAGGCCGCCGCCGGTGCCGAGGGGCGCAACAACCCGATGTTCAAGGGCTCGCTCGGCATGTACCGGGGCGTGATCCTGCACTCGCACCGCAACGTGATCCGCTTCGCCAACGCGGGCGCCGGCGCCAACGTCGAGGCCGCTCGCGCGCTGTTCCTTGGCTCGCAGGCGGCGGTGGTCGCCTTCGGCAGCCCGGGCACCAACATGCGCTTCGATTGGCATGAGGAGACCCGCGACAACGGGGACAAGGTGGTCATCACGACCAGCTCGATCTTCGGGATGAAGAAGGTCACGTTCTCGATGGACGGCGTGGGCGCGCAGGACTTCGGGCTGTTCAGCCTCGACACCGCGGCAGCCAACCGCTGACCCCCTCACCTCAGGAGCGCACCATGCCTTTCACGAATCGCAACGACTATCTGGACGGCCGCAAGCCGACGGTCCTCCCGGCCGGCGGCGAGGTGGTCGCCGTCCGCTTCCCCATTGCGCTGGTCGCGGCCGACCTGGACGCCAACGACACCGGTGCCGTGGCCGTGCTACCCGCGGGCTGCGTGCCCGTCGGCCTGGTCTATGACTCGGACGACCTCGACACCAACGCCAGCCCGACGATCTCGGCCAGCGTCGGCCCCGTCAACGCGGCGGAGACGGACCTGTCGGACGTCTGGGCCTCGGGCATCACCGCCAGCCGCGACGGCACTGCCGCCACGCTGACGCTGTCCAAGGCCGCGATGCGCCTGGCGGCCAGCGCCACCAGCGACACCCGGATCGGCATCAAGTTCACCGCCGCCGCGGCCACCAAGGCGGCCGGCGAGGTGGGTCTGACGCTGCTGTACCGGGCGGTCTGAGGGCTGCGGTGAAGCTCGTCGCGCTCGTTCCGCCGCGCCGGGACGGCACCGTCCGGGTGACCTTGCCCGGTGGGCCGGCGCTCGTATTCGCGCCGACGGCCGAAGGCGATCTGGCCTGCGAGGTCGATGCTGCGGTGGCTTCCACGCTGGTGGCGACGGGCAACTTCCGGGTTGCGGGAGAGGCTTCGTCCTCTTCGGCGCCTGTCGGTCGGCGCAAGGGCACGGCCCGGGTGACCGCGACGCCTGCTGGTGCTGCACAGGAGCAGGGCGGTGGCGACCTGGAGTGATCTTCACCCGGACGTGCTGCCCTACGTCCCAGGCTGCCCCGATCCGGTGCTCGACCAGGAGATCCGGCAGGCGGCCATCGAGTTCTTCCGCCGCACCCGCGTCTGGACCGAGTGGCTCGAGCCGATCTACGCGGCGGCCAATCTGCGCGAGTACGACCTCGACCTGCCTGCGGGCAGCGAGGTCGTGCGCATCGAGCAGGCCACGCGCAACGGAGCGCCCTTCGAGATCGAAGGGTTCCGGTCCTTGGCGTCCGATCCGGCGCAGCGCGCGGTCGACGGACCGCTTGCGCTGACATCGGCCGACCGGGTGACGGTGTGGCTGTCGCAGCCGGTGGGCGCGGCCGACCGGATCCAGCTTCGGGTCTCGCTCGCGCCCTCGCGCACTGCCGCCGGCATCGGCGACACGCTTTTCGCTCAGCACCGCCAAGCGCTGGCTGAGGGCGCGCGGCACCGGCTGCTGCGCATGCCCGGCCCGCTGCACAAGCCCCGCGAGGCCGAGGAGGCCCGGTTGCTCTTCGAGCGTGCCGTGGCGGCTGCGAGCGTCGACGGCTGGCGCGGGCACACCAACGTCACGCCGCGCGCGCGGCCGAAGTGGTGCTGAGGCACCGGGGACACGACCATGCCCATCGCTGCTCAATCCATCATCCGCCGCTGCGTCGAGACGCTGCAGGACACCACGTCCATCCGCTGGCCGGTGGCCGAGCTGGTGCGCTACCTGAACGATGGGCAGCGGGAGATCATCGTCCACCGCCCCGATGCGATGGTGACCAACGCCGCGCAGGCGCTGGTGGGCGGCAGCCGGCAGGCCATCCCGTCCAACGGCACCAAGCTGATCGACGTGGTGCGCAACACCGCCGGCAACAAGCGGGCGATCCGCTTGTGCTCGCGGGAGATCCTGGACGCGCAGTCGCCCGGTTGGCACAACCTGGCCGGCGTCACCGAGGTCGTGCACTTCATGTTCGACCCGCGCGACCCCAAGACCTTCTACGTCTACCCGCCAGCGGCCTCGTCGGGCGCCTCGGTCGATCTGGTGTATTCGGCCCTGCCCACCGACGTGGCCGAGCCCGCAGCCGGCACCGACTACACGGCTGTGAGCGGCAACATCAGCTCGCCCGACATCTACGGCAACGTGCTGCAGGACTACATCCTGTACCGGGCCTACATGAAGGACTCGGACTACGCGGGCAACGGGCAGCGCGCGATGGCGCACTACACCGCCTTCGCCAACGCGCTGGGGCTGGATCTCAAGGGCACCGTGATGGTAGCCCCGACGTCACCCGGCAACCCGAACCGGCCGGGGGCGGCTGCGGCTGTCAACGCCCCGGCGCAGGGCTGAGGTGAGGGCGCATCGTGGCCGAGCGCATCCGACTCGTGCAGGGCGACAACCGGCCCTACATCCGCATGACCCTGCGCCAGGCCGACGGCACGGCCATGGACCTGCAGAACGCCACCAGCGTGGTCGTGCATTTCCGGCGCGCGGGCGATACCGCGGTGCTGAGCACGCTCGTCTGCACCAAGCTCGACGGCGGCGCAGGTGGTGAGGTGTCCTTCAACTTTCCCGGGCAGACGTTGGACGTCGAGCCCGGCGCCTACGAAGGCGAGATCGAGATCGATTGGAGCGGGGAGCGGCAGACGGTCTACGAGCCGTTGAAGTTCACCGTGCGATCCCAGTTCCTCTGACCCACTGACCCTGCAAAGGAGCCGACCATGTCCGCGATGTCCGACTACCTGGAGAACAAGCTCGTCGACCACCTGTTCCGCGCGCAGACGCTGGCCGCACCGGCTTCGCTGCACATCGGACTGCTCACCGCTGCCCCCAGCGACTCCGGTGGCGGCACCGAGGTCTCTGGCAACAACTACGCCCGCGTGGCAGTGACGTCCTCGCTGGCCAACTGGGCCGGGACCCAGGCCGCCGCCTCCACCACCGCCTCCAGCGGCACCGGCGGGCAGACGAGCAACAACGGCGCCATCACTTTCCCGACGCCCTCGGGCAACTGGGGCACCGTGTCGCACTTCGGCATCTACGACGCGGCCTCGGCGGGCAACCTGCTGTTCTGGGGTGCGCTGACCATTGCCAAGACGATCAACCAGTCGGACACGGTGTCGTTCCCGGCTGCGTCGCTGACGATCACCTTCGCCTGACGCGCCTTACGGCGCCTGCGGGGGCGGGATGCTGCTGAACGCGCGGCCGCTCAATGGCGCGGCGTTGAACTCGGCTACTGGAGCCGCCGTTACGGTGGCTTCCGGCTTGAGCGCGTCTGCTTTCCCGGCAGCCACGCTAGGGCTCGCCAAGACTCTCGCTTCCCAGGTCGCGACATCGACCACAGTCACCGGCGCGGGCGGCGACTTGCTCGTGTCCAGGCCGCTGGGCGGAGCTGCCGCCGGGGCAGCCTCCGGCACCGGCTCCTGCCGGGTCAACTTCGTATCGGCTGCGGCTGCACATGCGTCGGCCTCGACCCAGGCGTCGCTCGGGGTTGTCAAGCCGCTGGCTGACGACGTTGCCGCTGCCTGCGCGGTTGCCGGTGGGCTCGGCGTCGCCAAGACAGCAGCCACCGCAGCGTCGGTGTCCGCGGCAACATCCGCGGTGGTGGCGGCCAGCAAGAGTTTGGGCGGGGCGGCGTCTGTTAACTCTGGCACGGCTGGGCTGGCGATGGCTCAACGCCCGCTGGGCGGCTCTAGCGCTGGCTCGGCCGCCGTTGCAGCCGGCGCCCAGGTGGCCTTCACAGTTGCCGCATCGGTCACGAGTACGGGTCAGGCATCAGGGTCTGCTGTCCTCAACAAGATCGCCTCGGGCACCGCTTCATCAGTCGCATCCAGCGGCGGCCTGATCCAGGCCACGAAGGGCCTTGCGGCTGGCGTTTCCTGCGCTTTGAGCGCGTCGGCCACGCCGGCGGTCTCGAAGTCACTCGCCGGCGATGTGGCGGCCAGCGCCACTGCGGGCGCGGGATGCGTGGTGTCGTACACCATCGCCGTGAGTGGTGCGGCTTCTGCGTCGACAGCCGGGCTGGCTCTTGCTCAGCGGCCGCTGGCGGGTTCTGCTGGGGCCACTGGCGTCTGCGCTGCGGCTCTGGCTGCGTCGAAGCCTATTGCCGCATCGGCAAGCTCGTCGGGCACCACCTCCGGGCTTGCTGCGCTCCATAAGACAGTCTCTGCTGGTGGGTCAGCAGTCGCCCTCACGTCGTCCGCTGCGCTGCTGGGGAAACTGCTAACCGGGTCCATGGTGGGCTCGGCCGCCGTTTCCGGGGCATCAAGGGTTGCCTACTTGGTGTCGGCCGCGGGCTCAGCAAGTGCTTCTGCTGTCGGATCTGCCGGACTGACCAAGCCGTTTGCAGGTGCCGCAGCGGTATCTGCCGTGGTCTCGACCGGTACGGCAGTGGGCAAGCCTGTCTCTGCCGGCGCGAGCGCCACTTCCTCGTCCTCCGCGTCTGCGGATGTCGTCAAGCCGCTGTTGTTCCAGGTGCCGCAGCCCCCTGCAGCGCTGAACGTAGGCGCCATCGGCACTGGGCTTGTCGGTGTTGGCATCCTGCCTGCGCTCCAGGGCACGGCAGCGTCATCGGGCAGCCCGGTCGTCGCCTACGTCTTGGCAGCCGGATGCGCTTCGGCGGCGAGTGTCGAGGCCGACACCAGTGTGTCGTACCCGGTCGCTGGCGTGATCTCCTCGCCAGCCACTGCGACTGGTGCGGTGTCGATCCACAAGGCGCTGTCGGGGAGCACACCGGCCTTGGCCTCCAGCGCAGCAGCCGTGTCGGCGGCGAAGCCGCTTGCGGGCAGCCTGGGAGCAGCGTCCAACGCCGATGTCACGATGGGCTTGGGCAAGCCGTTTGGCGCCTCGGCGGCTGTCTCGGCGTCTGCCTCGGGATCGCCGACGGTGGCTTACACCGTTTCTTCGGCAATCGCCCTCGACGCACTCACTTCTGGCAACGCGGCCGCGACCAAGTCCTTGCAGGCGGCAGTCGCATCTTCGGGAGAGACCACGGCGCAGGCGTCGCTCGTGAAGATCGTCGCGGCGGCCGGCGCTGCGGTCGGGCAGACAAGTTCGATGGCGTTGCTGGGGAAGCTGCTTGCCGGATCCATCGGCTCGACATGCACGTCGTCGGCGTCAGCCGTGATGGCCTACACCGTAGGCGCATCTGCATCCGCCCAAGGCGCCTTGGCGGCCGGCCTTTCCGCAACCAAGACCTTGGCAGGGCAGTCCGTCGGCTCGGCCACTCCTGTCGGCACCCTGTCGCTCACCACGCCGCTCGCGTCTGGCGCAGTGGCATCTGCGGCGAGCGTAGCCAATCTCGACATCGGCAAGACCCTGGCTGACGACATTGCAGCAGGTGCGGCGATGGCTGGCGGCGTCAACGTGGCGTTCGCGGTGTCGGGCAGCGCTGCCGCTTCGGTTGGTGCTGCGGGCGCCGCATCGACGTCGAAGCTCTTGACCGTCGGCATCACGGCCTCGTCGTCACTTACCGGGCTTGCGGCAGCCTCGAAGCCGCTCTCCGGGCAAGGTGCGGGCGCAGCCTTTGGCTCGGCGGTCTTGGGGGTGGGCAAACCGCTCTTGTTCGTGCTGGAGCGACCCGCCGCCGACCTTGGCTCAGGCGCTCTCAACAGCCAGGCCCTGAACGCTGGCAGCGCTCCCGTGGTCTTCGTTTCGGCCGTCGCCTCGGGCAGCCCGACGGTGGCCTACGTCGCAAGCGGCGTCTGTGGTGCGCAGGTTGAAGGCAGCGCCGACGCGGCTGTGAACTTCGTCGTCGGAGCTGCCGCCGCCGCCCCTGTGACCGCCTCCGCAACTGCAGTGGTCGACTTCACGGTCGGCGCGAGTCCGGTGGCGTCGGGAGCAACGTCGGGGTTTGCCGTGGCGGATCGCCCGCTGGCCGCCTCGGCCAGCGCAACGGGCGTCGTCGCAGGGCAGATGGGCGCTGTCAAGACGCTCGCCGCGGTGGCGGCGCCGGTCGGCCAGACGCAGGGCTTTGCATCGCTGGACAAGAGCATCTCGGCGGCAGGGCAAGCCGTGGCGGGCACCAGCTCGATGGCGTTGCTGGGCAAACTGCTCATGGGGTCAGCGACCGGCTCGGCCGCGAGCACCGGCGCCACGACCGTGGCCTACCGCGTTGATGGCGCGGGTACGGCTGCATCGACTGCCGCCGCCGTCTGTGCTGTTCTGAAGGTGGTCGAGGCGGGCCTTCATTCGCCTGCGGTTTCGGCCGGGGCTGTGGCGACCACCAAGCCGCTCGCAGCGGCTGTCGGTGTCGGCGTCGGGTCGTCAGGCGGTGCGGCGCTGACTCTTCCCTTGTCTGCGGCAGTGGCCTCTGTCGTGTCCCTGTCTGCGACCGTGGCAGTCGGCAAGCCGGTGTCTGCTGGGTTGCAGGCGGCAGCCTCGTCATCTGGCGGCGCGGCACTGGTCAAGCCGATGGTGGCAGCCGTCACTGCGCCCGCTTCGGCCTCGGCAGAGCCTGCGGTCTCCAAACCTCTGCTGTTCGCGGTCGAGCGGCAGCCCGCCTGGATCGGCGCGGGCGCCCTCAACGCGTCACCGCTGAACCCGAGCAGTGCCTCCGTCATCGAGGTCTCGGCCAGCGGTTCCGCAAGTCCGGTTGTTGCATTTGCTGCCGGCGGATCGGCCGCATGCTTCGTCGAGGGTGTCGCCGATGCAACGGTGGACTACGCCGTTTCCGCAGGAGTCAATGGCTCGTTGGGCGCCCAGGGCAGCGTGACCGTCGACTTCTCTGTGGCAGGTGCGGCGCAGGTGCAGAGCAGTGCGGCGGCGCAGGCTGGGGTGCTCAAGACGCTGGCATCCACCGCAGTAGGCTCCGGGCAGACCACGGCACAAGCGGCACTGGTCAAGATCCTTGCTTCACAGGTCGCCTCGTCGACCACAGTCTCCGGTGCAGGTGGAGACCTGCTTGCCTTCAAGCCCCTGGCCGGCTCGGACGTCTGCCAGAGCGTCGCATCTAGCCAGGCCAAGGTCGACTACACAGTAGGCGCGGCGGCTGGTGTTGCTGCGTCGTCGTTGGGTAGTAGTTCGGTCGCCTGGACTCTCGTCGGGTCCAGTGGCGCATCGGTTGCCAGCAGCGGTGGCGCCTCCATCGTCAAGCCGCTGGCGGGCGCGGAATCTACGTCCAGCCTTGCGGGGGCCACCGTGTCGGTGGGCAAGGGGCTTGGCGCGGCTGTTGCGCCTTCCACCACGGTACTTGCCGGCGCGGCCATCTCCAAGATCATCGACGCGCAAGGGCAGTCCACGGCATCGACGCAAGGCCTTGCCTCGGTGGACAAACGTGTTCAAGCGACGGGACAGAGCGTGGCCATCACCACCTCGGTGGCTTTGCTCGGCAAGCTGCTTCAGGGCGACGCCTTCGTTGCAGCCAATGCAGACGCATTCGCTGTAGCGCAAAGGCCCGTCCAGTCCACCGCGTCGGCGGCCAGCACGCCTGGCGGACACCTTGCGCTGGTCAAGCCACTTTCATCCCAGGCTGACCTACAGGCCCATACGGATGCGGCACCGATTGCCGTCGACAAGCGCTTGTCGACCATCGTGGAGCCACCTTCGTCCTCCCCGCTGGGCGGCGCGGCGCTGAACCGCGTTGCGCTCAACGGCCGCAGGGTCGAGTCGGCTCTGGCCTTGGCTACGGTCAGCGGCAGATTGGTTTCGTCCTACCTGACCCCCCTGGAGTCATTCGTCGGGACGGGTGTCGAGGTCGCGGACCCAGCCATCGTGGCCGATCTGTCCATGCCTGACCCGTCGGTCACCGTTGCTGTCGAACCTACCGAGATCTCGGTCGAGGTCTTCGTCTTCTACGCCAACCTCAGAAAGGCTGCTTGATCATGCCAGCGCTCTACACCAACCAGGCTACCTCGACCCTCGCGGCAGGGATCTCGAACACGGACACGACGCTGTTGGTACAGGCCGGCCACGGCGCTCGCTTTCCGAGCATCACGGGCTCTGACTACTTCTTGGCCACCATCGACAACGGCACGGGGTCTGTGGAAATCGTGAAGGTCACGGCCCGATCCACGGATACCTTCACCATCGAGCGCGCGCAGGACGGGACGAGTGCTGCCAGCTTTTCAGCGGGCGCAGTGGTCGAGATTCGGGTGACGAGGGCACTGCTCGACGCGATCAAGGCCGATACCTCGGTCGACATCCAAGACTTCTCCACCGTCGGCAGTTCAACCTGGACCAAGCCTGCCGGCGCGAAGTGGATTCACCTGCTGATGTACGGCGGTGGCGGCGGTGGTGGCAGTGGCCGCTGTCGCATTTCCTCAAGCACGGCCGCCGGCGGCGGCGGAGGCGGCGCCGGGGGCTCACGGGTCGAGCTTGCGTTTCCAGCGTCCTCCGTAGGCTCGACGGTGACCGTTACGGTCGGGGCAGGCGGCGCTGGAGCGCCTGCGCAGGGGTCCACCGATTTCAACGGCATCACAGCCAGCAATGGTGGTGCTTCAAGTTTCGGTTCCTTTTTGGCAAGAGGCGGCGATGGCGGCACTGGCGGGACAACCAGCACCTTGGCTGCCAAGTCCTCGACAGGGCTCTATCCGGTAGGCACCACTGCAAGCACAACTATTCCGATAGGAACGTCCTCCAGTCCTCAGACGGGCGGCAGCACCCCAAACGCCGCCTCAAAGGGCGGCTTGAGCAGCGGTGGCGGTGGCGCTGGGGGCGGGTTTCCGGTGAGCTCAACGACTGCAAGCGCTGGGGCAGCCGGTGGGTCTTCAGGGGCTTTTTTCACCTCCAGCTCCTCAGACACCACCGGGGGAGGTGGTACGGGTGGTGTCGTTGGCTCTGCCGGCGGAAATGGACCGGATAGCGCAGACGGAAATCTCACGGGCGGCTCAGGCGGCGGCGGCGGAGCCGCCGGATTTGCTGGAGGCAACGGTGGGTTCCCGGGCGGCCCTGGCGGCGGCGGCGGCGGCAACACGGGCGGACAGCCTTCCGGTGCGGGCGGAAATGGCGCCAAAGGTTTCGTTCGCGTCGTCACCTTCTTCTGAAACCGATCGCGCTATCGAAGCGGAGGTGAGACATGAGCTACAAGTCCGATGTCGCTGCCGAGGTTGCCAAGGCCGCGCCACCTGTCACCGTCGCCGGCGCCACTGTGGCCGGCGTGCAGGTCAACGACCTGATCTTGTGGGCCACGCTGGTCTACATCGTGCTGCAGATCGGCTTTCTGCTGTACCGCTGGCAGCGCCTGCATTTCTCGCGCAGGGTGGACGAGGAGTCCGGCGCGTGAAGCCGCTGCGTGTGGCCGTGGCCACCCTGGCGCTGTCTGCTGCCGGGCTGGTGGGCATCGCCGTGCACGAGGGCTTCCGCCCCGCGGCCTACCGGCCCGTGCCGGGGGATGTGCCCACCATCGGCTTCGGCGCGACCGAGGGCGTCAAGATGGGCGACACCATCGACCCCGTGCGGGCCCTGGTGCGCAAGCTAGACGACGTGCGCAAGTTCGAGGGGGCGCTGCGGGCCTGCGTGCGCGTGCCGCTGCACCAGCACGAGTACGACGCCTTCCTGTCCCTGGCTTACAACATCGGCTCGGGCGCCTTCTGCAGTTCGACGCTGGTGCGCGTGCTGAACCAGGGCGACTACCGGGGCGCCTGTGACCAGATCCTTCGCTGGGACAAGTTCCGAGGGCAGCCGCTGCCCGGCTTGACCAAGCGCCGCCAGGAGGAGCACCGCAAATGCTTGGGCTAGCAGTGAATCTGCTGTGGGGCGCCCTGTGCGTTCTGCTGATGGCGGCGGGCATCTACGCCCACCTGGGCAAGCTCGACGCCGAGCGCCGGGCCGAGCGCCTGCGCGCGACCCTGGCCGAGAAGCGCTCCGACCGCGCGGCCGAGCGCGCCGCTGCTGCCCTGGCCCTGGCCGCGGCCACCGAGCAAGCCCGCCAGACCGAGGCGCAGTGGCGCGCCAAGCACCAGGAGGTCCAGACCCATGCCCAGACTCAAGTCCGCGCTGCCCAGGCTGCTGCCGCTCGCGCACGTAATGCTGCTGACAGCCTGCAGCGTCGCGTTGAAACCGTCGCAGCCGAGTGCGTCAACCCCACCCGTGATTCCGCCGCCCCAGGCCCCGGCTTTGCCCTTGGAGGCGCGCCAGCCCGCGACCCCGGTGCTGTGCTCGCCCAACTGCTCCGAGGGCTTACGCAGGCTGCTGGAGAGCTTGCTGCCGTAGCCGACGCCCGCGGCGCAGCCGGCGCAGCCTGTGAACGCTCCTACGACGCGCTGACATCACCCAGGACGCCCTGACATGCCCGTCATCCGCCTGCTCGGCTTTGCCGGCGAGAACCGCGCGCTGCATCCGACGCTGCTGCCCGACGTTCAGGGCGTGGTCAGCCTGAACCAGAAGCCCGGCCGGGGCGACCTGCGCGCCTGGCTGCAGCCGCTTACCGTGGCCACCGTCCCGTCGGGCCGCAAGAGCATCTACCGCATGGGCCGCGACGTGGCCAACGACGCCACCGCCTGGCTGAGCTGGACCTCAAGTCCGGTCCACGCCGTTCGCGGGTTCGACCCGGCAGACACCAGCGAGCGCACCTTCTTCACCGGCGACGGCGCGCCCAAGGTCACCGACAACCTGGCGCTGGACACCACGGACCCGCAGGACAACCCGACCGCCACGCGCCCGCTGGGCCTGCCGGCGCCGGCCACCGGGCCCACCGTCACCACCGTGGCCGGCGGCACCTCGACGCAGAACCAGACGGTGTTCTACGTCTACACCTACGTCAACGACTGGGGCTGGGAGAGCGCGCCCAGCCCGCCGAGTGCGGCCAACACCCGCAAGACCGATGACACGGCCACCATCGGCGGCTTCGCGGCCGTGCCCGCTGGGAACTACGGCGTCAACCGCCGGCGCCTCTACCGCACTGCCACCGGCGCCAGCGGGGCGACCGAGTTCTTCTTCCTGCGCGAGATCGCCCTGGGCGACAGCAGCACGACCGACGACAACCGCACGCTGGGCGAGGTGCTGCCCACCACGACCTGGCTGCCCGCACCGGGCGTTCCCGTGGGCGCGGGCGCCGGCACCGAGGGCAACCTCACGCACCTGACCGCGCTGTGGAACGGCATGCTGGTCGGCATCAGCGGCAACGCGGTGCGCCTGTGCGAGCCCTACGTGCCCTACGCCTGGCCGGCCGAGTTTGACATCGTGCCGCCCGACGGCAAGCCCGTGGGCCTGGGCGTGTTCGGGCAGGCGCTGCTGGTGCTGACCACGGGCCGGCCGCTGCTGGCGGCGGGCTCCACGCCCGAAGGCATGGACCAGACGCCCCTAGATCTGCCGCAGGGCTGCGTGTCGGCGCGCTCCATTGTCAACATGGGCTCGGGCGTGGCCTGGGCCAGCGAGGACGGGCTGTGCTGGTACGGCAGCGGCGGCGCGCGCATCCTCACCGCCGGCCTGATGACGCGCAAGGACTGGCAGGCCCTGGTGCCTTCCAGCATCGTCGGGCGGTTGTTCGAGGGCCTGTACTTCGGCAGCTACTCCACCGACAACGGGGCCTCGCGCAAGGGCTTCATGCTCAACCCGGGCGACCCCAACGCCGGGATCTACTTCCTCGACACCGGCTACGAGGGCCTGCATTTCGACGAGCTGCTGGACCAGCTGTACGTGCTGGACGGCACCAACGTGCGCCGCTGGGATGCAGGCGCCACGGGCATGACCTGGCGCTTCCGCAGCAAGCTGCACCGCGCGCCCAGGCCGCTGTGCTTTGCGGCGGGCGAGGTCTCGGCCGACGCCTACCCGGTGACGATGCGGGTCTACGCCGACGGCGTGCTGCGCCACACCCAGACCGTAGCCAACCGCCAGGCCTTCCGCCTGCCGGCGGGCTTCATGGCGGTGGAGTGGCAGATCGAGCTCGAGGGCACGGGCGCGGTGCAGACCGCGGCCATCGCCACCAGCATCGCCGAGCTGGCGCAGGTGTAGGAGAGCCGACCGTCGTGTTTTCCTCGTGTTTTTGTCGTGGTTTCCTCGTAGTTTGCTCGTAGATATGTCGTAGCTCATGGCCCGCAACGACCTTCCCAGCCCCAGCGCCCCGAACTTCCCGCAGCGCCTGCGCGAGGCGGTGATGACCTACCTGGGCCGTACCGGCGACCCGCTGGACCGGGGCATCACGCTGCGCGACCTGATCGAGGGCGGCTTCGCCCGGCTGCGCGACGGCTACACGGTTGGCCAAGCCGCGGCCAGCGGCGGCGCGCTGGCCATCGCGCCCGATGTCCGGGGCCCCGACCTCACCCCGCCGCCCACGCCCACGGGCTTCACGGTGTCGGCGGCCATCAGTCATGTGTTCATCGAGCACGACGCGCCGCTGTACACCCAGGGCCAAGGACACCTGCGCACGCGGGTCTACGGCAAGATCGTGGCGAAGGGTGACCCGCTGCCGACGTTCGCCAACGCGGTGGAGATCACGCAGTTCACCGGCACGGTGCATGCGCACCCTAGCAACCCGTCAACGACCTGGCGGTTGTGGATCAAGTGGGAGAGCGCGGACGGGGTGCTGAGCGTGACACCGGCCGGAGGGACGAACGGGCTGCAGGTGGTCACCGGGCAGGATGTGTCGGCGATGGTGGCTGCCATGACAGGCGCCGGCAAGCCCTTCACTGTGCTGACGGAATCCACCGTGATCGGCGGCGTGACGTTCCCAGCCGCGACCTACTCGACGCAGGCGTTCATCCAAGACGGCCAAGTCACCAACGCCAAGATCGCCAACCTGGCGGTCGATGACGCGAAGATCGCGGACCTGAGCGTCGCCAAGCTGAACGGCGCGGAGATGAAGGTCGGCGCCTTCATCCAGTCGACCAACTACACGAGCGGACCCTCGGGCAACGGCTGGCGCATCAACGCCGACGGGACAGCCGAGATGCAGGCGGCCTTCATCCGCGGGCTGCTCACGGCCTCGCAGATCGACAGCCGCGGCCTGAGCATCAGGGACGCGAGCAACAACATCATCCTGGCGGCCGGCACGCCCCTGAGCACAGCCAACATTTCCGGCCTCGGCGCGCTGGCCACGGCCAGCAGCGTGGATTACTCGGGGATCACAGGGGCCAAGCCCCCCGCCAATGCCGACAAGACGGCTGACAACACCGCAGCGGGCATCGCGAACCAAGGCGCGTTTGCAACTCTCAGCCAGATCACGAAAGACAACGCATCGACCTACATCGCTGACGCCGCGATCACCAACGCGAAGATCGGCAACATCCTCCAAAGCGCGAACTTCGACGGGACATTCAACGAGGCCGGAACCATCACCGACAACGGCACCCTGGGATGGGCCATCAGCAAAGCCGGCAAGATGGTGCTCGACGATCTGGTCGTCAGGTCCGCAAAAGCTGCTTCAGCGGTCAACAATGGAGTAGGGTCCAGTGGTGGCAGCTATGAACCTTCGGCAAGCTCAATCACTCTGGAGGTCGAGTTTGCAAAGATCACGACCAAGGGCTTTGTTGTTTCCTGTGGTGTCGCTGGAAATCTACAGCTTTACTTGGGCACAAATGCAAGTCGCGTCTTGCGGGTTCAAGCCACGTTGAGTGCCTATCGATCCAGTGATGGAGCTAGTCGCCTTGGGACAGAGTTCTTGGACATCAGGACAGTCGGCGGTGGCTGGCTCTGGCCCGCAAACGGGTATTACATCACCAGCATACCTATCTCATTGAATTGGCTGTTTCAAGGGGACTACTGGGTATACACACAAACTAGACCTCCAGGCATGAGCGGCATTCTTCCTTTGCCATTCATCCGTTCCGGTACGCTGACCGCGGGGACTTGGAGCTTCAGGCTCAGCATCTATGCCGCAGCCTATGAACCAGCCAGCGATTCGCTGTCTCCAACGATTGGCTTCATGAGATTCAGCCACGGCGGCTGGGCCACGGAGCATCAGGGCGTTCTGCCCACTGTCGCGCCGCCCGAGGGCAACCCGTTCGTTTGAAGTCTCAAGGGCTGAAAAGCGCTGCAAGTCGGAGCGCTTCGCCCTTGGTGGCAAGCATGGCAGTCTGCCCCCGCCATGCCCCAAGAGTTCGACTACGACCTGCCGAGGGTCGCTGCCTTCATGCGGCGCTTCCTGCCCGGGCTGCGGCTGACCGAGGGGATGGTCGCCATCGGGCTCGTGCGTCACGCGAGGCTGGTTGCCGGGGTCGTCTACGAAGGGCTGAACCGGCACAACGTCTGGATGCACGTCGCTGCTGAGCCCGGCGGGCGGTGGCTGACCCGGGACTACCTGCGCGCCTGCTTCGTCTACCCGTTCAAGGTGTGCGGCGTCCAGCGCGTCAGCGCGCACGTGGACTCGAGCAACGTGGCCTCACGGCGCTTCTGCGGCCACCTGGGCTTTGTGCCGGAGGCGCGGCTCGCCGCAGCCGCACACGACGGCAGCGACGTGATCCTCTATGTGATGTGGCGGGCCGACTGCCGTTTCCTGGAGACCTGACCATGGGTACCAAGGGTTCCGATGCGCCGCCGCCTGATCCGCGCCTGACCGAGGCACAGATCCGCTCGATGGAGGTGCAGGACGACGTCATCCAGCGCATCGTCCGCAATTCCGAGTCCATGCTGCCGCTGCAGCGCGAGGCCACGCAGTTCGCGCTCGACCAGGCGCGTCAGGGCGCTGCCGACACGCAGGCCGACCGCAGCTGGATGCTCACGCGCCGGGCCATGCTCAGCGGCGTGCAGGACCGCCTGGTGTCGGACGCCAACACCTTCGACGCCCGGGCGCGCCGCGACGAACTCGCCCAGGAGGCGGGAGCCGACGCCCAGATCGCCATTGCCAACGCGCGTGCTTCGTCGGGGCGGGACCTGGCCCGTCGCGGGATCATGCCTGGCTCGGGCCGAGCCGGTGATGCGCGCCTGGTGCTGGGTGAGGCTGCGCTGACGGCAGGCGGCATGAACAACGCCCGCCGCGCCGCGCGCGCCGAGGGCTATGCGCTGACCGACCGGGCTTCCAACGCGCTTGCGGGCTACCCGGCGATGACCACAAGCGCCACCGGCCAGACGGTCAACATGGCGCTCGGCGCCCAGGGTGCGGCCAACGCCGGGGCAGCCGGGATGAACGCGGGTTTCGGCATGGCCAACGCCGGCGCGGCCTCGATGGGGGCCAACGCCACAGGGATGTGGAACGCGCAGGCCAACTACAAGAACAACCAGGATCAGATCGCGGCCGCCAACGACCCGTTCAACACCATCCTTGGGGCGGTAGCCGGCGGGGTGACGAAGTTCATGTTCAGCGACCGGCGCCTGAAGACCGACATCGTCGCCGTCGGGCATGACGGTCGTACGGGACTGACGCTGTACGAGTTCGGCTATCTCGACGACGCTGAGGGGCGGCGGTTCCGCGGTGTGATGGCCGACGAGGTGGAGCGCATCGACCCGGGTGCGGTCAGCTATGACGGCTCGGGCTACGCGAGCGTGGACTACGCCCGGCTCGGTATCCAGTGGATGGAGGTCTGAGCGATGGGCGCGTTCCAGACGGGATTCCAGATCGGCTCGTCCGCTGCCCAGGCAGCCCTCGACCGCAAGGAGCGGGAGGATCGGGTCAAGCGCGAGGAAGAGGAGCGCAAGCTCCGCCTGCGCCAGCTCGAATTGGGCGTCGCCGAAGCCGAGCGTCGCGCTGAGAACAACCGCCGTGCGGATGCCATTGACGCCGAGATCGTGCGCGGGGTGGGCATCGACCCCGGGCCGTTGCAGTCCGCACCTCAGGCGGCTGCTGCGCCACGACCGGCCGTCGTATCGACAGGGCCTGCGATGCCAGCGGTATCTGCGGTGCCGCTCGCCACCGCGGCAGAGGTGCCTGGTTCTACGACCGCAGCCGGCGCGGCGCCCACCGACTGGGAGCAGATGACCCCCGAGCAGCAGGCCCAGTGGTACCGAGAGAACCCTCGGGCCAGCGCGATCACGCGTGGTCTGCAGTACCTGTGGACCCAGGGCACCGCAATGGGCCGGCTGCAGCGCGCGGTCGATCCCGTGGGCGTCGGGCGTGCGGTGGCAGTGGCTGAGGGCGATGTCGGGTTCTTCCGGCCGGAAGGCTCCAGACCAGCAGAGGCGACACCTTCCACCTCCAGCCCGTCCGCAGTGCCGCCGGCGATAGCCGCACCCGGTTCCCCGCAAGTGGCAAGCCCTGTCTCGCCGGGCAACCCTGCGCCTGCTGCTGCCCCTGAGCCGGCGAAGCCTGCCGCCGGCCCGCGCTACTCCGACAAGGCGATGAACCTGTTCCGCATGGCGGAGTCGGCCAGGCTGCGCGGCGACCGTGGGCAGTTCCAGAACCTGTTCGAGAAAGGCCAGGAGCAGGTTATCGACGACGTCGTCAACGACTTCCGCAAGGGCTACGACGGCGCGCAGGCCCAGGTCGACAAGTCCATCGAGCTGCTCAACGCCGGCTCGCCGGGCATCACGATAGGCGATGCGGACCCGAAGACCGGCATCCGGCAGGCCTCCATCGTGCAGCCGGACAAGCGGGCTCTGTTCCTGCGCCTGTCCCGCGCCGACCAGGCCGAACTCTGGGCGGCGGGCCAGCTGCTGCAGACCAACCCCGACCGCGCCTTCAAGATGATCGCGGGGGTCAACAAGACGCTGGCTGAGGTGATCAAGGCCGAGAACGAGCAGGCGCGCGCAGTGATGACGGCCAACAACCAGGGCGCTGCGAACGCCTCCAACGTGCGGCGAGACGACGCCTATGTCGCCAACCTCGCGCGCGACGACAGGCGAGCAGAGGCAGCGGCCGACGCCCGTGGCGTCGCCACCAAGGCCGAGCAGGACGCGCGGGAAGCCCTCTTCAGGCAGCTCAACCCGAACGCGTCGGCGGCCCAGATCAACGCCGCGCGGCTGGGCGTGATCCAGGTGGTCCCCTCGGAGCCCAAAGTCGAATCGACCTTCACGCCCAACCCGCTGGGCGGCGGTGGCACCGTGACGCAGCGCCTGCGGGACGGCCGCGTCCTGATCACGCCCGTGGCCCCGGACGGCAAGGTGGGTGCGCCAGCCACCATCGAGGCGCCGGGCTCTGCGCCGGTTGCGGCTGGCACTGCGGCGCGCGGCGGCACCTCTGGCGTCGATTCCAGCAAAGTGAACGCGTTCCTTCCGACGGTGACCACCCGGGCCTTGGAGGAGACTGCTCGGAGTGCCAAGCTGCCGATGGATCAGGTCATGGAGCAGCTCGCCGGGCGCATGAACATGACGGTGGACCAGTTGCAGGCCGTGGTCTATGCCAACGACGCGCGGGAGAAGCAGGGCGCCGGCGCGCCGGCGGCTGCGCCAGTCGCAGCGCCCGCTCCTGTGGCACCCGCCACGTCTGCGGCGCCGCCACCCGGCGCCATTGCGCCTGGGATCGACCTCGGGCCGCCGAGGATTCCGGCGCGGCCGGTTCCTGCTGCCGCGCCAACTTCAGCCGCTGCAGGCGGCGCGGTTACGGTTGCAGCCCCGCCTGCGCCCGCCTCCATCGAGGCGCACTCGCGGCGAGAAGCGTCAGTTCGGGCGCCCACCACACAACCTCCAGTTGCGCCAATCGTGTCGAACTCTGCACCGGCGCCTGGCGTACCGGTATCGCCGCAGGCAGCCGCTTCGCCGGCCTCCGCGGCGCCCGCAGTCACGGCACCGTCCGCTGCGGCTTTGGCAAGCACCGGCGTGCGCTCTGTCGCGCCATCGGCGTCGGATTCCCCCGCTGTTACCTCGTCCGCGCAGCCCGTCGCACCACCTGCCGCGCCCATCCGCATGTCCTTCAAGGACGCGCCCACTGCTGCCGTTGCGCGAGCGGTGGCCGCCGCCACCGGCCGGCAGATCAAGGTGGATGACGATGTCAGCAGCAAGATCACTGTCACCGCGCAATCCGAAGAGCCGCCCGAGGAGGCCTTCGGGCGATTCGTCGAAGCCGTCAGGCGGGCCGGTCTGGTCGTTCTGAATCAGCGCGACGGGGGTATCCGTATCGCCAACCCGCCGCGCGTCACCGACGCGCCACCGCCGCGCCGCTGAGCAGCCGCATCGGGTGCCAAGCATGGCACCTTGGACGCCGGTCTCAACTCGGCGGCTGGCGGCTTGCTCATGGCGCGAAACCTCTTCGACGAACTCGGGATCAAGCCGGTCATCCCGGAGTCCGCCAACCCGGGTGTGCTGCGCAGCGCCGGGGACCTGGGCCTCGAAGTGGTCAGCGGGGGGATCAAGGGCCTGCGCTTCATCACCGACGTGGCCGGCGCGGACAACGCGGTCTCCGGTGGCCTGCGGGTGGCCGACCAGGCCGTCAAGGGCCTGCAGAGCCTTCGCGCCCAGTACGAGGACGAAGAAGTTGCGCGAATCATGCGCGACGCCGAGGACAAGGGTGTTGGCGAGCAGGCCATGCAAGCCCTGCGCGCGGCCGGCATCGCCCCGGTGCGCATGGGACTCGGCGCGGTGGCCACCGGCGCGCCCGTTATCGCGGCCTCACTCCTCCCAGGCGTGCGTGAAGCTTCCTGGGGCGCCCGTCTCGGGGTGCTCGGCGGCGTAGGCGCAGTGCAGGGGACGGGGGTCGTCAAGTCGGCGATCTACGACCAGGTCTACGAGCGGGCGCGTCAGGAAGGCCGTTCTGAGGCCGATGCGCGTTCCATCGCCACCCAGGCCCAGAGCTACGCTGAGAACCCCGGGCTGATCGCCGGCGGCGCTGCGCTTGGCGGCGCAGCCTCTGTCACCGGTGTCGAAGGCGCCATTGCGCGTGTGCTCGGCCGTGAGGCTGCGCAGAGCGTGGCCGCATCGACGGCCCAGCGAGGTGTTGTGCCGTTTACGGGCTCGGTGCTCGCAGGCGTGGCGCGCGAGGTGCCGCTGGAGGCGGCCCAAGGCGGGCAGGAGCAGTACGCCGCCAACGTCGCCACCGACCGTGCGGGATTCCCGACGCCGGCCTATCGGGGTGTGGCGGGCTCGGCGGTGCTCGAAGGGGCGTTGGCTGCACCGGGCGGGGCTGTCGGTGGGGCCCTGGACTATGCGAATGCCGGCCTGGGTCAGCCTGCGCCTGTGCAGCCTTCCTCGCCAACGCCGCCTTCCACGCCGACGCCCGCATCAACGCCACGGACCCCGGCACCCGATCCGCTGGTCCGCTTGGCCGAACTGGACGTTCTGGCTCAGACCCGGGCGCTGACGCCGCAGGAGCAGGCGCTGCGCGCGCGTCTCTCGCAGCAGCTCGGGGTGCCGTCGGATGAGGCGAGCATCCTGCCCTTGGGTGTGACGCCCACAGGGCCCGGCACTTCGGCGCCCGCCGACACCGAACTCGACGCCCAGAACCGCGACCGCACGCGCGCAGCCTCCATCGCGCAGATGCAGTCGATCGCGGCCAACCCCGACTATCTGCGCCTGGGTCCCAGTCGCTCTCCCGACGCCGGTGCGCCGATGGTGTTCGCGGTGGGGGACGACACCTCGCTCGTTCCCCCATCGGCCCTGGGCCGCGAGGACGTGGCCGTGATGGCCGACGGTCGGCGTGTGCCCTTCCGCTACGCGGTGGTCGATGCGAACGCTCTGCAGCCCAGCAACTTTGCCGACGGGTCGGTGAACCCGGCCTTCGGCAATGCCGCTCCAGGCACCCTCAAGGCCTTGAACAACGGGCGCACGGCCGGCCTGCGCCGCGCCTACGAGGCGGGGACCGCAGCGAACTATCAGGCCGAACTCGAGCGTGATGCGCCACAGCACGGGGTGGACCCTGCCGTGATCCGCTCGACGGCGAACCCGGTGCTCGTGCGGCTGTATGCCGATGCGAGCAACGTCGCCAACATGGCGGCGCTGTCGCAAGGGCAGGGGCTGGGGATGTCGCCGGCCGAGCTGGCGCGCCAGGACGCCCGGCTCATCGATTCCAGCGTTCTGGCGATGTGGCAGGGCGGCGATGTCGCCTCCCGGGACAACCGCGACTTCGTACGCGCCTTCGTCGGGAAGTTGCACGGCGCCGGGCAGGACATTGCCAACCTGATGACCGGCGAGGGCTTCCTGTCGCCCACTGGGCGGTCGCGCATCCAGGCCGCAATGGCGCAAGCCGCCTACGGCGACCCCGACTTGATCTCGGAGATGTTCGAGTCCACCGACACCGACATCAAGACCATCGGCGAGGCGCTGAAGCTGTCGGCAGGGGCTTGGGCCAACCTGCGGGACTCGGTGCGCGCGGGCACGGTCGAGCCCTCGGCCGACATCACCCCCGCGGTGGTGGACGCCGTGCGGATGATCCGCCGCGCTCGTCAGGACCGGCGCAGCCTGCACGACCTGTCGCGACAGGTGGATCTGACCACCGGCCAGACGCCGGATCCGCTGATGCTGAGCGCGCTGCGCCTGTTCTATGGCGGCGAGTTCCTCACCCGCCCGCTGGGCCGCGACCGCGTGGTCAGCCTGCTGGAGGAATACACCCGGCTCGTCAGCCAGGCGGGTCAGGGCGGAGGCCTGTTCGGCGACACGCCTGCGCCGTCGGACGTGCTCACGGAGTTGACGAAGGAGATCACCCCGGATGGACAAGCCAACACCCCACCCGCCCAGCCCCAGGGCGCAGGACAGTCCGATGGCAGCGGCGATCCTCGGGGCGCTGCTGGTGCGCCAGGGCAGCCAGGACAAGGACCCATCGACAACACGGGCAGGCCACCAACTGCTGCAGGTGGCGCAGGCCCACTGGCCAACGCCGGTGCCGGCGCACAAACGGCTACTGGCGGGGTAGCGCCTGCGGCGATTCCACCCGCTGCGACCCGTCCCGAGCCGACCCCAGGACAACTGCGGTTCGGACCGGATGAAGTTGTCGGCGGGCTCACCGATGCGATGGATCGGGGTCTGGAAGGCGTCAAGAACCCAGCCCTGCGGGACGCCCTGCGGCACCGTGGTCTGGCTGACAACAGCAGCATCACGCCCCAAGGCCAGGCCCTGCACCGTCTGCTGATGCAGAGCGACGAGCAGCGCCAAGCCGATCTGGACTTCCGCACCGCACAGGACATCGTCGACACGGCGGTGGGCTTCTACCGACTTGGCGGTAAGCCCCCGGCCGCTCAGAGGCGCCAAACCCCGGCATCGAGCGCCCCGGCAAGCGCGCCCGCAACCCGCCAAGGAGCGACCAATGATGAAGAAGGGCAAGGGCAAGAAGCCCCCGAAACCGGGGTACTGACCCCGTCGGCTGGCGCGCCCGGGCAGACGCCTGGGGCGCCGGTCGATTCCTCCACCCCCGCCGCACCGTCTGACGCCACTGCGGCTGCCAAGCCGAACACCATCTTCACCGAGGATGCGGCCCAGGCGGCGCGCGAGCGCCTACGCAAGAAGCTCGGTCGCCTGCAGTCGGGCATCGACCCCGAGACGCTGCTGGATGGCATCACGCTGGCGGGGTATCACATCGAGCGCGGTGCGCGCCGGTTTGCTGCCTATGCGCGGGCGATGGTCGACGACCTGGGTGAGGCCGTCAAACCCTACCTGGTGTCGTGGTACTTGGCGGTGCGCAACGACCCTCGCGCAGCGTCGTTCAAAGCGGACATGGACCGCGCAGCCGACGTCGAGGACATCGACGTGGACGCGGCAATCGCGCAAGACGCGCAAAACAAGCGGAACGCGCAAACCGACAACACCGCTCCAGAACTGCAAACCACCCAGAACGCTGCCGAACGCCCATCCCTCACCACCGCCTCCGGCCGCCGCGCCACGGCCCAGGCCCTCGCCGACCGCTTACTCGGCGGCGAGGGCTTCAAGACCATCGTCGAGGCCCGCAAGTTCATCGCTGAGCTGACCGGTCAGCCCGTGGAGCCCGGCACACAGGCTGCCAAGCGGGCCGACGAGACGGTGGAAGTTGCCGTCGTGCTGGCCGGGCGCGAGATCGTGGCCGCTGCACGGCGCCAGGGGCGCACCGATGGTGTCATCTACGACCGCCTGGTCAACCTGTACGGCCTGCAGCCGGTGCTGGGCATGCGCTCGTCCACCAGCGTGCGCGAGCAGGCCTACTCGACGCCGGTGCCGCTGGCCTTCCTGGCCTCGCGCCTGGCGGGCATCAAGCCCGGCGACAAGGTGGGCGAGCCCACGGCCGGCAACACGATGCTGCTGATCGAGGTCGCCCCAAAGGATGCCGTCGTCAACGAGCTGAACGCCGAGCGCGCCGATAACGCTCGCGCCCTGGGCTTCGAGGTGCAGCGCAACGACGCGGCCACTTCTGCGCTGGCCCCGCCGAAGTCCCTGGATGTGGCGGTGATGAACCCGCCTTTCGGGGTGGTGCGCGATGACAAGGGCGAGCCTACCGTGTGGGCCGCCGCGCCGTTCTTCGCGACGCGGGAGGTCGACCACGCCATCGCGATGAAGGCCCTCGAATCACTCAAGGACGACGGCCGCGCCGTGCTGATCGTCGGCGGGGTGGATGCCCGCGCCGAGGACGAGATCCGTGACGGCTACCGTGCCAAAGCCAAGCGGGAGTTCTACTTCCGCCTGTACAACGACTACCAGGTCGTCGACCACTTCACGGTCGACGGCGATCTGTACGCGCGCCAGGGCGCCGGCTACCCCGTGGACGTGATCGTGATCGCGGGCCGTGGTGGCAAGGCCACTCGACCCTTGCCCGCCGCCCAACTGCCGGTGCGCTTCGACTCGTGGCCGGCCCTGAAGGAGAAGCTGGATGCAAACGCCGCCGTCAACGCCCCAGGAGCAGCGTCGGGTTCTGGTGCCGTGGTGTCCCCCGAACGTCCAGGCGGGTCTGTGCGGGGTGATGGTGCCCCCGGGCGAACTGACGCAGTGGGCGTGGATGGACGCCGTGGAGGACCGGATCAACCGAATGGTGGATCAACATCCGCAAGGCCTGCGGATGGCCAATCGGGCGCTGTCGGCGATGGGCGTGATGGGAGTCGTGAGGGCATACGAGGCGGGCGGCAGCCTGTTCAGCCACAACCTGCATCTGCAGACGGTGCTGTCTCTTCAGATGAACAGTCGGATCAATCCGTTCCCGGCCAAGGTGCCCGCTCGCCCGACGGTGCGGATGGAGGCCGTCCGGGAGGCGCTGGAGGAAACCGATCTGGAGGCGTGGCTGGAGATGGCCCTGGCCGAGACCAGCTCGTCAAGCCTGGACTGAGCGACCGCCGCGGCCAGGAGCAGGAGACCGCCGGACAGGTGGCCTACACGCCGGGTTCCAGCGCGCCGTCAGTGGGCACGCTGGTGCCGCGCGCGATGCGCGATTCGGTGCAGAAGTCGCTGGAGCGCGTGCAGGCGGCGGTGGGCGATCTCGACGCCTTCGTCGCCCAGAAGCTCGAGTACGACCCGCTTGAACTCGCCGGCTACTTCTCGGCCGAGCAGGTCGACGCGCTGGCGCTGGCGATCTACAACGCCGAGCAGGGGCGCGGCTTCATCATCGGGGACCAGACCGGCATCGGCAAGGGCCGCGTGGTGGCCGGGATGATCCGCTACGCGCTGCGCAGCGGCAAGGTGCCGATCTTCGTCACCGAGAAGCCCAACCTGTACGCGGACATGATCCGCGACCTCGACGACATCGGCATGGCCGAGGAACTGGGGCTGTCCACGCAGCGCCCGGGCATCCTGATGACCAACAGCAAGGAGTCGATCGACTACACGCTGCAGCGCGAGCGCAACGGCGATCGGGTCGAACTCGAACTCGTGCTGCGCCCGCCAGCCAGTGGGCCGGAGCTGAACAAGCTGATGGACGGCATGGTCGGCGAGGGCAGCCTGGGGCGCTTCAAGGTCATCTTCACGACCTACAGCCAGATCCAGACGGTAGCGGGCAAGACCACGGCCCGGATGCGATTCCTGCAGGCTTTCGCTGACGGCGGCTACGTCATCTTCGACGAAAGCCACAACGCCGGCGGTACCTCCACGACGCAGGCGCGCACGAAGGAGCAGCGCGAGGCCCTGAAGCAGGGCGAGGACAAGCTCGGCCGCGCCGGCTTTGCCCGCGTGCTGGTGCGCAACTCGGCGGGCAGCTTCTTCAGCTCGGCCACCTACGCCAAGCGCCCCGACGTGATGGACTTGTACAGCAGCACGAACATGATGCTCGCTGTGGAGAAGCCCACCCAGCTCGCGCCGGCTATCCAGACCGGGGGCGTGCCGCTGCAGCAGATCGTGGCCACGATGCTCTCCGAGGACGGCCAGTACATCCGGCGCGAGCGCACCTTCGCAGGCGTGGGATACGAGACCCGGGCGACCACGGTCGACAAGGCCACGGCCGAGAACATGGCCACCGCCATGCGCATGGTGCTCGCCTTCTCGCGCGCCAAGGAAGCGGCGGTCGAGGCCATCAAGAAAGAACTGGACAAGGAAGGCGCCGTCATCACCGAGAAGGGCACCGAGAAGGCGACGGTGCAGGGCGCGAACTTCGGCGCGATCATGCACAACCTGATCGACCAGATGCTTCTTGCGCTGAAGGCGCAGGACTCGGTGGACTTCGCCATCGAGCGGCTGAAGGCGGGCGAGAAGGTGGTGCTCACCGTGGCCAATACGATGGGCTCGTTCCTGGCGGACTACGCCAAGGAGATGGACCTTCGCCCGGGCGAGCCGGTGGCGCTGAGCTTCCGGGACCTGTACCTGCGCTACCTGGAAAAGCAGCGCGTCATCACGATCAAGCGCCCTGGGGGCGCGCCGCCGGAGCAGTCCCGACTGACCGATGAGCAACTCGGCGAGTCGCTCGTCAAGATGTTCAACCGCACGGCCGAATTCATCGGCAACGCGGGCTTCGGGGCCGCGCCCATCTCGCCCATCGACTTCATGCACAACCGCCTGCGCGAGGCGGGCTTCAAGACCGACGAGATCACCGGGCGCAACATCACGGTGAACTACGCCGGCCCCTCGCCGGTGCTGGCCAACCGCACGGCCAACATCCGCCAGCGCCTGCGGGCCATTCGGGGCTTCAACGGCGGCGAGGTCGACGCGCTGATCCTGAACCAGTCGGGCTCGACGGGCCTGTCGCTGCACGCATCGGCCAAGGTCAAGGACCAGCGCAAGCGCCGCATGATCATCGTGCAGGCCGAGCGCAACATCGACACCCACATGCAGATGCTCGGCCGCGTGCACCGCACCGGGCAGGTGATCACGCCCGACTACACGCAGGCCATGGCCGACATCCCGGCCGAGATGCGGCCAGCGGCGGTGCTGATGAAGAAGATGGCCTCGCTGAACGCCAACACCACCGCCAGCCGTAAGTCGGCGGTGACGGCCGAGGGCGTGGTCGACTTCATGAACGACTACGGCGGCCAGGTCGCAGCCGAGTTCCTGATGGACAACCCCGATGTCCACGCCGAACTCGGAGGGCAGGACCGGCTGGAGGTGCCCGACAAGGTCGAGGAAGCCGACGACGAGCTGATCCGCAAGCTCACCGGCTACATCCCCATCCTGCCCATCAAGCAGCAGGAGGAGATCTATGCCGACCTGACCCAGCGCTACAACGATCTGATCGCGCGCGAGGACGCGATGGGCACGAACAAGCTGGAGGCCAAGGCGCTGAACCTGGGTGCGAAGACGCTGTCGAGCGAGCAGGTGACGGCACAGCGCGAAGGCGATGCCGGCTCCCGGTTCGCCGAGCCGGCGCACATGGAGAAGGTGGACGTGGCGCGCACGGTCAAGCCCATGTCCAGCGCCGAGGTCGAGGCGGCCATCGCGCAGAGCCTGGGCGGACAGACTGCGCTGAAGATGCGCGTCGACATGATCCGGGACCTGAGCGCCCGTACCGCGATCTATGTGCAGGCGCTGCGCGCGAAGCTGGAGGCCGCCGACACCGACCCGCTGAAGATCCAGCGGCAGGTCGACACGGTCGGGATGCAGAAGAACCTGGTCGAGGAGACGCTGCGCAACTACGGGGTCGGCGACCAGGTGACGGTGCTCGACTCGATGCAGGTGCCCACCTACGGGATCATCACCTCGATTGCGAATACCGGCACGACCAAGAACCCGGCGGCGGGCTCGTCGTGGAAGATCACGCTGGCGCTGGCCAACGGGGATGCGCGGTCGCTCACGCTGAGCGTGAGCCAACTCGGGCGCAGCGTCACCTTGCGCAAGCAGGTCGAGCCGGTGGCGGCCCTGGACCCCAAGACGGACACCGCCCGCTACTACAGCATCCCGGAGCTGTTCGACCTGTACAGCGGCGGCAGTGGCAACGTGCGGCGCGAGCAGCGCTGGATGGTCACCGGCAACCTGCTGGCCGGGTTCGCGAAGTTCCCCGGGCAGATCGTCAGCTACACCACCGACGACGGGCGCGTGCAGCAGGGCGTGCTGATGCGCCGGGGCTACGACTTCGAGAAGGTCAAGCAGCAGGCGGCTGCGGATGCCGTGGTCTTCACGGCGCCGGTCAAGCTGATGCAGTTCTTCGAGCGGGCCGGCGGTGGGGCGACGGTGAGGAACGCGGCCGGGACGCTGCGCATCCTGCGTTCGCACGGGGAGGGTGCGCCCACCTACAGCATCTCTGTTGCGGCGGCCAAGCGCGAGGGCGGCACCTATTACCTGGACCAGAGGCTGATCGACGCGCTCAGGCAGGACTTCTACAAGCGCGGCGATGTGATGTCGGTGCGCAACCTGAACGAGGCCACGCTACGGCGCGCGGTCGAGCATCTGCTGCAGGTTCGGGCCGACGGCAAGCTGATCCCTGTCTCGCACCCCGACGTCGCGCGCGAGGTGCTGGGGTTGCCGCCATTGAAGACTGGGAAGGCGGACGGCGACGCAAACCTTGCGCGAGAGGAGAGCGGTGTCTACAACGTCAACGATCCGGTCTCGAATTACGATCTCAGCTATGACCTCTTCCCAGAAACCCAGCAGGACCTGCAGCCTGTTGCCGGACGGGCGCTACCCCGTGCCCGAGGAGGTGATCTACGTTCCCGAGCCGGGCAAGCCACCTCCGCTGGGGACGTACTCCCCACCGCCACCCTATCGGTGCGGTCCAACCCGACGCTGCCCGGCGTCTACCAAGTCAACGACCAACTCGTCCAAGTGAACGTGCGCGACCTGCCGGTCGCAAGCGTGAAAACCTGGCAGGACGCGGTGGACGCGCTGCAGGCCATCGGCGATTACGCCGTCGAGCACATGGACGTGCTCATCACCAACATGGCGGGCAAGCCGCTGGCGGTGGTGGGCTCCTTCAAGGGCGCCATCGCGCAGACGGCGGTGTACCCCACCACCATCCTGGCAGAGGCGCTGCGCATCAAGGGCGCGGCCACGGCCTGGGGCGTGCACAACCATCCGAGCGGCAGTGCCGAGTTGTCGCGGGCCGACGAGTATCTGAACCAGGCGGTGGCATCGGTCTTCCGCGACACGTCGATCCGCTGGACCGGCATGGCTGCGGTGGCCAATGGTGGCGACTGGCGCGCGGTGGAGGGCGACGGCGCCAACTTCGTCAGTGGGAAGGTCCGCCCGGGGAAGACGGTGGCGCGCATCCCAGTGGTCGACCGCCTGATCCGGCGTGTGGACAGTGCCAATGTGGTCATCGACACGCCCAGCAGGGCCAAGGACGTGGTGCAGAACCTCGCCGGAGGCCAGCCGGGGATCGTGTTCGTCAGCCACAGCCACCGCGTCACGGCCTGGGTGCCGATGATCCAGGAAGAGATGCTGTCGCTGACCAAGGAGGGTCGGCTGGATCGCCTGCTGAACTCCGGAGCCTTCTCGGGCTCTGCCGCCTATTTGCTGTCGATCCCGGTGCAGGGCGGCAGCAAGGTGGAAGTAGCGCGTGCCGAACGCGCGGCGCAGAACATGGCCAACGCCCTGGCCAGACTTGACCTGCGGCTGCTTGACGTGATCGACCCGGTCACGCGGTCCTCGATGGCCGAGCGTGGAACGCAGCCCTCCGGGTCGGTCGGGGGAACCCTGTCCAACCTCGCGCCGATGAACCCCGGGCGCCATGAGGCTGCCGGCGTGACGCGGCGCAGCGCCAGGAAGGCGCTGGAGGAGGACTTCGCGCCCGACGACGGCGAGGCTGAGGTGCCGAGGATCCAGGCCGCGCGCCGCTTGTCCAAGCTGGCCGAGCGCCTGGCCAAGGGCGAGATCGACGACGAGCAGTACATCCTGGCGGTGCGGATGCTGACCGCCGAGCTGGACGCGGCGGCGCAGGCCAAGCGCCACAAGCGGGTCTTCGGGCGCAGCCGGAAGCGCGGCGCCGATCTGGTGCGCGAGCGTCTGCTGCAGGCCCGCCGGCGCGGTGACCTGGACCCGGACGACGTGGCGTTCGCACTGTGGGCGCTGGACCGCAACCCGGCGCTGGCGGCTGACCTGGGCATCTCGATCGAATCCCCGGGCGAGGACACGCCATCGGGGGACTACAACCCCACCACCCGCGTCATGCGCCTGTTCAAGGGCGATGCCCTGCGCGGCACGGCAGTGCACGAAATCCTGCACCACGCCGAGCGCATGATGCCCGCGCCGATGCAAGGGCGCATCCGGGCGGAGTGGGCCAAGGCACTGGCGGCGGGGTACAAGAACGCGACCTCCGAGCAGCGCCAGGCGCTCGACCACATCCTGCCCGCCATGGCCGGCGACCGCAGTGCCCGCGACGCCCTGAAGAGCGCCTTCGCCAAGGGGGTGCTGAAGTACGACCCCCACTACCAACTGGTCAACCCCAGCGAGTTCTGGGCGGTCAACGCCACCCGTCTGCTGCACCGGCGCTACGCCGCGTCGGATGCGATGTGGCGCCGGATCATGGTGTGGATGCGCGAGATGGTCGAGCGCATCAAGGGACTGCTCGGTGCGCGTGCCGATGCGGCGGTGCTGCGGGCAATGGAGTACGTCGTCGGCGCCGACAACGACGGCAGCTTCCAGTCCAGGCAGATGTTGTTCGAGGGGGTGTCGGGCATCCTGGACAACCGCAAGGCCAGCGACATCACGACGATGGCGCGGCTGCAGCGCGTGTTGCGCGAGGGTGTGGGAGGCCGGCCGGTGTACCTGCGTTTTGCGCGAGACATCGAGGGCGACGTGCGCGGCCGCCGCTCAAAGAACTGGGTCGATGGGCGGCGCGAGATGGGCTTGTCGGTGGTGCAGCTCGTGGAGAGTCCGGACGCCTTGGGTTACTACCAACCATTTGAAGACCTGCCGCAGGACCATCCGGCCAACCTTGGCGGCGGCATCAGCAACTACATCGACTATCTGGGCTTCCGCCACGCCAAGGGTGCTTACTTGGTGACGGGTGACGTGGTCGGCATTGGCAGCGACGGCGAGCCGCTGTTGGTCAATGCGTCGGTCATTGGTGAGTTGAGCAAGACCGTGCTGGTCGAGGGCCTCATGGCCTGGTCGCAGGAACAGGAGCGGCGGGACGTCCAGCAAGGGCGCGCGCCAGGCTTGGTCGCGAGCAACGAGAAATTTCTGACCAATGAGCTGCGGCTGGGCGCAGAACTGGAGGAGGTCAAGCGCGCTGCATCTGCGCCTGATGCGGGTCCGTCCCCGGTTCTGGAGAACCCCGCACCCGCCCGGCGCGGTGCCGACGCCGAGCCCGACGTCAACCGCATGACCCCGGCCCAGATCGAGGCTGAGATCCGCGAACTCATTCCCCGTGTCGAAAAAGCCTACGAGGCCGGACCGCGCAGCGCGAGCATGGCCGAGCGCCTGGACGCCCGGCTCGAGACCCTGATGGACGCGCTGGAGTCCAGCTTCGCCGAGCTGGAGGAAGACCAGATGACCCGCGCCGACCTGCTGAACCCGCTGCTGCTGCACAAGCTGCAGGACGGGGAGGCCGGCGACAGCGAGGCCGACATCGTGCGCGACCTGGCCAACGTCTGGCGCGAGATGACGGACGCACGCAGCCCCTACGGTGGCATGATGCCGCCGGAGCAGGCGGACTTCATCCGCGGGATGGTTGACGATTACGCCTGGCGCCACGGGGGCATGGAGCCGAACTTGCCCGACAGCGTGGTGCTGGACGCCGCGCAGGACGCCTTCGCGGCCGTCTACGGTTTGCGGGCCCGGCAGCTGGCGCGCATCCAGCGCGAGCGCGCGAACGCGAGCAAGGTGGCACCGGTGCGCCGTGCGTCAGACGGGCGCCCCGTGCTGCTGGAGAACCTCGCCCCGCCGCCGCCTTCGCAGCCCAACGCCGCCGGCCCGAACCCGCCGCCTCAGCCCGGCCCCGCCCAGCGCAGCCGCTGGCAGGCGCTCAAGCAGCGTGTCATTGCCCTTACGAGCCCCGAGGCGCTGGACAAGTTGATCTACGAGTTCCAGGACAAGTTCGTCGACCTCAAGCGCATCCGCGCCCGCATCCAGGCACTCGGCGGGGCGATCTCGGATCTGAACGACGCCTACCTCGGCGAGGAGCTGTTCCACAAGCGCCTGGCGCGGCGCACGCAGGTGTTCCTGGACGACGAGTTGCGTCCGCTGCTGGCCGAGATGCGTGAGCGCGGGGTGACGATGGAGGACTTCGAGCGCTACCTCCACGCCCGGCACGCCGCCGAGGCCAATGCCGAGATGGCCCGGCGCAACCCCAGCCAGGTCGAGCTCGACGCTCGGCGCGCCCAGGCCAATGCCGATGTCAAGGCGCTGGAGCTGCGGCTGCAGTCGGCGGTGGCTCGGGGCACCTCGACCCGGGCGCTGAACGAGGCGTTGGACGCCGCGCGCGAGACGCAGTCGGTCTGGCGCCGTGCGCAGGCCTTCCGGGGCACGGAAGAGGAGAGGTTGTCGCTGTCGGGGATGTCCGATGCCGAGGCGGCTGCCGTGATCGCCGCGCTCACGCCGCCGCGGCTGGCCGACATGGACGCGCTGGCGGCCAGGGTCGATGCGGTCAACGCGCGCACGCTCGAGCTGCTGGAGCACTACGGTCTGATGGAGCGCTCGGTGCTGGATGCCTGGCGCCGGGCCTACCGCTACTACGTGCCGCTGCACCGGGACGAGGCGCACCCGGACTCGGTGGCGCACCCCACTGGGATGGGCTTCAACGTCAAGGGGCCAGCGGCGCGTCAGCGCGTGGGCAGCAACGAGCGCGTGACCCATATCCTCGGCCACATCGCCATGCAGCGCGAGGCCGCGCTCACCAGGGGCGAGAAAGACCTGGTGCTGAAGAAGCTCTACGTCATGGCCGCGCAGAACCCCGACCCGGACCTGTGGCGGGTGGACGAGTTGCCCGTCATCAAGGTGGTCGACCCCTTCACGCGCACCGTCAGAAAGGTGGCCGATCCGAACTACCGCAACCTGCCCTACGTCCTGATGCTGCGCATCGCCGGGCAGGACGTGGCGATCACCTTCAACGAGCGCAACCCCCAGGCGCTGCGGCTGGCGCACTCGCTGAAGAACCTGGACATCGGCGACCTGCACGCCGCCGTCACGCTGGTGGCCAAGGGCACGCGCTGGTTCGCCAGCGTCAACACCCAGTACAACCCGGTCTTCGGCGTCATCAACTTTGCCCGGGACGCCCAGTCCGGGCTGCTGAACCTCAGCACCACGGCGCTGGCCGGGCGCGAGCGCGAGGTCGCCTCTGGCGTCTTTCCGGCGCTGCGTGCCATCTACCGCCAGGAGCGCGGCAAGCAAGCCGCCAACCCCGCCAACCGGCAGTGGATCGATCTGTGGAAACAGTTGCAGGAAGCCGGAGGCTCCACCGGCTACCGTGACCTGTACGCCAACATCGAGGACCGCACCCGCGAGTTGGAGAAGGAACTCGGCCGCCTGGACCGGGGCGCAGCGGGCAAGACCGTCCACTACGTCCTCGACTGGCTGAGCGACTACAACGAGGCGATGGAGAACGCCGTGCGGGTGTCGGCCTTCAAGGTCGCGCTCGACCAGGGCATGAGCACCGAGCGCGCGGCGAGCCTGGCCAAGAACCTCACCGTCAACTTCAACCGCAAGGGCCGCCAGACCCGCGAGATCGGCGCCTTCTACGCCTTCTTCAACGCGGCGATCCAGGGCACGGTCAGGATGTGGGAGACGCTGCGCGGGCCGATGGGGCGCAAGATCATGCTCGGCGGCGTGCTGCTCGGCGCCGTCAACGCACTCATCGGCATGGCGGTGATGGGTGGCGACGACGACGGCGACGATCACTGGGACAAGATTCCCGAGTTCGTCAAGGAGCGCAGCCTGATCGTGCCGCTGGGCCGCGAGGACTACCTGTCCATCCCGCTGCCGCTGGGCTTCCACTTCCTGCCCAACGTCGGGCGCCTGGCAGTCGAGTTCATGCTCGGCGGGCCGGACAAGACCGCCGGCCGGCAGATCGGCCGACTGCTGCAGGTGATGCTGGACGCCTTCAACCCGCTCGGCGGCTCGCAGACCTTCTCGCAGATGGTCACGCCCACCGTGGCCGACCCGGCTGTGGCGCTCTGGCAGAACCGGGACTGGACCGGCCGGCCCATCTACCGCGAGACCATGAACCCGCTAGACCCGCAGCCCGGCACCGCGATGGCCAAGGACTCCGCCACCCCCTGGGCCAAGGCCGCGAGCGAGCTCACCAACTGGATCACCGGCGGCACGAAGTACCAGCCCGGCATGTGGAGCCCCACGCCCGACCAGATCGACTATGTCATCGGCCAGTTGACCGGCGGCATCGGCCGGGAGATCGGCAAGCTTGCGCAGACCGTGTCAGCACCCTACACGGGCGACGAACTGCCGCCGCACAAGATCCCGCTGCTGGGGCGCCTGTACGGCAACACGCGCGGCATCTCAGGCCAGTCGGAGGCGTTCTACGAGAACGTCAAGCGCCTGAACCAGATCGAAAACGAACTGCAGGGCAGGGCGAAGAACCGAGAGGACGTCGAGGCCTACCGGCGCGGTGAGCCGCTGGCGGACATGGTGGCCGAGGGCAACAAGGCCGAGGCGGCGGTGAGCCGGCTGCGCAGGATGCGGCGGGAGGTGCAGCTGCGGCAGGAGGAGGGGTATCAGGAACGGGTGAGGGGGATCGACGCGGAGATCGCGAGGGTGATGGAGGGGTTGAATCGGGGGGTGACAGGGAGGTTGCAAGCTTTGAATCTGTCAAACTGAACCGTGTGCAGAGTCGAATCAGACTGGCCAGATGAACGAAATCCAACTGCTGGATAGCATCGAAGACATGAGCCCACAGGCTCAATGCCTGCTGCTGATCGTCATCGGCAACCACCTGCGCGAGGCTGTGGACGACGGGCGTGCCAACATGATGCTGCTGAAGCAGGCGGCAGACCATCTGAGACTGCTGGTCGAGAATGGACCGGAGGCACGCTGGCGACTGTAGTAACACTTGCTGAACCGCGAGACTGGCGAGGTCACCTGTAAAGTGCTCCTGACCTAAGTCGAGGCAGAGTGGCCAGGGCTCATATCCCGAGCAAGTAGACTCGCAGTGTGGACGATGCCGTCAGGCTGCTGGTTCCGGCCAGGGCTCATATCCCGAGCAAGTAGACTAGGACTGTACGTTTGCTGGGTGGAATGCGGGTTCCGGCCAGGGCTCATATCCCGAGCAAGTAGACTTGGCGATGCGCGGATGTTGCAGGCGACGCTGTTCCGGCCAGGGCTCATATCCCGAGCAAGTAGACTATCTCCCGCTGATGCCGTAGCAAACAGGTCGTTCCGGCCAGGGCTCATATCCCGAGCAAGTAGACTCGCCACGCCCCAGGAGCAGGAAGCGCTCGCGTTCCGGCCAGGGCTCATATCCCGAGCAAGTAGACTGCCGGCTGGCTTTGTCCATGAGGCGGCCCCGTTCCGGCCAGGGCTCATATCCCGAGCAAGTAGACTAGAGAGAGACCTGTCTATGTATCGGTTTTTTGTTCCGGCCAGGGCTCATATCCCGAGCAAGTAGACTCCGGCCACCACCAGCGTGCGCGTAGGCACGGTTCCGGCCAGGGCTCATATCCCGAGCAAGTAGACTCGCGGCCGCTGACAGGTGACATCCGCCCCTGTTCCGGCCAGGGCTCATATCCCGAGCAAGTAGACTGAGCCCCGGTGCGGGGCGGGTGTAGTTTCGGTTCCGGCCAGGGCTCATATCCCGAGCAAGTAGACTTCCCGGCGCTTCGCAGCAGCAGGCCAGCGGCGTTCCGGCCAGGGCTCATATCCCGAGCAAGTAGACTGGTGCGGATGTCCAGGCCGCCTTGGTTGCCGTTCCGGCCAGGGCTCATATCCCGAGCAAGTAGACTCCCCTGCCGGATGAACCGGCGTTGTTTTGAGTTCCGGCCAGGGCTCATATCCCGAGCAAGTAGACTACCGATCTCGCACTTGAGCGCAAGCCCGCCGTTCCGGCCAGGGCTCATATCCCGAGCAAGTAGACTGTCGGGGTCACGCTCATGCCAGCCTCCAGAGTTCCGGCCAGGGCTCATATCCCGAGCAAGTAGACTGATGCCCTGGAACAGATCGCGGGTTGATCAGTTCCGGCCAGGGCTCATATCCCGAGCAAGTAGACTCTGAAGGCGCATGAGCAAGCGGCGTCGGTGTGTTCCGGCCAGGGCTCATATCCCGAGCAAGTAGACTTCGCCGTCCTGGTGGCACAAGGGCAGGCCAGTTCCGGCCAGGGCTCATATCCCGAGCAAGTAGACTCAAGACGTTCGCCGCCCATGCCCAGAACATGTTCCGGCCAGGGCTCATATCCCGAGCAAGTAGACTACCATCATCGACCGCTTGCGATCCCTTTCCGTTCCGGCCAGGGCTCATATCCCGAGCAAGTAGACTATGACGCAGCCAGGGTGCGTGTAGGCCCGCGTTCCGGCCAGGGCTCATATCCCGAGCAAGTAGACTGCAATGACTGCGGGGGCAATCGTGCCGATCGTTCCGGCCAGGGCTCATATCCCGAGCAAGTAGACTGTCGTGTCGTTCATCGCCTGCCCAAGCCCCGTTCCGGCCAGGGCTCATATCCCGAGCAAGTAGACTGCAGGAGCCGGTGGCGTGGATGCGAAACGAGTTCCGGCCAGGGCTCATATCCCGAGCAAGTAGACTTGGTGTCGCGGTAACCCCTTGTAAATCAAGGGGTTTTCCGCTTTTTGGCATCGCGAAAACTGACTGGCCGTCAGAAGAGATCGAACTGATCGGGCGTTTTCCAGGGTGCCTGCCGCTGGCCGCCTTGGTAGGTGATGATGCGCTCGTACTGCTTGTCGGTGAAGGTCAGGATGTTGACCTTGCCCCCGGGTGGCAAGGCCGCTTCGACTCGGCTGCACAGGGTGTCGACGTGGGCCTGGCTGGTGCAGAAGCGCATGTAGACCGAGAATTGAGTGCGCTCGAAACCCAGGTCCAGCAGCATCAGGCGGAAGCGCGTGGCGTCGTCGCGTTCCTCCTTCAGCACGACCGGCAGGTCGAACATGACCACCATCCACATGAGCCGGTAGCCGCTCAGCACGCGCGGGCGCTCTCATGACCCGGCCGCGCCTTGCGGCGGTGTCGCCACGCCGGCCCTGGGCAAGTCCAATTCTTTTCGCTCTCCCAGGTAGACCTGCGCCAGCGAAACAGCCAGCCGTTGAACGCACACCGTGATGGGCGATCGGCCCGCATCGGTTTCCAGGGTGTCGTACAGCCCCATCACGAGCGCGCGCTTGGCGGCCGCGTCGACGTCGGTACGTCCCTGCCGCATGAGTTGCCAGACCCTAATGTCCACCAAGGGCCGGAAGGGTTCCATCAGGTCATCGACCAGGCGCAGGGCATTGCCCTCGTTGGCATGGTGCAGCGCCAGCGTGGGGTGCAGGCCGGCCGCAACCACCGCGCGCGCGGTGCAGGCGCGCAGCACGGTGTAGCCATAGTTGAGCAACGCATTGATCCCGCCGCCTTGCCGCTCTCGCCTGAAGTCCTCGCCCATCACCAGGGGCCAGTAGCGGCGCGCGCCCTGCGCCTCCATGTTCTCCGGGTCGCCCGACCGCACCTTGCGCGACAGCGCGCGCAGCTGTACCGACGTCTGGCCGACAGCATCCAGCACGTCGGCCTGCCGCGACAGCTTGGCAACCACGATGTCGCGCCACAAGCGCTTGCGGGTGGGCAGCGTTGCCGCCAGTTGCGCGTCGAAACGCCTGGCCTGCAGGTGATGCCCTTCGACCGCCAGTAGCATTGCGACGGCGTTGTGATGGGCGCCGCACAGCACGAAGGGCACGCCCCGTTCTCCCAGAGCCACGAGCACGTTGTGGCTGTAACTCAACCCGTACCCGTTGGCGATCACCGCGCCGATATCGTCGATGGCCACGCGCCCCACTTCGGCACGCAGCCCGCTCGTGGACTCGACCACCAGGAAGCCGCGATGCAGCGACAGGTGGCGCCCTTCCTCGGCCACTTCGACGATGCGCGACAGCACGGTCGCCTCAGGCCCGGTAACCCGGGTCTCGCAATTCCCCGATGGGCGACACGCTGACCCTGCGAGCGCGCGCTGTCTGGAAGGATCCCGCCATCTTGGAGGTGTACTTGAATGTGTCCGCAGTGTCCCGATTTCGCGCGTCTACGTTTGCCTCCTGATGGCCGGCCATGAAGACTTGACCGTTGCCGCTGAGTTTGGCCACCCTCATCGTTCGCACTTGCCCGTCGAGTTCCATGCGGACCATGTCGCCGATCATCAGCCGCATCACGAGGGCCTGCCCGTTCTGTGCCAGGGCTGGGTGTCTCAAGCGTTGTGGCCCGCTCTCGCGGGCGATTTGGTACGCCTCGAAGGTGGACAGTACCGAAGATTCCCAACGGCCTCTTTCGTTTCGCCAGATCTCGATGCAGTGGTTGCTGTCCCCCTTGTAGCCCTTGTAAGGGCGGGGCGTTCCGTCAGGATTGCGTCCGTGACGGTCGGCGGCGGCCTCGCTGGCTATGGGTACGACGGCCAGTCTTTCCAGCACACGCAGTCGGCGAGTGCCGGTGCGGGCGCGTAAGTCGTCCAGCTTTTCGGCCAAGGGCTTGCCGCTCAGCCCTGCCGTCTGAGTCTGCAGCCACGCCCCCGCCTGCGGGTCGGCCCACTCGCGGCGAGCCGCCTCGTCGGCACTCTTAAGGCCGTCGAGCATCATCCGGTGTGCCACCTCCCCGTCTGCGCGCAGGCCGTACGCGGTCTCGTTGTGCAGCGCGCCCTCGTGCCCGTGGTCAGGCTTGTGGCTGACGACGATGAGGCCCACCGCGCGCGCCACGTGTTCCCGGTAGGTGGGCCAGGGCAGCGGCATCTCGTCGACGAGGCGCTGCAGGTGTCGCTCGTGTGCAGCGGCACTGGCGCTGGCAAACCGCTTCAGCAGGCCCTGGTCGGTCACGCCGACCACCGCGGCGTCGACGGCGTGGTGACGGTGGTCGTCTCGATTCTTGACACCCTCGACGGACAGCACGGTGTTCAAGCCGAACTTGGCGCGCAGCAGGGCGGTCAGCCGCCCGGGGATCACGCGCACGCGGTTGGGCGGGCAGACCAGCGAAAGATACTCGCGTGCCACGCGGGACAGGTAGGCCGTGTCGTTCAGCGCCCGCGCAAGAAAGTCCTTATCCTCGCGCAGCCAGCGCTGGTAGCCGTCGGGGGCAAAGCGCCGGGCTTTCTCGCGCGGCATCAGCGCGGCACGCTGCTGGATTGCTTCATAGTCGTAGCCCGCAGGGCCGTGTCCGAAGGCCTCGAAGGGAGCGCGGTTGCCCTTGTCACGGTTGGCGCAGCGCAGGGCGACCACCTTGTTGTTCAGGCTGTCGTCCAAGGTCATCGAGAACGGGAGGATGTGGTCTACCTCGACCTCGCCCGAGAACAACATCCCCATGCTGATCGCCTCGCCTGTGTAGGGGCAGCGTCGGTTTGCTGCGTCCTGCGGGTTGAGTTCAATCCACAGCCTCATGCGTTGCAGGTCGTCACGGGTAGGCTCGCGGCCACCCATCCCAGTGAGGCTGCGGATGTCAGCGGCAAACCGCTCGTTCTCGCGTTGGCGTTCGGCTTGGCGCGCGCTTTCCTCGTCGCGGCGCGCCTTGCTCTGCTTCAGCTCGCGAGCAACCTCGACCACGATCTCGCTCGGGTGGCCGTAGCGGGCGATCAGGGCGTTGACCACCTTGCGCAGTTCGTTCAGGCCGATGTGCACCGTGGGATTGGCAATGCGGCCATGGCGTTTTTCGGGGGGGTCATCCTCCTTGGCGGCGGGATCGGCAAAGCCGACATGGCGCTGCAGCGCCTCACCGTAGTAGGGCAGGGCGCCGAGCACTTCGCCCGTTTGTTCAGCCTGGGAAATGGCGCTGTGGCTGTCGAAGCCGGCCCGGATCACAGCCTCGGAATAGGGGACGACCGCAGCCTGGAGTTCGGGCAGCACGCGGCGCAGCGCTGCGCGGCTGAGATTGCCGTAGCCCTCAGGCAGGGACATGGCAGCGATGCGTTCGGCAACGTCGTCGTCGATGCCGAGCCGTTCCTTGAGCCAGCTGACGAGCACGCTTTCGCTGGGTTCGTCCAACATCCGGCTGACGATCTCGTCCTGCGCATCCAGGCCCATGCTGTGCCACCGTTCACCACAGCACGTGGCGGCGGCCAGGGCCTTTGACGTGGCATTGCCCTTCAGGCGGTCGCGCTTGGCGTCCTGCAGATTGAATGCCACGGTGCCGGGCAGACCCAGATGGCGCCGCATCGATGCGAAGGTGACGTCGCCCCGCTCCAGCAGCGCTGCAAGCGCGTCCCGCTGCTGCAGCGTCAGGGCAGACTCCGTGAGGTCCGGTGCAACCAGCCGCAGGTGGTTCAGTTCCTGCAGGATGCGAAATCGCTGGACGCTGGGAAGGGCCAGCGCAGCTCGCTCCTCGGTCGGCAACAGCGTGCATCGACCCGGGCGCACCGGCCGCAGGGGGCGCTGGTGCAGCAGGATGTCGCGCAGTTGGTCGCGCTTCTCGTCCGTGTATCGCGTTAGGTCGAAACGGGCCTGGGCCGCCCACAGGCAGTCGAACTCCGCCGCGACCATCGAGCGGTCGATGTACAGCTCATAGGCACGGTCGCGGGCGGTGCGGCCGCGCAGGCGCGCGCGGACACCCTGACGCGCGGCATGGCGGCGGGCGAGCCATTCCCCTACGGTCCGGGCGCCTTGTGCGGCGAGTTCCTCCCGCAACTTGCGGATTGCCGACTTCAGCAGGCCGCTGTCGCTGTCCTTGCGGTCGGTCTTCCGGTTGCTCTGGAATCCCCGCCGCTGGTTCAGGTGAAAGAGGGCGCGGCCAAACTCGGCGGGCGTCAGCGCCCGGTCAAGACCCTCTCGCCGCAGCTTGTACGGGTCCAGGGGCTCGAGGGCCTTGCGGGCCAGGACGTCTTCGGGCCAGAAGCCCAGGCGGACCAAGGCGGCCTGGAAGCGGGCCTTGCGCTTGAGCAGGCGGTCGCGCCGGCGTCGCATCTGCCTCGCCAGCCGACGGGTCACCGCCAGCGAAGAGCCATCCTTCGGATCACGGCCGTTCGGGAAGATTCGCACGCCCATCTTGATCACGGCGCAGGGCGTGCCTTGCGGGTCCAGCCTGATCATCGTCCAGCCTATGGAGTTGGTACCGATGTCCAGGCCCAGCCGGTAACGCATCTTCGGCAACATCTTGAGTCCCCCTGTTGCTTGACAATGATGAGACTCAAGGATAAACTTTTTGCGTGCTACGTGCTCGGGATATGAGCTCTGTCCGCTAACAAGCTGATGCTGCGAAAGCAGATAGATGCACCAAATGGAAAGGCCGCTACATGCGGCCTTTCGTCTTTTTCTGCGACATGGTCATGGAGGCGTTTGGCGAGCAGCCTCCACCCACAACTACCTGTGTCAGACCGTCGGCGCGGGGCGGGCCAGTGTGGCCGTGGCTCTGGTGCTTTGTTCGCTTCGGCAACGCACGGTGCAGCTGCAACCGATGCATATCGCGTTGCAACGAGGCTCAAGAAGTAGCATCCTTTTTGTTGGGTTTGTAGTGGGTAAAAAGTATAGGAATGAGAAGAAACTAATAAAAACAACAGTTTATGATTCCCCCCGGCTCCACCAATACTCAAAATCCCAACCCTTATCCGGTTGGGATTTTTTTCTGGCTCCCTCCGGAAGCGTGCTGTTGCCTCGCAAGCGTGACTGTCCCAAAGTCGGCGTTACCGCTCCTGTCCTGGCCTCTCTGTTCTAGGTTTTTCTCTGGTGGTCTCGAGAGCGTTCTCGAGGTCACTTCCTGTTCTGTCTATGGGTTAGACGCATACAGTTGCGGCTGGCAGCCCCTTTTGACAGAAAAAGAGGCGAGGCTTGGGATTCATGCGGGTTTCCGGGCGGTGAGTTCAGGTGGTAGGCTGAGCCCGGAGGCATAGATCCGCATGAATCTTCATCGATGGTGCTTGAACCTGCGGTGCATTCAGCGAGCGCTGGTGAGTTTTGGCAGTACGTCGGCATACCAGGCGCAGTTCAGCCCCAGCGATTCATCCTGGGCCAGGTCGCGGGTGCGCATGTCCATCCGTGTGGAGTGCACACCGATCAGCTGCCACGACGGCGTCGACGAGTCGTCCTTGCGACGTCGCCGCACGACCGGTGATCCGCTGCTGCCGCGATGGGTTCGCGCATCAGTCAGGAAGCAGCCTTGTGCTTGGAAGCGCACGCCGTAGGCCGAAGCAATGGCCGCGCTGCGCGCGACCGCGAGGTGATAAACAGTGTCGTGAAAGCCCAGCGGAAAGCCTGCGATGGTCAGAGCGTCGCCGATCGCGATCTGCTCATCTTTGGCGTCGAGGTGGGTCTCGTCGAAGGCCTGAAACATAGCGTCGACGGGCAGACTGCGGGCGGGAATTTCTACTGCGGCGATGTCCACGGTACCACCCGAGTCACAGACTTCGCGCCACTGCGGCAGGCCTTGGCAGTACAGCGGTAGCGAGACCACCTCGTGCCGCGTCAGGTCGCGCAGGTCGGTGTGCAAGCCGATCTCGATGCGGTCAGGGTAGTGCGCGCTCTCGGTATCCAAGAAGACGTGTCGGTTGCTCACCAGAAAGAGCCGGCCGCCATGACGGTAGAAGAAGCCGCTGGCGCTGGTCAGGGCGTAGCCCGCCGAAAACGTGGTGACTCGTGTCGTCGTCAGCAGCAGCCCGTCGACCGTGGCAGGCAGGCCGGGATGATCTGGGCTGCAACTGGCTTGGAGCAAAGCTCGGTAACGCGCGAAGTCACGTTCGAAAGTCGCCAGTACAAGGTCGGAGATATCCGCGTGCAACAGCACCGTGCGTGCCGCTTCGGCATGAGCGTCAAAGCTGGCCATCAGTTGCATGCGCGCCGGTGCCGAGAGAACCCGGATGACGGCCGGCAACAGAGCATCGATCACGACGAGACTGCCTTTGAGTTCGCAGATGCGTTCGGTGGCGTCTTGCAGATTTTTCACGGGCAGGTTCCTCGCCGGAAATGAAAAAAGCGCGGACGAGCCGCGCTTTCATCTGCGGATGCCGAGCGTACCCGGCATCCGACAGTTGAGGCAGGTATCAGCCCAGACTTCGAATGTTCGATGCCTGTGGGCCTTTTTGCCCTTGGGTCACCTCAAACTGTACTCGCTGGTTCTCGGTCAGTGTCTTGAAGCCACTGCCCTGGATTTCCTTGAAGTGCGCAAAGAGATCCTTGCCACCGCCATCCGGAGCAATGAACCCGAAGCCCTTGCCCTCATTGAACCATTTCACGGTACCGGTTTCGGTCGTCATATCGATTTCCTTTTGAAGTTGCAGGGCGCGCAAATACGCCCTGCGAAGAGACGCCGAGAAAATCTTCAAAGGGGGGATTCGACTCGACCGCCGGCAGAACACCGGAGCGGGAAGAAAGACCTAAGAACAGACAGTCTTGTGCATATCAACCCGAGAATGATACATGAAGGGCCTGGAAAATACCAGACGAAAAGCAAAAAGTGCAAATAAATCAGGTGCCAGCAAGTCCCCCCGGCTTCACCTGTACCAAGCGCCCAGAGCCATCTCTGGGCCCGTTTTCTTGGCGTGTCCCCGAAGGTCACCCCGTGGCCCATGCTTCCTGGCCCGCCATCTGTGGGCTCAGGGTTTCTCTTTGCCGACGACTCCATGTCACCACTCTCGGTGCGCCCTGCGCCAAGTCTGGTCGCCCGTTCCTGCCGTCGTCAGGCCGGCGCCGGTGCCCGTTCCTCGGCGACGAAGCGCCGGATCTCGTCGACCATCGCCTCTGGCTCGTCGACCCGCATCGAATGGCTGCTGTGCTCGAAGAGGCGCAGCCGCGAGCCCGGGATCAGGCGCGCGATCTCCTCGCTGAACTCGGGCGGGCAGATCCAGTCGTGGCGTCCGGCCAGCACGAGGGTGGGGGCGGCGATGCGCGGCAGTTCGGGGCGCAGGTCGAAGCTCTGCAGGAAGCCGCCGGGCGCGAAGGCGCGGTTGATCGCCTCCGGCGCCAGGATGCCGCGCGAGCGCGTGGCCGCCGCCGCAGCGGCGTCGTGCCGCAGGGCGTACAGCGGGCCCATCACGTCGTAATAGTGGCGCAGCTGCTCCTCGGTGCGCAGGGCGCCGGCCCAGAGCTGCGCGCACACGGCCTGCTGCTCGGGCGTGCCGCGCTCGGCCACGATCTGGCGCGCCCGCGCATTGAAGCCGGCATGGGCGGCAGTGACGATCAGCACCAGGCGCGCCACGCTGGCCGGATATCGCGCGGCATGGGCCATCGCCACCATGCCGCCGTAGGAAGTGCCGACCGAGACGATGGGCCCGAGGCCGAGCGCGATGCGCAGGGCTTCCATGTCCTCGACGTTCTCGTCCAGCGTGTAGCGCGCCGTGTCGCCGCGGGCCGAACGTCCCTGGCCGCGGTGGTCGAAGTAGACCAGCTGCATCGTGTCGGCCAGCGGGCTGAAGGCGGGCTTGAAGCCGGTGTGGTCGCCTCCCGGGCCGCCGTGGATGACGAAGGCCACCGGCCGCTCGCGCATGCACGGCCCGTCGGGCACCAGGCCGGCGCCCTCGACGTCGAAGTAGATCTCGGTGTCTCGCACGCGCAGGCGCATCGCCATCCTCCATCCGCAGGGCAGGGCGGGCCCGGGGTGTCCGCCGCCCGGCTCCGCCTGGGGCGCTGGGCTGTCGGGCCCCTTGCACGGATTCTCCTGCGGGTCTGCGCAGCCTGCCGGCGCGGCGCAGGCGTCGTCGCGTCCGGTGCGGGGTGAGGCGATGACTTGCCACCGGCCGGGTCGGGTGTCGAAGAGCAGGCCGCCGGCTCCGGGTGGAGCCCCGCCGCCCGCGAGGTCTCGGCGCCGGTGCCGTGCCGGGTGCGCGGGGTCTGCCTACACTCGCGCGCTTTGCGATCGGCAGGCCGTGCCGGTGGGCGATGGCCCGCCGGCCGACGCGGCCTTGCGCCACCCCCAGGAGACCTCCCCGCGATGAACGCTGCCGACGCCCCGATCCACGATCTGAAGGTCTGGCACGCGCACTACGGGCCCGGGACGCCGGCGCAGGCGCCGGTGCCTGCGCACGCGAGCCTTGCCGCGCTGGTGGCGGCCGCCAGCGAGCGCTACGCGGCCCAGACGGCGTTCACGGCCGTCGTGCCCAACGGCATGAACGGCAGCCTGAGCTTTGCCGAGGTCGACAGCCTGTCGGACGCCTTCGCGGCCTACCTGCGCGAGGAGCTCAGGCTGGCGCCCGGCGCCCGCGTGGCGGTCCAGCTGCCCAACGGCCTGGCCTACCCGGTGGCGGCCTTCGGCGTCTTCAAGGCCGGTTGCGTGCTCGTCAACACCAACCCGCTCTACACCCCCTCGGAGATGCGGCACCAGTTCTGCGACGCGGGCGCGGAGGCGCTGGTCATCACCGAGCTGTTCGCCGACAAGCTGGACGCGCTGGTGGGCCAGACGCCGGTGCGCCATGTCGTGGTGGCCAGCGTGCCGGAGCTGTTCCCCGCGGTGCCGCGGGGCATCGTGCGCGCGGTTCAGCGCTGGTGGAGCCGCGCCCTGCCGCCGGTGCGCGTGCCGCACGCGCGCTTCATGGCGGCCGTGGCCAAGGGGCGCGAGCACCTGGCCCGCCTGGGCGGCGCCGCGGCCGTGCGCGGCTGGTGGCAGGCTGTCGCGTCTGACGCCACGGCGGTGCTGCAGTACACCGGCGGCACCACCGGCGTGGCCAAGGGCGCGCAGCTCAGCCACCACAACCTGCTGAGCAACATCGCGCAGATCCGGGCCATGGGGGCGAGCCACATCGAGCCCGGGCGCGAGTGCGTGCTCACCGCGCTGCCGCTGTACCACGTGTTCGCCTTCACGGCCAACCTGCTGAGCTTCTACGACGCGGGCGCGCGCAACGTGCTCATCCCGTCGCCGCGCCCGGTGCAGAACCTGCAGCGCGCGATCGAGAACACGCCGGTCACCTGGATCACCGGCGTCAACACCCTGTTCAACGCGCTGCTCAACGAGGAGTGGTTCGTCGCCTTCCCGCCGCGTGGCCTGAAGGCTGCGATCGCAGGCGGGACCGCGCTGCACCACGCCGTGGCCGAGCGCTGGGAGCAGGTGACCGGCACGCGCATCGCCGAGGGCTACGGCCTGACGGAGACCTCGCCGGTGGTGACCTTCAACCCGCTGAGCGGGCCGCGGCGGCCGGGCTCGATCGGCATTCCGGTGCCCGGCACCGATGTGCGCCTGGTCGACGACGCAGGGCGCCCCGTGCCCGCCGGCGAGCCTGGTGAGCTGGTGGTGCGCGGACCCCAGGTGATGCAGGGCTACTGGAACCAGCCTGCCGAGACGGCACTGGTGCTCGAGGACGGCTGGCTGCGCACCGGCGACGTCGCGGTCATGGACGCCGACGGCTTCTTCACCATCGTCGACCGCAAGAAGGACCTGATCCTCGTGTCGGGCTTCAACGTCTACCCCAACGAAGTCGAGGACGCCGTCAGCCGGCTGGACGCGGTGATGGAGGCTGCGGTGGTCGGCATCCCAGACGCGCGCAGCGGCGAGGCGGTGCGCGCCTATGTCGTCCGGCGCGACGCCGGGCTGACGGCCGAGCAGGTGATCGCGCACTGCCGCACCGTGCTGACCGACTACAAGGTGCCGAGATCCGTGGTCTTCCGCGACGAGCTGCCCAAGACGCCGATCGGCAAGATCCTGCGCAAGACCCTCAAGGCCGAGGTGGCGGCGGAGTTCGCCGCCATGCCGCGCCGCTGACCCCCCGCCGAGGACCCGCGATGCTGACCGACACCGAAACCCGACTGCTTGGCGTGATGATGGCCCTGATCATGCTGGGCATGGGCGCCTCGCTGACCTTCCGCGACTTCCTGATCGCGCTGCGCAAGCCCAAGGGCGTGCTGGTCGGGCTGCTGTGCCAATACGGCATCATGCCATTCCTGGGCTGCGCGCTGGCGCTCGTGCTGGGGCTGCCGCCGGCGCTGGCGGTGGGCCTCATCCTGATGGGCTGCATGCCGGGGGGCACCACCTCCAACATCTTCACCTACTTCAGCAAAGGGGCGCTGGCGCTGTCGATCATGATGACCAGCGTGTCCACGCTCGTGGCCGTGGCCGTCGTGCCGCCGCTGATCGCGCTGTATTCCGGGCTCGCCGGCGTCACCGGAGAGTTCGTGATCCCGGCTTCCAACGTGGCCCAGGTGCTGGTGGTGCTGCTCGTGCCCACGCTGATCGGCATGGTGCTGCGCAAGGTCAATCCCAACATCGGCGCGACCGTCGAGCTGCTCGGCGGCCTGCTGGGCGTGCTCGTCATCCTGTTCCTGATCGTGTCCTGGGTGCCGCGCAACCACCAGCTGCTGGCGACGACGCCGTGGCCGGTGTACTTCGCGGCCATCGGCCTGGGGCTGGTGGGCATGGCGCTGGGCTTCAGCCTGGCGCGGCTGCTGCGCGAGGACCGCCACCGCGCGCGCACGATCGCGCTCGAGACCGGCATCCAGAACGGCCCGCTGGCGGTGCTGATCGTCACGCTCACCTTCAGCGGCGAGCAGCAGCAGCAGGTGCTGCTGATCCCGGTGCTCTACTCGTTGTTCATCGTGCTCAGCTCGACGGCCGTGACGCTGTGGTTCCGGCGCCTGGCCGGGCGCGAGACCCTGCAGCGGGACAACGCCAAGGTGGGCGCCGTGGCCGCCGCGGCGCGCTGAGCGCGCGCGGCCTCAGCGCCCCAGCCGGTAGGGCTCCTCGAAGGGCAGGAAGTCCTGCTCGGCCAGCGCGTCGGTGATCCACGCCTGCACGCCGGGCAGCGCGCACACGCGCTCCATGTAGGCCGCGATCTCGCCCGGTACCGGCAGCCCGTAGGTGCGCAGGCGCATGACCACGGGGGCGTAGTAGGCGTCGGCGATGCTGAAGCCGCCGAAGAGCAGCGGACCGCCGTGCTCGCGCAGCAGGTCCGACCACATGTTGACCAGGCGGGCCAGGTCGGCGCGCACGGCGGGCTGGTCGCGCAGGACCAGCGCCCCGATCTGGGGCAGCGCGGTCTCGATGTTCATCGGGCAGGCGTTGCGCAGCGCGCCGAAGCCGCTGTGCATCTCGGCGCAGACGCTGCGCGCGCGCGCCCGTGCCGCGCGTTCGCGGGGCCAGAGCTGCCGCTCGGGGAAGAGCTCGGCCACGTACTCGGCGATCGCCAGCGTGTCCCAGACGGCCAGGCCGTCGTGCACGAGCACCGGCACCTTGCCGGTGGGGCCGAGGGCGTCCGCGCGCTGCCTGAACTGCGAGCCGGCGTCGAAGCTGTCGAAGCGGATCATCACCTCCTCGAAGTCGATGCCGGCCTGGCGCATCAGCACCCAGGGCCGCATCGACCAGGAGGAGTAGTTCTTGTTACCGATGTGCAGTTGGAGCATGGCGGCAGGTCCGTGGCCGAGAGGGTCCGGCCGACCCCCGAACCTCATGGTACCTGCACGCTGATGCGCCGCGTCTGGGCGTGCTGCGCCTTGGGGATGCGCACCCGCAGCACGCCCTGCTCAAGCTCGGCGCTGACGAGATCGGCGTCGAGCTCCTTGCTCAGCGTGAAGGTGCGGCGGTAGCGCGACAGCGTCACCTCGGCGTGCAGGGGCTCCACGCCCTCGGGCGCGGGCAGCATGACCTCGGCCTCGATTGCGAGCTGGTCGCCCTCCACGCGCAGATTCAGCCGGTCGCGCGGCACGCCGGGCAGGTCGGCCACCAGGGTGATGCCGGTGGCGTCCTCGATCACGTCCACCGGGGGCAGCAGCGCGGGCTCCTGGCGCGCGCTGTCGGCGCGGCCCGTCTGACGGGGCAGGTCGTTCATGTTCATGTCGTCGCTCCTGTTCGTTGTCGGCGGGTCAATGCACTTCGATGCGGCGCGGCTGCGCGGCGGCGCGGCGGGCGATGCTCACGTGCAGCACGCCGTCGCGGTAGTCGGCGCTGACCGCGTTCGGGTCGATATCCTCGGGAAGGTTGACCACGCGGCGGAAGCGCCCGCTGAAGCGTTCGTCCATGTGGACGGTGGTCTTCTCGTCGCCGTTCTCGCGCGGCTTGCGCTCGCCCGAGATGGTCAGCACGCCGCGGTCGAGGTTGACGTCGATGCCGGCCGGGTCCACCCCCGGGGCGAAGGCATAGACCTCCACCGACGAGGGCGTGCTGCCGACGTTCAGCGCCGGATAGCCGCCACGCCCCAGGCCTCGGATGCTGGGCGCGTAGTCGAACAGGCCCTGCACCTCACGCTGCAGGCGGTCGAACTCGGCGAACACGTCACTGGGGAAAAGCCTTCGGTACAGCATCTTCGGTCCTCCGTCGGGGTGGGGTACGGGGCGCCTGCCGCCCCGGCGATGACTCCAACTTGGGTGCGGGGCGGCGCGGCTTCAAGGGCCCGCGGGCCTGTCGCCCGCAGCGCGGCCGCACGCCCTTGACCCAGGTCAAGCCGTGATCCGCCACACGCCGCAAAGGCGCGCATCGGCAGTCCGCCGGACCCGCTGCCGTCGCACAGTGGGGCTGCGGGCGGCATGCCGGCTGGGTCTGGCGTGCCACCGCCCGACCGCCGACCGGAGCCCGTGCATGAACACCGACCCCAAGACGCGCTGGAACGTGGCCTACTGGGTGCTGGCCCTGCTGGTGCTGCTGTGGATGCAGTCGCTGTGGCAGGCGGCGCGCACGGTCGAGGCCGTGCCCTACAGCCAGTTCGAGCAGGCGCTGGCCGAGGGCCGCGTGGCCGAGGTCGTGGTGGGTGAGACCACGTTGACCGGGAGGCTGAAGGCGCCCGAGGCCGGGGGAAAGTCGGTGATCGTCGCCAACCGCGTCGAGCCCGAGCTCGCCGCGCGGCTGGCGCGCTACGACGTGCCCTACACGCGTGTGGTCGAGAGCACCTGGCTGCGCGACCTGCTGTCCTGGATCGTACCGGCGCTGGTGTTCTTCGCGCTGTGGTTCTTCCTGATCCGGCGCATGGCCGACCGCATGGGGGGCGGACTCGGCGGCGGACTCGGCGGCTTCATGAGCATCGGCAAGAGCCGGGCCAAGGTCTACGTCGAGAAGGACACCGGCGTCACCTTCGCCGACGTGGCCGGCGTCGACGAGGCCAAGGCCGAACTGCAGGAGATCGTCGCCTTCCTGAAGGACCCGCAGGGCCACGGCCGGCTGGGCGCGCGCATGCCCAAGGGCGTGCTGCTGGTGGGCCCGCCGGGCACCGGCAAGACCCTGCTCGCCAAGGCCGTGGCGGGGGAGGCGGGCGTACCCTTCTTCAGCATCACCGGCAGCGAGTTCGTCGAGATGTTCGTCGGCGTCGGCGCCGCGCGTGTGCGCGACCTGTTCGAGCAGGCGCGTGGCCGCGCCCCGGCCATCATCTTCATCGACGAACTCGATGCCCTCGGCCGCGCGCGCGGGGCGGCCGCGCCCTTCGGCGGCCATGACGAGCGCGAGCAGACGCTCAACCAGCTGCTGGCCGAGCTCGACGGCTTCGACAGCTCCAGCGGCCTGGTGCTGCTGTCGGCGACCAACCGGCCGGAGATCCTGGACCCGGCGCTGCTGCGCGCCGGCCGCTTCGACCGTCAGGTGCTGGTCGACCGGCCCGACAAGGCCGGCCGGGTGGCCATCCTCGCCGTCCACAGCCGCAAGGTCCGGCTGGCTGCGGGCATCGACCTGACCCAGGTGGCGGCGCTGACGACGGGCTTCTCGGGGGCGGAGCTTGCCAACTTGTGCAACGAGGCAGCGCTGGCCGCCACCCGGCGCGGCGGCGGCGACGTGACGCTGGCCGACTTCACGCTCGCGATCGAGCGCATCGTCGCCGGCCTGGAGAAGAAGAACCGCGTGCTCAGCCCGCGCGAGCGCGAGGTCGTGGCCCACCACGAGATGGGGCACGCGCTGGTGGCGCTGGCGCTGCCGGGCACGGACGCGGTGCACAAGGTCTCGATCATCCCGCGTGGCGTGGGCGCGCTGGGCTACACGATCCAGCGTCCCACCGAAGACCGTTTCCTCATGACGCAGGCCGAGCTCGAGCACAGGATCATGGTGCTGCTGGGCGGCCGGGCGGCCGAGAAGCTGGTGTTCGGCCAGTTCTCCACCGGCGCTGCGGACGACCTGGCCAAGGTGACCGACATCGCGCGCGACATGGCCATGCGCCACGGCATGGTCGAGGCACTGGGCGGTGTGGCCTACGAGGCGCCGCCGCCGCGCTTCCTGGATGTGCCGGGCTGGGCGCCGGGCGGCTTCCCGGTCGGCCCGGCCACGCAGCAGCGCATCGACGAGGCGGTGCGGGGCATCGTCACCGATGCCTTCGCCCGTGCCAGCGACATCCTTCGCCGGCACCGCGACGTGCTGGAGCGCGGCGCGAGAGAACTGCTTGCGCGCGAGACGCTGGACGAGACGGCGCTGAAGGCGCTGACGGCGGAGGTGGTGCCTACCGGCTGAGCGTGCGCGGCTCAAGCCTGCGGCGGGGTGGCCCCGGGCTGTTGCCGGGGCCGGGCGATCGTCAGACGATCTTTTCCTTCACGAGCACGACCACGGTCGTCAGCAGCAGCAGCGCGAGCCAGACCTTGCCCACGTGGTCGGCGAAGAAGCGCGCGCCCACGTCCTCGAAGGTCCTGGCGCGGCGGGGCCGCGCCACCGGGGCGGGCGTCGAGGCGGCACGCGGCCTGGAAGCGGTGCCGAGCAGCCGGCCCCAAGCTTCGGACTGGCGTTGCAGGTCCTCCTGCGTGGCCATAGGGCGCCCGGCCGGCGCCGGGTTCATGCGCTTCAGGCGCTCGATCTGGTGCCGCGCGGCGGCCAGCTCACTCTCCAGGCTCAGGGCCCGCTGCACCAGGCCGCACACTACGTCGGGCTGCTCGGACCAGGCCCGGCGCACCGATTCCCGGGTGGCTTCGTCGCACTCGCCGGGCACGGCCGCGGCGCGCTGCAGGAGATCGTCGACTGTGGGTTGGGAGGCAGATGCGGATGACATGGGTGCTCCTCGGGTGGGGCGGGTCTGGAGGAAGGTCAATTCGCTGCCGTGCGGCGGCGATGCGTGCAGCTTAGCGCATGTCAATTCAACTTGACAAATTAATATGTCAATCAAGGTTTTGGTTGCTCGGTCTCCGATACACCGCCGCTGGCTTGGTGAATTCGGCTACGCTGCAATCCATTCCCGAGATCCCTCCCGTGAGCCCCCCTCGGCACCCGTCGCGCCTGCTGCCCGTGATCGACCCGGCCCGCTGCACCGGCTGCGGGCGCTGTGTGGCGGTGTGCGCGCCGCACGTGCTGTGCCTGGAGCGCCAGGGCTGGGAGAAGACCGCGCTGCTGCATGACGCTGCGGAGTGCACCGGCTGCAGGCTGTGCGCGCAGCGCTGCCCCTTCGGCGCGATCGAGATGCGCGCGGCGCCGGCCGCGGGTCAGCCCCCGGTCAGTTCGCCGGCGTGTTGCCCGACGACGGCCGCAACGGCCCCAGCCCAGGCGCGGTAGGTCTGCGCGCTCGGGTGGAAGCCGTCGCTCGCGAGCGCGCCCGGGGCCACGGGCAGGGGCTCGGGCAGCAGCGCGCAGCCGGGCCAGCGCGGGGCGTGGGCGCGCAGCGCGGCGTCCAGCGCCCGCGCCCGCCAGCCCAGGTAGGCCCGCAGCGGCTGCGGCAGGGCGGTGAAGCGGTGCATCGGCGGCACGGGCGAGAGCACGGTCAGGCGCACGCCGTGGCGTTGCCGCAGCACCTGCAGCACGCGCTCGACGCGCTCGACGTAGGCTGCGGGCTCGCAGCGGCCGGTCACATCATTGACGCCGGTGCAGACGACCGCGACGTCGTGCCCGCCGGGTGGCGCCTCGCCCAGCAGCGCGGCCAGTTCGCGCGTGTCGAGGCCGGTGCGCGCGAGCACCGTCCAGCGCACGCGGCGCGCCGCCGCCAGGCGCGCGGCGAGCTGGCCTGCCAGCGCCTCCTGCTGCGTGGCCACGCCCACCCCGGCCGCCGAGGAGTCGCCCGTCACCAGCAGCGACAAGGCCGGCCCGGCGCCGGTGCAGGCGCTGCGCGGGCCCGCGGCCTCAGGCAGGCGGAGCGTGACCCGCCGCACCCAGGCTCCCTGGGCGAGGAGCAGCGGGCCGAGCGCGAGGCGGGCAAGAGGTTCCAGCACGGTGCTAGCGAAGACGATGGGTCATGCGGGCGGGGAGGGTGGGCGCGCCCGGCCACGCCATGGGCGTGTGACGTTCGCAGGCAAGCCCCCCCGGGCCGGGCCCTCCGGCGGGCTTGACGCAGCCCGGCCGCGGGGGGGCTTTCAGGCTTTCAGATGCGCTCGATCACCATGGCCACCGCCAGCCCGGCGGCGCCGCAGATCGCCACCACCGCGTGCCGGCCGTCGCGCCGTTCGAGCTCGTCCAGCGCCATGCCCACGAGCGCGCTGCCGGTCGAGCCCATCGCGTGACCGAGCGCGATCGCGCCGCCGTTGACGTTCAGGCGCGCGTGCTCGACGCCGAGGTGGCGCTGGTAGTGCAGCATCAGCGCGGCGAAGGACTCGTTGACCTCGAACAGGTCGATGTCGTCCACGCCCAGCCCCGCGCGCTGCAGCGCGAGCCGGGTCGCGTCGACGGCGCCGGTCAGCGCCAGCGTGCGGTCCACGCTGGCGTCGGCGCTGGCCAGGATGCGACCGCGCGCGCGCAGGCCCAGGCGCTGCGCCGCGTCCGGGCTCGCGACGAGCACGGCGGCGGCGCCGTCGGCCATTGCGGGGGAGTTGCCGGCGTGCTGCACGTGCTCGATGCGCGGCAGCCTGAGGCGGGCGCACAGGAAGGCGTCGATGCCGTGCTTCTCGCCCATCGCCGCGAAGGCCGGGGCCAGCCCGGCCAGGGACTCGGCGCTGGTCTGCGGCCGCGGCGTCTCGTCCTGGGCCAGCAGCACCTGGCCCTGGGTGTCGCGCACCGGCTCCACGGAGCGGAAGCGCCCGCTGTCGCGGGCCGCCACCGCGCGCTGCTGCGAGGCCAGCGCGTAGGCGTCGCACTCGGCGCGGCTGAAGCCCTCGAGCGTGGCCACCGCGTCGGCAGCCAGCCCGATGGGCACCAGCGCCGTCTGGCGCTGGAGCTCGAAATCGTGCGTCAGCGGGCCCTGGTCGGCGGCCATCGGCACGCGCGACATCATCTCGACGCCGCCCCCCACCGCGAGGCCATCGGTCGCGAGCGCCTGATGGGCGGCAAACTGCAGCGCGCTCAGGCCCGAGGCGCAGTAGCGGTTGATCGCGAGTCCGGGCACGCGATCGTCCCAACCGGCGCGCAGCAGCGCGAGCTTGGCGATGTTGGCGCCCTGCTCGCCGGTCTGCGTGACGCAGCCGATGACGGTGTCGGCCACCTGCGCGGTGGCGACGCCGTTGCGGCGCGCGAGCGCCGCGAGCTGCTGCGCCAGCAGGTCCACGGGCTTGAGGCTCTTCAGCGCGCCCTTGTCGTTGCCACGGCCGCGCGGGCTGCGCACGGCGTCGATGATCAGGGCTAGGGTCATGGGGAACTTCTCGGTTTCAAAGGGACGGGACACGATCGAACCACGGCAGTTCGGCTTCGAGCTGTGCGGCCAGGCGCAGCAGGAGCGCGTCTTCGCCGAAGCGCCCGACGAATTGCACGCCCACGGGCAGGCCCTCGGCGTTCCAGTGCAGCGGCACCGACATCGCCGGCTGGCCCGTCACGTTGAACAGAGCGGTGTAGGGCATGAAGGCGAAGGTCTTGGCGGCCATGGGCTCGATGACCTTCAGCGCCCGCAGCAGTCCGCCGGCACCGAGCGCGTTGACGACCGCGATCGCGCCGCGTTCGGCGGCACTGGGGGCGAGTGCGCCGATGGGCAGCGGCGGTGCCGCCAGGGTGGGTGTCAGGAGCAGGTCGTGCTGTTCGAAGAACAGCGCCACCTGCCGCGCCGCCAGTTGCAGGCGCGCGATGGCAGCGGAGTACTCCGGCGCGCTGATCGCGCGGCCGAGCAGCCCCACGGCCCAGGTCTCGGCCTCGAAGCCGTCGGCCTTCGGGGCCACGCCGGCCAGGCGCGCTGCCTGTTCGATCGACACCCGTGTCTCGACGGCCACGATGGTCATGAAGTCCAGCGCGCAGGCCTGCGCGTCGACGGGCGGCGCAGCCTCCGCCAGTTCGTGCCCGAAGGTGGCCAGCAGCCCGGCGGCCCTGCGCATAGCCGCGCTGCAGTCCGCGTGCACCGGGGCGTGGCCGAAGAGGGGTCGGTCGCTGAAGGCGATGCGCAGGCGTCCAGGTTCCCGGCCCAGTTCGGCCAGGAAGCTGCCGGGCCGGGGCGGCGCGGCGCAGGGGGCGCCGGGGTCGCTGCCGGCGGTGGCGTCCAGGGCCGCCGCGCTGTCACGCACCGAGCGCGTGATCACGTGCTCGCTGACGAAGCCGCGCCAGTGCTCGCCGGCGTCGGGGCCGGTGGGGATCAGCCCGCGCGTGGGCTTCAGGCCGAACAGGCCGCAGCACGAGGCTGGCATGCGGATCGAGCCGCCGCCGTCGCCACCGCTGGCCAGCGGCACGATGCGCGCGGCCACGGCGGCGGCCGAGCCGCCGCTGGAGCCGCCGGGGGTGTGGCCCGGGGACCAGGGGTTGCGCGCCGGGCCGTGGACCTGGGGCTCGGTCACCGGCAGCAGGCCGAATTCCGGCGTGGCCGTGCGGCCCGCGATCACCAGCCCGGCAGCGCGCCAGCGACGCACGAGCTCGCTGTCGCGCGGCATCGGCACGTGCTGCAGCAGTCGGTTGCCGGCGCCGGTGGGCTCGCCCTGGATCGTGCCCAGCAGGTCCTTGACGAGGAAGGGCACACCAGCGAACGGCGCATTGCGGTCGACGCGCTGCGCCTCTTCGCGCGCTCGCTCGAAGCGCCGTCGCACCACGGCGCCGAGCGCCGGCTCCACCGCCTCGGTGCGCTCCGCGGCTGCGTCGAGCAGCTCGACGGCGCTGACCTCGCCGCGGCGCACGAGGTCGGCCAGGCCGAGGCCGTCGTGCCGTGCATAGTCGTCGAAGCTCATCATGCGGGGGGCTCCTCGGTCAGGGCGAGCATGGTGGAAAGGCGCCTGGGCGCTCAGCCGGGCGGGGAGGGGCGGCGGGCCGCCCAGTCGCGCAGGCGATCCTGCCAGTCGGCCAGCGGCTGCTGTGGCGATGCGGCGCCCTCCGCGACCAGACGGTCGAGCAGCGCCTGCTGCGCTGCGCTCGGCTCGTCGGGAAAGCAGGGGCGGATCTCGACCAACAGGTCGGCACGCTCGCCACGCCGCTCCCGCGGGAAGCCCTGCCCGCGCAGGCGGTAGCTGCGGTGCTCGCGCCGCAGGCGCATGGCCTGCAGGCCCGAGGGCGTGGGCACCTCGACCCACGCGTTGCCCATCCACGCGTAGCCGTCTACCGGCACCTCGCAGCGCAGCGTGCCGTCGTCGTCGAGCGTGAAGATCGCGTGCGGCTCGATCTCCAGCAGCAGCTCCAGCACCAGCTCGGCGCCGCCGTGGCGGCCGGCCGGGGCGGTCAGCACGTCGCCCGCGCGCACGCCGGGCGGCAGGCGCACGCTGCGGCGGTACGCGGCGCTGCGGCGCCCGCGCTGCCCGCAGTCCGCGCAGGGCTGGCGCGCCCGGCCCTCGCCGCCGCAGGCGGCGCAGGGCTCGCTCGTCGCCAGCCAGCCGAACAGCGAGCCCCGGCGCACGGTGCCGCTGCCGGCGCAGCCGCCGCAGGCGCCCTCCTGCGCCAGCCAGCCGTGGCCGGCGCAAGCGGCGCAGCGCAGTGTGCAGCGGCCGCTCACCGTGCGCGTGCAGCCCAGCGCCGCCTCCTCCAGCGTCAGCCGCAGCTTGCGGCGCACGGTGCGGTGGGCGGCGCCGGCCTGCGCCGCGTCGGCCGTGGCGTCGGCTGCGTCGCCAGGCGGCGGGTCCGGGTCGGCGGCGCTGTCGCCGCGCCCGGCGGCACGGGTTCGTCCCGTCCTGGCCCCTGGAGCGCCGGCGCGGCGGCGGCCAGCCCGGGACGGCGCGGTACGCGCCTGCGGCGGCGCGGGCTCGTCGGCGCCCGCGGGCGCCTCGCGCGCCTGCCGGATGGCCAGGTAGGCGAGGTTGATGCGCTGCATCCGGGCCGGGGCCTCGGGGCGGCGGTTGCGGTCGGGGTGCCAGCGCGCGACGAGCCGCCGCCAGGCAGCCTTCAGTTCGGTGTCGCTCGCGCCCGGGGGCAGGCCGAGCTCGGCATAGGCGTCTTCGGTGTCCATGGGCGGGGATCGCGCGGCGCGCGGACGGCAGGGGCGGGACAGGGCGCGCCCGGGAGCCAGGATGGTAGCGGAGGCGCAAGCCCGCCGGCGGGCTTGCGCCTGCGCACCTGCGGGCACGGGGGGCGGCGGGACGATGGGCTCCCGGGGGCAGGGCGCCGGCGTGCCTGCCGCCCGCCGGTGCCGCCGCCCTGCCGAAGGAGTGCTGCGCCGTGACCGTCTTCGATCCCTGGCTGGCCACGCGCGCCGGCCTCGAGGTGCTCGCCGGCTCGGCAGCCTCCGACGGGGCGCTGGAACGCCTGCGCCAGGCGCGCTGGCGCCACCTGCTGCAGTCCGCCCGCGCCGGCACGCGGCTGTACCGCGAGCGGCTGCGTGGCCTGCCCGACGACGCGCCGCCCGCGGCGGTGGCGCCCGTGAGCAAGGGCGAGCTGATGGCCCGCTTCGACGAGGCGGTCAGCGACCCCCGGCTGTCGCTGGCGGCGCTGCGCGCGTTCACGGCCGACCCGGCGCGTATCGCCCAGCCCTTTTTCGGCCGCTACCTCGTGTGGGAAAGCTCCGGGACCAGCGGGGAGCCGGCGGTCTTCGTGCAGGACGCGGCAGCGATGGCGGTCTACGACGCGCTGGAGCTGCTGCGTCCAGGGCCGGCATGGGCGACGCCGCGCGCGCTGGCCGCGCCGCGGGCGGCGGCGCGCCTCCTCGACCCCTGGGGCCTCACGCTGCGGCACGCCTTCGTCGGCGTGCTCGACGGCCACTTCGCGAGCCAGGTCTCGGTGCAGCGCCTGCGCGCGCTCAATCCCTGGGCGGCGGGGCGGCTGCGCAGCTTCTCGATCCTGCAGCCTTGGACCGATCTGCTCGCGCAGCTGCACGACTGGGCGCCGCAGGTGCTGGCGACCTACCCTACCGTGGCCGCCTTGCTGGCTGCCGCGGCACAGCGGGGCGCGCTCGCGCTGCCGCTGGTGGAACTGCGCACCGGCGGTGAGACCCTTGGCCTCGCCGCGCGCCGCCGCATCGCCGCTCAGCTGCAATGTCGCGTGCGCGACCACTACGGCGCCTCGGAGTTCCTGCCCATGGCCTGGGAATGCGCCCGGGGTCGGCTGCACCTGAACGCCGACTGGCTGCTGCTCGAGCCGGTGGACGAGCGGCTGCGGCCGGTGCCGCCCGGGGTGCTGTCCGACCGCTGCCTGCTGACCAATCTGGCCAACCACGTGCAGCCGCTGATCCGCTACGAGCTCGGTGACCGCGTGCGGCTCCATCCCGGGCGCTGCGGCTGCGGCTCGAGCCTTCCGGTCGTCGAGGTGCAGGGCCGGGACGAGCCGCCGCTGGTCCTGACCGGGGGTGACGGCCGGCCCGTGCACCTGCTGCCACTGGCGCTGAGCACCGTGATCGAGGAAGAGGCCGGCGTCTTCGACTTCCAGCTGCGCCAGCTCGACGCGCGCACGCTCGTGCTGCGCCTGGGCGGGCCGGCGGAGCAGGCGCGCGCAGCGGCCCCCCGCTGCCACGCGGCGCTGCGCGCCTATGCCCTTGCCCAAGGCGTGACCCGGCTGCGCCTGGTCGACGAGTGCGGGCAGCCGGTGCCGCGAGGGCGCAGCGGCAAGGCCCGACGCGTGGTTGGGCTGCGGTGACGGCGCGCCCGGCGGCAGCGTGCGGGACGCCGCGGCGGACGCGCTCGGGCCCGGGGTCAGCCCCGGTCCTCGTACAGGCCGAGCTTGCGGTGCAACGGCGACTCGTCGGCGACGAAGACGAAGGAGGGCGCGTCCGGCTGCAGGTTGCGCAGCGTCACGGCCGTGTAGCCCGGGGCGCAGCAGGTGTCCGCAGGGGCCAGGGTGAAGCGGGTGTCCGCGATGGCGGCCTCGACCCCGCCGTCGACGAGGTGGTAGACCGAGGCCGGCGAGCGCGCGGGCAGGCGCAGCGTCTGGCCCGGGCGCAGCATCAGCGCGTGGAAGCCGAGGATGTTCTCCGCGTCCTCGCCGGTCTCGGGGTTGACGTAGGTGACCTGCACGGCCTCGAGCGCGGGCTGGTCCTGCGCCAGCGCCTCGAGCGCGGCGCGCGTGTCGGCCCAGGGGTAGCGCAGCATCGGGTAGCGCTTGCCGCTGCGCCCGAACACGGGGCAGGGCACGACACCGCCGCGGGTGTAGGCGCGGTCGCCGCGCCCCTCACGCTGGGCCTGGCGGCTGCCGTTGACGTGGTAGCTCGCCTCGAGGTAGTAGACCAGCGGCAGGTCGAGCACGTCGAGCCAGATCACGGGCTGGTCGCCGTCGTGCCCGTGCTCGTGCCACAGGCCGGTGGGGGTGAGGATCAGGTCGCCGCGCGCCATCGGGCACTTCTCGCCCTCGACCGTGGTCCACGCGCCCTCGCCCTCGACCACCATGCGCACGGCGTTGGGAGTGTGGCGGTGCGATGGCGCCCACTCGCCCGGCATCAGCAGCTGCATCCCGAGGTAGATGGCCGCGCTGGCCTGCATCTTCTCCAGGCCGTGCCCGGGGTTGGCGAGCACGAGCACGCGCCGCTCGGCCTTCTCGATCGGCGTCAGCTCGCCGGCCTGCAGCAGCAGCGGGCGCAGTGCCTGGTAGGACCAGTGCGTGGGCCGGGTGTGGCGCGTCGGCACCTGCGGCGGCATCACCGCCCGCAGCCCGGGCCACAGGGGTACGAGGTTCTGGCGCGCGAGCGCGTCGCGGTAGTCCTGGGGCAGGTCTTCGAGGCGTCCGAGTTCGTTCATCGGGGGCTCCGTTCAGGGGGTGCTCGGCGGATCAACGGCGCGCGGCATCGAGACAGTTGCCGACGTTCCAGCCGTACAGCCACTCCAGCGCATCGTAGAAGCGCTCGGGCGTGCGGCCTCGCCAGAGGTCGTTGCGCACCAGGCGCTCCACGCCCTTCGCATGGTAGATCCTGCCCATCTCCCGCCCGGACAGCACGATGCGGGCGGTGCGGGCCACGCGCGCGCGCTGGTACATGTCCAGCGCGCGCGGCCAGTCCCGTGCCTGCGCCTGCAGCGCCTGCCCGAGCGTGACCGCGTCCTCCAGCGCCATGCAGGCGCCCTGGGCCATGTACTGGGTGGTCGGGTGCGCGGCGTCGCCGAGCAGGGTGACGCGGCCGAAGCTCCAGCGGCCCACGGGCTCGCGGTCGGCGGTGGCCCAGCGGCGCCAGCTGCGCGGCAGCTCGATCAGCCGGCGCGCGCGCGGGCAGATGTCCTGGAAGTAGCTCTGCACCTCCTCCTTGCTGCCGTCGGTGACGCCCCACTCCTCCTGCTGGCGGCTGTGGAAGGTGACGACCACGTTGTACTGCTCGCCCCCGCGCAGCGGATAGTGCACCAGATGGCAGTTCGGGCCGACCCAGATGCTGGCGGCGTTCCAGCGCAGGTCCTCGGGGAAGTGCTCGCGCTCGACGACCGCGCGGTAGACCACGTGCCCGGTCACGCGCGCCGGGTCGCCGACGAACTGCTCGCGCACGACCGACTTCACGCCGTCGGCCCCGATCAGCGCCACGCCGCGGTGGCGCTGGCCGTGCTGATCGATCGCGGTGACGGTGTCGCCGTCCTGCTCGACGCGCACGATGCGGGTGCTGGTCAGGCAGCGCACGCGCCCGGTCGCCTCGGCAGCTTCCAGCAGCGACAGGTGCACGTCGGCGCGGTGGATCACCGCGTAGGGGTTGCGGAAGCGGGCGCGGAAGCGCTCGTCGGTGGGGATGCGGCCGACCTCGTACTCGTCGATCGCGTCGTGCATGACCATGAAGTCGGTGAACACGGCGTGCCGGCGCGTGCGCTCGCCCACCCCCAGCGCGTCGAAGGCGTGGAAGGCGTTGGGCCCGAGCTGGATGCCGGCGCCGATCTCGCCGAGCTCGGCGGCCTGCTCCAGAACCAGCACGTCGAAATCCTGGCGCACCAGCGCCAGCGCGGCGGCCAGGCCGCCGATGCCGCCGCCAGCCACGATGACCGGCAGGGCGGGGGAGGAAGGGTTCATGCGGTGACTCCTGGGTAGCGCAGGGCGGCCCCGACGCGATGGGTTTTCATTAGCATACTGAATATCAGTATGCCTTGTCCATCGAATCGTGCCCGGGTGCGGCCTCGCCCCGGTGTCATACTTCGTTCCCTTTTGCCTGCCTCGTGGAAAGGACTGTCCCCATGAAGTCTTTGCGTCTTGTCCTGCGGTCGGTGACCGCGGGCCTGGTCCTCCTGGGCGCCCAAGCCGGCGCACATGCCCAGGTCGAGTGGAAGTTCAACAACAGCTACGCGCCGAGCCGGCCCGAGTCGGTACAGATCCGCGCCTTCGCCGCCGATGTCGAGAAGCGCACTGGCGGCAAGATGAAGATCTCGGTCTCCGAGGGCGGTGCGCTCGGCCTGAAGGATGCCGACGCGCTGCGCTTCATGCAGGTGGGCACGCCCGAGCTGGGCTTCATCTGGCCGCCCTTCCTCGGTCGCGACGCGCCGGCCCTGGCCAACCTCTACGTCTACGGGCTGGTCTCCACGGCCGAGGAGCACCTGAAGGCGCTGCCGGCGCTGAGGGCGGTGATGAAGGAGGCCCTGAACAAGGCCAACATCGAGGTGCCGGGCTACCTGGGCTTCTCGATCGTCGACGCCACGCTGTTCTGTCGCGAGCCGGTGCGCACGCTGGACGAGCTCAAGCGCAAGAAGCTGCGCGTGGGCAGCCGCGAGCAGGTCGAGACCTTCAAGCGCCTGGGCGTGGCGGCGCAGATCGTGCCGCAGAACGAGTTGTACGCCGCGCTGCAGACCGGTGTCGTCGACTGCGCGCTGTACGCGCCGCGCTTCGCGAATTCGATCTCGCTGCAGGAGGTGGCCAAGCACGTCACGCCCACGGGCTTCCCCTTCCCGCCGGTGCCGTATGCGCTGATGGCGCACAAGGGCAAGTGGGCCGCGCTGCCGGCCGACCTGAAGAAGGGCTTCGTCGAGGCCGTGGCCGAACTGGAGCGCGTGAGCTTCAATTTCGACGGCGACGTGGCCACCGAGAAGGCCGCGCGCGACCGGCTCGTCGGCCAGGGCGTGACCTGGCACCCGGCGCTGCCGGCGGCCGATCGCGCCGCGCTGCGCAACTCGGCGCTGGCGACCTGGGACGCGCTGGCCAAGGAGACCGGCGGCGACGCCGTGGCCTACCGCCAGCGCATCCTGGACGTGCTGCCCAAGTGAGACCGGCGGCGGTGGCGGGGCCGGCGTCAAGCCGGCGCCCGGCCTGAGGCGGCCCGCATGGCCAGCCCGCATCACCCGGGCCCGCAGCGCGCCGGCCCGAGGGTGCTGGACCTGCTGGAGGGCGCGCTGCGCCTGCTCGCCGGCGCGCTCGCGGCGGTGGGCGCGGCCGCGCTGGCGGGCATCTTCGTGCTCGTGCTGGCGGCCGTCGTCATGCGCTACGGCTGGGGCCGGCCCTTCTCGTTCACCGAGGAGCTGTCGGGCCTGCTGATGACGGTGGCGGTGTTCACGCTGCTGCCGGCCACGGTGCTGCGCGAGTCCCACATCCGCGTCACGCTGCTGTCCGAGCGACTGCGCGGGCTGCGCGCGCGGCTGCTGTTCCTCGTCGCGCAGGCCGTCTTCGTGGCCTTCTGCGCGGTCTTCCTGCGCGAGGCCTGGGGTATCGCGCAGTTCACTGCGCAGCTGAACCTGATGTCGGAGCAGTCGCGGCTGCCGCTGGCGCCTTTCATGTACTTGTCGACCGCGGCGGTGGCGCTGGCCGGCCTGGCTGGCGCCTGGCGGGCGCTGCGGCCGCTGCCCCCGGCTGCCGGGCAGGGGCCGCCGCCATGATCTGGACCGTGCTCGGCGGGCTGCTGGCCCTGAACGTGCTGACCGGCGCCGTGCTCGGCGCGGCGCTGGGACTCACGGGTTTTGCCATCCTGCACTTCTTCGGCGGTGGCGCCACGCGCCTGGGCGTGCAGGCCGTCTACAACGTGCTCGGCGAGTTCACGCTCACGGCGATCCCGCTGTTCATCCTGCTGGGCGACGTGCTCGTGGCCAGCGGTCTGGCCGGCGGCGTCTACAAGGCGATGACGCCGCTGTTCGCGCGCCTGCGCGGCGGGCTGCTGCACACCAACATCGCCGTGTGCACGGTGTTCGGCGCGGTCAGCGGCTCGTCGATGTCGGTCTCGGCGGCCGTGGGCGCCGTGGCCTACCCGGAGCTTTCGCGCCGCGGCTACGACCGCCGCTTCGTCGTCGGCACCCTGGCCGGCGGCGGCACGCTGGGCCTGCTGATCCCGCCCAGCCTGTCGCTGCTGATCTACGGCGCACTCACCGACACCTCGATCGGCAAGCTCTTCCTGGCCGGCGTGCTGCCTGGCCTGATGATGGCGCTGCTGTTCATGCTCTGGATCGAGTGGGTGGCGCGGCGGCGGCCCGAGCTCGTGCAGCGCGAGACGCCCGAGCCCTGGGGGCCCACGCTTCGCGCGCTGCTGCCGGTGTGGCCCATCCTGGCGCTGATCGTCGCCGTGCTCGGCAGCCTGTTCGCCGGTATCGCCACGCCCACCGAGTCGGCGGCGGTGGGGGTGGCCGCCGCGGTCGTGCTGGGCTTCACGAAGGGGCAGCTCACCTGGCGCGCGCTGGCGCGCACCTTCCAGAACTCGGCCCGCGCTTTCGCCGTGATCGCCTTCGTGTTCCTCGGCGCGGTGGTGCTGGCGCAGTCGATCAGCCTGATGCAGCTGCCGCAGAAGCTGCTCGAGGCGATCGCGGCCACGGGCCTGTCGCCGCTGGCGCTGCTGGCCGTGGTGGTGCTGATCTACCTGCTGCTGGGCATGGTCTTCGACGGCCTGTCGATGATGGTCATGACGCTGCCCGTGGTCTTCCCGCTGCTGACCGGCGTGGGCTACGACGCGGTCTGGCTGGGCGTGATCGTCACGATGATGATCGAGATCGGCATGCTCACGCCACCGGTGGGCATGAACCTGTTCGTGCTCGTCGGCCTGACCCGGGGCGAGGTGGACCTGGGCGGCGCGGCGCGCGGGGCGCTGCCGTTCTGGCTGCTGCTGCTGCTGGGCGTGGTGCTGCTGGTGCTCGCGCCCGGGATTGCCACCTGGCTGCCGGGACTCGCGTTTTCCAGGGGGTAGAGGGATGAGCGATGTCGATCGCCGGCGCGCGCAGCGCCTGATGTCCGAGCGCGGGCTCGACGCCGTCGTGCTGGGCAAGCCCGAGAACTTTGCCTGGGCGACCGGTTGCGCGCCCGGCGTGGCGGCCTTCTGGCGCCGCGCTGGCGCAGCCCTGGCCCTGGTGCCGGCCGACGCTGGCGCACCCATTGCAGCGGTGGCCACCGAGCTGTTCGCCCCCGGCCTGCGGTGCGCGCTCGGCGATGCGCAGGTGCGCAGCCACGCCGACTGGATCGAGACGGCCGACATCCGGGCCTGGGCCGACAGCGATGAGCCGGCGGCCGTGTTGGCCGAGCGCGCCTGGACAGCCGCCGGCCGCCCGGCGGACGGCCTGGCGCGCCCGGCCGCCTTCGACGCCCGCGCCGCGTTCGCGGCCCTGGGCGATTTGCTGGCGCGCCAGGGTCTGGCCGGGGCGCGTGTCGGGCTGGACCTGGACTTCTGGCCCGTGCTCGATTTCCGCCTGCTCGAGCAGACGCTGCCCGGCGTGCGCTGGGTGGACGCCAGCGCCACCATCGGCGCGGTGCGGGCGGTGAAGTCCGCAGCGGAGATCGCGCGCCTGCGGCAGGCCGCGGCCATCGCCGAGGCGGGCATGCACGCCGCGCTGGCCGCCGTGCGCGCCGGCGTGAGCCGCCACGAGATCGCCGATGCCTGGGCCGGCGGGGTCGCGGCCAGCGCGCGCGCCCAGGGCGTGCGCCTGTCGGGCCAGTGGGAGTACGTCAGCGTCGGCCCGCTGCCCTGGGGCGGCAACGCCGCGGTGGCCGGGGGCAGCGTCATCAAGTTCGACGTCGGCTGCCTGGTCGACGGCTGCAGCTCCGACTGCGGCCGCACCTACGCCTGGGGCCGTGCCGCGCCGCGCGCGCGCGGGATCATGGCCGCGCTGCACGAGGCCTTCGAGGCCGGGCTGGAGGTGCTGAAGCCCGGCCACCTGCTGAGCGAGGTGCATGCCCGCGCCACGGCTGCGATGCAGCGTGCCGGCTTCGCGCGCTTCTCGCGCGGGCACTTCGGCCACAGCCTCGGGCGCGACACCTTCTGCGAGGTGCCGCCCTTCGTGGCGGCGCAGGCCCATGTGCCCATCGAGCCCGGCATGGTGCTGGCCTTCGAGACGCCGTTCTACGTCGATGGCGAGGGGGGCTTCATCATCGAGGACCAGTTCGTGATCACCGACACCGGCGCCGAGGCGGCCTGGTCGTTGCCGCGCCACCTCGTGGAACTCGGCTGAGGACCGTTTCGCCGGGGGCGGAGCTGTTCAGCCGCCCGCCGGCTTCAGCGCCCCCAGCGTCGCCAGACCCGCGGCGGTGGCCAGCAGCGAGCCCGCCAGGTGCAGGCCGGCCGCGCCGGCGGCAAGCCCCCAGCGCCCCTGCTGCAGCAGCGTCATGACCTCGGCGGAGAAGGTCGAGAAGGTGGTCAGGCCGCCGAGCAGTCCGGTGACGACGAACAGCCGCCACTCTGGGGCGAGTTCGGGGCGCTGCGCGAAGAAGGCCATCGCGAGGCCGATGCCGTAGCCGCCGATGAGGTTGGCCGCCAGCGTGCCGGCCGGAATGGCTGGCGTGAGCGAATTCAGCCAACTGCCGAGCTGCCAGCGCAGCAGCGCGCCGAGGGCGGCGCCCAGGCCCACCGCGGCGGCGGCCACCCAGGCGGTTCCTGCGCTGAGAGAAAGAAGGCTCATCCCGGCCCGGATGATAGGCCTGCGGCTTGGGTACCATTCCGGGCATTGCTGCAGCGCAGCGCCGGGAGCAGGAGGCGGGCCATGGCCATGGACGTGGTGGATTTCGAGATCAAGGGTTCGGAAATGCAGCTGGTCGAGGTCGAGCTCGATCCCGGCGAGGCCGCCATCGGTGAGGCCGGCAGCATGATGTTCATGGACCCGGGCATCACGATGGACAGCGTCTTCGGTGACGGCAGCGCGCAGCAGGGCGGCGGCTTCTTCGGCAAGCTGCTCGGCGCGGGCAAGCGCCTGATCACCGGCGAGTCGCTGTTCACCACCGTCTACACCAACCAGGCCGCGGCCAAGCAGCGCGTGGCCTTCGCCGCGCCCTACCCGGGCAAGATCCTGCCGATGAACCTGCGCCAGCTCGGCGGCATGCTCATCTGCCAGAAGGACGCCTTCCTGTGCGCGGCGCGCGGCGTCTCGCTGGGCATCCATTTTCAGCAGAAGCTGTCGGTGGGCTTCTTCGGCGGCGAGGGCTTCATCATGCAGAAGCTCGAGGGCGATGGCCTGGCCTTCGTGCACGCCGGCGGCACGGTGCTGCGGCGCGAGCTGCAGCCGGGCCAGACCCTGCTCGTCGACACGGGCTGCCTGGTGGCGTTGACGCCGGGCGTGAACTTCGAGATCCAGTACGTGGGCAAAATCAAGACCGCGCTGTTCGGCGGCGAGGGCCTGTTCTTCGCCAAGGTCACGGGGCCGGGCACGGTGTGGCTCCAGAGCCTGCCGTTCTCGCGCCTGGCCTCGCGCGTGTTCGCCGCGGCACCCCAGCGCGGCGGCTCGCGCGAGGAGGGCTCGGTGCTGGGCGGCCTGGCCGGGGGCGCCGTGCTCGGCGGCATCCTGAGTGGCGACGATGAGTGAGCCCGGCCGCATGACGGCGCGTCGGCGCCTGTTGCTGCGCGGCCTGGGCGCAGCGGTCGCCGCCCCGGCGCTGGCGGGAGCTGGGGCGGCCTCGGCGTCTTCGCCTTCAGCCGCAGGCGCGCCCCGGGTCTCCAGGCCGATCTTCGTGCTGAACTCGCAGGACGCCAACGTCAGCGTCATCGACCCCGCGAGCTGGACCGAGACGCAGCGCATCCCCGTGGGTAAGGAGCCGCACCACCTGTACCTGACGCCCGACGAGAAGAGCCTGATCGTGGCCAACGCCGTGGGCAACTCGCTGACCTTCATCGACCCGGTCACGGCCGCCGTGCAGCGCACGGTGCGCGACATCGTCGACCCCTACCACCTGCGCTTCTCGCCCGACATGAAGTGGTTCGTGACCGCGGCGAACCGGCTCGACCATGTGGACCTCTACCGCTGGCAACCCGCCCAGCCGCAGCCCTTCCAGCTGCTGCGGCGCATCGAGGCGCCGAAGACGCCGAGCCACCTGTTCATCGACAGCCGCTCCAGCGTCGTCTACGCGTCCCTGCAGGACAGCGACGAGCTGCTGTGCATCGACCTCGTCACCCAGGCGGTGCGCTGGAAGGTGCGCACCGGCAAGATGCCGGCCGACGTCTTCCTCACGCGCGACGACCGCCACCTGCTGGTCGGCCTGACGGGCGACCGCCACGTCGAGGTCTACGACGTCGCTGCGGGGCCCGCCCGGCTCGTCCGGCGCATCGAGACCGGCGACGGCGCGCATGCCTTCCGCTCGCGCGGGGATGGCCGGCATGTGTTCGTGAGCAACCGGGTCGCCAATACCATCAGCATGATCGACCTGGGCAGCTTCACCGTCGCGGCGCAGCTGCCCGGCCCTGGAGGACCCGACTGCATGGACATCCTCGCCGACGGACGCACGCTGCTGCTGACCTCGCGCTGGGCGCGCAAGCTCAGCGTGATCGATGTCGAGACACGCCGGGTGCAGCGCCAGGTGCCGGTGGGGCGCTCCCCGCACGGGGTGTGGACGCTGGATCACGCGCCGAGGACATGAACCCGGCGGCCGTTCTCACCCGGCTGCTGGCGGCGGGCTGCCTGGTCGCCGCGGCACTGCCCGCGGCTGCCTCGGGAGGCGCCACAACCGCCGCGGCGGGCGCCGCGCCCTGCGAACGCGCCGTCTACCTGACCTTCGACACCGGCCACATGGGAGTCGCGCCCCTCGTGGCCGAGGTGCTCAAGCGCCATGGCGTGCGCGCGACCTTCTTCCTCGCCAACGAGCGCACGCGCAACGGCGGCGGCAGCCTGGACGACGAGTGGGCGCCCTGGTGGCGCGAGCGCGCCGCCGAAGGCCATGCCTTCGGCTCGCACACCTGGGACCACGACGTCTGGCAGGCCGACGCCCCCGATGGCGCCCTGCGCGTGCGCCCGACGATGGGCCCGCAGGCCGGCCGCGCGCGCACGCTGTCGCCGGCGGCCTACTGCGAGGAGCTGGACCGCCCGGCGCGCCGGTTCGAGACGATGACCAGCCAGCGCATGCAGGCGTGGTTCCGCGCCCCGGGCGGACGCACCTCCCCGGCGCTGCTGAGCGCCGCCGCCGCCTGCGGCTACACGCACGTCGGCTGGTCGCCGGCGGGCTTCCTCGGGGACGAGCTGCCGAGCGACCGGTTCCCGAACGCGAGCCTGCTCGAGCGCGCGCTGCGCGACATCCGCCCCGGGGACACCCTGCTCGCCCACCTGGGCATCTGGTCGCGCCAGGATCCCTGGGCGCCGGCCGTGCTGGAGCCGCTGATCTCAGGCCTGAAGGCGCGCGGGATGTGCTTCGCGACCCTGCGCGAGCACCCCGTGCACGGCCGTGCCGGCGCGCGCCTGCCGCCGCCGCGCGCCGAAGCCCCGCCGGCGGGTGGCGGCGCGGGATCGCAAGGGGTACTGCGATGACCCTGCTCGACACCGCGCTGAACGCCTTCGGCGACGCCCATCAGGCGGCGTTCGAGGGGCTGGTGCAGCCGCTGCTGTTCGCGCTCGGCCTGGGCAACCTGCTCGAGGACGGCTACCGCGCCACCGGCTGGCTGCTGGTGGGCGTGATCCAGATCACGCTGATGGCCACGGTGCTGCGCGCGCTGGAGCGCTGGCGTCCGGTGGAGCCGGTGGTCGACCGTGCCGCGGTGCGCGTGGACATCGCCTACACGCTGGTCCACCGGCTCGGGCTGTTCCGGCTGGCGATGTTCTTCAGCCTCGAGCCCTTGGCCCTGGCGCTGGCCGGAGAGCTGCGCCTGCTGGGCTGGCAACCCTGGCAGGTCGACACGTGGTGGCCGGGCGTCAGCGACAGCGCGGTGCTCAGCTTCCTGCTGTACCTGGTGCTGTTCGACTTCGTGGACTACCTGATCCACCGCGCCCAGCACCGCTGGGATTGGTGGTGGCAACTGCACGCGCTGCACCACAGCCAGCGCCAGATGACGCTGTGGTCAGACCCGCGCAACCATCTGCTCGACGATGTGCTGCGCGACGCGGTCTTCGTGGCCGTGGCGCTGACCGTGGGCATCGGGCCGGGCCAGTTCGTCGCCGTGGTCGCGTGCACGCAGCTGCTCGAGAGCCTGTCCCACGCCAATGTGCGCCTGTCCTTCGGGCCGGTGCTCGGGCGCCTGCTCGTCAGCCCGGCCTACCACCGCCTGCACCACCGCATCGGCCTGGGGCACGAGTCCGACGGCCCGGGCACGCTCGGCGGGCACAACTACGCGGTGTTGTTCCCCTGGTGGGACGCGCTGTTCGGCACGGCGCGCCGGGACGGGCGCTACGAGCCCACCGGTATCCGCGACCAGCTGCCCGAGGAGGGGGGGCGCGACTACGGGCGGGGCTTCTGGATGCAGCAGTGGCTGGGGCTGAAGCGCCTCGCGGGTCGGGCCTGAGGATCCACCCCCAGGGCTGGCCACCGGGCCTGCGCTGCGTATGATCCGCACCCAATGAAAGACCTGTTCGACGCGGGCTGGCGCGCCGCCCTGGGCTGCCTGCACCCGCGCGTCATCCTGTGGTCCCTGCTGCCGCTGCTGCTGTCCGGCGGCGCGGTCGCGCTGCTGGGATGGTTCTGGTGGGAGCCGGCGGTGGCCGCGGTGCGCCAGTTCCTCGAGCAGTGGTCGCTGGTGGCGAGCGTGCTGCAGTGGCTGGAGTCGGTTGGCGGCGGCGCCTTCCGCGCGCTCATCGCGCCGATCATCGTCGTCGCGCTCGCGGTGCCGGTCATCGTCGTGCTCAATCTGCTGCTGGTGGCCTGGCTGATGACGCCGGCCATGGTCGAACTGGTCGCCCGCAACCGCTTCCCGGGACTGGAGCGCCGAGGCAGCGCGTCCGCCTGGTGGCTGGGCGTGGCGTGGTCGCTGGGCTGCACCGCGCTGGCGCTGGCCGTGCTGGTGCTGAGCCTGCCCCTGTGGCTGGTGCCACCGCTGGCGCTGCTGATCCCGCCGCTGGTGTGGGGTTGGCTCACGGCGCGGGTGCTGGCGTTCGACACGCTCGCCGCGCATGCGAGCGCGGGTGAGCGGCGCCTGCTGATGCACGCACAGCGCTGGCCGCTGCTGGGCGTAGGGGTCGTCTGCGGCCTGCTCGGCGCGGCGCCCTCGCTCGTCTGGGCGCTGGGCGCGGTGGCGCTGGTGCTGGCCCCGGTCGTGATCGTGCTGTCGGTCTGGCTCTACACCCTGGTCTTCGCCTTCGCCTCGCTGTGGTTCGCGCACTACACCTTGCTGCGCCTGGAAGCCCTGCGCGCGTCGGCAACGGCCGACACGGTGCCGCCTCCCGCCCCGCCCCCAGCCCTGGCCTCCCCGGCCCCGCCGGACGCCGCCACCCCCACGCTGAGCCTGGAACCCCCCCGCGCATGAACATCGGCCTCATCATCATCGGCGACGAGATCCTCTCCGGCAAACGCGAGGACAAGCACCTGCCCAAGGTCATCGCGCTGCTGGCCGCGCGCGGTCTGGCACTGGCCTGGGCGCGCTATGTCGGCGACGACCGCGATCGAATCACCGCCACCTTGCGCGACGCCTACGCCGGCGGCGACCTCGTCTTCTCCTGCGGGGGCATCGGCGCCACCCCCGACGACCACACGCGCCAGGCGGCGGCAGCCGCGCGCGACGTGCCGCTGGAATTGCACCCGCAGGCGCGGGCGCTGATCGTCGAGCGCATGCAGGACGTCGCGCGAGAGCAGGCGCTGCCCTTCGAGCCCGAGCGTGCGGACAACGTGCACCGCCTGAACATGGGCGTCTTCCCCCAGGGGTCCACGATCATCCCCAACCCGTACAACAAGATCCCGGGCTTTTCGGTGGGGCACGTGCACTTCGTGCCCGGCTTCCCCGTCATGGCCTGGCCGATGATCGAGTGGGTGCTGGACCGGCTCTACCCGGCCTTGCACGGGCGGCAGGCGCAGTCCGAACGCTCAGTCATCGTCTTCGGTGCGATGGAGGCGACCCTGACGCCGCTGATGGAGGACATCGAGCGCCGTCATCCGGGCGTCAAGGTCTTCAGCCTGCCCAGCGTGGACCACCCCCAGCACGGGCGTCACATCGAACTCGGCGTCAAGGGCACTGCCGGCCTGGCCGAAGCCTATGCCGACCTGGTGGCCGGGCTGCGGCTTCTGGGCACCGATTTGGGCCCCGAAATGGTGCGCTGATTCAATGCACCATGAGGGTGCGTTTGCACCTAAATGGCGCAATAATCTTTGGCCCGGGGCGGGTTGACGCTGATGTCCGCACAGTGAGCCGTGCCGCGTCATGCTGTCCCCGAGGTCGGGCCCTCGGCGAGCCTGAACGGTGCGCCGGGCACGCTTTCTGCTAAACCTTGGCGTGCCCCCGTGCCAGACGACTGGCTCGGCGCAGGCCGGACATTTTTCACTCGAGTGCATCAACAGGAGAAGCAGATGGCCAAGACGGTCGCCGACGTGATGAAGATGGTGAAGGACAACGAGGTCAAGTTCGTCGACTTCCGCTTCACCGATACCCGCGGCAAGGAACAGCACGTGTCGGTGCCGGTGTCGGCCTTCGACGAAGACAAGTTCACTTCGGGCCACGCCTTCGACGGCTCGTCGATCGCCGGATGGAAGGGCATCGAGGCCTCGGACATGCTGCTGATGCCCGACCCGAACACGGCCAACGTCGACCCCTTCTTCGAGGAGCCGACGCTCATCCTGACCTGCGACGTGCTCGAGCCCGGTGACGGCAAGCCCTACGAGCGCGACCCGCGTTCGCTGGCCCGCCGCGCGGAGGCCTACCTCAAGGCCAGCGGCCTGGGCGACGCCGCCTATTTCGGTCCGGAACCCGAGTTCTTCATCTTCGACCAGGTGCAGTGGAACGTCGACATGTCGGGCTGCTTCGTCAAGGTCTCCTCGGAGGAGGCGCCCTGGAGCACCGGCAAGGACTTCGAGGGTGGCAACATGGGTCACCGCCCGGGTGTCAAGGGTGGCTACTTCCCGGTGCCGCCAGTCGACAGCTTCCAGGACATGCGTTCCGAGATGTGTCTGATTCTCGAGCAGCTCGGCATCCCGGTCGAAGTGCACCACCATGAGGTGGCGGCCCCGGGCCAGAACGAGCTGGGCACCAAGTTCAGCACGCTGGTGCAGCGAGCCGACTGGCTGCAGCTGCAAAAGTACGTCATCCACAACGTGGCCCACAGCTACGGCAAGACGGCCACCTTCATGCCCAAGCCCATCGTCGGGGACAACGGCAGCGGCATGCACGTTCACCAGTCCATCTGGAAGGACGGCAAGAACCTGTTCGCTGGTGACGGCTATGCCGGCCTGAGCGAGTTCGCGCTTTACTACATCGGCGGGATCATCAAGCACGCCCGCGCGCTGAACGCCATCACCAACCCCGGCACCAACAGCTACAAACGTCTGGTGCCTGGCTTCGAGGCGCCGGTGAAGCTGGCCTACTCGTCGCGCAACCGCTCTGCGTCGATCCGCATCCCCTTCGTGGCCAACCCCAAGGGCCGTCGCATCGAGGCGCGCTTCCCCGATCCCCTGTGCAACCCCTACCTGGGTTTCTCCGCGCTGATGATGGCCGGCCTTGACGGCGTCGAGAACAAGATCCACCCGGGCGAAGCCGCAACCAAGGACCTCTACCACCTGCCGCCGGAAGAGGACGCGAAGGTCCCGACCGTCTGCCACAGCCTGGACCAGGCGCTCGACTACCTCGACAAGGACCGCGCCTTCCTGACCAAGGGCGGGGTGTTCACCGACAGCTACATCGATGCCTACATCGATTTGAAGATGCAGGAGGTCACGCGTTTCCGCATGACCACGCACCCGCTCGAGTTCGACATGTATTACAGCCTGTGACCCTTCCCGGGTTCCCAGCGTGGCAAGGGGGGTGGTCGCAAGGCCGCCCCTTTTTCATTGGGCTTGGCGCTGCCCAGGCCGGGAGCATGTTGGCGGCAGGGGTGGTCGCATTGGCCGCCGTCGGGCCTGGGCTCGTGCCGGCTGTAGCCCAGGCGCAGGCCGGTGATGCCCGGCCCGTGTACCGCTGCCCTGGCCCACCCGTGCTCTACACCGACGCCCTCACGCCCGAGGCCGCCCGCGCGCGGCAGTGCCAGGTGCTCGACACCCCGGGCCTGACCGTCGGAGCCGGTGCGCCGCGGGCTGGCGCCGCGCCGGCTGCGGCACCCCCTGCGCCCGCAGCCGCTCCGCCCGCCGCCCCGCGCGGCGACACCCGCGTCGACCCGGCGGTGCAGCGTGGCCGCGACGCGCAGGCGCGCCGCATCCTCGAGGCCGAGTTGCGCCGCGAGGAGGCCCGTCTCGAGGAACTGCGGCGCGAGTTCGCCGGCGGCGAGCCCGAGCGCCGTGGCGACGAGCGCAACTACGCGCGCTACCTGGAGCGCGTCGAGGCCCTGCGCGCCGCGATCGCGCGCACCGAGGCCGATGTGGCGGCGATCCGCCGCGAGCTTGCGAGGCTGGCGCCATGACGACCGATGTCCTGAACACGCCGCTGGCCGCGCTGGATCTGCTGGCCACGATGGTGGCGGTCGTGCGGCCCTCCGGCGAATGCCTGTTCGCCAACGCCAAGCTCGAGGACACGATGGGCGTGTCGCGGCGCACGCTGCTGCGCGGCAATGTCCTGGAGTGGCTGACCGAGGTCGACACGCTGCGCTCCACGATCGCGGCGGCCGCCTCCAACATCGTGGCCACCGGCCGCTTCGACGGGCAGCTGCGGCGCAGCGCGCTCGGCGGCGCAGAAGCACTGCCGGTGCATGTGATCGTGACCCAGACCGACCGCTTCGACCGCCTGGTCGTCGAGTTCGTCGAGATCGAGCAGCAGTCCCGCTTCGACCGCGACGAGCGCTCGATCGGGCTGGCCCAGGCCAACAAGGAGCTGCTTCGCAACCTGGCGCACGAGATCAAGAACCCGCTGGGTGGCATCCGCGGCGCCGCCCAGTTGCTGGCCATGGAGATGAGCTCGCCGGAGCTGGCCGAATACACGAGCGTCATCATCCACGAGGCCGACCGCCTGCAGGCGCTGGTGGACCGTCTGCTCGCGCCGCACCGGCGGCCTCGCATGGTGGGTGACGTCAACATCCACGAGGTGTGCGAGCGCGTGCGCGCGGTCGTGGCTGCCGAGTTCCCGCGCGGCCTGCACATCGCGCGCGACTACGATATCTCCATCCCCGAGTTCCGCGCCGACCGCGAGCAGCTCATCCAGGCCTTGCTGAACGTCGTGCACAACGCGGCCGAGGCCTTGACGGAGCGCATCGCCGCGGGCGACGCGCACATCGTGCTGCGCACGCGGGTGGCGCGCCAGGTCACGATCGGCAAACAGCGCTTCCGACTGGCACTGGAATTGCATGTTCAGGACAACGGTCCGGGCGTGCCGGAGGAGATCCGGGACCGCATCTTCCATCCGCTGGTGTCAGGGCGGGAGGGCGGTTCCGGCTTGGGGTTGACCTTGGCGCAGACCTTCGTGCAGCAGCATCAGGGCACGATCGCCTGCGACAGCGAGCCCGGCCGGACGGTGTTCATGATCACGATTCCCTTGCCATGATCGGCCAGGTGCAGGACGCAGGCGCATGAAACCCATCTGGATCGTTGACGACGACCACTCGATCCGCTTCGTGCTGGAGAAGGCGCTGGCGCGCGAGCAACTGGCGGTGCGCAGCTTCTCCACCGGCCGCGACGTGCTGGCCGCGCTGGACGAGCGCGACGAGCCCCAGGTGCTGGTCAGCGACATCCGCATGCCGGGGGGCTCGGGCATCGAGTTGCTGTCCAAGGTCAAGGCGCGGCTGCCCGGCCTGCCGGTGATCGTGATGACGGCCTACTCCGACATCGACAGCGCGGTCTCGGCTTTCCAGGGCGGCGCCTTCGAGTACCTGCCCAAGCCCTTCGACGTGCCCAAGGCGGTGGAGCTGATCCGCCGCGCCGTCGACGAGAGCCTGCGCGAGGAGGTGGCCGAGATCGGCACCTCGCCGATGCCCGAGATGCTGGGCCAGGCGCCGGCGATGCAGGACGTCTTCCGCGCCATAGGCCGCCTCAGCCAGAGCCATGTCACCGTGCTGATCACCGGTGAGAGCGGCTCGGGCAAGGAACTGGTCGCGCGCGCGCTGCACAAGCACAGCCCGCGGGCCGGTGGCCCCTTCATCGCCATCAACACCGCGGCGATACCGAAGGACCTGCTCGAGAGCGAGCTCTTCGGCCACGAGCGGGGCGCCTTCACCGGCGCGCAGACGATGCGGCGCGGCCGCTTCGAGCAGGCCGACGGCGGCACGCTCTTCCTCGACGAGATCGGCGACATGCCCTTCGACCTGCAGACGCGCCTGCTGCGCGTGCTGTCGGACGGCCAGTTCTACCGCGTTGGCGGGCACCAGCCGCTGCGTGCCAACGTGCGCGTGATCGCGGCCACGCACCAGAACCTGGAGGAGCGCGTGCGCCAGGGGGCCTTCCGCGAAGACCTCTTCCACCGCTTGAACGTGATCCGCCTGCGTCTGCCGCCGCTGCGCGAGCGGCGCGAGGACATTCCCATGCTGGTGCGTTCCTTCCTGGCTCGCAGCGCGCGCGAGCTGGGGGTGGATGCCAAGCGCATCACCGAGGCGGCGCTGCAGCGCCTGGCGGCCTTCAACTTCCCCGGCAACGTGCGCCAGCTCGAGAACGTGTGCCACTGGCTGACCGTGATGGCGCCCGCGCAGGTGGTGGAGGTCGAGGACCTGCCGCCGGAGCTGCTGGCGGCGTCGGCAGGACCTGCGGCAGCTTCGGTCGCGGGTCTGCCCACGGGCGGCGGCGCTCCGTCGCCTTCGCCGCAGCCGGCGGGCCCGGGTCCGGCGCGCGGGGCTGCGGAAGGGGTGGCCGCCACGGTGGCGCCGGCTCCTGCCGCGCCAGGCGTGCCCGACGGGGTGCCGTCGATATCGCCCGGGGCGGGCCCGATCGCCATCGACGCGGACTGGATCGCCGGCATGGAGCGCGAGGTGCGCTCGCTCATCCAGTCGGGTCACCCCGAGGTCTGGGACACGCTGTCGCGGCGCTTCGAGGCACGCATGATCCAGGCTGCGCTGGAGGTCACGCGTGGCCGCCGCATCGAGGCGGCACAACGCCTGGGCATCGGCCGCAACACCATCACGCGCAAGATCCAGGAGCTCGGGCTCGGAGAGTGAGCGACCCGGCACACCGTGCCGTCCCGCGGCAGGGCGCGCGTCTTCAGTCCGCCAGCGTCAGCACCACCGGCGCGTGGTCGCTCGGGCGTTCGTTGCGCCTAGGCGTCTTGTCGATGCTGCAGGCCTGCACAGCGGGCTCGAGCGCCGCGCTCACGAGCACGTGGTCGATGCGCAGGCCCTGGTTCTTGCGGAAGGCGAGGTTGCGATAGTCCCACCAGCTCCAGCTCTTCGGCGGCTGCTCGAACATCCGGAAAGCGTCGCGCAGGCCCAGACCGAGCAGGGCGCGGAAGTGGGCGCGCTCCGCGTCGGTGCAGTGGATCTGCCCGGCCCAGGCCACCGGGTCGTACACGTCGCGGTCCTCGGGGGCGATGTTGAAGTCGCCCAGCAGCACCAGGCGCGGGTGGGCGGCGAGCTCCGCGCCCACCCAGGCGCGCAGCGCCTCCAGCCAAGCCATCTTGTAGACGAACTTGTCGCTGTCTGGCGCCTGCCCGTTGGGGAAGTAGCCGCCGATCACGCGCGCGCCCCCCACCGTGGCCGCGATCACGCGAGCCTGCTCGTCGGCAAAGCCGGGGATGTTGCGCACGACGTCGGCCACCGGCGTGCGCGTCAGCAGGGCCACACCGTTGTAGGTGCGCTGCCCGAAACACTGCGCCTGGTAGCCCGCGGCGGCCAGTTCGGCGTGCGGGAACTTGTCGTCGGTGAGCTTGAGCTCCTGCAAGGCGACGGCGTCTACCGGGTTCGCGGCCAGCCAGTCCAGCAGTTGCGGCAGGCGCACGGCCAGGGAGTTGACGTTCCAGGTGGCGATCCTCATGCTTGACAGGCATCCATGTGACTCGACGACTTGCGTCCACGCCAGGACGTTCGGTCATGCATCGCCCTGCTCATCGTCATGGAGTTCATTGTGCCCGCCCTGCACGGCGCGTCGAAGATGCGCCGGGCAGCGCTCATGCCCCCGCAGCGGTTCGCTGCTACTGCAGCTTCAAGCCGATCGACCTGACGATGTCCTTGTAGCGCTGGACCTCCAGCCCCAGCAGGTCTTCGAACTCCTTCGGGTTCGAGTGCCGGATCTCCAGGCCGAGGACCTGCATACGCCTGCGGACCTCAGCGTCTTCCAACGCGACGCGAACGACGCGGTTGATCTCGTTCACGATCCTCGGCTCGGTGCCTGCCGGGGCGACGATGCCCACCGTCAGGGGATACACGAGGTCTGCAACGCCTGCCTCGGCCAGGGTGGGCAGTTCGGGGAAGAGCGGCGATCGCTCGACCGACGTCACGGCCAGGCCACGCAGCCGCCCCGACTGGATCTGTGGGACGGCGGCAGTGTCGGCGAGCGTGAAGTCGACCTGTCCTGCTGCCGCGGCCAGCATCGCCTGAGCAGCCCCGTTGTAGGGAACGTGTACGAGCGTCAGCCCCCGTGACAGGGCGAAGCGCTCGGTGATCAGGTGCGGTCCCGCGCCGCTGCCCGAGGACCCATACGTGACCTTTCCCGGGTTGTCGCGTGCGGTTTGCACGAGGTCTGCGATCGACCGGATCGCCGAGCTGGCGTTGACCACGAAGATGAAGGGGGCCTGCGCAACCTGGGACACCGCGGCAAAGCTGCGCAGCGGGTCGTAGGGCAGGTTGGGGTAAAGGGCTGACGACACTGCGTGCGTGCCGGGTGCCACCAGGAACAGGGTGTGCCCGGTGGCTGGCGCACGCGCCACGTGGGCCGCGGCGACCGTGGTCCCGGCCCCGGGCCTGTTCTCGACCACGACAGGCTGCCGCCATTCGGATGCCATGCGCTCGGCCAGGATACGTGCCGTGCTGTCCGAGGATCCGCCCGGTGGGAAGGGCACGACGAGGGTCACCGCCCGGCCCGGGAATCCATGAGCCTGCCCGACGACCAGCGCGGGCACGACGGCCGACGTGAGGCCCAGCAGCAAGGCGCCGACTTGACGTGCGAATGACCTGGCGAAACCGCTTCGCATTTCTGGCTGATTGATCAATCAGGATATGGGTGCGAGCGTATCCGGCTCGGGTGCGCTCGTCAAGACTCCCGCTCACCCAGGCGGGCCGAGTCCGGTGAGGGCCTTGGCCCTTGGTGGAGCGCAGCGCTAGCCTGGCTTGCGCCGGTAGCGCGCGAATGCCAACGTGAAATCGTTGGGCGCGGCCGCCTGCATCGGCTCGCGCTCGAGTTCCTCGAACGCGGCGCGCGGCCACGGGGGGAAGTGGGTATCGCCCGCGAAGTCCCGATCGATCTCGGTCAGCACCAGCTCGTCGGCCAAGGGCAGGGCGGCAGCGTAGATCTCCGCGCCGCCGATGATGCAGAGGCGGCCGGTGGCTGGCGCCGGGCTCGCGGCCAGGGCCAGCGCGCTGGTGAGGTCGTGCGCGGTCTCCGCGCCTTCTGCCCTCCAGTCGGGCTGGCGCGTCAACACGATGTTGCGCCGCCCCGGAAGGGGTCGGAAGCGCGGTGGCAATGACTCCCAGGTGCGACGCCCCATGATCACCGGGCAGCCGGCGGTGACGCGCCTGAAATGGGCCAGGTCTTCCGGCAGGCGCCAGGGCATGTCGCGGCCGTCGCCGATGACACCGTTGCGCGCCACTGCCGCGACGAGCTGCACGACCGGCCGCGTCATCGGGCCTGGTCCCGAGCCCGCACCGCGCGGCAGCGCATGGACATCACACCGCCACCGGCGCCTTGATCGCCGGGTGGTGCTGGTAGTCCAGCACCTCGAAATCCTCGTAGGCGTAATCGAAGATCGACGGGGGTCGGCGCTTGATCTGCAGCACGGGGTATGGGTGGGGCGCGCGCGTGAGCTGCAGATCGACCTGCTCGCGGTGGTTGGCGTAGATGTGGCAGTCGCCGCCGGTCCAGATGAAGTCGCCGGCGTCCAGGTCGCACTGCTGCGCGAGCATGTGTGTCAGCAGCGCGTAGCTCGCAATGTTGAAGGGAACGCCGAGGAAGAGATCGGCGCTGCGCTGGTAGAGCTGGCAGCTCAGCCGTCCGCGACCCCCGGGGTCCTGCGGCGGCGCCACGTAGAACTGGAAGAAGGCGTGGCAGGGCATCAGCGCCATCTTCGGCAGGTCGGCCACGTTCCAGGCGCTGACGATGATGCGGCGCGAGTCGGGGTTGGCCTTCAGCTGCTGCACCACCTGCGCGATCTGGTCCACGTGGCCGCCGTCGGGCGTCGGCCAGGAGCGCCACTGCACCCCGTAGACGGGGCCGAGCTCGCCGTCGGGGCGGGCCCACTCGTCCCAGATCGTCACGCCGCGCTCCTGCAGCCAGCGGACGTTGGAGTCGCCGCGCAGGAACCACAGCAGCTCCAGGATGATGCTCTTCAGGTGCACCTTCTTCGTCGTCACGAGCGGGAAGCCCTCGCTCAGGTCGAAGCGCATCTGGTGGCCGAAGACGCTGGTCGTGCCGGTGCCGGTGCGGTCGCCCTTGGCCACGCCGTGGTCGCGCACGTGGCGCAGGAAGTCTTCGTACTGCGAGCGCACCGGGCGCGGGGCGGCGGGGTTCATGCGGGGGACGGAAGCCGGGGCAGGACAGGGCGCGATTATGGTCAGCGCGGCCCGGCTGCGTCGGGCGCCGTGTCGAACTGCATGGCCGCAAGGCGGGCATACAGGCCGCCGCGCCCGACGAGTTCCTCGTGCCGGCCGACGTCGACGATCCTGCCCTGGTCGAGCACGACGATGCGGTCGGCGCGCAGCACCGTGGCCAGCCGGTGGGCGATGACCAGGGTGGTGCGCCCGCTCATCGCCGACTCCAGCGCCGCCTGCACCATGCGCTCGCTCTCGGCGTCGAGCGCGCTCGTGGCCTCGTCCAGCAGCAGCAGCGGCGGGTTCTTGAGCATGGCGCGCGCGATGCTGATGCGCTGGCGCTGCCCCCCCGACAGGCGCACGCCCCGCTCACCGAGGAAGGTGTCGTAGCCCTCGGGCAGCGCAACGATGAAGTCGTGCGCGTAGGCCGCGCGCGCTGCGGCCTCGACCTCGGCGTCGCTCGCGTCGGGGCGGCCGTAGCGGATGTTCTCGCGCGCGCTGGCGGAGAACACCGTGCTGTCCTGCGGCACCAGGCCGATGCGCGCGCGCAGCGCGGCCAGCGCCGCCGCGCGCACCGGGACGCCGTCGACGAGCACCGCGCCCTGCTGCGCGTCGTAGAAGCGCAGCAGCAGTTGCAGTACCGTGCTCTTGCCGGCCCCGCTGGGCCCGACCAGCGCGACGGTCTCGCCCGGGCGGATGTCGAGGTCGAAGTCCTGCAGCGCCGGCTGCGCCGGGCGCGAGGGGTAGTGGAAGTTGACGCGCTCGAAGCGCACCGCCGAGCCGCCGCGCACCGGCGGCAGCGCCCGTGGCGACGGCGGGTCCTGCACCGGGGAGCGGGCGGCCAGCAACTCCATCAGGCGCTCGGTGGCGCCGGCGGCGCGCAGCAGGTCGCCCCAGACCTCGGACAGCACCGCCACCGAGCCGACGAAGATCATCACGAAGAACACGGTCTGGCCCAGGTGCCCGGCGCTGATGTCGCCGCGCAGCACCGCTTCCGTGCCCTGGTACAGGCCCCACAGCAGGGCGCCGAAGGTGGCGGTGATGATGAAGGCCACCAGCAGCGAGCGCACGCGCGTGCGGCGGCGCGCGGTCTCGAAGGCACTCTCGGTGGCGCGGTGGAAGCGCTCGGCCTCGCGCGCCTCCTGCGCGTAGCCCTGCACCACCGGGATCTCGGACAGCACCTCGGCGGCGATGGCGCTGGAGTCGGCGACGCGGTCCTGGCTGGCACGGCTGAGCCGGCGCACGCGGCGGCCGAAGTACAGGCTGGGCAGCACCACCAGCACCAGGATGCCCAGCACCTGCCCCATCACATAGGGATTGGTCACGACCAGCATCAGCAGCGCGCCCAGGCCCATGACGGTGTTGCGCAGGCCCAGGCTGAGCGAGGAGCCGACGACGGTCTGCACGAGCGTGGTGTCGGTGGTCAGGCGGCTGAGCACCTCGCCGGTCTGCGTGGTCTCGAAGAACTCCGGGCTCTGGCGCACGACGTGGGCATAGACCGCGTCGCGCACGTCGGCCGTGATGCGCTCGCCCAGCCAGGTGACCATGTAGAAGCGCGCGGCAGAGAACACGCCCAGCGCCCCGCCCACCGCGAACAGCGCCGCGAAGTGCCCGCGCAGCGCCATGAGGCGCTCGCCCGGGGCGGTGGCGGCGAGGCCCTGGTCGATCAACGACTTCAGCGCCACCGGCAGCATCAGCGTGCTGGCCGCCGCGAGCCCGAGGAACAGCAGCGCCAGCGCGATGCGGCCGCGGTAGGGGCGGGCGAAGGGCAGCAGGCCGCTGAGAGACTTGGGGGTGCCGCGCGGCCGGGCGGCCGGGGCCCCTGGCGCCGGCGCTGCGTGGGCTGGCGCGGCGGGACTTGCGGGCGGATGGGCGGGCGAGGGCATGGGCAGCCGTACAGTCTACGCGGGCCCCGGCACGGCGCGGCCATCCTGGCGGTGCAGGGCCTCTGGGCGGTGCGCATCCCGGCCCGCATGGGGACTGGATGCCGGGCTCCGCGTCGCACGGCAGACCCTGGACCGCTGCACTAGGATGCCGGCATGATCAGCCTGCGCCAGCTCGAGAGTTTCGTTCGTGTGGCCGAGGTCGGCAGCTTCAGCAAGGCCGCGCTGCTGCTGGGCGTGGCGCAGCCCGCGCTCAGCCGGCAGGTGCGGCAGCTCGAGCTCGAACTGCGCTGTTCGCTGCTCGAGCGCACCGGGCGCGGCGTGGTGCCGACCGAGGCCGGGCGGCGCGTGCTCGAGCATGCGCCGGGGCTGCTGGAGGGGGCGCAACGCCTGCGCGAGGCGGCCGCCGGCAGCCGTGACGAACCGGCGGGGCGCATCGTCGTCGGCCTGCCGCCGAGCCTCGGGCGTTCTTTCAGCGTCGCGCTCGTCGAGTCGTTCGCGGCCGCCTTCCCGCGTGCCCGGCTGGCCATCGTCGAGGGCCTGTCGGCCCACATCGGCGAGTGGATCGCCAGTGGCCGGGTCGATCTCGGCTTCCTCTACAACCCCGAACCGCAGGCTGCGATCGAGACCGAACCCGTGCTCGCCGAGGCCCTGCACCTCATCGGCCCACCCGGCTCGCCCTGCACGCCCGTGACCTTGCGCGACCTGCCGCGCCATCCCCTCGTGATCCCGGAGCGCACGCACGCGATCCGCCGCCTGCTCGAGGTGCGTGTCGCCCAGGCGGGCCTGCAACTGGACATCGCCTGGGAGGTGTCGGGCGTGCCGGCGATCCTGGCGCTCGTGCGCAGCGGGCATGGCCATGCTGTCCTCGGCCGCAGCGCGGTGCGGGAGGGCGACGGCGCCGGCCTGTCCGCCCGCCCGATCGAGGACGGGGCGCCGCTGCTGAACACGCTGTTCCTGGCGGCCTCGGCGACACGTCCGCCCACGGCGCTGCAACGCTTGCTGCGCCCGCGCCTGCGTGCCCTGGCGCTTCGCCTGGAGGCGGGCGTCGATCCCGGCGCTGGTTAGAGTACGACCTGCCCGCGGGCCGAGGCGTCCTTGCCTGGGGCTGCGTGCAGGCTGCGGCTCGCTTCCCGGCCGTGGGATCGCCCTCTGAACTCCCGACTCCTCATGAACATCCTCGTCCTCCACGGCATCAACCTCAACATGTTCGGCAAGCGCGACCCTAAGCAGTACGGGACGGTCACGCTGGCCGAGATCGACGCCCGGGTCCAGGCGCTCGGGCAGGAACTCGGCGCGACGGTCGAGTGCTTCCAGACCAACGTCGAGGGCGAGATGGCGCAGCGCATCCACCGCGCGCACGCCGAGGGCGTGGATGCGGTCGTCATCAACGCCGGTGCCTGGACGCACTACAGCTACGGGCTGCGCGATGCGCTGGCCATCCTGGCCTGCCCGGTCGTCGAGGTGCACATGTCGAACGTGCACGCGCGCGAGGCCTTCCGCCATGTCTCGGTCTTCTCGGAGATCGTGCGCGGGCAGATCTGCGGCTTCGGGGTGGACAGCTACCTGCTCGGCCTGCGCGCGGCGGTCTCGGCGGCGCAGGCGGCGCGGGCGGGCTGAGCCCCGCCCGGCAGCCTGCTGCGATCCGCTCCCGTGCCGCCCGCCGGCACCTCGTCCTTCCCGCACCCCTCACGCCGACACCATGCGCATCGACGGCCACACCGAACTGCTCGCCCACATCGGCCACCCGACACACAGCTTCAAGGCGCCGCTGATCTACAACCCGTACTTGGAGCACGCCGGCATCAACGCCGTCGTCGTGCCGATGGGGTGCAGGGCGGAGGCCTTCCCGGCGCTGCTGCGCTCGGTGTTCGCACTCGAGAACATCCGCGGTGCGCTGATCACGATGCCGCACAAGGTCAGCGTTGTCGACCTGCTGGACGAGGTCTCCCCCGCGGTGCGCGTGGCCGGGGCCTGCAACGCGGTGCGGCGCGACGCGGCAGGCCGCCTCGTGGGCGATCTGTTCGACGGCGAGGGATTCGTGCGCGGGGTGCGCCTCAAGGGCGTGGAGCCGCGGGGCGCGCGCGTGCTGATCGTCGGCGCTGGGGGCGTCGGCTCCGCGATCGCGGCCTCCTTCGCCGCCGCCGGCGTGGCGGGGCTTTCGCTATACGACCTGCGCGCTGAAGTCGTCGAGAGCCTGGCCGCGCGGCTGCGACTGCACTACCCCGCCATCGACGTGCGCACCGGCTCCAACGACCCCGCCGGGCACGACATCGTCGTCAACGCCACACCGATGGGCATGGAGCCGGGCGACCCGCTGCCGCTGGACGTCGAGCGCCTGGCGCCTTCGACCTTCGTCGGCGAGGTCGTGATGCGTCAGGCGATGACCGCCTTCCTGCAGGCGGCGCAGGCGCGCGGATGCCGGTTCCAGATCGGCACCGACATGCTGTTCGAGCAGATCCCGGCCTACCTCGAGTTCTTCGGCCTGCCGACGACGACCGCCGAGGTGCTGCGCAGCGTCGCGAAAATCGCCTACTGACCCTCACGGGCCCCACCGACCCGACACGGAAACACGCCCATGACACCCCACGCCGAACGCGAAGCCCTGAGCGACCCCTCCAACCCGATGGGCATCGAGGGGGTGGAGTACATCGAGTACCGCACCGCCAAGCCGCAGGCGCTGGGTCAGGTGCTCGAGCTGATGGGCTTTCGCCCGGTGGCGCGGCACCGCTCGCGTGAGGTGCTGCTGTACCGCCAGGGGCTGATGAACGTGATCATCAACGCCCACGCGGGCTCAGGCAGCCATGCCCAGCCCCTGCCTGAGGTGCCGGCCATCGCCGCCATCGCCTTGCGCGTGCGCGACGCCGCGGCGGCGCACGCGCGCGCGCTGGAGCTCGGCGCCTGGGACGTGCCGGTGCGCGTGGCGCCGATGGAGTTGCACATCCCCGCCATCCACGGCGTCGGCGCCTCGCGCCTCTATTTCGTCGACCGGCACCGCGAGTTCTCCATCTACGACGTCGACTTCGTCCCCATCCCGGGCGTGGAGCCGCAGCCGCCGGCGCTGGCCGGCCTGCGCTGGTTCGGGGTGGTGCAGTACATCGGCGCCACGCGCACCGCCGACTGGGTGGAGTTCTACCGCGAGCTCTTCGGCTTCGTCGAGCTCGGCGAGGACCGGGAGACCGGCGTGCTGCCCAAGGGCTGCGTGCTGCGCAGCCCCGACGGCAGCCTGCACCTGCAGCTGATCGAGCCCGACAGCGTGGTCGAGGACGGTGGCGAGCATTTCCAGCGCGTGGCCTTCGGCGCGCCCGACGTGCCGGCGGCCGCGGCCGCGCTGCGCGCGCGTGGCGTGCACTTCGTCGAGACCGAGCGCCTGCACGTCGAGGTGCGCGGCGCGCTCACGCGCAGCTGGCTCGGCGGCCTGATGTTCGAGCTCGTCCACGCAGACGCCTGAGCGCGGAGGCCGACATGTTCATCCGCGACTTCGGACTCGACACGATCACGCTGGCCGGCGCGCTGCCAGCCAAGCTTCAGGCCATCCGCGAGGCCGGCTTCGCCCAGGTGATGCTGTCCGCGCGCGACATCGCCGGGCATGCCGGCGGCGTCGACGACGCTGTGGCCTGCGTGCGCGGCAGCGGCCTGCGCGTCACCGGCTTCCAGGTGCTGCGCGATTTCGAAGGCCTGTCGGGCCACCTGCACGATTACAAGGTCGACGTCGCCAAGAGCATGATCTCGATGTGCAAGGCGGTGGGCGCGCCGCTGCTGCTGGCCTGCTCGTCGACCTCCCAGCACGCCACGCCCGACCTGGGCGCCATCGGGCGCGACCTGCGCAAGCTCGCGATGCTGGCGCTGCCGCACGGCATCAAGGTGGTTTACGAGGGCCTGTCCTGGGGCCGTCACATCAACGAGTACACCACCGCCTGGCAGGCCGTGCAGCTGGGCGACATGCCCAACCTCGGGCTGGCCATCGACTCCTACCACCTCTTCGCGACGAAGACAGCGCTGGACGGGCTGGACGAGGTCGACCCAGCCAAGATCTTCTTCGTCCAGTTGTCGGACTTCATGTGGAACGAGGTGCGCACGCCCGAGGAGCGCATGGCCACGGCGCGCACCTTCCGCGTCTTTCCCGGCGAGGGCGTGCACACGCCGCAGCTCACCGAGCTGGTGCTGCGCCTGCAGCGCATGGGCTATGCGGGCGACTACAGCTTCGAGGTCTTCAACGACGACTACCAGCAGATGCCGCCGGCCGTGGTGGCCGAGCGCGGCCGACGCGCCGCCGAGTGGCTGGCCGAGGACGTGCTGCGCCGCTCGGTGCCGCTGCCGCACGAGGGCCGCATGGACCGCGCCGGCGCGCTGGCGCGGCGCGAGCGCTCCCGCGTCGATTGAAGACCCCCGCTGCGATCCTGCCCATGCCGACATGGCATAACAGCTAGGCAGCCATACCGTCTTCTGCGGGTTGGCGGACTTCCCGACAATCCGCGCTGTTCCAGCGCTTGCCCAGGAGGACCCCGCGTGATCATCGACTGCCACGGCCATTACACCACCGCCCCCAAGGCGCTCGAGAACTGGCGCAACCAGCAGATTGCGGGCATCAAGGACCCGTCCGTCATGCCGAAGGCGGCCGACCTGCGCATCAGCGACGACGAGCTGCGCGAGTCGATCGAGACCAACCAGCTGCGCCAGATGCGCGAGCGCGGTTCCGACCTCACGATCTTCAGCCCGCGCGCGAGCTTCATGGCGCACCACATCGGCGACTTCCAGGTCAGCGCCACCTGGGCGGCGATCTGCAACGAGCTCTGCTTCCGCGTCAGCCAGCTGTTCCCGCAGAACTTCATCCCGGCGGCCATGCTGCCGCAGAGCCCGGGGGTGGACCCGAAGACCTGCGTTCCCGAGCTGGTGAAGTGCGTCGAGCAGTACGGCAACGTCGCCCTCAACCTCAACCCCGACCCCTCGGGCGGGCACTGGACGAGCCCGCCGCTGACCGACCGCCACTGGTACCCCATCTACGAGAAGATGGTCGAGTACGGCATTCCGGCGATGGTGCACGTCAGCACGAGCTGCAACGCCTGCTTCCACACCACCGGGGCGCACTACATCAACGCCGACACCACGGCCTTCATGCAGTTGCTGCAGGGCGACCTGTTCAAGGACTTCCCGACGCTGAAGTTCATCGTGCCGCACGGCGGAGGTGCCGCGCCCTACCACTGGGGGCGCTACCGCGGCCTGGCCCAGGAGCTGAAGAAGCCGCTGCTGCAGGAGCACCTTCTGAAGAACGTGTTCTTCGACACCTGCGTCTACCACCAGCCCGGGATCGACCTGCTGACCCAGGTGATCCCGGTCGACAACATCCTGTTCGCGAGCGAGATGATCGGCGCCGTGCGCGGCATC